>JBGSJV010000155.1:0-26827 GCA_041741535.1 Pirellulaceae bacterium
GTATTCATCCGCAGATCGGCATTGCCATCCGTGGGAAGTCCGCCTGCCAGGCAAATATTCGTCTTTGGTTCACACGCGGCCAAGAAATGAGTAATGAAAAATGAAAAATGGAAATTGAAAAATGCTGCCAGCCTTTGCTTCCTCACGGAATGCTTGAAACTAAACGTTTGGTACATTTTGAAGTTATCATTCTTCAATAATCATTAATCATTCAAACGCCAGAGCCAGCGAGAGTCATTTCGGAGCTTTCGACGTTCGAAATCCGGAACTTATTTCGCGACAAATCCTTAGCGCAGTCTCTCCACCAGAAAAGGCCTGAAAGGGTGACAAAATGTTGATGGACTGGCAGGTAAAAATCCTTCACGGCGTAGCGGTCCGCCGCCTTTGTACGGCAAGCAAAATTTCGGATAAAAAGGCATGACCGGAGAGGGGAAGCCCCGTCTGGGACAAGGCCGAGCGTTTTCGTTGATGCGCCAGGGCACGACTAATCGGTCCAACCCGTATATTTTACCATCGGACCGACTCGATGCATGTTCGATCGCGTGTTTCGTCAACTTCTCGAACAAAGCCAGTCGATCGCAAGTGTCGATAAGTAAATTGTGGGGACGGTCTAACGGCCTTTGTCCTAAAACAGGTCTGACCATTTCGCGGGGCACCCAAAGTCCCGAACAAGAAACCATGACCATAGGGGGCAGTCCCCAGCGCGAAAATAGCCTAGTTAGGTCAGGAATACATGAGCAAGTTCGGCAAGGACGTGCCATTCGGCGCCAGTACTTCGGTCGACTCTCCAGAGGAATCCATCTCCTGGGATCACCTTCCCGAATTCACTCGAAGTTTGCTCAAGGTCCCCGTCACCGTTAACGTGACGATTGCCGCGACAAAACGTCCGATATCACAATTGCTAGACATCGGCCCGGGTTCCATTCTTCAATTTGATAAACACTTTGAAACGCCTTTGGTACTCGAGGCCAACGGCGAACCTATCGCGGACGGCATCGCTGTAAGAGCGGGTGAAAACTTCGGTTTGCAAATTACCGATATGAAAATGCCTCCCGAGCGATTTTGGAGCGTGCAACCACCGAGCCAAACCAACCCGACATCTTAACGTTCGTGCCATCGACGCTATCGTTTTCTTTTCGACGCGGACGTGATAGGCTTTGTCCTAAAAGGGGGCTGACCCTCGCTGGTCTGCTTCGGTACAGCGTCAGTGGAATGTTGCTTCGGTCGCTTGGCCGTGGGCACATGCATGCTGCGATGGTTGCCCGTCCAAACATGGCCGATGGTCACCCCATAAAAATTAGCGTCCGACGAAATCAACCCTCCGATTTTGGCGAGAAAGAAAAATCGTGTCGAACCCAGCTTTTGATTATCAAGTGTTGACCAAGCATCGCCGCATCGTTTTACTGACCGACGGATACTCCACTCCCTTCCTGGCAAAAACCGCGATCAATTTATTACGGTATCGACACGCGGATATCGCGGCCGTTTTGGATGTAACCGCTGCTGGAAAAACGGCTCAAGAAATTTTTGGGACCGGTGGTCAAGTACCCATCGTCGCCAACTTGTCGGAGGTACCCACAGCCGATGCATTGTACGTCGGCATTGCTCCACCGGGTGGGAAACTCCCGGTTGCCTGGCAACCAATCGTACTGGAAGGCATTGAGCGAGGGTTGGACATCGTTTGTGGATTGCACGACTTTTTGTACATGAACCCCGCCTACACGGAAGCGGCACAGCGGCGAGGCGTGCAGTTGGTTGATGTTCGCAGAAATACTTATCGCGACATCGCAACGGGCCATGGCCTATCCAATCGCTGCACACGAATTCACACCGTGGGACACGACTGTAGTCTGGGGAAGATGGTGGTCTCCGTCGAGATGCAATTGGGGCTAGAACGACTCGGACATTCCGCTCGTTTTCTTGCTACAGGGCAAACCGGGATCATGATTTCTGGACGAGGTGTGCCCGTCGATTGTGTCGTCGCAGACTTCGTAAACGGGGCGATCGAGCAATTGGTGTTGTCCGAACAAGAGGTTGACTTCCAGTTGATCGAAGGCCAAGGCAGTATCACTCATCCCGCGTACTCAGCCGTTACTTTGGGGTTGCTGCATGGCTGTGCCCCTGACGGTTTGGTTTATTGTTATGAAGCGGGGCGGACGCATGTGAAAGGTCTGGACAATATCCCATTGCCGCGAATCGAAGATCAGATCGAGATCTTGCTGAAGATTTCGAATCTTCGTCATCCCTGCCAACTTATTGGCATCGCCGTCAATACACGGACGATGGAACCCGCCGCCGCCGCCGCGGAAGTTCACCAAGCGGAACAACGATTTGGTTTGCCAGCCTGCGACGTTTATCGCGACGGACCAGACAAACTGCTATCCGCCGCTTTGCAACTGCGGCAGCGCCAGCAAAACGCAACATAGGCTCGGTCCAAAAGGGCAACGCCGTGCAGCAATTTGAAAGGTCCAAAACGGCAACGCCGTGCAGCAATTAGACAGGTCCAAAACGGCAACGCAGTGCAGCAATTTGACAGGGCCAAAACCGCAACGCAGTGAACCATTTTGACAGGCGACAACAAGCCCGAATGGGCCGAAACAACCCTTGCCGGTGTGCGCGAGCCACCGGTTAGAATGGATTCTGGTTCAGAAAAGGCCGGAAAGGCCGACACAAAGACACTGGATACGCCGATCGCAATGCTTCACAGCATTGCCAAAAGGAGGCGTCCATTGCTGAAAAGGCTGTGCGGGTATCATCTCGAAAGTTAGCCCATTGCGTTCGGAAAACGGCTGTCGCTCAAGAAGCAATCGCCGACAGTTCATCCGCAATTCGGCTTTGCCACATGAGGGCATTACCAAACGCACAGGTCGAACTCTCCCAAAATCCGGCAGTTATGTCCGGACTATTCCTCAGCTTGGGTGGTGACCAAGCACTTGTTATTTCCCAAAGAACTTGCCTTGCCAAGAATCGCGCCGAGCGAATTCCTGTTCGATGGCCAGCAAAATCCCTGGCTTATCCAGCGACCATGTGGGCGCCAAGAAATAATCGCTGGGGGCATCGCCACTGATCCGTTCGACAATCATTTCCGGCGGCAAGCGTTCGATAAAATCCACGACGGTCTCCACATATTCGTCGCGTTCCATCAAGCGGACGTCGCCTTGTTCCCACATCATGGCCAACGGGGTTTTCTTGACGATGTACAGGTTGTGAATCTTCACCGCATCGACACCAAGTCGAGCGACTTCCCGCGCGGTTTCCAACATGTCGGCGCGCGTTTCTGTCGGGAGGCTGAGCATGATATGCAAGCAGACTTCGAACGACAGATCTCGACTCCGCTGAACGGCATCGACGGTTGCCGCGTGATCGTGCCCGCGATTCATCCAAGCTAACGATCGGTCGTGCATGGTTTGCATGCCATACTCGACCGACAACATGACTTGTTTGGAAACTTGCTCCAAGACTTGCATGACTTCCGGCGGAACACAATCCGGCCGAGTGCCAATGGCCATGCCGCAAACTTGTGGATGACGAAGAGCTTGCGCGTACATCCACTGCAGATCTTCGATCTCCGCGTAAGTATTGGTTGCCGGTTGAAAGTAAGCGATGAATTTGTCGACCCGATACCGCAACTTCAGGAGTCGGATACCCGCCTCGATTTGCTGAAAAATATCTCGTCGCGGCATCCGTCGGGAAGGGCTAAAGCTACGGTTGTCGCAGAAATTGCACCCACCGTACGCCACCGTTCCGTCGACGTTGGGGCAAGTGAGGCCCGCATCAATGCTGACCTTTTGGACTCGTTGCCCGTACAAGTTTTTCAAAAAATACCCGAGCGAAAAGTAACGGAGCCCATCCGCGCGCCACGTTCCCGCGATTTCACTTCTCCGGCGTCGGTAGGCCGCCAAATCCCAGGGCTCACGCACGAAGTCGCCAAGGTCTGCTGATTGGAGTTCCACTTCTTCGGGCGAGTTTGCGGCGGTCATTTCAGGGAGTTTCCAGGCAATTTTGGGTGAAACGAACAGTTGGCATTGGCCGCCCATCGCTGGTTTCGTACACTTCGTGCTGGAATTAGAATCCAACGTTCCGATATTGCAAGGGAGCCCCTCATGAATCGCTTGGATTTGTCGTTCGCCGCACCTCGCTACCGGCTGTTTTTGTTTCGATATGCTGCGGTCTTGGCCATTGGTGCCGTCCTGCTGGGAATCGTCAGCCTGTTGGTGGCCGACGACTTACCTCGTGTTTCCCAACGCCTTTGGGACATTGGTCTGGGAACAACGATCCTGGCCGTGCTCGCAACGGTCTTGGGCCATTGGCTGTCGCAAGAATTTGCTACGGTCAGGTCGGAGTAGGCTTGGTCCGTCCCAGGCGATTTCCAGGCAAGAGCAAATTTTTCGTTAGTCTTCCACCACTTCGTAGCGACCATCCGCAAATCCGGTGATGGTCAGCAGTTTCTTTCGGTAGTGAACGTTATAGATGGTCAACGATGGCCAATCTTTGGGCAACCGCGGGCAGACCTTGTACCCGGTTGGTGTTGGTTCAAAACCCATGAATCCATACAACATAACTTGTGGCACCAACACGCTCTCGAAGAACTCGTGATCCAACCCCAGTCCCCCCGCGGTTCCGCCTCCTTGAAGCGTGCCGCGTCCCGGCTGTCCATAATAGGCGCGGTATCCGCCCTCGGTCTCCACTTCATCAAACCATTTGATGATGGATTGGAGACGACGCCAGGCATCGTCCGGACCTTGTGTTTCAAGTCGCGACATGACATCAAAGTAACTGAAGCCCAAAACGGCCCCCCCGTCTTGGACTTGGCCTCCCCATTCGATCGACTCCGGTGATAACCAAGCCCAAACATAAGATTCGATATTGCGCCGAGTCGTCGCGCGAGGAGCGAATCTCCAATGATAGATATCCGCGCCTTGGGAAGTATCGCCTTCTACGATTCGCTTCCCATCCAACCACTCGAAGATCTGTTCGGCTTGCTGAGGACTAGCCAACCCATAATAAATCGCTTCCAAATTCACGAATGTAAAACCGTAATCGTAGCGTTGGCCGATCAAGTCTTCCCAACCAATGAATCTTCGATTCGCTTCGTCCCAAAATCGTTGTTGAAAATTCATGCGAATCTTCTCCGCAAGTTCTCGCAGTTCATGGGTTGTTGCCGCAGGTATACCAGTTGCGGGTAGACCAGATGTTGCGGGTTTTTCCCCCGTCGTCCCAGATCCGCTTTCCATCAACCATTCGGGATGCGCCTCGACCGCCTCTTCCAAGTCCGCGAATAATCGCAACGCATCGTAGGCGTAAATGGTCGCCAACGCGTCGTGACCTCCAAACGGCAACAGATCCCAATAATTATTGCCAACTCCCAAACCGGGACGCACCGATTTATGGCCCTGACCGTCGTAGTCGATGCCACTGCGACCATCGTGCCCCACCCAGGGAACCAGCACATGCCCGTGTTGCCGCAGACCAAACTCGTCGATCATGAACTTCATGGCCTTCCGCATTCGCGGTAAGTTCAACCGCAAGAATTCAAGGTCCTGCGTCCAAGAGAAGTACTCGACACACGCGCGAAGATAACTGGAGTTCGTAATGGGATGCCGAGTATCGATGGCGGTCAGAATCGACTTGAGTGAAATCTCGGTGCCCACGGTCGACTGAATCTCCACCTGATAACGGGCCAGAAGTCCCGCGTATGCGGGATGCCGATACGTGGGAATATTCGCGAATGACATTTGGCCGTCGCTTCGTTCCGGTGTAAACGCCATGAACCGCTCGGCGTTCCATTCGGTTTCGCCCTCCATTTGCCAACGCAACCGAGCAACATCGGTCAGGGCCCAAGGCGACACCGCCCACTCCAACCGCACAAAGGGAGCCACGATCGTTCCACACTGGAATTGGGGAGTTGTAATCGTCACGGTCGAAGCCGTTGATTTGAGCCGCAATCCATGCTGCACGTCCAGTCCCAATACTTCCGCTCCGTCAATCGTCCACCCGAGCAAATCCGTTAGGGCAGGGGTGCGAAAATGATGAACCGCCCAGTGGTCATGCTCCAGCGAAAAGTGGTATCCAACCCCAGTGCTCTGCTGCCACGCCGGAAACGGCCAACCATCGCTATGGGCCATGCCCCGATGTTGTTGCATCGCTACATAGCCTTCCGTATCGATGCGCCGGTTCAATAGGGATTGTCGATACTTGCCAGCGGCAACAGGCCCGGCCCATAGACTGGCGTGCGGCAACCATCGATCCCACAAGGTGCAATCAGAAAAAGCACTTGGTTGATGCAGCTCGTGCATTCGTCGAAGAAGTGCCATTTCGCGTTCGAAGCCCGGAACATGAAAGACCGCGGCCGAATCGACTACGAAGTCCCTAGAAGCGATCCCGTCTTGGGCAGCAGCTTCTACCTGGGCTCCATGAATCGGGCCACGACCAGCCCCGGCCAATAGGGTCGATATTGACAACGTAAGAATCAACTTGAACCACATATCAGGACCCGGAAAGCAAAAACGGCCAACAGTCATATCAAACTCAGGTGGGGGTGGGCGAATTGGTGGGAAAAACAGGCAGGCACGGACGACGAGCGTCCAAATCGTCCCACGAATTATACGGAACTTCTGCGGGAACACCACGTAATGAAGCCAGTGAAATCCCCCGCCATCGGTTTTGCATCGGTCGTGTCGCAGGAGGCTTGGTAAAAGATGTCCGGTAATAGATCGTTTCGCCAGAAAGCGTGGCCGGCCCCGAGACGTCGTGGGATTTATAATTTCAAGTTTCAGATCGGAAATCTAAAAACTCAAATCTCATATCTGAAATTTGAAATTTGAAATCTCAAGTACTTAAGGCAGCAAGATCTTCGAACGCATTCTCTACCGCGAGGTCACGATCCCGCAGTACGCAAACTCAAGACGCGGACTTTAACGCGACTCTAATGTCTGCACCGAATACGTCTCGGGAGCCAAATGCTGTTGGGCTAGTTCTACGAGTCGCTGATGATGCGTGAAGAAGATGACTTGCGTTTGTCGACCCAACGCTGCCAAAACCCGCAACGCAGCCACCGAGCGACGATCATCAAACGTGATCAACAAGTCGTCCACCAACAGGGGCACTGGTGCATTTCGCTCCAAGTAGGCTTCCAATAGTGCGATCCGAAACGCCAAATACAGTTGGTCGCAACTTCCTTCGCTCATGCCCGTGGTTGGTACCATTGTCCCCTGGTCCGGTCGAATGCCCATTACTTGCATCCCACCATTTTCTTGAATTTCGACTTGCACCCCAGCAAATGATCCCAGCGTTAGCTCCGAGAACAATGCGCCAGCCCGAGCCAACACACCACCCTGATTGGCTTGTCGATATCGGTCCATCACGCGACCCAAGATTCCCGCGGCCAGCCGCAAATGAATGTAATGCTGGGCATGATGTTGAATCGCCGCCATACCCTGCACAACTTCCTCTTGAGCCTGCGCCGCCGCGGAGTTCCCGTCCAAATTCTCCAGCTCACGTTTCAGGCGGCCAACCGTTTCTGAATTGACGGATCGCTGTGCTTCGGTGGCCGTGATCTCTCCGTGCAACCTCTCCATCTGCCACGCGAGATTGTCCGCGTCCCCTTGCTCCACTTGGCGGACAAAACTTGAAAGTTCTTCGGACTCGGCCAACTCCAACAATTGCCGTTGAACCTCCCCCAACTCTCGCTCAACCTGCATTCGCTGCAGAGAGTCTTGTTCGACGATCGCCAATTCGTCGGCCGATTTGCAGTTGGCCAATTCGCACAGATGCT
Source organism: Pirellulaceae bacterium (assembly GCA_041741535.1). Classification (GTDB taxonomy): domain Bacteria; phylum Planctomycetota; class Planctomycetia; order Pirellulales; family Pirellulaceae; genus M30B19. Next base: position 7,775 of record JBGSJV010000155.1, read on the forward strand.
GGAGTTCCTGCTCCCATTGCGCCATGGCCTGAACTTGCTTCTGTCGTTCCTCGTGTTCCGCCTCCAGTTGGGCCTGCCATTGTTCCTGCCGAGCCAACTCTTGTTCGGTCCGCGTCAAACGATCGTACAGCAGAGCGACAACTTCTTCCGAGCGCAAGTTGGCTGCGACCGGATCGATTATCTGCAGGGGCGCAACTTCGGCGTCAAATGCCGCCTGGTCACGATCGATTCCCGCAATTCGTTGTCGATGCTTCGCTAGTTCCTTGGTCAGGGACTGCCAGCGGTCGAACTTCTCGAACATCATAGGCAAGTCTTGAGCGCCCAGAACTGGATTCAAGCGGGCAGTGTTCAAGACTTCTGTCCATTGCTGTTGCCATTCCAATCGCGAATCAAATGCCGCCTCCAACGCCACGCGAGCTTCCGAAAGCGACAACTGCAAGTCGATTTCCCGCTGGCGCCGTTGCTCTCTCTGTTGTTCATCACGGCGAAGGCTTTGGATCTGCTGTTCCGCTCGCAGTAAGACGTTTGCCAGGCTTTCGGATGGCAATGGCTCGCCCAACCCCATCTGATGCAGCAAGTGAGACGCCGTTTCTCGCGCGTTCGCAATCTGTTGTTCTCGATCCGCGCACCGGCTTCGTAGTTGCCGATTCGCGCGGATCGCCTGTTGCACTTCATGACAACGTCGCAACCAAGATATCATCTCACGCGGCGACAACGGCGTCACTTGGCAAGGCCGCCACAACGCGACCCAGACATCCCGCCACACTTCTTGCTGGCGAATGACGGAATCCAACGTTTCTTCGCAACGGCAAAGTTCCAACTGCGCACTTTCCACATCGACGAGCAATTGAGCCAACTGGGCCACACGACCTGCTTCACGCCGCAGACGATCCGCAATCACGTCCGCCGCCAAGGTCAAATCCCAAAATTGCTCCCGAGATTCTGGTGCGTCCGGTTCGGAGACCGACAACAAATCGTCCGAATTTCCACTCGATTCTTGACTCGCCGTGTGGGTTGACGGATGTGCCTCCGAGAGTGATTCCCAAGCCTGATTCCGAGCGTCGCGTGCGGCCGCCAGCTCCGCTTCCGTCGGAACTTGTTCGGTGTGCCGCATGATGTTCAACTCGCGTTCCACATCATGTCGATTTTGACGAGCACGTTTCAAGTTGGTGCGAGCAACCTCGATCCCTTGCTCATTCTCGGTATGTTCATGCAGGAATTTCTCAACGGTTTCGACCAACGGTAGTGCCAATCCGACGAGAGACTCCGAGGTATGCGGACCTAATGGCAAGGAATCAAGCATCGTCGTCAGACGGGCGGAATCTTCAGCCAGTTGCTGCAATTCCATTTGGGCCTGTTGCTCCAAGTCGGCAAACTTGGCCAACGAACGACACGTCACCTGCCATTGTTCAATCGGTGCAATTGTGGTGGATGCGGTTGAAGCGAAGTTGGGACGCGACTTGTCCAACTCCCGTTCCAGTCGCACGACAGTGGCCTCGCACAGCGAGTGTCGTTCTGTGACCGACACGTACGCAGTTGCCAAACTTTGCAATTGGCTCCGGACTCGTGCTCCGATTTGGACATCGCTCGCCTTGGGGTCACCAGCAAAGTCTTCCCAATCTCGTTGGCATTCCGCAAACTGACTTTCGGCGACCCGTAACTCGGCCACCAGCCGAGTGCGATCTTGGGCCGCCTTTTGGATGCCACCCAGCCGAGTATGCAACGAACGAATCAATGTTTTGACTTGTAGTAATTCAGCAGACACGTGGACCGCTCGAAGCTTGTTCGTCAAATTCGCGATTCGTTGTTCCACCTCTTGGTTGGCCCGCATGGCCGCCGACAAACTGGTCGTCGCGCGAACACGGCGTTGGGAAATATCCTCGGGCAATCGAGGAGCATGCGGCAGGTTCTCCAACGCCGCTTGACATGCCCGCCAACGAGCGACTTGCGGCATCGCGCGTTGCCAACGTTCTAACTGACGCAACTCACGGCGTAGCTCCAACAATTGCTGATCCAGCAAGCTATTGCGCTCTTGAGACTGTTGTAGTTGAAGGTCAATTTCGGCCCAATTGGCAGCGGACAACATCCGATTTCGTTGAGTGGCCTTGGCCTCCGAAACTTGTCGCAACAGTTCGTTGATTTTGGGATTCGAGCCCCCCGATAGAAACAATTCACGGGCCCGATTGTGGAGCGAGGTTTGAATCGCGCGGATGTCGGCAATTCCGGCTCCCGCCGCAAACAACACTTCTCCCAGCTCGCTGCCCAAACCCAAGGATTGTCCGCCAGTGATCAATTCTTGATGATCCAAGCTAAACCGCTGTGAAAAAGTCACGGCATCCACGCCACCGAGAAATTGTGCGAGTAATTCCGGGGCCAGTGTGGCTCCATCGTCGATCGACCGCAGCGTATCCTTGCGTCCCTTTTTCCGAAGAAACTCGAGTGTTTGCCCGAGCCCATTGCGCAATTGACCGCCGATCCGGAGCTTCGCCGATGCGTGACGAAAATTGTCGGTCGACTTGTGCGGAATGCCAAATAGCCACTGGCCAATCGCACGGCGGCAACTGCTTTTACCCGCTTCATTGTTTCCAAAGACCAAATGCAACCCCGGTTGCGGTTGCTCGAACAGCAGCGACTGCCGCTCGAAGGGCCCAAAGGCGACGAGATCCAGACGCAGAATGTTCATTCTGTTTTCTGCGCTCCGATCTGTTGCAGGATGATCGCCTTGGCACTCTCCAACCACTCGGCGACCAGTTCATTACTAGGGTTGGTCAGATCTCCCAACTCGGCGGTTACTTCATAAGGCAGTTTGCGTTTCAAATCCGCGAGTTCCTCCAGGACCGCGTACAATTCTGTTGGGTCGGCTGGCAAAGCGGCTACGTAGTTCACGATGTCGGCAACCGGGCCTTCGCCCAAAGCAACGGCAGTTGTGCTGTTGGTAGTCCGATATCGAACTTTTTCGATCCACACATCATCGGGTGCCACCTCGATGGCGGCCGCGCGGAATTCATTGGTCCAGCGGTCCGGTTCCGCCCGGAGAGATTCGTGAAACTCACATCGACCAACGACCTCAATTCGCACTGCCAACGGGTAACCGATATTTTGCCGACGCTGGTCCATGAGTTGGTCGCGAAACAGCGAATACAGCTCATCAATGGTACTCAGGTGCGTGGTATCCAAGCGACAATTCGTCCAGCGAAGCACATCCAGCGACTCGAATCTCAAACTGGCCAAGTTTTGGTCGTTGACCGTGACGACATAACAACCCTTTGCGCCGACTTCCCGAATGTGTCGCCCTTGCGTGTTCCCGCTGTAGACAACCCAAGGGTTGTCGCAAACAACTTCCCGACAATGAATGTGCCCCAACGCCCAATACTGGTAGTTCTTGACCTTGAGATCATCCAACGTACATGGGGCGTATGGATCGTGTCCCGATGTACCGATCAGTGAAGAATGCAGAAGTCCGATGTTGAACATCCCGCTGCGAGGCGGTGGATAATCGGGAACCATATTCTCCGTCTCGGCCGGTTCCGCAAACGATCGACCATGGATCGCGACCCCTAACTTCGCAAACAATGGATTCGCAGCCGTTGCCGGTCGGTCGGATGACAAACATTCAACGTTGTCCGGTAACTTGAGTGTCCGCGTCATGCGGTTCGCGGCGTCATGGTTCCCTGCGATCAAGACTACCGGAATCCCGGCCGATCGCAAACGACTCATTTGGTTCGCGAAAAATAATCCGGTGTGATGATCTTTCCAGTCGCCATCGTAGACGTCTCCGGCAATCAGCACGAAGTCGACGTTTTGTTCGATCGCCAATTGCACGAGGTTTTCCAACGCCCGCCGAGTCGCACAGCGAATCGCCGCAACGGGAGCCCCAGCGTAGCGTTCCAGACCCAGCAGGGGGCTGTCCAAATGTAGATCCGCGGCGTGAATAAACTTGAACATGCAGCCTTTATTTTCGCCGAATATCGTAAACGATCAGCTGATGTTGGTCGCGAAGATAAAGTTTGCCGTCCGAGATCACCGGATGCGGCCAACTTTGTCCATTGTTGATGCCGATACGAAAGCGTCCGCGTTCGAAGTATTCGCTGGCGTCTGCATCGATCAACGCCATCACCCCATTTTCGTAACGAAAATAGAATCGTCCATCGGCGTAGGTGATGGCAGCGGAACCGGTCCCGGCCCCGCGCCCCGGTCGCCACTGGTCTGCCCCGGTTTTCAAAGCAAAGCACACGGGAAATCCATTGTTATGACCATGGCCCATAAAGATATTGTCACCTAACAAGATCATACCCCCGTGATGGTTTTGAAGTTCATTGGAACGTTTGTACCAGACTTCTGTGACCGACAAATTGTTCTTCGATCCCGTGATTCGCAGCAAAGCCGATCCACCGTCGTCATAGCCTGAAGAGCAGAATACCAAATCGTCTTGAACAATCGGGGTCGGGATGTTGGCCGTTCCATTGGCAATTCGGTTATAGCCCCACAGGAACTTCCCGGTCTTGGCGTCCGCGCTGATAATGCCCCGGCCCGTAAATTGAACGTACTGTTTGACACCGCGCGCGTTGCTGATCACGACCGAAGAATACCCAGCGCCATCTTGGCCGGCGGTTCCGGGATTCGGGGGCATCGGTGTTTTCCAAAGGACACGGCCCGACTTCTTGTCCAAGGCAGCCAAGGCCGCGTCTTGCGCTCCTGGCGTCACGATCAACGCATCACCATCGACTAGTGGAGATTCACTGTAGCCCCACGACGACATCATGCGTCCGCCGAAGTCGGTTTGGAAATTGGTTCGCCAAACTTCTTTGCCGGTTCGGGTCTCGGCGCACAACAAATCGCCCTGAAACGAAAGTGCATAAACGAGATCGCCATTCACCGTGGGAGTGCAATTCGGCCCTTCACCGCCACTGCCAACCGGAGCTTGCCACAGGAGTTTGCCGTCGTTGGCGTCCAAGGCCAACAACCGAGTTTCGTCGCCGAACTTGCCCATGGTGAACAATCGGCCATCGGCAATCGAGACACTGGCAAATCCGTTGCCCAATCCCTCCGCTTGAAAGGCGACCGGGGGACCGTCGTCGGGCCAGGACTGGAGGAGCCCCGTTTCGCGACTAATTCCGTCACGCTGGGGTCCGCGCCATTGAACCCAATCGGTTGTCGAACCAGGCGAGGTCGTATCGGCCACGGTTGCCTTGGCATCATTCGCTGTTGTTTCGACCGTTTTGGCTTTGTCGGCTTTGGCTGCTTGTCGAGCCGCCTTGCGGTCGTCGCTGCTGAGTTTCTCCAAATCAACTTGCAGCGTTTGGCCATTTTCGAGTTTCAGTGTCACGTTGGTCCCGCGTAGCTCGATGAATTGAGCGACCGTTTTGTGCTTGCCCGTGGAATCCGTCCACGTTCGCATTTCGTGCACTTCTTGAACCCACGCTCCCGCAACCACATTGAAGCCCACGATTCCGATCGCGACTGACAGCAATATTACTCGTGAAAAGAACACGATTCGAATCTCCTTCAATGGGCCAAACATTCGTCTACCGATCGGTTTCGCCAGACGGTTTCCCGACCGGTTCCAACCAACTTGCAATTCTAGACGATCCAGACCTCGTCGAGAAGCGTTCCTCGCGGGGGCTTGAATGGCGGGGAATGCGGATTTTTGGACGAATGGGCTACGTCAGTCGCTTGTCCGAGATGCTTTCGCAGTGGCGCAGAGACTTGAACTCATGAAATGTCGAGCACCAAACCATGGTTGACCAGATCCATCCGTAAGTTGCAGCAGGACGCGTTAACAAACCGAGTGGCACCGCGATGGTATTGACCAAAGTTGCTGATGCTTGACTCATCGTGCAAGTGCCCAAACGCATGAATTTGTGGTTTGATTCGCGTCTCCACATGCCGCCGTAACGCACTACAACCGACCTGCACAATCTCTTTCGTCTCGATGTCTTTCGTCAGATCCAAAATCCCTTTGGGTGGTCCGTGGGTGATCAGGATATCAACGCCAGCCGGGACACCGGCCCAGACCTCGTCCAATTTCTGTCGTGGCTTCATGTAGGCCCAATCAAAAAAACGCGGTGTATAAGGTGAGCCGAAAAATTTCAGGCCCTCCAGCTCCGTTGCTTGATGGATCAGAAAGATCAGTTCCGGATACTGTTCGTTGCGAACGAGTCCCTGTTCGATCGCCGTCGAGTGATTCCCAGGAACAAAAATCTTGTGTCGGATGGGCAGCTTACGAAACCACTCGAAAAAGTTCCGTGACTCGGGTTCATTCAACCAGGGATTGCCGTGATTTGCCTCATCACCACAATGCACCACGATCTCAACGCCCGAAGGCACCGTCAATTCGGCATGGAGAGTATGCGTATCGGAAATGAACCAAATTTTCATGGTAGAGCTCTAAATTAAAGGACGATCGCCCATGGGTTTGGCCCGTTAGAGGCGAATTCAAAGATGCCATCTTTTTCATTGCGTTGCCGGAGCAGGTCACCCCTGTTAGGAATATAGGGTCTCGACGCAACCGTCGCGTTGTTGACATCGAAGGCTCAACTGTCCAAGTGTGGCGTGATCTTTTTCGATGGGTCCGCCGTAACACCGTTAATCGACTCCCCGTACGGCTCCGAATCACATATCGATTCGCTTGGCGGTCCGGTCGTGCAAGTCTACATGATCTCGTGGGGCGAAGAGAGGTTCACAACTGGTCTGGATAAAGTCTAGAAATCGGCTCCTTCAAGAGAGCTTTTCAGGATCCAAATCGAACACCACCGACTGGATCCAATCGGCAGCCGAGTCCATATTTGTTTCCATGTTACAAAAAAGGAACTTGATTTGGCGACAGACTCGGCTAGAGTGAGGAACGTAGGAGTTGTGCGTCAATGTGTCGCGGTGAAGTGAACATTTCGAAATTGGTTTGGCTCGTCCGCGGAGCAACGCTCGTGGTATGCCTCCAATTTGCCGCGTTTGCTCATGCTTCTTCTTGCGGCCATTACGTATTTACCAAAATCGAGTGGATGGCCGTTTCGGTCGGGGGTAGCTTTGCCGCAGACGCGAATCTAAGTTCCGCCGAGCGATTGGTGTTGGAGCTTGATCGTCGGGGCCCGAACCCCCGGTTCTCCACGAAACACCGCTCGCCAAAGGTGCCTTGTCACGGTCCAGGTTGTCGCCAGTTGCCTGACACATGGTCTCTTTCGCCAGTTGCACTCGATCCAGTGCGAGCAAATGGCGTAGACTTCGTCGCCACTTCCAATGAGATGGAGATTCCTCGTTCGGGTGGTTTTGATCCTGTCATGGATTTTCAAATTCGGGTTGTTAATTTCACGTATTATCTATTTCGGCCCCCTCGGGTTTAGTCCGACTCTTTTCGCCTGCTCCGTGTCGGAGCGTCTTGTGAATTGGACTTGTGGTTGGTTGGCCTGCACGACCATCGTGGTTTTACCAAGTTTACGTGAACCGCTTTGGACGTTACCCAACCTCATCGCCTTTCTCGAAACCAAGTCGGCTGATTCGTTCTGCTGACACAAGACACCCCTGGACATTCAATCTGGCGTTCCAAGTTTTGCTGAGTTGGTGCATTGACCATACCTAAATGGTTCGTGCCCCGGATAACTCGCAAGTGCAATTGGTTGCCCCGCGACGGTCACCGACCGCTTCCAGTTCGATTTGACTGGAGTTGTTGTCGTTGTTCGGTTGGATTGGCGACTGTGGAACTTTCGGAGTGGCGACGGAGTTCGCGATTTTATCTGCTCTCGGATTCAGGCGATTCGCCTGGTTTAGGTATCTCTGCGCTCAAGTGCGATTTGGAACGATTGGTTACCTCGTTCCGCGAAAGATCGCTGGTTGGTTTTTGCTGCACTCACACAAACAAAGGAATTGACTTATGTCGACTTCACACTCTTTTCGCTCGGCTCGTACAGGTTTTACACTGGTCGAGTTGCTGGTTGTCATCGCCATCATTGGCGTGTTGATGGGTTTGTTGTTGCCCGCCGTTCAAATGGCTCGCGAGGCCGCGCGACGTGGGCAATGTGCCAACAACATTCGACAACTTAATTTGGCTCTGTTGAATTACGAATCCGCGAAACAACGATTTCCATTTGGCCGCGATAATCTCGGATTTTCAACACACTCGAAACTATTGCCCTACATGGAGTTGGGTAATGTTTACGATACGATCGATTTCACTGTGGCCTATTCGCATGCCAACAATACGGCTGCACGCGCATTACCAATCGGAAATTTAAACTGCCCCACGGATCCACAATCGTTGATGCCGCCGGGCTTTGCGGGTACCAATTACCGCTTCAATCAAGGCTCGGGAATTTTGTGGGGTCGGGCGACCACAGATTCATCGGACCCGAACTTTGGCCAACCCGATCCGAACGGCATCTTCTTCCTTAATTCGAATTTGCGAATGGCCGAAATCTTGGACGGGTCGTCGAATACGGCATCGATCAGCGAGCACGGCAAAGGCGACCATAGCAATGCAATTTCCTCAGCGACCGATACGTTTTGGCCACAAACGAACCCAGCCGATGCCGATGCTGCTTTGGCGGACTGCCGTGCGATCGACACGACCAACTTGACTTATCAACGCACCAGCGACGTTGGTGCGCCATGGTTGCGAGGATATCACTCGACTTCGATCTACTTCCACGTCGACGTTCCCAACAGTCGTTCCTGCATGTTCCCACCAGGACGGATCGCCACGGTTGCTCAGAGCTTTCACCCAGCGGGTGTCAATGTTGGTCGCTGTGATGGGTCTGTTGCGTTTGTCGCTGATGACGTCGAACTTGCCGCATGGCGGTCCATGGGATCGCGAAACGGAGGAGAAGCATTTTCCGGGAGCGAAGTACAATGAAATCCAACTACGCAAAACACTTCGTTGGCGTTTGTTTGATTGTCTTTTGTCTCATCTTTACGGGATGTGGACCCAGGGAAGTCCGGGCGCCAGAATCCGATGTGGAGGCCGCCAAGGCCTTGCTGACGCAGTCACTGGAGCAATGGAAGGCTGGCAAGCGCGCGGAGGATTTGCGCTCGGCCACGCCTCCGGTCTTCTTTGCCGACGACTCGTTGGCAAAAGGAGTCAAGCTACGGGACTTTCGAATCTTGTCGAACGGCGAAATGTACGTCACGAACGTGAAATTCGAAGTCGAACTTCAGTTCGAAGGTTCCGCAGGGGAAACGGGCCGCCAAAGTTCCATCGAATATCTGGTAACGACGGTTCCGGCGCAAACCATTAGCCGGTTGGAATAAAGGAAACCTCTCATGAAAATGAACCATATTGTTAGTGCGTTGGGCTTGTCGTGGACCTTTTGGGCCTATGGACTGTTGAATGCACAGGATTCGACATCCGCGCAGCCGAAGAAAATCCCACAAGGCCGCGCTGCGATTTTGCGGGCGTTGGACGATCTGAAACATCGTGAAGCTCGATTGCCCTTGCTCGAAGAGGCCGCCGATGCCAGCCAACCGCCGGGATCGTTGGGGGTCGTCAACAACGGTCGGATGAGGCGGTTGTATTTGCCCAAAGAGTTTCAATCGAGTGGGTCCAGAACACCTGACCCGGCCATGACATTGCCCAATGACTTCGGAGTCGAGTTGTTTTGGATCGCTTCGCGAATCAACAACTGCCATTACTGCTTGGGACATCAAGAAGTCAAACTAAAGAAAGAAGGTTTGACCGAAGAGATGTTGCTGTGGCTGGATACGGACTGGAAAAAGTTCAGTCCCCGCAACCAAGCGGGTTTTGAATTTGCGAGACTTCTGACATATTCGCCAAACAAGATCACTGACGAACACGTGGCTGCGCTAGAGAAGCACTTTTCGCCGCTGGAGATCTTGGAAATCGCGTTTCTTGTCGGACGCTACAATTCGACGAATCGCTGGACGGATTCGCTGGGTATCCCGCAGGAAATGGAACGTGATTTTTCGACAAGCTTGTCGACCTCAGACTTGGAGAAACCTTCGGTCGTTGTCAGCACGGCAATCACGGATCGTCAACTGCCCGCTGATTTCGAGTCCTGGCAGAAGCAACTGGAAATTGCCAAGCAGCGAAAATCACGTCTACCGCTTCTCGAACCTGAAAAAGTTGGAGTTGCTAACGTGGCGCCACATGCGGCATTGCTGCTTCATTTTCCGATCGCCGGCAAACAGTGGTTGGATCAGTGGGAGGTTGCGAAATCGACTACCCATTTGCCCAAGTCCCTGGCCGGCTGTTTGTTGTTCGTATGTGCCATCGAAGATGGTGCCGGCTATGTCCAACATCTTGCTTGTCAACAATTGGCGAAGGATGGTTGGAGCCAGCGGGATGCTTTTGAGTTGTTGGCGGCCAATTCTGACTCGGAGCGGGATACGGCTTTGCGATTTGCTCGAAAGTTGACTCGTGCTCCGCAAACAATGACCGACGAGGATATCGCGCAGTTGCAGCGACACTTCTCGCCGACGCAGATCGCGGAAATTGTCTATCGAGTGGGCCTCGCGGCTCATTTGAATCGCGTTACCGAAACTGCCGGATTAGGTTGGGAGTAAGTCCAGCCAACGGAAACAGGACGCGACTCGACCTACGAGTTCGCGTCCTGTTCTTTTTCGACGACCGTAACACAAGTCGATTCACCTCTAAAACCGATTCATTTGGTACCACAATCCAGTTTGTGGGTTTTGCATCCAGTAGTTTCCGAACGCGTCCATCTGGAATTGTTGGTGGCCGTAGTAGTCTTGGTGGATCGTTCCGGTGCCCGACGTGTAGGGCAGTGTTTGCTGACTGCCCGTCCAAGGATTGACGTAGGTCCCGTTCCCCGAAAGCAACTCGCCGCGTTGGTAAGCCATCCGATCTTGGACCTCTCGTCGTTGGTTATTCGTTTCGGTCCATAAGTTGTTCGTGTAGTTGTGATAGTTGGCAATCGCTTGACGATCCTGTTGTTGGATCTGTTGCTGGCTATTGTTCCAATTGCTCCAACCCTGCGGTGTGTAGCCTCCTGTGGCAGCCCAACCAAAGGCGTAATTTTCAAACGTTCCCGTTCCCCCGTTGGCCCGGTATCCTTGGTATTGGCGTTGAATCTCGGGGTTTTGCATGTTCTGGTACGTGATCTGGTTCTCGTACTGCTGGAATTGCTGATTGGTTTGAGCCACATGTTGGTTGAACCAAGCCGTCAGGTCCGTCTGACCGATGACCGCGGTTGGGGTAGACAACGTACCAGCGGCGGCCAAAACCGCGACAACGCAAGAGAGGATTTGTTTGGACATGGGGTTTTCTCCATCGGATAAAAGGGGATTCAGGTGGGCCCAAATGGCTGAAAGCTCAGGACTTGGTCATCGCGACCTGTCACCGACCGAACAAACCCCCTACCGCCGGTCTCCCAAGGTGTGACGGAGAATTTCTAAACATGAGGCTAAAGTGTTCTAACGCCCAAAAACGGAGCGATTCTACGACTATTCCGAGGTGTCAAACCTAAATCGAAGAGTCGCGACGCGGGAACAAGCGTGGTGACATTAACAAAGCACGAGGTAAACCGACCGAGGTAGATTGACCACGGAGGGCACGAAGAAGCACAGAGAATCGCGGCAAAAAAATAGAGGATGTTCACATGCTAGCTATCGAACAAAAGACGGCTTGCGGAACTCGCGAGTCTTTTGTCGTCATTTATTTTTGGGGTTAGCCGCCGGGCGTCAGCCCCGGTTGAGTCGGCGATAACCGAGGCTAACCCTAAAATGGATCGGTTGAATGATTAATGATTATTGGAGAATGGAAAATCAAAATGTTTCCGAGCTGAAGGTTGAGCGATTTCCCAAACCGCCTGTTTTGCCTGTGAGCTTTCGTGTTGTGAATCCGAGCCAATCTAGGGTACAATTCGCCCACCGGCAGCCAACGTTGTCCAGCAGGTGCACCAGTCGGTTCGATCAAAGTTTCATTTGCCAGGGAAGGCACTTTTTTGAGTCACTTCATCAAAGAACGCGACATTGCGGACCTGCTGGGAATCACGTTGGTTTTGTCCGACGTCGATGGAGTGCTGACCGATGGCGGTATCGGCTACAACGACGCAGGGCAAGAGTTCAAGCAATTTCACGTTCGCGATGGCTTGGGCATCAAACTGTGGCGGATTGCGGGTGGACAATTTGGGCTTTTAACTGCTCGTTCGTCACCACTAGTCGACCGCCGCGCGAAAGAACTGGGGGTGGATTTTCTGGTTCAAGGTCAAGAATCGAAGTTGAAGCAGGCTCGCCAAATTTGGCAGGGCTTAGGGTTGGACTCCAGCCAAGTGTGCTACATCGGCGACGATCTGACCGACATTCCCGTGCTCCAGTCGGTCGGTTGGTCAGCCACCGTGGCCGACGGAGCCGCCGAAGTCAAAGCTGTCGTTCGTTCGGTCACGACGGCAAATGGAGGGCAGGGTGCGATCCGTGAACTCTTGGAATCGATCCTCCGCGCTCAAGGACGCTGGGATGCAACCGTCGGTACTTATCTCAAGTCTCTGGAGGCGTGATCGATGGCCATTCGCAGAACACTCTTGGCAACCGTCGCTGCCTGTATCGCGTTTTTGATCTATCTGCGGCTCGTTGTCCCATGGATTGAAGGCCAATCGGCCGACCGAGTTCCCGAAATCGATTTGCTGGGCGTTCTACGAGTCGAGCAACCGGGCCAATGGATGTCGCTGTTCCCAACCGACGCTTGGCAACGAGACCAAAATAACCGCAACATCATCCACGCAGATGGCAACATCGTCATCTTCCGCGATTATCAACACGAAGACGATGGCTCGATGCGTGTCGGTGGCCTAACATTGTTGCTGTTTGACGACGGCTCCGTTGGGGGTTCTGCACTGACTGCGGTCGCTCCCGCAGGCGACGGCACCGAGTCCTCACGACCGCTCGAATCCCGAATTCCCATCGTGATCGAAGCGATGGACGACGCCATCCTCACTTTTGACAAACAAAAAGCCGCCGGCTTGAATCGATACGGCGACTTGAAATCCGTCGAGTTCTTAGGACGAGTTAAATTTTGGCGCGACGGCACGGATGCGAAAGATCGATTCGCGATCCATACTCGCGAACTGACGATCAACGGCAGCGAAGCGACCACAACCGCCGAGGTCGATTTCCAATTTGGTTCGACCACCGGGTTGGCCAAGGGATTACAAATCACGTTCGAAAATTCGGGGAGCTTGCATTCCGCCAACGCCGCCCTGACCAAGATTGTCGGGATGCGACATATGCGACTGCAGCAAGTCCAACGGATGGACATGATCCCGGAGGGCGCGAAAAAACCCATCTCACTTTCCTGCACTGGTCCCGCCGAGTTTAGCTTTAGCCGACTAACCGCGAAGTTTCTGGAGCAAGTTCAAGTCGTGGACCAAGCGACCGGATACCAAATTTTTGGCTCCGCAATTATGGTTCAGTTCAAAGCCGCGAAACCCGCGGCAGATTCGACGGCACCGCCCGAAAAGTTCGGGTTTCCGAAAGAAATGACCGCCCAGGACCTGTGGGTCTACGGGCCTCCCGCCATCGTGGTCAATGAAGCAGAGGTGTTTCAACTGCGATCCACAATGCTGCATTATCTGGTGGATCAGCAACAGTTTGTCGCTGGTCCATTGCCCCGAACTGGCGTCGAATCTTGGATGATGGACGCCACCCAAGCCGCCGATGGACAACCCGTCGTGCAAGATGTGGAAGTTGTTCGAGCGGGACTAAATCTGCAAGCGCCCATGATTCGCTATCGGGCCACCTCAAAACCCAGTAACGATCGCAAAGGCCAAAAGCCCGACTGGAGCGAAGGCGAGTTTGCCGCTAGCGGGCCGGGGATCGTGCGATATCGTTCGCGGCTCGGTAAAGCGGTTGTCGACTTGCACTTCCAGGATCGAATGACGGCCAATCCTGATCCCGAAGATCCAACTCGTTGGTTGATTTCAATTCTTGGGCAAACCGAAGCCCGGCTGGATGCACGTTCGCAAGTGAATGCCGCCGAGCTCTACCTGTGGTTGCATCAAGTTGGAGAACGAACCCAATCGACAGGAATAAAACCGACCTGGGAACCCGATCTGTTATTGGCTCAAGGCCAAGTTCGTTTGACGAGTGAAAAAGTTCGCGCGGCCGTCCAGGAAGCTCGCGTGTATTTTCCCACTCCGATCCAACAGACCACGACACCGATTGGTCCAGAGTCCGACATTTTAACACAGCAGCCCGCCGAACCAACGACGTCGGTTCCGCTGGGCCCAACGGCGACTGTCGGTTACGAAGAAGCGTTGCCAATGGACGCCGTACCCGGCGCGATTCGTGGAGCGGATGTTGTTGCCGATGCCATGATCGTCCAGTTGGACTGGGCGTCCGCTGAAACGGGCAGCTCGGACGCTCCGGAACTATTGGAGAATGCGGCCGCAAAGTACCGCGTGCAATCCATCGACTTGGACGGCCAGGTAGTGATCGAAGAGGCGATCTGGAGCAGCGAACACGCGATCGATCCGAACTGGGTCCCCAGTTATCGGATGTTCGGGGATCGAATCGTCGGTATTGCCGAAGCTCCGACCGCAGTCGTTCCGCAACTCGTTGGCGAAAAGCAAACCGCTTCGCCTAAATTTCTCTGGACGGTTTCCGCGGCCGAAGACCGAACCGCTCGGCTGTTGACGACCGAGGCCGATTTGAATTGCTCGGAAATTCATTTCGATCAAGTACAACAGATCGCGTGGGCCGACAAACCGGGATCCATTAGCTTTGTCATCCCCGCGAACATGAAACTGGAGGGACCGTCGACCGACAGAGCCAGCTCCAACTCCGACCAAAGTACCGCGAGTAAACCTGGTCGTGGTAGCGCGAAGTGGCAGAAAGGCCTGCAGTTCAATGGACGCGATTTCACGTTGGATGGCAGTGTGCAACTGGAGATCGAGCGACCGCTTGAGGATGAGCGAATCGAACGACTACAAGCCTATGGCGAACGCTTGGTAATCGAATTATCCGAACCCGTAAAACTGGATGGCAGCGACACCGGTTCAAGTTCGCGCACGGCGCGGCGTGTCGCGGTTTATCCCGCGGAGCAACCGAATAAAGACGGAACGATTCCGCCCGTCCGAGTGTATCACCAACAACGCACGACGGCCGACGAGTTATTGGCTCAGGAAGTCGTTTGGGCGACGGGTGTCGAATTGGAACCCAAGAAAAACACGTTTCGCATCGCTGGCCCTGGAAGTCTCTGGACAATGCGTCAAGAATCGGGGGACGCCGTGCCGGTGGCGACGCCGATGGCAACGGCAGATGGCATAACGTTTCTAAAGGTTCAATTCCAACGTTCGATGGAAGGACAATGGAGCGCCGGCCAGGTGCGTCTATTCGGCCCGGTATCCGCGTTGTATGGCAAAGCGGCCGATTGGCAAGTCATGGATCAAGAGTCACTGTTGCTGCAACCGCTGCGAATCACCAGCGATACGATGACCATCAATCGTTGGCAAGCCAGCGCTCATGCTCCCACCGAATTAGAATGGGAAGCAGACGGCCGCGTTCATGTTTTGGGCGAAGAGTTTGAAGGCACCGCTCAGCGGATCAACTTTGCGCAAACGCAAGATTTATTGACGATGCGTGGCGACGGGCGCGCTCCTGCCAAGTTTTGGCAAACCACTGCAACGTCTCAAGAACGAAATCACTTGGCTGCCGACAAAATCTGGTATCGGCCGAAACAAGAAGACTTTCATTTCGAAGGTTTCCAAGAAGGCAATCTCAACTTCTTCTCCGGTCGCCGCGGCGGCCTGAGTAGCGCCGGCCAATAAGACCGATCCGGTCGAACTCTCGAATACAGAACGTCGCCACCATTCGCTTCACGCCAATGGGGGCGATGATTGGTCAGCTACAAGGTAGGCCAATGGAGTTCGTTCGTGGGTACAAGATTCTGTTAGCGAACCCCATGCCAATTTAAGCCAGCTAGCGGCAGCGGAACGCCTAATCATCGAAATCAGACTTACTCATGGTTCTTTCTTGAACTAGCCGCTGAACCGCGTCTCATACGAACATATTCCGAATTGCTATATGCCGCATATTCTTGATGCGAAAATGACACGTTGGGATGGCTCCGTTTCATTTGTCTCAATTCATCCAGATTTGCCGTTAAATGCCAGTTGGAAAACGAAGACAATCCAGGCGGTAATTTGAGAGCGACCACTTCTTTACTTGTTAATGGAACATCCGTTTCGAAATGCTTCAGATTACGAAATAATGATAGTCGTGACAGTCCAGCAGAAGTCACCGAACTGTTTGCAATTGTAAGTTCTCGAAGCCCCGTCATCGCCGAAAGTTGAAATAACTGTTCGTCCGATAAAGGACAATTAATGATCCGAAGACTTTTTAACGATTTCATTTTCTCGAAACTCGAAAAATCATCAACAGTCGCGTCAACAAGTTCCAGGGTCGCGATTTTGCGTAAGCTTGTTACGTTGGCTATTGCCGCGGCAGTGTAGGGTCCGCCACACAAAATCACGCTCTCAAGCCTATCGCAACCTTGCAACCATGTTAGACCATTTTCGTTGATTTCGTTACTAGACGAAATGTGTAGTGACCTAAGCTCTGGAAAACGTGGGAAGTTGGCCAAATGAGAATCTTCAAGCGACCCACTAAGCGAAAGATCAATAATGTTCTCGGTGTTTAGCTTCGTTACTCCGAAACCGGTAAGGTGCCTTCCGTTAAGATGTAACACTCCTAGATTCTTACAGTCTTGGAACATCGCCACGAAGTCATTGGTTACTTGATCGCCCTTGAGGCTCAATGACACGAGTTGTTTAGAAAACTTCCCGCGAAGAATTTTTGTAGGATCCAATGACGTGGAAGTGTTGTCGAATCCGTCAACCAATTCAATGTCCACATGGCGGACCGCATCGAGTTCGGGTAGTTGATCTATTGAATCGACCGAGACGCAAAACTTGAAGCGATGTATCGTACGCGGAAGCAATTGCAGATCATGTGAGTTATTGATTGTCCCTTTGATCTCGATTGCTCGAAGTGATTCTGGAAGATTAATTCGAAAGTGATAACCCTCTTTGAAGATCGTGACCGGAATAACAGCAGTCGTCTCGTACACAACTCCCCCGAGTTGCTCAATTAATCGCGATGTCTCTGAAATTCGTTCCGCGTGTGCGAAATCACTGCGAATCCCTTCTAACTTTGCGAGCCCCATTAAAAGGAGACAAATGACAAGGCACGTTAACAAGCACGAGCGTAGACTAAATCGGAACATCGCAATTTAAGTCCTTTTTACCATGCGCAGAATCGTTTTTCACCAAACAGGACGGCAGACGTTTCAAAAAATGGCGAAACTTGAAAATGGGTCTCCCGCCGCGCAGAAATCGCACGGTCGAAAAGCTTCGGTTCTTTAGATGGAGGTCGACTCCATTGGGGGAATCTACCGAGAAAGATTTTAGTTTGTTTCGTACCTGGAGACAAGCTTCGGTTTTCAAGGAGCGGTCGTTGCGCTTTGCGAGGAATCCTCGTCCGACGGGAATAAACTTCTCTGCGTTATCCCAATCTCGTGCGGTGTGTTTTCTTCTTTATCGGTTTCTTTGAGCTCGATTGGGGCGCGGGGATTTGGCTCGTGAAGCGAACACACAGATCGCTCAGGATGAAACTTAAAAGAAGGTCTTTTCTTAATTCGAATTGTTCCTGCTTTCGGTGCAATCGAGGCGATCACGGTACTTCTTGTGAGTTGAATGACAGGGAGTCTCGATGCATTTGATAATGGAATGACGTGCGCTCGCGTTCCGAACGTCGGTACTTAGGGCTGCCCCTTCGGAGCGAATGGGTTTTGGGGGCGAGCCAACCTAGGGCGACGTTCGCGGCCGAACGTTGTGTTGGTTTACAAATGTTTGGAGGAGTTCGTAGCGTGTGCCTTTTCCCGTGGGGTTGTTGCCGCGAACTCTGCCCTAGGCTGGCATAGGGCTGGCCCTTCGGGCCGAAGACACTTGCAGTATCCGCTCCTAGGCTACGCGCCGTGATTGCCCCGGCGGAAGTTCCACTCGCAAAATTCCGCAACGCAATTACAACTCCGAAAATCGCGCGAATTGCTCGAATCTCAATCGTGTTTGGTCTTCTCTGCGTTATCCCAATCTCGCGCGGTGCATCCTCTTCATTGTTTGATTTTATGCTTTAACCAGTCAACCTAGCGCGACGTTCGCGGCCGAAAGTTGTATTGGTTTACAAATGTTTGGATGAGTTCGTAGCGTGTGCCTCTTCCAGAAGGGTTGTTGCCGCGAACTCTGCCTTAGGCTGGCATAGCGCTGGCCCTTCGGGCCGAAGACACTTGCAGTATCCGCTCCTAGGCTACGCGCCGTGATTGCCCCGGCGGAAGTTCCACTCGCAAACTTCCGCAACGCAATTACAACTCGGAAAATCGTGCGATTTTCTCGAATTTCAATCGTGTTTGGTCTTCTCTGCGTTATCCCAATCTCGCGCGGTGCATCCGCTTCTTTGTTTGATTTTATACTCTGACCAGTCGGGAGATTTGGCTCGTAGGCGAGCACGAGGATCTCTCTTGATGGAATGCAAAAGAAATTCGTTCGTTGATTCGACGTGTTGCTGCGTTCGGCACGATCGGGGCGCTCGTGCTACTATTTCCGGGGGCACGATCGGGGCGCTCGTGCTACTATTTTCGCGGTCAGGCACGATCGGGGCGCTCGTGCTACTATTTTCGCGGTCAGGCACGATCGGGGCGCTCGTGCTACTATCTGGTGAGCGTAGCTACGATGACTAAGGATTTGTCGCGAAATAAGTTCCGGATTTCGAACGTCGAAAGCTCCGGAATGACTCTGGCTGGCTCTGGCGTTTGAATGATTAATGATTATTGAAGAATGAAAAATTCAAAAGGTACCAAACGTCTCGTTTCAGGCATTCCGCGAGCAAACGATGGCTGTCAGCATTTTGCATTTTTCAATTTCCATTTTTCATCACTCATTTCTTAGCCGCGTGTGAACCAAAGACGATCATTTTCCTGGCGGGCGGACTACCCACGGATGGCAAAGCCGAACTGCGGATGAATACATTCGCCGCCTGCGGTATCGAATTGAAGACCGTCAAAGTATCAGCTCGGAAGTTAGACCATGGCTGTCGGAC
>JBGSJV010000156.1:0-16275 GCA_041741535.1 Pirellulaceae bacterium
GGACGGAGTAATCGCGGAATGG
This sequence comes from Pirellulaceae bacterium, assembly GCA_041741535.1. Classification (GTDB taxonomy): domain Bacteria; phylum Planctomycetota; class Planctomycetia; order Pirellulales; family Pirellulaceae; genus M30B19. Next base: position 23 of record JBGSJV010000156.1, read on the forward strand.
AAAAAGTTCTTGTACTTTCCGTCCATTGAAGGACCCACTTGGAAGTGTGCATAATCCCCCCGCACAATCACACGCAATGGACCAAACGATGGGTCGGCGGGCCAATACTTTACGGTGTACTTTCCTGGCTCACCTTCTTGCCCCTCTTCGCCAATAAACTCCACTTCTCCTGGCGACAACACGAAGTAGCCATCGATGTTCGTCTTGCGAACCGTGAACTCTGGGCCGTCGGCGTTGGTCAAACAAAGTCCCGCAAACGCCCCGTGCGGCAACGGCTCGCCAATCACGGTGACCTCCACCGACGCGACAACCGAATCCGCGGTGGAGAACGGAAGGTTGACCTTTAGGACACGTTGCGAGTGGGGATCGGCAACCGTTTCGAGCCGAATCTCCAAGCCACCCTCGCGAATCCGAACGTCGTCACGATCCAGGCCAACAAACTCCCACTTGTCCGACAACGCGGTTGCAAACGAATCCTCAAACAGCAATTCTTGAGCACCGCACAAGCGGGAGTTATTGCAATTCCAACAAAGCAACGCCAAAAATGTTAGCACGATTCGGGCAGACATGTTGGGCCTTATTTGATTGGATGTTTACTTACTTTCCGCGCGCAATTTCCAAGCGACCTGCCATTGTGGCTCACCGGCGGTCATTCCAAATTCTTCTATCAAACGACGTTCCATATCTGGCAAGTGCCCGGCTCCGTAGAACACTCCCAACTTGCGTTTGCCCGCATCGATTTGCGCTTGCAAGACTTTAAATGCTTTGCCATTTCGATGCGTGATGATGGTCGAACCGTTATCACCTTCAAAGGCCACCATCCCCACGTCCATCTTGATCAATTGGCTGGCGGCGGAACGGCGCAAGCGATAAGTTCGCTCATCGCCACTCGACATCAACGCGCGCAGCATTTCTGCTTCGCCACTGGCACCACTCATCGCAGCGCTGGTTCCCATCATCCGAAAGAACATCTTGGCCACCGACTCGTTATTCTCCGACATCGACTGGCCGAACTCTTCCGGCGTCATATCCGCATGCACAAAGTTGCTGGCGTTGTAGTTGATGTGTTCCAATTGAAACTGCAAGTCGAGCCCCGCCATCATGCCTTTTTGGAGGGCGGCCACGGGGTTCACTCCCCCACCTTCGTTCCTCGCGTCGACTTTCGTGCCTTCCGGGGCCACCAATTCATAGAGCAAGGCATCGTAGTTCTTGAACTGCTCGTTGAACGCGGAGTAATAGTCTTTCTCGCCAATATGCACGACCCCGACCAAGTCCACGACCAACTCCGTTCCATCCGGCATTTTTTTCGTGTAACGAATCGTCGAAGTATCCATCGATACCGGACGCCCTTTCTCGTCCTTGTTGATTCTCACGAAACGATCGTGCTTCGCAGCCTTCTTCTTGGTTTTGCCGTCCGCGGTTTTCTCTTGAGATGCTTTCTCTTGCCCAGCCACTGCGGAATCCGGCTTCGTTTCTTGCGTAACTTTCTCTTGAGCGATCGCCTCTTGCCGAGCCCCTAGGCCCAGCGCGGTGGTGGTTCCGAACAAGCTACAAACAGTGGCAACCACCCAAACATGTCGAACCAACCACGAACTACCGCACGACTTCATTACGAACCTTTCGGAATATTCGAGTACCAGAATCGCCCCGAGGCACATGGTAATGTACCCGATAAACAAGGGGATGGCTACAACTTTCTAACTCCAAGGCATTCGTTCGTACCCGTCGGAACCGTCACGAACCCTTGAACAAGCATAAAAAAAGTCCTCGCCGATATTGCAAAGGCGAGGACTTCAAAATTTCGTTAGACCGGTTCAGGTTAGCTGCGGCGACGGCTGCGAGCAAACTGGAAACCAGCGGCCAGAATCAAAACCAAAGCCGAAGTTGGTTCCGGTACACCCGTCAAGTTGCTGGGGCCACCAGCGTATCCGCCTCGGCCACCCCAATCGACCCAGCCACCTGGCCTACCGGGCTTGGTCGGCCCACCAGGACTTCCGGGTCCGCCAGGACCGCCAGGACCCGTTGTCCCACCGTCGTCGGTTCGACCGTCATCGTCGTCGTCACCGTCTGGCGCTGGATCTTTTGGCAAACCAGGACCACGTGGCCAAAAGTCGTCAACTCGACCACCACCCAAACTTGGTACGGTGTAGCCGAGGTCACGGAATTGAGCCAAAGTCACGGGCGATAACCAAGCTTCTTCGGTTGCGAAACCAATCATAAGTTCGCCAACACCGGTTTGTGGATTGTAGAAGTAGGGATCAGAACCCGACCAGTGACCACCCGCAGTTCCACCACCACCCGCTGTTTCAACGGGCACAAACGGAGCAAAACGGTTGCCCGTTGCTTCGCGATAGGCTGCCAACGCATTGGGGCCAATAAATCCCGCACCCACTTGAGAGCGATATCCGAAATCGTTCCAAACCCCTGGGAAACCCAGCGCGTGGAACGTTTCGTGCATGATCGTCGAACGAAGCAGCCCAGTGGCGGCCATAAAGGCCATATCGTCTTCGTCATAAGTCGAAGCACCGGAGCGAACAACCGCGCCGCTGGTGCCGTGTTTGCCATACCCTGGACCACCCCAGCGCAGGACATCGCGAGGTCCCGCGAATGCCAAGACACCAAACTCACCGTCGATCGCATCGAAGGTCACATCGATCGTAAAACCCGTGTATTGGGATTCGATCGCTCGAGGACCACGCCACGAATGCAACAAGGTCTCGATCGTCGACATAGTTTCGACGAAATCGTTACGGTACGCTTCGTACTGCCCCGTTCCCGTTACGTCGTAGTTCATGGTGATTGAAAACGGGACGTCCGCGCGGGCGGCACTGCCCCAAATCGTCGCGACCGCGATCGCCACGAAACCGACCAATCGTCGGCCAGATGAAAAGTTCCAGGTCATAGTTTTCCTACCGCAATAAATTGGGGACGAGCCCAGATAGTTAGAACGACCATTCGGTCCCACCAACCAAGAAATGGGCGCCGGCACGACCAACGCCTTCCCCCCATCGTACTTGCCCCGCTTCAATGCTTCAACGGAAAAAAAGCCCTGAATCCCTACAATCGAAGAAGTTCATCGCTTGAGCCCAACGGATAAGAACGGGGAGGCGGTGTCCGCTGCCGAGTCCATCCATCCGACGATCGGGTCGGAAAACCTCAGCTTTGCGGGCCAAACACCACAAAAAAGCAACAAATCGGATGGTTCACCAACCCTTTAGGGGGGTGCTGACTGACCGTTGCGATCGGTTTTGCTGCTATATTCGCGAAATTTTACCTTTCTTATTCAACCCTTACAAAGCTGACTTCCGATACTACCGTTGACGTTGCTCCTGCCCGCGTCACGTGTTTACCCGATAGGGCAGGTCCTCGATTGGCTGAAAAGTGGAATCTCAACCATGTTGAAGCGACTATTCACGACTACCTTTGCCGTCCTGACGATGGCCATCGGTTCAACGACGCTCCCGGCGTATGGTCAATCCGGGTTGATGGGCGACCCGGAACCGGGCGTTGGTCCAACTCCCGACGTTCATGGACAGTACGAGTCCAGCCTATTCAATTACGACACGCAGATGTTCGCTCCAATGACGTTGGACGATATCCGCACCAAACCGCAAGGCAACACGGGTTGGTACTTCACGTACGACCGCACCTACATGTCGACCTCTCGACCGGGAGCAACGTCGACCGTCAACGCCAACAACGTGGCGACGGGCAACGACTTCATGTGGGGCAATCGCTTCGACCTCGGTCACATGGGTGAAGACGGCACCGGCTGGGACCTTAATTGGATGACCAGCGAAGGTGGCTTCTTCTCGCAAGGACAAGACGCCTTGATCGCCCGTCCGTTAATGACCCGCACGTCGATTGGCAATGTCGAACTCAATCGTTTGTTCCGCCAGGAACTGTCAAACGGAGCGTTGCTGGAACCCTACTTTGGTGCCCGCTACCAAGGTTTTAACGACGAGACGATCGAAGACTCCCTCGTGGCTTTCTTTGGTCCTTTGGTTGACGACGATCTGCGATTCAAACAACGTGCCAAGAACTCGGTGTTTGGGGCCCACGTGGGTACTCGATACAATCGAACGGTCGGACGCTGGACTTGGCGTGCTGATGCGGCCCTGGCTGCCGGTTACAACACCCAACGCTACATGGCCTCGGACATGGTTTTCGGCGGACCTCAAGTTCAGATCTTCGAAGCAACGTTCAGCGACAACAGCTTCGTTCCGACTCTGGACCTCGGGTTTGATGCCGCCTACCACGTCACTCGAGACATTGCCCTGCGAGCCGGTGTTCAAGCTCTGCATATGTGGGACGGTGTGGTCCGGGCCGACACGCGAACCACGGGCCTGAATCCGTTCTCCGCCTTCGGCTTCGGAGAACCAGTCACCGGGGTTCGGGACCAATCGTTGACAACGATCGGATTCACCTTCGGCTTGGAATGGCGTCGCTAACACGCTGGCCACCCAGCGTCGCCAAGTCGACTTCCAATACCAATCGATTCAAACAAAAAAAGCAGGTCTCTATCGGGGAGACCTGCTTTTTTGTTTTGTTGGTACGTTTTCGATAACGAATCGAGCAATCAGGTTTCGTGAAAAGCTACCGTTTCTATAAAGCGAAGGAAATTCGCTTAGACTTGGAACGAGCTTCCGCAACCGCATGATCGCTTCGCCGAAGGATTGTCGAACTTGAAGCCCCGTTGGTCCAACCCTTCGTAGAAATCGACGGTCGTTCCCTCCAAATACAACGCGCTTTTCTTGTCCACCACCACACCCAAACCGTGCTGGACGTACAAGTTGTCTTTGGTCTCGTCAAAGTTCTGGTCCAATTGGAACGTGTACTGGAAGCCGGAACATCCACCACCAGCCACGCCAACGCGGACCTTCACATCCGTTCCCAGAGAACCGTCCTCTTGGATGATGCGGTTGATTTCTTTGACTGCTTTTTCGGTCAGTGTAATCGCCATTTTCGTTTTGCTCCTATATTTCGAAACAAATGGTTCGTTAAATAATAGCCACCAGCCCCCGTTTTGGAAAGCTGACTTCAGCCTCGACTTTGCAAAATACCCTCACACAACCGTTCAGCGGCCCAATCGATGTCGTCTTGAGTATGAAACCGACCCAGACCAATTCGCAAGCTGCTTCGGGCAACGTCGTCGCTCAGACCAATCGCGCGCAATACGGTGCTAACGCCCGGCGTTGAACTGGAACACGCGCTCCCGCTCGAAACCGCTACCCCGGTTGCCCGGAGCATGATCGTCTGACCTTCCACAAACGGCACAGCAAAATTCAAATTGTGCGGGAGGCGCAACTCACCCGTTTGCCAATTTGGACCGTTAAGCTGAATATCCGGTACTCGCGCGATCAGCCGGCTCCAAAGCCGCTGGCGAAGTTCCGCAACAACCGTTGCTTGGACGGGTTGCAGCTCCTGAGCTAACCGCAATGCCGTCGCAATCCCCACAATTCCAGGCGTATTCAGTGTTCCCGACCGAAACCCAAATTCCTGGCCCCCGCCCCAGACTCTTGGTTGCAACCGCACGGGTCGCGCTCCCTGGTACGTTGGACGGCGGCGAACATACAAGAACCCGACACCTTTCGGCCCGTAAAACTTGTGCCCCGAAAAACTGACCAAGTCGGCTTGCCACTCATCCAAAGCCAAAGGCAACCATCCCACAGCCTGCGTCGCATCGGTGTGTAGCATCGCACCCACCGCATGCACCAGCTCCGCAACCTGCCGAATGGGCTGAATCACTCCGATTTCGTGATTGGCAATCGCCATCGATACCAGGGCCGTTTCCTCGGATAAGACCGACCGTAGCGCGTCCAAATCCACAATCCCCGGAGCAAGGTTTTCACCGGAGGAATTGTGCGAACTCGGATCTCCGAACAACGCCGCGCTAGGCTTTTGTTGTCCAACCGGCACAATCGTTACCTGCCATCCTTCGCGTTCCAATTGACGGAGCGGCTCGAGCACACTGGGATGTTCGATCCCAATGGTCACCAACTGTTTCCGTTTCCCTTGCCAACGTTTGGCCGCGCCAAAAATCGCCAAGTTATTGCTCTCTGTCGCTCCGCTCGTGAAGACGATCTCGTCCGATTCAACCGCCAAAACATTAGCAATGGTCTCGCGGGCGTTGTCGACCAAGTCCCGGGCCAGTCCGCCATAAGCATGGGTATGACTTCCCGGATTCCCATACAACTCGGCGAAACAAGGCAGCATCGCTTCCAAGACGATCGGGTCCGTTGGAGTCGTCGAATGGCAATCCAAATAGATGAGTCGATTTACAGCCAAACCGCTTTCCAACGACGTTCCCCTCTCTGGCAAGGCAACTCGGTACATTCGCACCAACGCGACAAGGAACCGCGAATTACCCCGCTACCGATTCATTCACCAATAAATACTTGAGTGCGATCTGGGACCAAGTTTCAAACTGCTCAAGCATCTTTTCCAGATCCTGTGGCGAGGAAAACCGCGCGTCCAGCAAGTCCTTTTCTCGTGCCGTGACGATGGGCTCCGCCAAGTCCACCAAATGCACCACTCCCAAATGGACCCGGCCAACTTCGTTCGAATCGTCATTGATTAGCCCGATAATCCGACCCAGATAAGGAGACTCGGTCGCGGAACCGGAATCGCCATCACGATCCTCGACCACGGCACCGATATGAACCTCTTCGGTCAATTCGCGCTGCATGCCAGCAAGATACGCGTCGGGATGCTGCGTGTCCTCCAATGAAATGTGCCCACCCACTCCCACACTCTTCTTGGCATGCAACCGTTGTTCGCCCTGTCCGCTGCCTCGCGTGTAATGAAAATAGTGGTACTGTCCATCCGACGCGAGAACCCGAAACACAACGTACGGTATCAATTGCTTGAACGACGGGTCCTGCTCCATCGTCGAACGAGGCCGATACTCGGTGTTGCGTTCGTTCAGCAGCACCGGCAAGTAGTGCTCCATGCGATCCGAGAACCCTTGGAAACAACCCAGTTCATGAAACAGGCTTGTCGGCACCACCAAAATCTGCTCTTCGCTACTCATGTTTTTTTCCTGGAGTTTCTCACCACTTGATTTCCCGAGCCACCAAATCCTTACCGGCTAAAGAATCAACATCGAATCACCGTAACTGAAAAATCGATACTCGCGTTCGATCGCCTCGGCATAGGCTCGTTTGATTAGTTCGTCGCCGCCAAAAGTCCGGACCAACACAATCAAGGTCGTGCGCGGCAAGTGAAAATTGGTCATCAATCCGTCCGCAACATGAAATTGAAAACCAGGACGGATAAATAGGTTCGTGTCCCCACAAAAAGGTTGTAGTGTCCCGGAGCGGGCCGCGGTCTCCAACGAACGCATGCTGGTCGTTCCCACGGGAATCACGCGACCACCCAATTGTTTGTGCTGTTGGACCTGGGCCACGGACTTTTCGTCGACATTGCACCATTCTTGATGCATGACATGTTGGTCCAAGGAATCGGCCTGCACCGGTCTAAAGGTGCCGGCGCCCACATGCAGCGTGATTCGACCGATCCCGATCCCTTCACGCTTCAGACCCCGCAAAGTGTCTTCGGTAAAGTGCAAGCCGGCCGTCGGCGCTGCCACCGCTCCCGGATGTTTGGCATACACGGTCTGATAGTCTCGCAAGTCCGATTCCATCATGTTGCCACCACGAATGTAATGCGGCAGCGGAATCTGGCCGACTTCCTGCAACAACACCGGCCACTGTTGTCGTGCCGCCTTCACCGCAATTCGCAGCGGCGACTCTTCATCCAATAAATGCAGTTGGGGAACCGCCGCCCATTGCCCTTCCTCCAACCTTGCGACCATCACCACCGAAAAGCTCTCACGCCCTTGGCGATCAAACAAAGTGATCGATTCCCCCAGTTCCATTTTTCCCCGCGTCTTGCACATCAGACGCCAGACCCCTTGCGGATCAGCTTCCAAAAACAAGCCCTGCCAGCGACCGCCCGTTTTCTGTCGTATACCGGTCAACTTCGCGGGAACCACGCGTGTGTCGTTCAAGACCAAGAGATCGCGCGGGGACAAGATCTCCGGCAAATCACGCACATGTCGATGTTCGATTTGCTGACTTCGGCGATCGACGACCATCAATCGAGCATCCGCCCGGTGCGGCAACGGGGTCTGCGCAATCAACGACTTGGGAATTGGGAAGTCGTATTGGTCCATTTCGGACGGCTTGGATTCCTTGTTTCCAGCCACTGATTCTGACATCCCAAACTAGCCTTATTCTCAAAAGGTTTTTCAGCCCCGATTCTCGCATCCCTGACTCCGACGGCGATTCTTGGTACTATAACAACCGCGCGACTGCTCGCCAGCAGGCCACACCATATTCACGGTGCCATGGGTTTTCATGACCTCCCCTAGCAACGATCCATTTCAGAATTCTATGCCAGCGGAATCTTCGCGGCGCGAACATGGTCCGTCGGAATGTCGGCCGTTAGATCCTCGGCCCCTGCGTATTGGGATGGTGATTTCGGAACTTGACGTGGGAGGAGCCGAAAAAAACTTCGTAAACTTGGCCCTCGGCCTAAGTCGACTCGGCCATCAGGTCTTTGTCCACAGCTTGGACCCCCGACCGGATTCGAACCGCGATCAACTCGTTTCACAATTGGAACAGGCAACCATTCCCGTACGTTTCGGGAAAAAGTCATGGACCCGCTGGCCCAGTCGGGCTCAGATCACTTACTTGGCCGATTGCTTCCACCATGACGCCGTCGAAATCGCCGCCAGCTTCCTCTTTCGCGCCAATTTGGCCACGGTTCTGGCCGGTCGCCGCTGCCGATCAAAAGCCACAAATGGGCCACAGCAACTCCCGGTCGTCTTAGGGTTTCGCCAGGCCGAGCCCCGTTTTGTGGTCCGCTCGATCGAACAATGGTGCCTAAAACGTGCCGCCGCGACCGTCTGCGTCAGCCGCCAAGTTGCCCAACATTATGTCGGACCACGCCCGCTGCTGGCGCCCAATGAATTGCAGGCCAACCAAAAAGGAAAAGTCGTCGTCATTCCCAACGGCGTCCGGATTTCCCAACCGCCAGTTCGTGTACCAACCGAACTGCTGGCTTGTTTTGGGCCACAGCCGCAGACCAACCCCGGTGATTCGCTGCCCGTGCTGTTGTTTGTCGGCCGTCTGACCGAACAGAAGGGATTGGACCAACTGTTGTCGCTCACTCCAGCCATTTTGCGCCAACTACCCGAATTTCGCCTCGTACTGGTCGGCCACGGCCCTCTGGAGCATTCCCTGCGAACCCAAGCGGCATGCTTGGAATGCCACGACCGGATCCACTTCCTGGGCTGGCAGGCCAACCCGCTGGACTTCGTCCAGGCCTCGCGGATCGTCCTGCTCCATTCTCGCTGGGAAGGCCAACCCAACGCAATCTTGGAAGCGATGAGCCTGGCCAAACCCTTTGTCGCCACCGAAACCCATGGGCTGGCCGACATATTCGACCCAGAACTCGTCCGCCCCAACCCGTCCAACCCACCCACCCAAGGGGTTCCCCAAAACCCGTCCAACCACGTCGATTTGACGCTCGCACAGCAACGCCAGGTCGTTGCTAGCGGAAATCCCCAAGCCTTTATCGACGCCGTAGTGGCCCTGGCTCGGGCCCCCGAAATGGCCAAAAACATCGGATTTTGGAACCAAACGCACGTCCAAAACCACTTTTCAACCGACCGTTTCGTGTCAGCCTATGAACAGGTTTTCCTCCAGCTAGCGAACGCTTGCCAGCACCCACTTTAAGCGGCTTGGCGAGTTTTTAACAAGACGTAAACAACTGGGCACCAACGCATTACGACACAATCCGGACTAATGCATGCGTTTGAAATCGATTTTGTAATTGACGCTGCAACGATGTCGAGTATCTTTTGCATTGTCGCAAACACGACCTCCGAGAACATCGTTGAGCGTCCGTCCGTTGGCCCGGGTTCGAGAAGTGTTGTGGGAACAAGGCCACAAGTTTCCCCACCATTTTTTGACTGGCACTTGGATTGTCGTCAGTATCGGGCCAAATGACTGTTGTGCGTTGGCTTTGGGCGTCCTCTGAAAACTGAAGTCACGCGCGCAACCAATAGCGGCCTTTCAACAAGACGTTGAAAGGTCGCTATTTTTTTTGGTCCATCAAAAACAACCGACGTTTCATCAATCGCCTTCAATCCTATCGTTGCTCGAACAAGTAAAGTCGCTCCGCAGTTCGCACGATGATCTGCCGTCCAATCGCAACCGGTGACGCCATGATCGCCGAATCAAGTTGATTCGAAGCAACCACGTCCAACTCTCGCCCAGGTCTTACGACAAATAACTCGCCCGCCTGATTACCGACATAGATCTTGCCGTCAGCCAACAATGGGGAAGCGGCAAACTTGCCACCGAGACGTTCTGACCAAACGACGTCGCCGGAATTTGCGTCCACACAAGTGGCGATTCCAGCATCGGAAATCAAATACAGCAAATCTTCCACCAGCAAGGGCGAAGGCATGGTCGGCATCCGTTGATCGACCGTCCATCGAATTCGATCTTCCGCCGCACCACTCGCCTCTGGTGATACGTCCACACAAAGTAGACGACTGCGATCAAAACCCGTACAGAAATACGCAAAGGTCCCCCGGATGACCGGCCTAGGAACCACCGAATATCCAGTCTCACCATAGGGGATCTTGAATCGCTCTTGCCCAGTCGCAGGATCGTAAACATACAACCAATTCGCGGCAGGAGAAAGCAACAACGTTTGCTCGGCCAACCGAGCAATCAAAGGCGTACTAAATGCTTTTTTTTGGTCCGGAGAATCCGACATCGCTCCCGAACGTTCCGTTCTCCAGCGAGTACTCCCTGTATGGCAATCGAGAGCAACAATCGCTTGCGAGTCCATGCCGTCTGCATGGAAGATCAACAGATCTTGAAACTGGATCGGCGAAGACCCCGGCCCCGTCGAGTGTTGTAGCTGGATTTCACGGTTGACCCATGCGACCACTCCGTCCGCACGTCGAACGGCGGCCGTTCCATACGTTCCAAAATGACAATAAACGTGGTCTTGATCCAAACAGGGGGTCGGCGAAGCATAGCTGTTCAAACTATGAATCAGTTCTGGCTGCGGCAAATGAAACAACTTGATAAAGTGACGCTGTTGCCCACTCTTCCGCTCGAACGCCAACAAAACCAAATCCAAACCAGCTTCACTCGCAGCTTGGTTACCACTCGCCCCTTCGTCATCACTCGCGGATTTGTCATCGACACCTTTATCTTGGGACCCGCGAACGGCCGTGGTCATCCAAATCAATTCGTCATCAACGACGGGCGACGACCATCCTGTTCCTGGGACCGACACATGCCAAACTACATTTTCGGATTCCCCCATCCGAATCGGCAAATCGCGACAACCATCCGCCACGCCCATCCCATTGGGTCCACGAAATTGCGGCCACCAATCCGAACTCCATTGACCATCACGATCCGGACTCACTTGACGGCCATGATCCGGATTTTCCACAGTCCGTTCGAGCAATTGCCGCGAATTAGCAACTGCCGCCTGTGCAACCTGGGCACCGAACAACAGCCGCGTTGGAAAGGTTCCGAGTCCCAAGAAAAAACACAAACCAAGCACCAACCAATATCGCCAATTGCTCATGATCATTGATCGTGGTTCCAGAATAAGTCGCCTTCATCCAACCGGAAATTCGAAGGTCTTAACCAAGGTTTTGTAGCTTACGTTGATCTCGTGGCTTCAGTCCGATACCGCGAAGTAACGACTCGAAGAGCCTACCCACTTGGTAAGTCTCGGACTTCGAACATCCTCAATTACGTGGCGTTCGATCGCGGAGTTACTCGAGGACGTCGCGGCAGTTCTTGCTGCAACCGAGCCACTCGCCCCAGCCACCCGTTCAACAATTCCTTTTGTTCCCGCGCGGATCGTTCCGACCGAGTCCCTACCGCCGCAGATTCCGAATACTTCACTCGGTAGTAATCCGCGACCAAAACGGAAATCTCGTCAGTCACGCGTTGGACCGTCACGGCGACATCCTCCGAGCCCCCGGGCGGAAGCAATCCGTTGGCCAAATTCTGCAGATTTGATGCTTCGACCTTCTTCTGAGTACCTTGCGATGTCTGCAAAATCTCTTTCGTCCATTGTCCCGCAAACTCCAATGCAGTCATGGAGGCCTTCCGCGGAGAAAACCCACCCGCCACCGCTAACTTCTCCAAGCGAAGCAATAGTTCGTCGGCCCAATGTGGCCCAAGACCATCGTCCGTCTCGGGCGCCACTCGGCCAAGTAGTCGACGCCAAATCCGCTCACCGGGACGTGTTCGCGCGGACGTTCGTTTCTGCTTCTGCCACGTGGCCGCCCGTCGCTGAATCATGAACAAACCCACCACAATCAAGCCTGCCAAGCCCGCTCGTTGCCACACGGCCATTCGTTCCAATCGATCGCGGAAGACTTGGACCAACTGGGTTGGGTCCAAGATCGCCTGCAGGAACCCTGCGCCAAATGTCTTTTTCTCGCCACTACTTCCGTTATCCTGAATGCCCATCACGTATTCGTCCCACAAGGACTGGGCAAAGCCCAACGCATTGTTGGCTTGGTCGAACAAATCGGAATCATCATCCAGGATGCTGGCCGCCGGAGTCGGGTCCAACCGCAGCCAGGCCCCGGATTCTTTCGTAGCCAGACCTTTGCTCACGAGATCGTCGCTGCAATCGCTCGGACGCAAATACGCTTCTACCCAACTGTGCGCGTGCTTCTCCTGAACCAAATAATGTCCGGCCACGTCGTTAAACTTGGCGGTCCGGTATCCCACCACCACACGGGCCGGGATCTCCTGACTCCGGAGCATCAAACACAACGCCGATGCGTACAACTCGCAATGTCCTTGCTTGTAATTGGCGAAAAAATCTTCGACGGGATCCAAGTCTCGGCGCCGCACGATTTGACGAAAGTCCGTCGTGTATTGAAACTCGCTTGAATCGTAAAAGTGAGCCGTCAACCGCTCGCAGATCTCGCGGCGATTGATCAGCGGGTTACCAACGGCGGCGGCGATTTCTTTCGCCTTGGCTTTCAAACTGGGGTACTTCGTTTCGTCAAAACGAGTCAACTCGTTGTACCGAACCGCATTGTCTTCGTTCAACGGTTTGGAAGTATTGCCACTCTTGTAGTTCAAAAACGGAAACGTTTCGGGAACATTCCCGTCGTCAATACCATAGATTCCAAGCTCGTATTTGAATGGCGAGGAACTGACACTCCCCGTCGCACTCTCGCGCACCAACATCTCCGTTGCGGGCAGAAATCTGGTGTCGCGCGAGACGTTGATCGCCGGCGCCACCGGCAATGCATAGACCAACATGGGATCTTCCCGAGGCACCATCACGATCTCTTGCCGCAGCACCTTGCCCACATAACCCGGAAAGGACATCTGTTCCAACGAGCGATTCCGATTATCCCAAGGCAACCAACCGGTCTCGTCTTGCTTCAATAGTTCCAAACAAGCGCCGCGCAAATACAGGTCGCTGTTCAAACGAATGATACGCCCCCCCGCTGGATCGTAAATCTTGACTCGGAACGCCTCCACCGAACTCGAAAACAACACTCCCGACGGCTCCAGAGATTCTATCTTGCGATTGAGGCCCGTGGTCTTGAGTTGAATCGAGCCATCTCCATCGCTCTCTTCCAACCGCGGTATCGTGACGTAAATCGACATCCCAGCCGAGACACTACAAATCGCCAACATCGCAATTGCCGAAAAAATCGTCCCGTACCCGATCGGCGATTGCTCCAATCTCGTCGGTTTCAGAACAACCAAGTTATGCCGAGGATTTCGCCGGGCAACCGTCGGATCAATCGTGTTATTAAAGCGATCCATTCGTTGCAACGCGACCAATTGATCACGGTAATAGACAATGGCCGACAAGGCCATCATCACGACCAAAACGTAAAAAATGAAGATCACACCCTGCTGCAAATCCAAACTAAATACCGATGCCACCACCGACTGCAATACGCTCAAAATCGTGATCTGCCAATAGAGTCGCGGCGACTTGCCTTGCAACAACATCGTCAACAACAAATAACACACCATGTCGGAAACCACCGCCAAATGTCGCTCGGTGGCAAGAAACCAAAAGAAGTACATGGCATAACCGCCAATGCCCAAGCCAATCGCATTGGCCGCCCACGTCGGCAACTCGTACCAGCGTTTATAATCCACGCAATACCACAAAGGGATCGGCAATAAGACCAACAAAATCAGTGGCCACGGTTCACCACGCGACAACACCAACAGCAGACCGTTCAACATCAACATGGCAATAATCAAGAATTGGACCCGCGTGCGTGCGTGATTCATCGTTGACTCTCCACTGTTTGACGTTGGGACTCAAGTCTTCGGTTCTTTCCCGAATCACGAGTATCATCGCTTCGCCGCTGACTGCCGAATCCATCCCGAACCATGTCTCGATCCTCGTCGCTTATTGTCGGTTCCAAGTACCAACTCGAAAGCCAGCCCTCTCCTGGGGTCAGCCACGTCCGAATCGAGGCCTGTGCCCGCCAAAATTCCGACAAGAGATCGGGAGAATCGCTTGTGGAGTGTGCCGCGTTGATTGGATCATTCACCTGAGATTGCGGACCTCGCGTCGAACGACTTTCTTCGTTTTGGGAAGACTCTTGCAACACTTTGACATATTGGTCGATGCCCACCGGCGACAACCAAATGATGGGTCGGGACTGCTCAGCGGATTTCGCAGTCGATTCAACGGCCATTCGCCGCCAGACCGATCCCAAGCGAGAAATATCTCGATGTGGTTGAGCGATGGCCAGTTCCCGATGCCAGCGATTCCAATCCGCGTCGCTCGCGGGGAACTCGATCGTCGCTTCGGTTTCACCGACCAACGTCAGGCGAACCGAATCCAAATGGCCCGCACGCACGGCCGCGGAGATCGTTGCCAGGACTCGCAACATTTTCTCGCCGACGGCCATCGTTTCTCCCGTGTACTCCTCGGCCGCCCACAAGTCGACGAACAACGTAAACGCCTTCGACTGACTGCGTTGAAACTGACGCACCAGCACGGCATTGTGCCGCGCCGAAGCACGCCAATGAATCCAGCGCTGAGAATCGCCCGAAGTGTAAGGTCGCAAACTAAAAAATTCTTCACCGCTCCGCGCGATTTGTCCCGAGCGTGAGTCTTGCCAACCCAAGCCCAACATTTGCTCGACCCAGTTCTGACTCAAGGTGCCGATGGCTGGGCCAACGATCAGTTCGGATGTTTGCCCGTCCTCCCACTGCCGACGCACCAACCCCAAGGGAAAATGAGAAGCAACGCCAAGACCGCTCGATTCGTATTCGCCCCGTTGACCAAAAATCACCGTCATGTCGGCAACCACCCGTTGGCCGGGATGCACCGCGTCAACCAAATGAAAGTGCTGCATGTTCGGCCCCAAGATCGCGGCCAACCAACGTCGATACCAGGGCTCCGGAGGTAAAGGCTCGCCCCCAATTTTTTGGATTTTGAATCGCTGCGTCACCAACAATGAAAAAGCACTTAACCGCGCGCGAGGGTTTTCGATTTCACAGCGGAATTTGGACAACTGCCCGGCCCACAAAGTTTCAACCGGGAGACGACGAATGATGATACCGCGGAGCATCGCTTTGGACCAACGCCAATTGACGATCATGCCCGTCGCCAAAATGGTGCTCAGACCAACCATCAATTGAATGTTTCGCAGCAGTGATCCTAAGACGACGAAGCCCAAGATAAATAGATAGTACCACCCCTCACGTGTGACAACGCTTCTCTGGCGGACTTTCGTCATAAGCAAATCTTCCAGTCATCGCAGTGAACAGTCAGTCGGCGGTTTCGAAGTATAACACATCCAATTCCCAGCGAAACAACCGTAGGAGTGGAGTACCCCCACGCCTCATGGTCTCCGTTTGCTCAATACGAGTGGAGTAACCCCGCGCCTCATGGTCCCCGTTTGCGCTGTACGAGTGTGATAAGCCCAAGCCTCATGGTCTCCGTTTGCGCTGTACGAGTGGAATAACCCCGCGCCTCATGGTCCCCGTTTGCTCCGGTAGCAATGGAGTAACCCCGCGCCTCATGGTCCCCATTTGCTCCGGTAGCAATGGAGTAACCCCGCGCCTCATGGTCCCCGTTTGCTCAGGTAGCAGCGGAATAACCCCGCGCCTCATGGTCCCCGTTTGCGCTGTACGAGTGGAATAACCCCGCGCCTCATGG
Organism: Pirellulaceae bacterium; assembly: GCA_041741535.1. Classification (GTDB taxonomy): domain Bacteria; phylum Planctomycetota; class Planctomycetia; order Pirellulales; family Pirellulaceae; genus M30B19. The sequence goes on from JBGSJV010000156.1 coordinate 16,241, forward strand.
TCCCCGTTTGCTCCGGTAGCAATGGAGTAACCCCG
>JBGSJV010000157.1:0-11821 GCA_041741535.1 Pirellulaceae bacterium
AGTCAATTGCCGGAACGGCCTTTCGGGTGCTTCGCACAATTGACTCCTGACCCCTTTACCAGACCCCAAGTTTTGGTTGAGACAAAGCACGAGCGTTCGAATCATCGTTGGTTGCGCAGCCCAAACTTCGCCCGTCTTTGCTCGGCGGCTGCGTTCAAGCATAATCGAACCCGTCACGAGGTTTTTCGTGGTCGTGCTTCGTTTGCGTAAGGAATTTTTCGTTGTCAGGATTTAACCCAACGCCCAAATCAGATAATCCCTACGCGGCTCCAATCTCCGCGCAGGCGTACAATCCGGGAGGGCAGTACGGCTCTGTGCCGCACGACTCGTTTCCGAATCAGGTGCCGGTGATTGGGATCCTCATGATTGTTCAGGGCGTTTTGGAGCTGCTATTGGGGCTCTTTATGTTCGGGATGGCTGGCTTTTTCCCCGTCATTATGGCCATGGATCGGGGAATGGGTCCGGGACAGGGCCCAGGCGCGCCACCGGTCTGGATCATCAGCATTGTTTACGTCGTTTTTGGCTTGGCAATATCGATACCTGGCATCCTCCGGATCTACGCGGGCTACAATGTCTATCGTTTCCGGCGACGAATTCTCGCCATCGTCGCCAATTGTCTGGGGTTCGTCAGCTTGATTACCTGCTACTGTGCACCGACGGCCATCGCGCTGGGCGTGTACTCGCTGATCGTGTTGCTTCAGCCTTCGGTGGTCTACGCTTTTGCCCAGAACGCCGCGGCCCAGAACGCGAAAGCTGGACTGAAGTAAAGTCACTTGATGTTGTGGCGCGTCAGAAGATCGTTGTCTTGCTACTCGAACAACGCGACCAAAGCTTCGTGGCGAGTGCCGTTTTCATCGGTGATCGCGAACTGACCCTGGCCGCGCATGGTGACCCCCGCGTGTAGGCCATCTTTGCGAATCAAATAAAACTGCAAACCATAATCGGGTTTGCCATCGGCTTCCAAATGGCGAGGTTCGGTGTGCTTGGCAATTCGTCGCAAGATTTCTAAGCCGGCCTCGACGGGGGTCATGCCATGGCGCATCAATTCAACCGCCGCAAAGCTGCTGCAGTTTAGCAAGTTGGCTTCTCCGCGACCGGTGCTGCCGCACGATCCAATTTCGTTATCCACGTAAAGCCCCGCACCCAAGATCGGCGAATCGCCAACCCGTCCGGGAATCTTCCACGCCAAGCCACTGGTCGTGGTCACACAAGACAGATCACCCGCAGCGTCCAGACCCGAGCAATGAATGGTGCCTGTGGGCGGCACGGCCATGATTCGCCGAGCCAACACATCCAAGTCGCCACCGTGGTCGTAGTAGCCATGGGTGTTGTAGCGATCGTCCTGATCCCACGCGCGACGCAAGGCCCGAGACTGCTGGTCGCTGTCTTCAGCCGCCTCTTGTTTGGAGCGCGCCGGCTCCATGCTCTCTTCCGGCGTGAACCAATTGTCTTTCGACGAATGGCTTTCACGCCACTTCAGCCAGATGCGACGACTGCGATCCGTCAGCAAGTTCTGCTCTTCGAAGCCATGCGCCCGCGCGAACTCCAGCGCTCCCGGTCCAACCAATAAGACGTGATCCGTGCGCCACATCACCAACCGCGCCACCTGCGAAGGATTCTTGATCCCTTCGAGACTGGCGACGGAGCCGGCCTGATGCGTGGGTCCATGCATGACCGCCGAATCCAACTGCACGACCCCACGTTCGTTGGGGAGCCCGCCATATCCCACCGACGTATCGTTGGGATCGTCTTCCACCAAATTGACGCCTGCAATCACGGCATCCAGAACATCGGCGCCGGCCACAATCTTTACATAGGCCAAACGCGTTGCTTCCAATCCGTTGCCGGATGCAACCACCTTGACGGGTCCTTGTGGTTGAGGACGTGTGGCTCGTAGCGGTTGGCTCTCGGGTGTCATCCCGGCGGCGACCATTTCAGAGGCCGTCATGAGTAGCGGAGATGCGACACCCATCGAACCTACTTGAATAAAGGTACGACGAGATGCCGTTGCCGATTCAGAATTTGGTCGTTGGTTAGGTTGCGAGTTCATCGAGGGCAAGCTCCATTACACATTGATTTGCAAAGGTACGCGAACAGTTACCCGGCTAGGATTCGAACCTAGACAAGCAGAGTCAGAGTCTGCTGTGCTACCATTACACAACCGGGCAATCAAACGAAGCATGCGCACCAGAAAGAACGCGAGACGGAGCCCAAGGGCACGAAGCTATTTCGGAGCAATCGTGCACATGACCTTCTTGGCCTGGCGGTTGGGTGGCGATTCGAGCTTACCGTATTCAGCCAGTTTTTCAATCACACTCTGAATGACGCGTTCGCCTTCATCGATGTGAGCCAATTCGCGGCCTTTATAAACGACCGTGACTTGGACCTTATCTTTGTCTTGTAGAAAGCCGATCGCTTGTTTGACTTTGAACTCGATGTCGTGGTCACCCGTACGGGGACGAAGTCGAATTTCCTTTAGTCGGGTTTGATGTGCTTTGTTCTTGCCGCTGCGTTTGGTCTTTTCGTAACGGAACTTGCCGTAATCCATAATGCGGCAAACGGGTGGTCGGGCTTCGGCCGCCACTTCAACCAAATCGTACCCGGATTCCTTGGCCTTGGCTAAGGCGTCGCGGACCGGCATGACTCCTAATTGTTCTCCTTCAACACCGATCACGCGGACAGGTGAAATCCGGATCTGTTCGTTGATCCGATTGTTCAGATTGGTAGGTGGGATAGTGGAACCCTCAATGGATGGGATGGATGAAAACGCCCGTGGATTGATTCGACGATACCAACCGTCGCCACGCGTCGATGGCCCAAGACACTTGAGCCGCCCTCTATTCTATTCTTTTTACCACGAAAAACCTATCCAGCGGAAGCCGAAAAATTTTGGTTCTCCCATCCGGTCGTCAGGTCGCGAACAGTTGCCCCGCGATATCGCGAAAGGCCTTGAATTCAAGGGCGTTTCCCGACGGGTCCAGAAAGAACATCGTCGCCTGCTCCCCCGGTTGCCCCAAAAAGCGAATATAAGGCTCGATAACAAACGCCACCCCCGCCGCTCGGACCTTGTCGGCCAACGCCTGCCACTGGTCCAGTTCCAACACCACGCCAAAATGGGGAATGGGTACGGCGTGACCGTCGACCGGATTGTGAGCGTGTTCCGTTCCGGCTCCCTGGGCCAATCGCTCATCCAAATGGACGACAAACTGGTGGCCAAACATGTTGAAGTCGATCCAACGTTCGTCACTGCGACCTTCCGGGAACCCCAAAACGCCGCCATAAAACGACCGGGCCTCCGGGATGTTTCGCACGGGAATCGCAACATGGAAGGGCGTCAACGGAGCGGGCATGGCGATCACCTAGCCTGTGGGTTAAGGTTACGTGGACGGTCAACAGCCCGCGCCACGCTGCGGCCAGCGTCGCTACCGCCAGGACGTGGACGAAACTCGACCGAACGAAAACGCCTTTGACCCGCCTTGGTCCAAGGCCAGTGAGGCGCAACGTGAAAAGAAAGATAGCCGATAAAACCATCCTGGTCACTGGGGCCTCCAGCGGCATTGGACGCGAACTGACCCAACAACTCGCTCGCCTTGGGGCGCGCCTGTTGGTCACGGCCCGGCGCGGCGAACTCCTCGATTCACTCGTTCGTGAGGTCCGTCAAACGCACCCCGACCACGACATTCAGTTCCTACCCGGCGATATTACGGACGCCGACTTTCGCGCGAGCCTCATGGACCATGTTCAGAAACATTGGGGCCGATTGGATGGCTTGGTCAACAACGCCGGTGTGGGCGCGCTGGGACGTTTTGCCGATTCAACCCCCGCGACCCTGCGGCAAGTCATGGAAGTCAATTTCTTTGCCCCGGTCGAACTGATCCGTTTGGCACTGCCCCTGTTGCAGCTGGGTCAACAACCGATCATCGTCAACATGGGCAGCGTGCTCGGGCACCGCGCCGTCCCGCTTAAGAGCGAATACTGCGCCAGCAAATTCGCATTGCATGGCCTCAGCGACGCCCTGCGCGCGGAACTGGCGCCCTTGGGGATCGATCTGACCATGATCAGCCCCAGTACCACGGATTCCGATTTCTTCGACCACGCGATCCAAGACACGACCCAAAAGAAATGGAAGTCCGCCCGCGCATCACCCGTCAAGCGAGTGGCAACCGCCACGATTCGAGCCATGACCAAAGGCAGCCACGACGTGATCCTAACCTTAGGTGGCAAGTCTCTCGTGCTGTTGGATCGCTTGGCGCCGACTTTAGCCGATCACGCCATGCAACGCTGGGCACAATAAGGCAACTTGACTCCCAGCCGCAGCAACACGTGCGGACGAAAAGAGCGAGGCTCCTTCAAATGGCTGGTCATCTTCGGTTTACACAAGTGTTTCCCTTGCCCTTCATCGCTCCAGTAGAGGCTCGCGAATTCGCAAAGGTGCCGATCTTCGGCGCTCGACTGCAGGCCTCTTGAGAGAGTTTTCCGCTGCGGGCATTCAAAGGGCTAGTTTACCTCTGGGCTGGATCGCAGATGACTCTGGCCGCGGTGCCAACGCTTGCCGTGTTGATGCGCGTGTTCGGACATCGCTTCTGACTTCCCAGCACAACTGCTTTGACCAAAATACTTTTTGAAGTTCCAGACCACATCACGCCACATGTCGCCATCGATTCCGATCCGATGCAGGACCGTTTGGGCGACTTCGTGATCCTTGCCATCGGCGTCCAGCGTCGAATCCTTGGCCGTCCAACGGAGCAACCGAAGATAATCTTCCCAGTCGATTCGCACGAACCCTCGGTCACTCGCCCTCAGGCCATCTTGATGAACCAACGGATCGTTCGACAAAACATCTTTCCCTAAAGTCAAGGGAGCCAACCAACCATCGCGGCGGACGCGACGACCGCTCTTGCGATTCACATTCCTGCCCCGCTGCTTCAGTTCCTGCTTCTGGTGAGACACGTTCTTGTGTTTGTGGAAATCGCCTGCTTCCTGATTGCTCAAGATCGCTAGATCAAACGCGGCCGATTCCATCAGTTGGCCACGTTGGCCGTGGAGTCGATCGTACGCTGATGTGTGCGCGGCCTGCTCGATTGATTGAGCCATGGCCGCTCGGATGGGATTCAGATCCACATACATCGAACAAGCCAATAATCCGCTTTCATCGACGATGCGTTGGGCTTTGAATCGTCCCTCCCAAAATCGGCCCGTACAGTCGTCCTGACGGTTGGCCATCCGAGCGATCGGTTCCGCCAGCGCCCGCATGAACCAAGAGATATCCGATAATCGCTCGCGGATTACCTTCATTTTCTCCGCGTTATTGACCATAGCTTTGACATCGGCTTCCGCTGGAGCAGCCAATTGCTCTTCAATGCGACGACCAGGAAACACTTTGAGCCATCGGGTCGCCGCTTCTTCGTCCGACCAAGTGGCCACGACATCCGGGCGATTCCGCAAGATTACGTGGATGTGATTGCTCATGATGGCATAGGTAAGCACATCCACGCTCCAAGTCGAGGCGAGCGCCTCAAGCCGCCTCCGAATCCACTCTTTGCGGTACGAGTAGTCTTTCCCCGTCTTCTCATCGACACCAGCCAACCATGCTTTTCGCACACATCTTTGGACACAATGACAAATACAGATCTCAGACGCCGAGAAAATCTCCGACCGCAAACTCCGTCCCATAACCTGCTACCTCGCACAGACACGCATCTTGTCAGACCACGTCCCAAATTCTAGCGAAATCCGAGCAATGAGTCAATAGATGGGTGGCACCTATTTTTCCGATCCGAGCGATCGGTTCCGCCAACGCCCGCATGAACCACGAGATATCCGATGCGACCGGCGAATTGGTGCCACCCATCGATTTACGATCTCCCAATTGGTGCGAGCCATCCATTTAGCGGTTTCACGATAGGAACCTCACGGAACTTCCAATCCCCAATTGGGGACTTCGCCGTCCGGGTCAATGGTATGCAGCAGCCCGCGGCGGGTTGTTGATGGAAATTTGCGTTGCTTCAATCCGTGAAGGGACGAGAGCAAGGGAAGGACTCGGCACAAGCGCGGATCTTCGGCGCTCGATTGCCGACCTCTTGAGGGAACTATGGGCTGCGGGCATTCAAACGGCTAGTTGAGCGCCGGGCTGGATCGCAGATGACTCTGGCCGCGGTGCCAACGCTTGCCGTGTTGATGCGCGTGCTCGGACATGGCTTCTGACTTCCCAGCACAACTGCTTTGACCGAAGCCTGTTCTTTCAACTCGCCAGACGATTGGCGGTTCGACGCTCGGCCTCGGCCACGATGCACCAGCCCCGTATCACCCGTCGCCTCATACCGGCTCCAGACCCGCTTCGTCTGCCGATAGCTCAAACGAAGTATTTCGCTCGCTTCCACCAAAGTCATCTCACCTAGACCGACACGGCTAAACACTTCCAGCCGCTTACGCTCCCGAAAACTCATCGAAATCGTCTCCATCCGCTGTCTCCTTTTGAAGACAGCTATCATGGGGACATTTCTAATGGTCGCTTAAGGGGACATTTCTAATGGCGCATGACAATATGGGTGGCACCTATGTTTATGCCCTATAAATGGCACCTATGTTTCCTGGACTGGGTATCAACTTTCGTCGTAGTCATATTCGATCAATTCCCGGAATTGAAAAATAGCAAGTCAAGAACAATCCAAGACACGGTTACGATTGCAGCAGCAACTATGGTTGTCATCACAGAAATTCCGGCCCCACGCTCGAGCCAAGGTTGAACTACTGCTGCCAAAATCCCAACGACTCCGGTTATCCAAAGCCATTTTGGAGGACTACGATGCATCTGCTAGTTCCCCCAGATCCATTCTGAAAACTCTCTTGAAACGAACCAAGCCACATAAAAGCTTCCGCCGATGAATGGGACAGATCCCTCGTAGCCATAGTTGTTGTGAATTCCTGTCAGCAACGAACTATAAGGACGAATAGGGTTGAAACGGCCAACTTGGGTTCCAAAAGCCGTCATCTCAATGCTGAAAATCTTAAAAGTCGAAAGCCTCGACGAACTGGCTTTCGCTAATAATCCTGGAGAGCGAATGTCGTCTAGCAGATGGCCCAATTCATGGCGTATTCGACCGTTTCGGAATAATGATGGACGTCCAACTAGGAATTTGGTAGCGTCAATCCAACCACCTGAACGGATAAACCCAATGTTGCCACTTGAGAGTAAGGCATCTATTCGTCCTGCGATTTGAGCCATGTGTTCATCCGTAAAGCCCAAAGCCTTAGCTCGTCGCACGAAGGTCGAACTTTGCGCCACGTTTTTGATTTGACTGACTAAGGATTCGATTTCCGCCGCCGACGCACCGATTCGTTTGGGAGCACTACTCCACCCATTCAACGTTGACTTGGCACCCGAACGTGCGGCATATCCGTTTAGCAAGGTTGTCGCCGAGTTGAGGCCCAGGTTCCACCATGCGGTTGGATTTGTTGGATCATTGTAGACGTCGCGAACGTTGCCCGCAACTTGAACGGCGCCATAGATTGTTTGACCAAGAGTCAATAGATGGGTGGCACGTATATTTCCACAAAGGTACCGGGTTCGTTCAACCTGATGCGGCGCATCGCCATTGGCATACTGACATTGCTTATCTCAACATTGCTGGTACGTTCTATTTCATCGCCAGTGTCCTGGATGGCTACAGTCGTTCAGTGATTCATTGGGAAATTCGCGAGAAGATGGAAGAATCGGATATCGAAATCATCTTGCAAGCGGCCAAGGAGAAATTCCCGGACGTCCGACCGCGAATCATCACTGACAATGGCCCGCAGTTCATTGCCAAAGACTTCAAAGAGTTCATTCGGATTAGCGGCATGACGCACGTGAAGACGAGTCCCTACTATCCGCAAAGCAACGGAAAGATCGAACGTTTTCACCGGTCTCTGAAGTCCGAAGGAATTCGACCGGGGACACCACTGACCGTCGATGATGCGAAACGAGTGGTGAAGAAGTTTGTCGAGGAATACAACACCGTGCGTTTACACAGTGCGTTGGGCTACATCACGCCTCAGGACAAGTTGGAGGGCCGTGAACAACAGATCTTTGCCGAACGAGATCGGAAGCTAATGGAGGCTCGCCAAAAGCGAGCTGTGGCACGACTTCAATCGCGAAAAAAGATCGCCTCAGAAAAGACGACCAAGCTAGAAAGTGTGAGTTATAGTACGGATGTCAATGCGGAGGATAGGGCTCTGCTGGGAAGCAACCTGAGCGCCGGATTGATGTTGGACGTAAGCAGTGCGGTTGGTCCCGCACCGGCCGCACCTGCTGCTTACGTTTAACCCCAAAGCGCTAAATCCCGGGGGTTTGGGGGTTGGCCCCCATCAAAACAAAACTGTCGAAAGTCAATTTTTCACCAACCCTAAACTTAGAGGCAACTCGTTTTTTACAGGTCCGGCTTGACCAATACAGCGATCGGTTCCGCTAACGCCCGCATGAACCACGAGATATCCGATAATCGCTCGCGGATCTCCGTCATCTTCTCCGGGTTATTGACCATCGCTTTGACATCGGATTCCGAAGGAGCAGCCAATTGCTCTTTAATGCGACGACCGGGAAACACCTTGAGCCAGCGGGTCGCCGCTTCTTCGTCTGACCAGGTGGCCACGACATCAGGGCGATTACGCAAGATCACGTGTATGTGATTGCTCATGATGGCATACGTAAGTACATCCACGCTCCAAGTTGAAGCGAGCGCCTCCAGTCGCCTCCGAATCCACTCTTTGCGGTACGAGTAGTCCTTCCCCGTCTTTTCATCGACCCCCGCGAGCCATGCTTTTCGCACACATCTTTGGACACAATGACAAATGCAAATTTCCGACGCCGAGAAAATCTCTGACCGCAAACTCCGTCCCATAACCTGCTAGTTCCCACAGACACGTACGCTTGTCAGACCACGACCCAAATTCTAGCGAGCAATGAGTCAATAAATGGTGGCACCAATATTTTCCGCTTGCATGAATTGAATGTCACGCGGGTCCATCCGACCCACTGCACCCTTTGGGGCAAGGCTTTAGCCCAAAAAAACTACGAGCGTTGGATCTGGCTCTCCAACTGGGACAATTTTCGAAAGTTCCTGGTGCTCATTTGGGGTAATCAAATCCCATTCGAGCAAAGCCGCCAAGTAGCCTTGCCAACAACATGCGTGGCGGTCGTCGTAGTCGTCTCTTGCACGGACTTCCTCCAGTCGTAATCGTAATTCTTCAATTCTTGGTTTCTCCATTTTGCTACATCCTCGGTACAACAATTGTCCAGCCTTGACCGTAGATCGTGATGGACTGGATTTTTCCACCGGTCGCGTTGTCTGCGCCAAACGCCCTTCTGACTCCGCGTCGTGCAATCTCCTCAGTGATGCCAGCTTGGTTACGGGCGTCAACAATTATGTCCACCGCCTGCCCACGGCCGTCCATAACACGACTTGCGATGGCTTTGGAAATGCCATCGGAAGTTTCGTTCACCACTCCCGAAAGCGTCTTCAGTTCATATCGGACGCCATCAATTAAAAAATCTGGTGTGCGTCCTGCAGCGGTTGGAATGATTTCGACATTTCGACCTTGCCCCAGCAAATCGTCAACAAATCCTCGCTCTGCTGCGGTGAGATCGTCGAAGTTTCCAACTAGTGTTCCCCTTGGGGCAGTTGCGATGTCATCTGCAGCACTACGAAGTCCCGATGGTACTTTCGGGTTTCGGAAAATGCCCCAAACGGTTTTTAGTGCACCCGGAACCCACGCGTAATTATACCCTTCTGACAAAACAATGGTAGTTGTGCTATTGGCATCGCCGCCACCGGCCACAATCAAACTGCGAATCGCTTGAGTTCCAATCGTATCGACATGCTCGCCAGTAATCGCGCTGCCACCCGCCGAAACCAACTGATCTGCCGCGTAGAAAGAATATACTCCCCAAAGGGCGCGTCCGCCCCAAGTTGTTGCGGCGGCTCCACCGCTAAATGGCAACGTCGCAACGGACCCCACCACGATCCCAACCTGACGACTCACGTAACCGCCGACGTACAAATAGCGGTCCGTCTCGTCAACCTGCAACCCTCCCCAAATGGCGTTGTTATAATCGTAGGCCCATTGCCACGTACTGTATCCTCGGATTTCTCCATTGACCGGCGGCTTAGCGATGTGGTCGTTGGGTCCGTGCTCCCCTCCATACAGCATGTGGTGCAACTGCCGAGCGCGATTGTACTGGGACGGAATCGCCGACCAATGCTGAAATCCGTCTTCGGGTGTGAAGGTCTCCATCACCCAGTTGTCATAGTCACGCGCGTCGCTCGGACTTGTTGGGTCGGGCCGAGGCAGATATTGCGTTGCCGTTGTCACCTCACCCATTTCAGTGATCAATGGATTTTGAATCGTAAGTGCTGTGACGGATTTGCTAGTTCCAGTGTGATCCTCGCCGCCCGGGGCGACCGTAGTCTGCCCGTTATGCGTATTGTCGGCTGCGGGCTTTTGGATACGGATCGAGTTATTGATCTCGTTTGGTTGTCCGTTATTGAAGCTACGACTTTCTTCAAATCGCACTCCATCAATGTAACCATTTTCATAGGTACCCGACACCGGCACGCGAACCAAGCCCCGATATTCAAACACCGTGCCGTTGTTCGTTTCAGTGAACTTTGATTTCGAGCGAAGAGTACTGCTGCCGTTGAAGTTGTAGCCGGTTTTTTCTACCCAGGCGGTGACGTTAACCTTTACCTCGTCCAAGTAACGATACAAGATCGGTTCGGCAGCGATGCCGCCGTCGGAGTTGTAGGTCTCGATCCAGTTCTTTACCGTCTTCGTTACATCCGACAAGGGCGAGTAGTAGGTCGTCGTGTGCGTTGAGGACGCTTGCAACGAACTACCCGCTGGGGCGTCGCCGAGCAAGGATTCGGTTGAACCTGGGCTCGATGTACGGAGGGCGGTCATCGCGGTGGCTGGGGCAGCGGTCGGGGCGGCGTACTCGCGGTGTTCGCTGCGACTGTTGATCTGTTTGTCCATCCAGTTGTGGTTCGTCTGGACTTCGTCCTCCGCTTTATTGATCGTGAACCCGCTGCCAACGTTATGTGTGACTTGGAATTCACCCTCGGCATGGCGAGTCACTTCTTCCAACGAGGAAGCATTGAACTTCACCGCGCCCACTTTCCTCCCTTCGTCCATGCGCATCAAGTCTTCCGACGACTGCGACAATTGCTCGCGGTGCGAGAAGTTCGAATTGCTGGTTTCCGTAACGGTTCCTGTTAGATCAAATCCTTTGTCCGCCGCATCCCACCGAGACACTCCGTACTGCATGTTCTGGTATTGTTCGGCCAGCGTTGGTCCCGTGGAACCGCCGGGGTTGGAACTGTCACTTCCGTCAGGATTGGTCGATGTGCCGCTGCCCGATGTGCCACTGCCGGGTGTGTAGTTGCTTTGGCCGCCGTTTTCGTTGTAGGTGCCGGAACTGTCTGACGAATCGTCGGCATCGGACGGTGGTGGGAAAAGACTCGGGTCGATCGTCAGCGTTAGGTTCGAATCATAGCGGTAACTGGACGAGAAACTCAGATTGGGACCCGCTGGTGGTAAGCTGCTGCTTCGAGCTGCTGCGATTCGACCGTGCCCGGCCGCGTAATCGTCTTGCCATAAGCGATCGGACGTCGTGGTCTTGGCCGTTGCCAAGGATTCGGTGTCCCCGTCGATGTCGCTGATCGTCTGGATCGTGATCAGGCCATCCGACAGATACGAAGTGATAACCGTGGTACTCGATGAATACGATTCGGAGTTGCCCTCGCCCGCCAATTCCGTAATCGAGCGTCCATTGGACAACCAGCGA
>JBGSJV010000158.1:0-23269 GCA_041741535.1 Pirellulaceae bacterium
GTAGTGGATCGCTCCGCGATCCAGCTTTGGTTCGCGGAGCGAACCACTACACAGCTTGGCCATTGGATCGACCGACTCGATTTGGAGATTTCATCGATGGAAGTTCCATGTCGATCATGATCGTCGAAGGCGGCGACGTGGTGGACGTATGCTGGGCAGAGCCTCGTGATTTGGAGTTTGAAAAACTGAGCTTCAAAATCAATGGCCCCGAACGGCCGGGTATTTTTGGTAGTACCAAGGCCGGTGCCTATATTGCTCGAGCGGATGGATCAGTGGAATTCTTATCCTCGTCAACGAAACCCGAAACGCTCAAGTCCCTTCTGCTAATCAATGACACTTACGAAACCAAACAACTGGAAAAAACAAAGTCCAGCGAGACAGAATAAAATTGGCAAGTACGGATGGTTCTACGGCCGCTCCATAGGGCAGCATCGCGGAGCGATCCGCGACTATGGTAATGGTTCGCTCCACGAACCACTGTCGGATCGCGGAGCGATTCGCGACGATGACCACAACCATCCGCCGATCACAACCGCGGCCAAAACGATAAGCGGAATCATGGCCGGTTGCCGATAACGCATCGATCCGACAAACACAGCGTGCAATAGCGTCACGTAAATTGCCGGCCAAACACAAATGGCCCAGGCATAATCTCGGCGAGCCCATCGCCATGCACCCAGCAAACTCAGGCCGACAATCGGCACAAAGGCCAGGGTCGTCAACACAGTCAGCCAACGTGATTGAACTTCGGCGGCGGCGGGCCACGGTCGCCACGTCTTCCAAATCTTGACTCCCGCCAATTGGAACAACTTGCCGGGGTTCTGCTGGCCCCAACGCAGTGCTTCGGTCATCAGCAGATCATTGCTATCGACTTCCAACGCGACCGACATTTGCTCCATCGCTTCCGGTTCGATGTTTCCAAGTTGCTCCTCCATGCGCGCTCGGTAACGCTGCAACAAAGGCCGAGTAGCCTGATAGCCGGGCGTCATGTCGCTGCCGCCATTGGCATTGGGGTTCCAGCCATCGTAGAGACTGGCTCCGACCTGCAGGGTTGTGATGACCCAGCGGTCGGTCAGCTGATAGTTGCGATACCACCACGGCAACATGCTGAGGATAATGCCAGCACCAATGGTCAACGCGATGTAAACTTGTTTTCGCTTCTGTGGGAAGAACAAGAAGGCCAACCCGACCGTGCAGGGCGCGAACAACAACCAACTGGGGCGGACCAAGATTGCCGCGCCGGTGACAAGTCCCACCAGGAGAGCAACGGGAACCGCCCGTACCAGCGTCGGTTGCCGCCAGGCGACGGTCCAGGCCCATAACGACAGCACCATGAGCGGAATAAAGGCGGCTTCAGCCAAAACAAAAACGCTCATGGCGATCGCCCCGGGTTCGACGGCCATCAGGGTACCGGCAAGCAAACCGACGCGTCGATCACCCGACAGATCGGTCGTCCAAGCGACGAGCAGCCAAACGGCCAAGGTACCCATGGCACAACCGATCAACCGGGCGCGAAACACCGTGAATTCGACTCCGAACGATTCGGCCACTTGCCGCCCAACAATCAGCACGGCGGGATAGCCCGGCGCTCGGAACATGCGTTGGGGAGGCTCACCGAACTGGTAGGTGCCAGTATGGATCCACGCCTCGGCGATTTCCCAATAGGTCCCGCTATCGCCCCAAACCAGCCCGGAGTCCTCGGGCGCGCGAGCCTGCCAAACAACGGCAGCAGCGACTCGAATGGCGAACGCGACGGCCAAGAGAAGTGCCAGTATGATCGCGAATTGAATCCTGGATTGGTAAAGGGACTTGGGCGAACCGACGGAGGCTGACGTTGCGGAGTTATTCATAGCGGTCAATGGTAGGTCCCGGCGTCGGGGCGTCAAGATCTTCAGTTTTCCCTGCGTAGCTTCGTTTACAAGGTGCTGCTAGCGGGTATACTGGGGCCACTCGTGGTGAGAGGAGGGACGGGAAACCGCCGAAACCCCCTACGCAGCAGTCGGGAACCGCCGTTTTCCGAACGCGACCGTCCGAACCGCGACGCCTGCCGTTTCCCACCCCCGCAACGGTGCTTCGATGTTCCTCAGTTGGAACCTGCTTGAACGAATCCCGGTCGGGGCTTGATGTCCTTTCAGCCTTGAAGTGAGTACAGATGATGGTCAATGACTCTGGTGAGAAACCTTCCCAATGGATGTTCTGGGGGTGTTTCATTGCACTGATTACGACAGCGTTTGCGTTTATTACTCGCGCGTTTATGGTGAATACACCATCGATGTGGCCAGCCGATTTTGGGTTGGACAAAGTGCAGGGACAGGTTCTGTTCGGGCATGGGATTTGGCCGTTTGCCATTAGCATCATCTTGTTCAGTTTGGTAATCGATAAGATTGGTTACCGCGTGGCGATGTTCTTTAGTTTCGCTTGTTATGCCGTGTACGCGTTGTTGGCGTTGTCCGCCTACGCGATTGTGAAAGAAGCCGGATTGGCGGGCGACGAATTGATTGCTGCTCGAAAATCGGGTCTGTTCCTGTTGACGATTGGCTCGATTGTTTTGGGATTGGGTAACGGCACGGTGGAGGCCTTTATCAATCCGGTCGTGGCAACCATGTTCAGCAAAGAAAAGACGAAGTGGCTGAATATCTTGCACGCGGGTTGGCCGGGTGGGCTGGTGTTGGGTGGGTTGATCACGTTGGGACTGGGGTCCGCCGCAAATGATTGGCGAAATTTGATTTACATCATTGCGATCCCAGCCGTGGTCTACTTGTTGATGTTGGTCGCTGCGAAGTTTCCGGTCAACGAACGAGTTTCATCCGGGGCGACTTATCGCGAAATGTTGGCCGAGTTTGGCTTCTTGGGCGCGGCACTGGCTGTATTCCTCGTGATCAAGCAGTTGGCAGGGGTTTACAACGACAACTTGGCTGGTGTGGTTGCTGGTTATTTTACCGATGCCAAAGCAGCCGACTTTGCCATTTCGGACTGGATGGTCTATGGCATGGTGGCGGTCGTTTCGATTTCCTACGGGGTTTATTGCCAATCCTTGGGCCGCCCCATGTTGTTTCTGTTGTGCGCGATCATGATGCCCTTGGCAACTACCGAATTGGGTACGGATGGAGCCATCTCAGGCATCATGGAGAAACCGATGGAAGCGGCTGGGTATAGCCCGCTGTGGGTGCTGATTTATACCTCGGGCATCATGATGATCTTGCGATTCTTCGCGGGACCAGTCGTGAAAGCATTGACGCCATTGGGACTCTTGGCATCCTGTGCGGCCTTGGCCATTGTGGGGCTGTATTGGTTGTCGTTTGCACAAACCGTCGTCACAATCTTTGTGGCCGCTACAGTTTACGGGATCGCTAAGACTTATTTCTGGCCGACAATGCTGGGTGTAGTTGCCGAGCAATATCCGAAAGGCGGGGCACTGACCCTCAATGCGATCGCTGGCATTGGGATGTTGACCGTCGGTGTTTTGGGCGGACCACTGATCGGCAAGATGCAGGAAGATTCGGCCAAAGTTGCGATCGACGAGAAAATGCCTGGCGTTTACGCTCAGATCCAAACTTCTCCGGATCCGACCTATTTCCTAGGTACCTACCAGGCGATTTCCGAGGACAAAGTCAAGGCTTTGCCTGAAGCCGAGAGCCAAGAAGTTAACAAGGTTGTGTCCGTCGCAAAACAAGGTGCCTTGGCGAAAGTCATCGTTTTCCCGATCTTTATGTTGGTGTGCTACATTGGCATGATCCTGTACTTCCAATCCATCGGTGGGTACAAACCGGTGAATGCAGCTGCGGGCGGCGGTCACTAAGAACCAACCGCTTACAGTCAGCAATATTTGCTAACCAAACGCCGCTCGGCAAGATGTTTTGCCGGGCGGCGTTTTTTTGTGCCGATCAAAGCGAGTTCTCTTCCTTGCGGGATCGATCGGTTGCTCCGTCCGCATAACCGGCATACATGGTTGGCAATCCGCAAATTCAGAAATCTAACTCGGCTTCGGTTCTTGTTTCCGGCTGGCATTTTTCGATCAAGGAAGGGCGAGAAACGGTGTGACAATCGAACCAGCCCGATTAAAAAGTCAACAGCACCAAAGTCGCTAGCATTTCGAGCTCGAGGCAAAGAATTGGGGATTCTCGTCTTCGACCCGAGACCAGTTTCCGTTACCATCAGCGGGGCCTGGGCTCGAAATGGATCATTGAGCCAAACGAAGGAATTTATAAGCATGGATGTAAAGAAATTTCGGTTCGCGGTCCCAGCGTGGACCAAAGTGTTAGGTTGTGCGCTTGTCGGTTCCGCCACGATCTGGTCCGGGAACTCGCTTGCACAAGAAACTGCATCCGAACCGCAATTGCGGGTAAGTTTGGATACGCCAGCTCGTGAGGTCGCCGATGACAACGGACCGGCTCGTGTCGCCGCTAACCCCATCGCCAATGCCACACCGCATCCTTTGGATCCGGCTCTTTTGTTTGCTCAAGAGAAATTGGATCATCTGCGGAAGCATGTGCACGACTACGAAGCCGTGATGATCAAGCAAGAACGGATCGATGGAGCCTTGTTGCCCGCCGAGTACATGAACATCAAAGTCCGCAATCGCCGCGAACGAGCACACGGACGCCAACCGTTTTCCATCTACATGCGGTTCCTCCGTCCGAACGCAATCAAAGGCCGGGAAGTCATTTACGTCGAAGGCCACAATTCCGATAATTTGGTCGCCCATGAATCGGGGGTGTTGGGAATGATCCGCGTTAATCTGGCTCCCAACGGAACCTTGGCGATGCGGGGCAATCGTTACCCGATCACCGATGCCGGGATTGAGAACTTGGTGGAAAAACTGATCGAACGGGGAACGCGAGATCGCGCCCAAGGATTATGTGATGTGCAGTTTTTCGAAAATGCCAAAGTCATGGACCGCACTTGCACGATGATTCAAGTCAAACACGAAGAAGAGAAAGAACCGTTGGATTTTCACATTGGCCGCATCTACATCGACGACGAACACCAAGTCCCGATTCGCTACGAGGCATACCTCTGGCCAACTCCAGGTGAAACCGAACTGCCACTTCTGGAAAGCTACACCTACGCGAAGCTAAAAATCAACGTAGGACTCAAGGACGAAGACTTCGATCCAAACAATAAAAACTACGAATTTCCATAAGCCGAGCTCGAACCACACTCGATTCGTACCGCACAAACCATGATTGGGTTGACCCAATCATGGTTTGTGGTCATTATGGACCTAGGGGTGTGGCGGAATTCGCTTCGAATATTGGTACGGTTAGCGGCAATGATCTGGCAATCTTGGCTCGTGCTGATTTGTGTCCTTCAAACAACCGCGAATGATGACGGCGTGTTCGCCAAAGCGTTGTGGTTTCTGCACTCCCACGGCAAACCGATTTGCTCGGATGCCAGGAACGATCACCATCTCAAGAGTGTCATAGCCGAATCGATTGCGAACGATCGACAATTATCGTTCCCGGAAATTGCGGATTTCGTAGAGGAACATGATTTTCAACGTTGGGCGGGCGACGACGAAACACTTGACGAGGCGGAATTGGAGGCCGCTCTGGTGTTGGCAACTCCCGCGACTCGATTGCGTCTCTTCCCGGAATTGCAACGACATGCAGCCCAGCTCACAACAACGTTTGATTCCATCGAGGCTTCACGGTATGTGTCTATGGACAAGTTGGCCGAATGGATTGCTAGCCGTTCCCCAGAAAACGAACGGGTAGCCATTCTAACCACATGCACAGGAAACTCGCGGCGAAGTATCCTCAGTGCACAAATGGGGAATCTGGCGGCAGCGTATTACGGATTCGAAAACGTCCGATTCTATTCCGGCGGAACGGCTCCATCCGCGTTCAATCCGCGGACAATCGCTACACTCAAGGCTGTCGGCTTTCAAATTGCGCCGACTGGAACCGAAGCAAAACGCGGCGAACCCAAGCTCGCCAACCCTATCTTCGATATTACTTGGGGTGATGGTATGACGGCTCGAGAGTTTTCGAAGATGTACCAAGATGACTCCAATCCGCAATCTGGTTTCGCGGCCATTCTGGTTTGCTCGGAAGCGGATGAATCGTGTCCACAAGTAGCGGGTGCTGACCTTCGCGTATCGCTTACGTTTCTGGATCCCAAAGTTTTTGATGAAAGTCGATTTGAGACCTTCAAGTACGCCGAACGGCGTGACGACATTGGTCGCACGTTTTTGGCTGTCATGGCCAAGGCGCGGCGCAACCTATCAACCCAAGCTCCATTGCCTCGCGCTACGGCTCCCCAGCAATGAAAATCACTCCCTAATGAATTGCAGTAGGTAATAAGCAGCTGCGGCGAATAGCCCCGCGCACGGAACGGTCGTTACCCACGCTAAGAAGACATAGCCGACATTTCTCCACCGCGTTTGGCTGGTCACGGCCCCGATCCCCAACATCGAACCCACACTTACATGCGTTGTGCTAACCGGCAAGCTGTGTAGACTGGCGGTTGTCACCAACAAAGACGTCACAAGGTTTGCGGCAAAACCTTGTCCAGGCGTCATGCCCGTGATTTTCTTTCCCAAGGTTTCGGCCACGCGACGGGCATCCACCATCGCACCGACAGCGATCAAGAGACCAACAAACAACGCGGCGGTCGTTGCCGAGAAGTTGGGAACCGACATTAGTAGGGCAGCCATCTTCGGCGTATCATTGAGACCACGCGAAAAACTGGCCGTCCCAGCGGACATGAAATGCGCTGCATTGAGAAATCGATTTGATCGATTTGGCGCTAACTTCATCGATTGGAACAGCGACAATACCACCACTCCAAAGACAAATGCCAACAAAGGGCTAAACAACAGTGGGAAAACAAAGTTCTTCCAAAGTGGCGAAAAGTTCACGGTTCCTCCGGAACCAGCCAGCCCCGCTCCGACAATTGCTCCAACCAGTGCATGTGTGGTTGAAACGGGAAATCCGAGACGATTGGCCAATAAGCTTGTGGCGGCCGCACCCAAGGCAATGGCAGCCAAAAAGTTGGGGGACGCCACGAGCCCATCGTCGACAACTCCCTTGCCACTGAAACTGGTCATCATGCCACTGGCCAAGTAAACAGCCACTAACGAACCAGCAAACGTTGCAGCCGTGCCCCAGAGCAACGCCACCCACAATGAGGTCGTCCCACTGCCGTACAAGGATGCGACACCTTTGAAGTTGGCATTTGCTCCGTTGGCAAACGCCACAACCCCCACCGCCGCAATCAAGAGAATAAGCAACGCATTCAATCCTGTTGAAGTTGGTTTTCTCGAGTCTCGGCGGGAAGGTCTTTCATAGCCGCGTATTCCTTCCACGAACCTTCATAAAGTCGGACGTTGGGATAACCCGCCACATGGGTCAAATAAAATCTCAGCAAACTGCCTTCCCGCGAAGTGCCGCAGTAAACAATAATCTCTTTATCCGGAGTCAACCCAGCTTCACGCAACTTGGCCGTTGCGGCATCGACAGCAATAAACTTGTGCGTATTGTCTGGTTCCATCAGCTTCGCCCAATGAAAACTAATGGCTCCCGGAATGTGTCCCTTGCGTAACCATACGTCATCGTTGCCGCAGTATTCGTTGTGAGGTCGTGCGTCGACCAGGACTACGTTTTCTTGCCCGTTTCGCTCCAGTAACTCGGGAAGGTCAATGCCAATCGACTTCTGCTGATTTGCGGGCATCTGTCCGCGAGAATTTCCGAAGTACTCCTGGGTTACTGGATAATTCAGTCGTTGCCACTCTGCCAAGCCTCCGTTCAGGACGCGAATATCTTGCACTCCATATTTTTCTAAAACATAGGCGACCATTGTCGTACTCAGGACTTCGTCATTGGGTAACGTGCCGCCCGAAGCATACAGAATATGAGTTCTTCGGCAATCAATTCCCGCGCGTTGGAGTAGTGTCTCGGTTAGATCGTCGGGCAAGTATTGCACGGGAACGCCCGCATCCGTGCCGCGCAACGTATCAAAATTGAGATGGTGCGCGGTCGGTAAGTGTCCACGAAAGTAATCCTTGTAGCCCCCGCGCGTGTCGATAACGATCGGTCGCACACTCGAATTCTCGCTTTCGATCAAAGACTTTGCGTCCGTACAGGATATCAAAGATATTTGGGCTGATCCCATCGAGTTACCCAGTAACCCCACGACCAATCCAAACATTGCCAAGAGCTTCATAAACGCACCATAACTTTCCAGCACAAGTCGCGATTACCAACGAACGTTGACTAGAGATTCGAGCCAACGCCAACCGGGCCCCGGCCGAGACATCAAAGGCAGCCGTCAGCTTCCCTCGTTACTCTGACGCTCGTCAGATTATAATAATCATTAAGACGCATGATTTGTAGCCCCGGTTGTTCATTGTCGCTGACCGCTCCGTTGGTCAGTATGTTCATTGTCGCTGACCGCTCCGTCGGTCAGTATGTTCAAACAAGTTCCGTTTACCAGGCGACTTGTTCACGAGCGTAATTTTGTCGATAATACAGGCAAAGTTCACTTTGCCTCCTAAGAAAGTTGACCAATATGGTGGATTCTGACACGAACTGGGACGGCGTATGTGCTAATTACATGAAGGCGCTGGGAGATCCCATTCGCCTACAAATCGTGCGGGCATTGCAGGATGGGCCGCAAACGGTCTCCGAATTGGCCGATCGGTTGGAACTAGAGATCCAAAAGGTCTCGCATCATTTACAAATCTTGTTTCACGCACACCTCATCACTCAAAGGCGACAAGGCAAATTTCGATACTACGAATTAAACGCCTCGCTGGTCAGGGGCCGCCGATCAAATCAATCTCTGGATTTTGGTTGTTGCCGAGTTGGATTGTGGAAGGCGGAAGAATGAGCGCATTGCCAATAGTTGGGTTCGTCGGGTTTCATTGGCACCGCATGGGACGGGCTTCATGAAGCGTTCCATTACAGCTCTGCCGCAAGTCTACCGAAACGTTCGTCGCGCGACCGAGATTGCGACCATTCTTAGCAAGTACGGATTAAACGAAGTTATACGTTTGACTCGGCTTGATGGCTTGATTCCAGGCTGGCGGCGCGACTCCACGTCCGAGACCGAAAACCTGGAGTTGTTTGAAGTCCGAATCCGTCGGGCCTTGCTGGAACTTGGGCCAACGTTTATCAAACTGGGGCAGTTTCTTTCGACTCGGCCGGATATTGTTGGCGTCGAATTGGCGAGCGAATTGCAATCGCTGCAATCCAAGGTTGACGCCAACAAGTTTGACGTCGTCAAGGTCATCATCGAGAAGGAACTGGGGAAGCCAATCGAGGAGCTGTTTTCGCGGTTTGATCAAACCGCCATCGCGGCCGGATCGATCGGGCAAGTGCATGTCGCCAATCTGCCGTCCGGACAAGAAGTCGTTGTCAAAGTCCAACATCCGAACATTGATAAGCAGATCAAAACGGATATGGAAATCCTGACGGCCGTCGCCCAGTTGGCCGAGCAGTTCGAGGAGCTGAAGAACTACCAGCCGACAATGCTGATCTCCCAATGGCGGCGCGTGATCACAGCGGAGCTAAACTTTCGCCGAGAGCAACAACGGTTGGATCAGTTTCAGCGGTTGATGGGCAAAGAAAAAGGACTCAAAATTCCCGTAGCCTTCGACTCGCATAGCTCCAACCGAGTCCTCACGATGGAACGAATTCAAGGGCGTTCATTGCAGAGCCTCAGCACAAATCCACCCAGCGACTTGGACCTGACCGAGATTGCCAAACGCGGCGCGGAATACTACTTGAAGATGATTTTCCGCCACGGGATTTATCACGCAGATCCGCACGGCGGAAACATCATTATCATGCCCGATGGCCGCATCGGGCTAATCGATTTTGGCATGGTCGGGCGGATCAGTCCCCAACTACGCGAAGCCATCGAAGAAATCTTGTTGGCCGTTATGAACCAAGACGTGGCCATGTTGGGCTTGATGATTCGAAACATCGGGCTGGTTCCGCCGCGCATCAACTTGTCAGATCTGGAAAGTGATTTGGCCGAATTTGTTTCGCAGTACGCAACCCAATCGCTCGATCGATTTGACGTGTCGGGAGCTCTCAACGACATTGTGACGCTGATTCGGCGACATCAAATTACACTGCCACCCGAAATGGCATTGCTGATCAAGACGCTTGTGTCACTGGAGGGTACCGGGCGGATGCTCAATCCGCATTTCAACTTGATGGAAATCCTTGCGCCGCTGCGGCGATCGATGCTCCTGGATCGCTTGTCCCCCAAACGAGCTATTCGGCGGTTAAGGCGATTGATGTTCGAAGTTGAACACTTGGTCGATCGCTTGCCCGAACGAATCGGCAACATTTTGAAGATGGTCCAAGACGGAGAAATCAATGTCCAAATCAACCATCATCGCCTCGGCCCCAACGTCAATCGGTTGGTGGTGGGCATGTTGACCTCGGCGATGTTTTTAGGGTCCAGTATCCTGTTGAGCATGAAGGTGCCGCCATTGATATTCCAAACACCCGGCCCTTGGGGCATGCAGGACATTAGCGTCTTGGGATTGGCCGGTGCCTTGTTGAGTATGCTATCCGGTCTGCGAATTTTGTGGTCCATTCGCAAATCAGGACACTTGGATAGCGAAGACGCGTGATCGGTCGGATCAACTCAGGGACGGCGGGATTGTGTGGTTCACTCCACTCAAATACAAAGCTTTGGCGGGTTCGCGTTCGGGCTCTCTTCGCAACAAACTAATCGCGACTTCCAACAAGTCACGGCGACTGATCTGACCCAATAGTTTGCCGTTTTCTACGATCGGCAGGCGACGATAGGGCGAATTCAAGAAGGCTTCCGCAATCGACAACAAATCCGAATTGGGATCTTTTGTCATCGCTTGAGTATCCATATAGTCCCGAACTTGGCCATGACGAAAATGCGATATTTCCTCGTCGGTGTCCAACGCGCGTTGGGTGATTCGGTCCAAACCACTGATCAGTTGGTATTGAGCTCGTAATGCATCCCGTCGACTGACTTGCCCCGCCAAGTGATGGTCTTTCAACACGGGCAAGCGACGATAAGGCGTGTTCAAGAACAACGCCGAAACACGGAGCAGGCTATCATTGCCGTGAATCAATCGATTGCGATCCACGTTCATAAATCGAGAAACTTGGCTACTGGGTACATGATCATAAACTGCATGGACCACCACGGTCATCGCAGTCTTCTCCGAGAAGACTCCCAGATAATTGCCGACTTCGTCCAAGATCGGTGCTCCCGAGATTCGGCGAGCAAGCAGCTTCTCGATCGCCTCGAACACGTCAATTTCCGGGTTCAGGAACACCACTTGCCGATTCATGAACTCCTGAGTTTGCGGCATCACCATCCCGCATTTCCCGGCGGCCTCGATCATGTGGGACATCGCGCGAAAACAGCTCTTTTCGCTAAACACTCCGAGATAGTTGCGGTTGTGATCTACAACCGGCAAGCCCGAAATATTCTGACGCAGCATCATGGCCACCCCATCCAAGACCGAAGCGTCAGGACTCAGTGTGACCAAATTTCGTCGCATGATTTCGTCCGCAGTGACGACGTGATATACCAACCGCATGGCCGAATCTCCTTGCTATTCCGAAGTGACACCCATCGAGAAAACCAATACCACCGGGTGCCGATTTTACCGCTCCAGGACGATAAAGCAACGATTTTCACCGAAAACAAATAATTTTCACCAAATAACAATTTGAGAGACTTAAGCAGGCAGGGCAGATTAGGAGATCGCGAGGATCCGCCGGATCAAACCGGTCGTGGCAGGGCAAATCGCTGCCTGGTCCAACAATAGTCGGAGGCCCCCATCCGGCCGACGGTATCTACCAATGCGGGGTCGATCTCTCCGGCAGCGTTGAGGACCGAATCATCGACATGGGCCAATACGATTTGCCCAACAACCAAATTTCCAGCAGCGGGGCCTTCACCAATCTTCACGACCTGAATCAACTGGCATTCGATTTGAATGGGCGATGCTTTGACGCGCGGCGGGCGTACCAATTGACTGGGGAGAACCTCGATCCCTGTGGCATCGATTTCGCTTTGATCCGACGGATATTCGAACGAGGTTTGGTTCATGATCTCGACCATTGCCGCAGGCACAACGTTCACTACGAACTGGCCGGTCGCCTCGATGTTGCGAATGGTGTCTTTTGGACTGCCATCACGATTGTTCACGGCTGAAAAACACAACGCTGCCGGTTTGGCCGACACGCCGTTAAAAAAACTGAAGGGAGCCAGATTCGTGACCCCGGTAGGAGCCACGGTCGACACCCACGCGATGGGCCGAGGGGTGATCATGCCCACCAAGTAGGCGTACATCTGTCGCACCGATAAGTCGTCGGGCTGAATCAACATCGGCTTACATCCAACTTAGAGGGTAGGCAGGATCGTCCCATTGCATCGCTTGGGGCGTTAATTGCAACTTGTTCATGGTATCGAACATCACTGCCAGTTCTTCGGTTCGCACCTCGCTCATACTGCGAAGAATCGTCCCAGGATGCGGGCCATGAGGGATGCCGCCGGGATGCAAGGTCATTGAACCCAATCCCACGCCACGGCGCGACGAGAACTGGCCATCGCTGTAGAACAGCACTTCATCCGCTTCGACGTTGCTGTGTGCGTAAGGCACTTTGATTGCTTGAGGGTGATGATCCAAATATCTTGGGGCAAACGTGCAAATCACAAAGCCACGGCAATCGAAGGTCTGCTGCACCGGCGGAGGCAAGTGAATCGTTCCAGTAAGTGGTTCAAAATCCCAAGCATTGAAGGTGTAGGGATAAGCAAAACCATCCCAGCCCACGACATCCAAAGGATGGTGGGGGAACGTCACCCGAGTCAAGCGAACTCCGTCTTTGATCAGCACATCGGTTTCTTGCTCTTGATCAATCGTGATCAATTCCGTCGGTGGATGAAAGTCGCGTTCGTAATAGGGGCTGCCCAACTTCAATTGACCATCCGCATTCAGATAATTCGGTGGAATCCGCACCGGTCCGGTACACTCCAGAACCAAATGGTCCTCTTTTTGGATGTCGTCCGACACCATTTGGTAGGTAGTCGTCCGTGGAATCACAATGTAATCGCCACGTCGATATCGCAACCGCCCAAAGGTGGACAGCAACTCACCGCTTCCTTGGTGAATGTAAATCACTTCGTCGGCCGCCGCATTCCGAAACAAAGTTGCTTGAGCCACTTCAGGCAAACATCGCCAAGCGATCAAGTCGGCATTGAACATGAACGGCACACGTCCAGAAATGGGATCGCCGGACCGTGGCAATTCGCCCGAGCGAAAATGATGCTGCCGCAAGGGCTGGTCGTCCACCGCCTTCAACTCGACATTCGCCAGTCGTTCGACCCGAGTATTACGCGTCGGTGGCCGCAAGTGATACTGAATGCTGTACGCTCGCGCAAACCCCTCCGTCGTAATGACGTGCTCGTAATAGATTCCCTCGTTCAGATAACTCGGTCCCGCGTTCTCAAAACGAATATGCCTTTTGGGCGGCAGCTTTCCCAATCGAGCGTAAAATGGCATAACAATCGGTTCCCTTCGAGAATCGAGAATTGGTTGAAGGCTCCATTAGCTCCAATTCGCTTGTTTTGTCAACGGTAGGGCAGGGCGACAAAACGGCACAAAGGGAATTCACAAGCCGTTGCAGCGAAACAATGGCGTGCCGAGATTCATTAAAGAGAATCGGTGGCCTTGATAAACGGCAGTCGGCCGATAAAGTTTAGAGGAAGCGTAGAAAAGTTCGCTCGGGAAAGTCGCGGCCACACGCTATGACGACCGAAACAGGCGATCGCCAGCTCTCCCTCCGTACCTGATTTACGCGACCAGAGTTGGACCGGTGGAACGGTCCACTACATTCCGACAGGTACGTGCATCCAAGGAATCTACTCGATGACAACGCAAACCGCTGGATTGACGACCACCAAAGCTCCATTTATCGAGTCCGCGCAGGCGGCGGGCCAAACGTTTATCCATCAACCCTACGACTTGTACAGTGACGAAAACCAGGAAACATGGCGTCAATTGTACACGCGAATTTATCCTCGCTGGGAAAAGTACGCGCACCCAAAATTTTTGGAAGGCGTTGGTAATCTGGCGTTGCCGTCCGATCGAATTCCGCGACTTGACGAAATCAATCAATTTCTTTCGCCGTTGAGTGGCTTTGTCTCCAGTGCCGTTGCAGGCTATGTCCCCGCGTATATCTTTTTTGACTGCCTGCGGAATCGTCGATTTCCGACAACGATCACGATCCGCGACCGAGCAACTTTGGATTATTTGCCGGAACCCGATATCTTTCATGATGTTGCCGGACACGTGCCCATGCATACGGACCGTCGCTTCTCGGACGTCTTGGTCCGATTTGGTGAGGTCGCTCGATTCGCCGCCCAGCGAGCCCAGTCGATGCAGGGCGATCGGCATACTCAATTGGTTCGTTTGGAGAGCAACATCCGAGCCATGGCCCGGTTTTTCTGGTTTACGATCGAGTTTGGCCTAATGCGGTTTGGCAACGAAGTGAAGGTTTACGGCAGCGGCCTCCTCAGTTCGTACTCCGAGATCGCTCATTGCATCGAGTCCGACCAAGTCCAACGGTTTCCGATACAATTGGAGTGGGTCGTCAATCAGTACTTCGAGATCAACCATTTTCAAGAATTGTTGTTCATCGTCGATTCGTTCGACCATCTATTTGCTTTGGTCGATCAGCTTGAAGATTGGTTAGCCCAAGGTCGCTTGGACAATGTTTCAGGTGGGGAACCGGTCATTAACGAAACCGATTTGAATTCGTTCTTGGAAGCGGATTTGGCCGAGTAGACTTTTTACATGCCTCTGCAACATTTTTCGACGAACGATGCTCCCGTCGTTGTCATCACGGGCGGATCTTCTGGGATTGGTTTGGCCGCGGCGTCACAGTTTCTTGGCCTCGGCTACCGTGTGGCGATCTGTGGACGCGACTCAAGCAGGCTGGAAATGGCCCGCGAAACGCTGCAAGTGGCCGCTTCGCAAAGTACTGCCGTAGCCGATGACCGCTTGATCACGCAGACGGTCGATGTTGGTGAACCTGCCCAGGTGCTGGAATTCATTCGTGGGATAGAGCAACGTTGGGGACGAATCGACATCGTGGTGAACAACGCGGCCATCGCTCCGTTGGCGGATTTTCCAGATACAACCTCCGCGGATTTTCAAAGTGTGGTGAACATCAATTTGGCGGGACCTTGGAACGTTGCACAAGCGGTATGGCCGGGGATGGCGTCGCGACGCCAAGGCGTCATCGTAAACGTTTCCAGTCTCGCGGCGTTGGATCCGTTTCGGGGGTTCAGTTTGTACGGGGCCAGCAAAGCGTGGCTGGAGACTTGGACCCGAGCTCTTTCAGCGGAAGGCGCCGAGGTTGGGATTCGCGTCGTCGGCGTGCGACCAGGTGCAGTCGAAACTCCACTGCTGCGCGGCTTGTTTCCAGATTTCCCGCCCGATCGGTGTGTCGCCGCGGAAGAAGTCGCCGCCATGATTGTCGAGTTGGCCACGACCGCGAACTTGCCCGCTGGTTCCATCGTGACGGTAGCGCGGAACCGCCATGACTAAGAACAACGTGCTGACGTTGTCGCGGCAA
Source organism: Pirellulaceae bacterium (assembly GCA_041741535.1). Classification (GTDB taxonomy): domain Bacteria; phylum Planctomycetota; class Planctomycetia; order Pirellulales; family Pirellulaceae; genus M30B19. The sequence continues at coordinate 15,591 of JBGSJV010000158.1, forward strand.
ACGCGCGTGTATCTGCCGCTCCCGTCGGCCGATCGCGACGAACCCACCACCGAGAACCGCTGGCATGCGATTGGTTCCATTCGGCCGTGGGGCAGCTATGTCGTGATCGAAACGACGGTCACCGGTCAGGCTGATCCGTACGGCGGCTATCTGGTGGATATTCGCACGATGGATCAGTGGTTCATCGCGGCCTGCCGTGAAGTCGAACAAACGAATCCTTGGCCCAGCGAACGCGATAATCATCCGTGGGAGTCGATCTGTCGCTATGCGGAACAAGTCTGGCAAAAACTGGCGTGCCATTACGCGCGTCTGTCCACACCACAGTCACCACTGTTTCTGTCCGAGATGCGGTGGCGATTCACACCGCATTTGACCATGACGCTGCATGAACGCACGGACAACGAAGGTCAGCAACCCTCAACAACATTGGCTCCATCCATGACCGACGAACAAGAAGCCGCCATGGTGGCATCATCCCGCCAGAACCAATGTCTGCAAACGAGCCTGACGCTGCAGTACGAATTTGCGGCCGCCCACCGGTTGCATTGCGACTTGTGGAGCGATGCTCAGAATCAAGAAGTTTTTGGCAAGTGCAATCATCCGTCCGGACATGGTCACAACTATTTGTTGGAGGTGACCGTCCGCTGGCCCGTTCCAATTCCAATAGCGAGCCAAGGACCACGCAGCGTTTCTGTGTGCGACAATCCTCCGGCGGTGATCAATCCCATTGTCCAGACCCACGTCTTGCAGCGACTGGATCATCGCTTTCTCAACGTCGATGTGGCGGAATTTCGCGACTTGAATCCCACCGTGGAAAACATCGCCCAGGTCGTGTTTGGGTGGCTAGACGCGGTCTTACCCGAGACATGGCAATTGTGGTCGATCAAGATCTTTGAGACCGCGAAGACGTGGGCGGAAGTGCGGCGGGAATAAAGGTAACCGTTCCCACCCCCAGAGCCGGGAGAATGGGTTAACCGCGTGGCCAGAGCAAATTTGGCGAATTCTAACTTGGTGTCGAAGAACAATTCGCAACGCCAAATTTGCGGCGGCCCGCGTTTGCTCTGTAAGCGCAATACCGTTTAACGAAGGACGGTATTAGGCACATTCCATGTGCCGCAACCATCAAGAAGCACACGTTTCTTGAGGATCGGCGGACGGCACACGGAGTGTGCCTGCCACTTTCTTGAACCGTATCGGCTGTAAGCGGCTTCGAATAAATCAAATCCGTCATGATCCAAGGGCGACGTTGAACTCTTCTGTGAATAAGGTGAGGGATAGGAATTTGGGCAACCGGTTCTCAGCCTTTGTTCGAATTCTCGTCATTCCAGTTCAACCAAAACACCTTCACCAGAATTTGTTAACATACCGATTATCGCGGAGCGTTGCCCAACTTGCTGCAGGAGCGTGTCAATGGCTAGGTACTCATCGACCAGTTTTCGGAAGTATACAATTTTAATTGGCTTGATAATAAGTTATTGGCGTTTGCTGCTTGTACTTAGCGCTATTGCGTTTCATTCGCTCGATGTGAGCAGTGGCTGGGGGCAAGTCAAAAATGTCTCTGGCAAAGTGGCTGATCGGAACTGGTTTGAGCAGGTCGAACCGGGCGTGCAGTTGATTGGGCGCCCCAAATCGGTGAGAAATTACCTTGATTCCAACACGTTCACGATGACGCCCGACGGGAAGATGTTGGTGGGCGCTCGCGGACGAGAGTTGTGCTTGATCGATTGGGATGCTCAGAATTTGACTCGCTCGGTCAAAATGCCCTTTCAGCTCGGATCTGCTTCAGCATCCAAGTTCCTGTTTTCCGACAGCGGGCGTTATCTGATGGTCTTGGTCGATTGGAATGGTCGGCCTTATGATCCGGCTGAACAGCAAGATCTGGATGAGTTTCAAGACTTTCGGCTCGAGCGTGAGTTCCCGAATGAGAAGTTTCGTGGCAATCGCCTGCTGATCTACAATTCGGACTACGAGCTGCTGCATGACTTGGAATTGACATACGATCCGGACCGGATTCAGGACCCCAAAGCGCCGGTCCAGCATTGGGTATCGGACGTTTTTGTTTATGGTGATGATTCGCGGGCCGTGGTCATTGGCTACCCGATGACTCGAATTATCAACTTGGAGACGGGAAAGGTCGTCCATGAACAACAATTTGGGGCAAAAGCGATACCGGTTGGAGATCGAGTATTGAGTATCGAAATTCAAGATGGCATTCCGACCGCGTTTTGGTGGGCCCCGGCTTCGAATGTTGTGTCAGAGGAGAAGGAGGTTAAGTTCACCAAGTCTTCGATGCTATGTCGGTCGATCCAGGCGGATAAATTCTTTTCGATATATAACGAAGACGAAGGCGGCCTTACTATTCGAAGTCGCGACCGACAAGTTGAAATTCATGTACCACTGAGGCCTTGGATGAACATCAATTCGGGAACCTACTCACGAGATGGCAGATATTTCATTTTTTGTGCAAGCAGTTTTTCCGAGAACACGGTCTATCTCATCGACCTCGTCCAACAGAAGGTCCAATCCCAGGTCAGAATTTCCCGCGAACATTGGTTCCACCGATGTTTTTTCCGACCCCAGCACAACACCCTACTTGTGCAAGTTGGTCCGCAAATCGCCGAACTGACCGTGGACGCGGACTTTGAGACCAACCTGCAGGCGGTCGCCAGCCTTTTGCCAAAGAACGGCCAACTACAATTCGCCAACAATGATAAGTTGTTGGCGGTCGGGCGAGATGATGTTGTTGACCTCCGCGATGCGACGAGCCGGAGACTTGGCCCCAGGCAATGTGAACAGTTTGCCGTTTCACCGTTCTCAAATTTATTGGTTCAAGAAACTGGCGTCCATTTAGAGGGAGTTCTCTGGACTCAGATAGAAGTCGGACCAATAGACAACTCGGATTCCAAGCGACTCTACACCAACGTCCCTGCAAGTGTCCCGGCAATCTTACGGCGCGTGCTAGGACTCTCGAATGCTGAGGAAGACGCTGAAAAGGGAAAGTGGATCGGTGTCTACACGACCCACCTGAGCTTTTCCTCCGATGGTGACATTTTGAGGCAAGTCTATACGGATAGCGTCAGGTCGCTTCGCCTGAGACTCACTCATATCAAGTCCCGAAGATTGATGGAAGATAGAGCTTTGGATTCAAAGATCCTGTTAGCCCATGCCATAATGTCTGCGGACGGTCGACGGGTGGCCGTCTTTCGCAATCATGATTTGGAAATTCTCGACGCCGCCGACGGACAAATGATTCGACAACTTTCGTTTCCAGAATACATCGCTGACGTTCGATTCGATCGTCATGGGGAATTGATTGCTTTTGTGGGACGTGGAGGGGCTGATTCTGTAGCCCAGGTCATCGATTTAGCGACCGGTAAGACCTTGCTTCGCGAGGCTTGCGTCCAGCCGGTTTGGTTTGGCTTTCGCCCGGGATCAAATCAGTTTTACGTTGCCAATCGCGAGAAGTCGGGAAATCGTCTGCGTTTATTTGATCGCGAGACTTGGGATGTCGCTTGGGAGCACTCGACAAATTATGGATCGGCCTACAGCATGGCGATGTCGAACGACGGGACGCAGGCGGCCTTCGGCCTGAGTTCTTGCCATATCGAACTGTGGAAGTTGAGTGAAATCCAGCCAGAAGAGTAGCGACCTCGCGCCGAGATACAAAAACCCAAGCAAGGCAACATCGGGACTATCGGCGTTCGATTCAAGGCACCCTTACTTGCAACGCTGTGAAGCATTTTTGAGTGCGTATGCTCAGCACTTGTGTCGGCCTTTCAGGCCTTTTCTGAATGAGATGTCACTCTAACCGGTGGCTCGCGCACACCGGCTAGGGTTGTTTCGGCCCATTCGGGCCTGTTTTGGCCAGAAAAAATGCTCTACCGCGTTGCCTTACTGGGGCGGAGTGAGTTCCTTTAAGGAACGGCCCAACCGGCGTTTTGGTGGGCGTGACCGAGTGGTGGTCTTTTCTTCCAACGCCGCCAAGACTTCTTGTTTCAGTTCGGATCCTTCAGGCTCCCCAATTTGCTCGACCGCGTCCGAGATTCCCAACAGAACCGAACGGCGGACGCCTTCACGAATCCAATTGAAGAAATTCAAATCTGGCATGTTTCGTCATTCCTTCGACGTGTCTGAACCGCACCGCGACTCCGTCGCCGTGGCTTCCATAAATCTCGCCCAACCACCAAACTCCCCCCTATCAAACTACACTCGACGCTCCAGTCTGCAAACAGAAATTGCACAACAGCTAGCACTCCGTGGAAGAACGCGCAGCTTTGGACTGCGGCAGCCTGCTACGGCTTTCCCAAGGCAGCCCTGCTGCCGTAAGCCAGCACCTCTGCTGCCTGCCTGCCATTTCAGAGCGATTCGTGAGGTCCGGTAGTTCCGTGCGAAGGATGGCGCCATCGAACCGCGTCCACAGCAGGCTGTGGACACCAAAGCGGCAGCCTGCTGCCGCTTTCCAAGGCAGCAGTCCAAGGCCGCAGTCCAAAACCACTACCCGAACTGGATGCCTTGGGCCAAGGGCAGACTTTTGGACCAGTTGATCGTGTTGGTTTGTCGGCGCATGTAAACTTTCCAGGCATCGGAGCCAGATTCGCGACCGCCGCCGGTTTCTTTTTCACCACCAAACGCGCCGCCGATCTCCGCACCGCTCGTGCCAATATTCACGTTGGCGATCCCGCAGTCCGATCCGCTGGCGGCCAAAAACGTTTCGGCACTTAACAAATTCGTCGTGAACAGGGCACTGGACAACCCGTGTGCGACATCGTTTTGCATGGCGATGGCTTGGTTCAATTCGTCATACGCAATCACATACAGAATCGGTGCAAAGGTTTCGCGCCGCACAATGTTCGTCTGCTCGGGCATCAAAATGATGGTGGGCTGAACGTAGTTCCCCGGACGTTGATAACGTTGGCCACCGACCAGAACTTGGCCGCCTTCGGAAATCGCTTGCTTGACCGTTTCTTCGAACCGATCGACCGCGGCGGGGCTGATCAGTGGCCCCAGCAACGTGCCGCGAACCGTCGGATCGCCCGGTTCAAACTGTCGGTATGCCGCGACCAACTTTTGGCACAAGTTGTCAAGAATCGACCGTTGGATCAAAAGTCGGCGAGTCGTCGTACAGCGTTGGCCAGTGGTGCCAATCGCTCCGAACGTGATCGCGCGCATCGCCAGATCCAAGTCCGCGTCGGGTTGGACAATCAAGGCATTGTTGCCGCCCAGTTCCAAGAGACTTCGACCAAGTCTTTGGGCAACCATCGCCGCGACTTGTCGTCCCACTTCGGTTGAACCCGTAAAGCTAATGAGGGGCAGGCGGGGGTCGGCCACCATGGTTTGGGCCACCGCTTCATTGGAGCCAATGATCAAATTAAACAAGCCCGGCACGCCATGATCGGACATGACACGATTGCAAATATGTTGAACGGCGATACTGACCAAGGGAGTTTGCAACGACGGTTTCCAAATCATCGTATCGCCGCACACGGCAGCCAAGGCAGCGTTCCAAGCCCACACGGCCACGGGGAAGTTAAAAGCGCTGATGATGCCCACGGGGCCCAACGGATGCCACTGTTCGTACATGCGGTGGCCGGGTCGTTCGGAGTGCATCGTACTGCCACAGAGTTGCCGCGACAGACCAACCGCAAAGTCGCAAATGTCGATCATTTCCTGAACTTCGCCGATCCCTTCGGGCAGGATCTTGCCCATCTCCCAGGAAACCAACGTCCCCAGCGGTTCGATGTCGGCGCGAAGGGCATTGCCAAGATCACGTACCAATTGGCCACGTTGGGGCGCGGGCACTTCGCGCCACTTTAGAAACGCTGCCTGAGACTTTGTGACCAACGACTGGTAGTTGGACACATCGGCCAACAGGACTTCCCCCAATACCTCGCCCGTACTCGGATTCAGCGAAGGAAGGCGAACGGCGTCACAGCCGGAAAACCATTCACGCGAGCCACTGGAGGCACCAGGGTGCATTGGTTGGACACCCAGTCGTTGCAAAACAATGGCGGTTGAAGACGCAGGCATGGTTTCTAACTTTCCTGATTGGGAGGAGATCCAGACAAGTGATCCGGGCGATTTCCAACAAATTGCGGTCGGCCCAACGTCTACTTTTTAGCGCGTAGATTTCGACTGTACTCTTCGAGAATCTTCTTTTCCTTCGAGGTCAGACTGTCGTAGCCAGAACGACTGACCTTTTCCAGGATTTGGTCCGCGGTCATCGCCAGATGCTCCTGCTGTTCTTCTCGGGCGCGAACGACCCGAAGATGGCGTGACCTCCACCAGAACCGGATCTTCTTGAACAAACTTTCATTAGGCCAACCGAAATAGAAGGACAATCCTCCGACCGCCGCTCCGATCAAGTGGGCCTCGTGCGCGACGCGTTGCTCGGAACCAAATAGCGCCGATAGCGAGCCGACAAAGTCATACAGCAAGATCCCAGCGCCAAGTGCCCAAGCGGGTACGTCAATGACACCAAACAACTTCAGCGTCACGCGAGGGTTCCAGCAAACAAAATAAACGAATACGGCAGAGACCGCTCCGGATGCACCAAGAACCGTCGTCGGACGTCCGATCAAGGTCCAAAATCCGGTAAACAAGACGGCACTCGCCAAAGCACTGATCAAATAAAGCGTGAGGAAGGCGGTCCGCCCGAGACGGCTTTCCACGTCCCGGCCAAAAGTCCACAACACAAACATGTTCATCACGATGTGCAGGATGCCAAATCGGTTTGGATCATCAATCGGCGAGTGTGAAAAAGCACATGTCAAAAAGGAAAACCACCGCAGTGGGTTTGCGAAATCAGAACTATTGGCCGCCAGGACTCGGAAGATTCGATTTTGGGGCTCCAACTTCACAAACAAAATGTCGGCGACATATACGGCGACACACGCGACAATGATCAGATTCAATCCAGACCAATGTCGTGCCGGTTGCCAGGAAAATGATTCCTCGTCACGGTAGTAGTCCCGATCGTAGATTCCCATTCGTTTTCTTGTCTCATGTCCAAGGGGTCACCACCGTCCGGCAATAGTAACGACGCTCGCCAGAACGTGGCAGGCGTTATTCTAAGAGAAATTGGTACTCTTGGCGAGGCAACCCTACGATGCCACGAAAATTGCAGGCGATTGACTCCGCATGGTGTGCTCGGCTTAGCCCAATACCTCTAAGTCAGGCCAAATAACTGCCCGCGGACGGCAAAGTGACACCGTTTCGATCAAAGTGTCTGCTTTCTTCAGCGACTGAAGAGCATGGGCAGTGACCGGCAACCGGAAAACGGGTTGTCTGGCACAATTTGAGTTTTTCATTCGTCAATGGTCGTTGTTCGTTCAATCAAGAACGCTTAGCGGCGCGTGGTTGGTCAGATGCCCGCCCAATCACGCTCTGCTAAGGAATTGTCTGGAAATAAGTTCCCGATTTGGGAGAGTCCGACCTTGGTTAATCCGAGAACTCCTGATCGTTGAATCTGCCGAGACACCAGGCCTGAGCCGCCGAATGGCTGAGCCGCGAAGCGGCAAAATGAGAGCGTTTGGTAAGTCCCACGGATGGCAAAGCCGAACTGCGGATGAACAGTCCGCGGACACTTCCTTGACCGACAGCAACTTGTCCGACTGCCATGGTCTAACTTCCGAACGGATACTTTGACGGTCTTCCATTCGAAACCGCAGGCAGCGAATGTA
>JBGSJV010000159.1:0-5656 GCA_041741535.1 Pirellulaceae bacterium
CCTGATCGGGTCGAGCCCCGAGCCAACAAACGCAGGCCGAAACTACTCGCCTTGTTGACAAAGCCCCGCGCGCAGGCGAAGCTACTTCTCATCGTCGCTGCGTGACCTAAGTCCCCTGATACCAGGCGGCAGTGCCATTCGGGTCAGGAGTCAATTGTGCGAAGCACCCGAAGGGCCGTTCCGGCAATTGACTCCTGACCCCTTTACCAGACCGACCCCAAAATTAAATGGTGACAAAGCACTAGGCTCTGTCCCCATAGGCCTGACCCTCTCCCGTCATGCCTTTATGTCCGAAATTTTTACATGACCTCCAAAGGGTCAGCCCGGTCAGTCCCCTTTTGGGACAGAACCTAAAATGGGCTTGACCGACTTGCTCGAATGACGTCTAACTTTGGCACGGGAAATGCACGAACCGTGGGGAGCCAACCACTCACCGCATGGAGTTGGTACCGATTATCGTTCGGATTACCCTGAAAGCTGGCTGGAGAGTCGTCCAATGATATTTATGATTGTCACCTTGGTAGTTGGTTTGATTCTTTCGGCCTGGGTGGTTTTGGATGCACTTCGCCCAAAATCAAATGACGGTTCTTTTGCGGCTCCACGCAGAAAAGAACCCAATCGCGTTTGGGATACGATACGCACTGATCGACCGGCCAAGACTGAAATGCCAAGTTTGAAACAGCCGGACCAGAACAAGTAAACACCCCATATCATTGTGGCGGTTGGGTCTCGGTTTGAGATCGGCCTCGAGGATTCGCCAACTCCTGAACGCTGTCGTAGTACGCTTTGGCGTCAGGCGAGAAGATTTCTGGTTCGCCCAACGTTGCAGTTGGCGGAAAATATTGCCTAGCCAGCAACCCCAGCGCGACGCCGATCACAATCAACCAACTGCGACCAAGCAGGGTTCCCAAGATCCACACGATGGTCCGCATCATCGGCCTCCTTTCTCTAGCCACACGTTGCGGAACTCGACGGGATCACTGTGGTTCTGGAACAAAATGGCCTGAGGCTCGGGACTCTCAGCCCAGCCCGCGCCGGTTTTTCCTGGGATCTCCACATCATCATGAATCAAAATTCCATTGTGACGAACGGTCACGCGCGCGTTAGCAATTTTCTCACCAGCGGGCGACCAACGAGCGGACGTGAACCAAATATCGTATGTCTGCCAAGTCAAAGGTGGCAACGAAAAATTACCGCGCGGAGCGATTCGTTTGTAAATACTACCGGCATTATTCTCCACCGGCGGCTCGCCGAAAGAATCGAGAATTTGAATTTCATAACGGCGTTGAATGTAGATGCCACTATTGCCGCGATCTTGATTACTCTTCTCCGGCTGAAACGGAAGACGGAACTCCACGTGCAATCGAAAATCCTCCACTCGAAAGGACGTCAACGCACCAACCGCCAAATTCCCTTCTGGTGATAATGTCGCGTCTGTCAACTCGTTGGTTACCCCCTCGCGGAACAAGACAATGGCCGCCGCAGGCGGAGCCGCTCCCAACGTTGCACTATACCTTTGCACTCGCAGTAACCGAGCCATTACGTTTTGTCGCGAATCAGTTTGCACAAACTGATAATAGGGCGATGCCTGAAACTCAAATGCCAACCCACCGCTCGATTTCAACACCAATCGATCCTGATCCATTTGGCCGGCCAACTCCGTCGGAAACGGCGACAGATTCTCGTCGTCGGGCAATCCACCCGGTAAAAGTTTCGCCGAAAACTTGCCGTGGCCCCGTGCGACAACTTGCAGTCCATACGTTTGCCAACGTCCATCGACCAACATCGACCCCGAGTACTCGCCCTGGACAAATTCAGCCGGATGAGGAAAGGAAGCAGTCGAATCAGACAAGGTGACGTGACCGGCTTCGATTGAACCGGCGGCGGACAAACCAAGATCGGCTTGGGACGTAGCCATTGCGACGTGGGCATTCAACCAAAGTAGACCAAGCCACAACCAGTGGGTCCGTAGGTTTTGCATGGATTTCTTCCGCGTCCAAGTTACAAGGTTCCGCGTCCCATTGTACTGGAGATCGCCCGAGATTACTCCCCAGTTTGGTCCCGAATTAGCTTTCCCAACCCTGCCCGCAACAATTGGTCACGGAAAAGATGCTTTCAGCGGCCGAAAACATGGGCGATGATTTCGCAAAAAACTTGCGAAGGCCCGACGACGAAGTGAAACGATGGCAACTCTGGCCTCACCTCCCAAGAGCGAGCACTCTTTGGGATCGGCTCTAACTTCGCAAAAAACGGGCGTTGAGATTAGACAGTGACTTGCCGCAACGAATGAACTCGTATGACTTCGTCGTCGGTCTCGTAAAATGCGTCGCGTTCTTTAAGGGCTTCGAAGAGTGGACGCGCATGGCTAGAGTACTTGGACTTGCGGAGTTCCTGGAACAGAACGTTTTCCGGCACGCCGTCCCCGACGATCTCCGCCGCCCAATTCAAAAGTTCGTCCAGCGTTACTTCGGGTACTTCCAGGGTGGCAGGTTCCGTGATCGAGGCTTCGCCGGAGGGCGTTCCCTGTTGCGACTCCACTTCCGCACCTTCGAATTCGGGTTCCTCATCGGCCGTTTTGGTCGATTCGTCGAACACGGCTACTGAATCAGTGCCGCTGCTCGGTAAGGACTGGGGCGAAGCCAATGTCGTGGATAAGGGATCCAAGTTGTCGAGAATTTCCTGCGAGATCTGGGGGCCGCGTTTCGCAGAATTGGCCTGTGACGCGGGCGTTTCGGGCGCGACTGTCTTGATCGCCGAGCCGGATGAAGGATGTTGGGCTGACTTAGCGACCGGTGCAAACGTGGTTCGTGGGAGCGACTCCTCGAGAACCCGACGCAAACGTTCGGCGTCCCGCTCAGGGATGGAGCGCAGCGATTGCTCAAAAGCAACTTGTGCATTGTCCCATCGCTGTTGCCAAGACGCTTGTTGTCGTTGGAGTTCGACTAAGATCTCCCAGCGGTCCAATACTTCCGACAACATAGCTTGATACTCGACTTGCAGTTAAAAAGATCCCAGGGCTTCCGGAACTCGGGTGGGCAGTTCGTCAAGCGTATAGCTTTCGGAAATAAGCCATCGGTCGCGAAACCACGGTTTGTCACTGGCTGATCCGAAATTCGAGCGGGTTGTAACGATTTTCCGGCTTGGGCAAGGTCGATGGAACGAAGTCGGTCCCCACGTGCAGACAGACCGACGGGAGTCACTTCGCGAATAAATCGTGGATTTTCCCGACGTTTCATCGAAGGTAACGCGGCAACTTGGAGCCGCAACGGCGTTTGGCCGTACCGTTGAATTGGGGAGCAGGAAAACGTACATTGTCGTTCGTCGGACAAGTACTCTCGGATTGGTGGCGCCGTTTTAATCCAACTTTAACTTAATGTAAGGACCTCGAGTGTCAGGATTGTCAGTGATCGGATTGCAATGGGGCGACGAGGCCAAAGGTAAGTTGGTAGATTTGTTTGCTGCAGATCACGACATCGTCGTTCGGTACCAGGGCGGTGCCAATGCTGGCCACACGGTCGTGGTCGGTGACAAAGTCTACAAACTGCACCATTTACCGAGCGGAATCGTCCATCCGCATGCCGTGGCGATTGTTGGGCCCGGTGTGGTGACCAACCCGAAGACAATTATCGGTGAATTGGATTCGCTTACCTCGCAAGGCGTCGCGTACCAGGGCCGCTTGTGGTTAAGCGATCGTTCCCATGTGGTTATGCCATGGCATGTTTTGGAAGATCAATTGGCAGACCGTTTGAGTGGCAAAGACAATCACATTGGCACAACGATGCGCGGCATTGGCCCCTGTTATCGCGACAAGGTGGGCCGCAGTCACGCGATTCGGTTAGGCGATCTTTCCCGAGCACAATTTCCGCAACGCGTTCACGAAATCGTCTCGGTCAAGAATCAAATGTTACGCTCGATGGACCCGGACTCCTCATGGCAAGCTTTAAATGCCGACGAAATCACGGAACAGTATTTGGGTTACACGAAGATTTTGGCACCAATGATTCGCGAGACCACACAGTGGTTGCTCGACTCCTTGGAACAAGGTCAACGGGTCCTGTTTGAAGGAGCCCAAGGGGCGTTGTTGGACATCGATCATGGCACCTTTCCCTTCGTGACCAGCAGCAATAGCTCGGGTGTCGGCATTTGCGGCGGCTCCGGGGTTCCTCCCATGTGGATCGACACAGTCGTCGGCGTGGTGAAAGCCTACAGCACGCGCGTCGGCGGTGGCCCCATGGCCACGGAACTTGACAACGAAATTGGACACAGAATCCGCGAACGCGGGCGGGAATACGGGACAACGACCGGGCGACCTCGACGCTGTGGCTATTTGGATTTGGTGGCCCTGCGTTACACAGCTCGCTTGAGCGGCGTAACCTCGCTGGCCGTGATGATGCTGGATGTATTGAGTGGCTTTGAAACGCTCGAAGTGGCGACCGGCTATCGCATTGGCAGCGAAGTCTTGGACCGGTTTCCGTCCCATGCGGATGATCTGAAGCAAGTTCAACCGATCTATGAGACGTTGCCGGGCTGGCAAGAAGAGATCACTTCGGCGCGGCGTTGGGAAGACTTGCCGCCGAACGCGCAAGCTTACGTTCGGAGAATTTCGGCAGCCGTCGGCAAGCCAGTCGAGTGGGTTTCGGTCGGACCCGATCGAAGTCAAACGATCCATTTGCCCTTGAAGTAAGCCATCATGACCTCGACCGATGACACGACAATCGAACGAGATTTGCCAGAACGCGAGTTTTGGCCGCGTCACATCGCGATCATCATGGACGGTAACGGGCGTTGGGCCGAAAGTCGTGGCCTGCCGCGCAGCGAGGGCCATCGGATTGGCGGGGACGCTGTTCAGAAGATCGTCGAGGAGATGGCGCGGCTGGGACTGGGGTATTTGACTCTTTATTGTTTGTCCAACGAAAACTGGAAACGTCCGGAACACGAACTTCAGTTTCTGATGCACTTGTTGGAGCACTACATGATCCAACAACGAGAGGGCTTGCAAAAGCACAACATTCGTCTCCGCGTCCTGGGCCGGCAAGCTGGAATCCCAGCACAAGTGTGGCAAGAAATGGAAGAGACCAAACGACTGACCGAGCAAAACACGGGATTGCAACTTTGCTTGGCAATCAACTATGGCGGACGACAAGAAATCGTCGATGCCTGTCGCGCCGTCGTTGGGCGAGTGCTTGGTGGCGAACTCGAACTGGAGCAGATCGAGGAACAGACAATTGCCGGTCATCTGTATACGCACGACATCCCCGACCCCGACCTGTTGATCCGAACGGCCGGAGAAATGCGGGTTAGCAATTACTTGCTGTGGCAGATTAGCTATTCCGAAATTTGGGTAACCCAGCGTTGCTGGCCCGATTTCTCCGAAGCCGACCTTCATGCCGCCATCTCGGAATACGCCAAAAGAAAACGAAAATTCGGCGGCTTAACAACAATGCCGGCAACCTAACGAATTCGCGAAACCGGAAATCAACCAAAGTAGATAGGTGCCACCCATCTACCGGAATAAATAGGTGCCACCCATCTATTGACTCATTGCTCGGATTTCGCTAGAATTTGGGACGTGGTCTGACAAGATGCGTGTCTGTGGGAGGTAGCGGGTTATGGGACGGAGTTTGCGATCAGAGATTTTCTCGGCGTCGGAAATTTG
>JBGSJV010000160.1:0-27368 GCA_041741535.1 Pirellulaceae bacterium
GAACTGCGGATGAACAGTCCGTGGACACTTCCTTGACCGACAGCAATTTGTCCGACGGCCATGGTCTAACTTCCGAACGGATACTTTGACGGTCTTCAATTCGAAACCGCAGGCAGCGAATGTATTCATCCGCAGATCGGCTTTGCCATCCGTGGGAAGTCCGCCAGCCAGGCAAATGATCGTCTTTGGTTCACACGCGGCTAATAAATGAGTAATGAAAAATGGAAATTGAAAAATGCAAATTGCTGACAGCCATCGTTTGCACGCGGAATGCCTGAAACTAGACGTTTGGTACCTTTTGAATTTTTCATTCTTCAATAATCATTAATCATTCACACGCCAGAGCCAGCGACAGTCATTCCGCAGCTTTCGACGTACGAAATCCGTAACTTATTTCGCGACAAATCCTAAGCAACCCCTTGTTCGATCAGCTCTTTGAGGGTCTTGATATCGTACGAGCTTTGTAACGGGACTCGAATGAGCGGCAGCCCCGCCGACAAAAACGCCTCGTTCACGAACCGGTCGCGTTCCTGCCGATCCGCTCGATTGTGGGAGGAATCATCCAATTCGATGGCCAAAACCACGTTGAGGTCTTCGACGTCACACAACACAAAGTCGATGTGTTTGCAGTTGATCTTGTTCTGCCAGGACTGGCGGGCTTTCACATTTCCCGACACTTGAAGGATATCGGCGATCCGCACCATGGCGAAAATCCTCCAACGATCCTGCACACAGATTTCTAACGCGCGAAAGAAACGCAATTCGGCTTTGGTAATCAATCGTCCCCGTCGTTCGTAAGGCTTCGTCGGAGCCGCCTGCAACTGGCTCAACAAGACGAGCACCGCGACAACGACCAAAACGACAATCAATAGTGGCCAATAATCGTCGAACATCGCCATTCCAATTGCTCTCCCGATCGTTTTCCTGAAGCAGGGATGCCCAACCAGACTGTTGTGGTTCGCTCCGCGAACCGATGTTGGATCGCGGAACGATCCACTACCTTGTCCGGCCGTTTGTTCTATAGCAGGAGCCGCGTCAACGTCAGACCATTCAGGTAGGCGTGGATCAAGACAACGAGCCAAAGATTCCCCGTAGTCTTGTACAAGAAGCCCAGCCCAATCGCAAGAACATACAAGCTGATCGGCGCCGCTCCTTGGCCCGTATGCGCTAGCGCAAACAACAAACTACTGAGTGCAATCGGAGCCCAAAACTGCCAAGTGCCCCAGCCCAGCTTTGCGGCGGGATCGGCGGCTTTCTGATTGGCCACGTTTGCTGCGCTCTCCAGCCCAAACAGTTTTGCCGGTGCAGACTGCAACGGTCCCAAAACCCAACGCAAAAAATTCCGACGATGGGTCATGAACTGTTCGATAAAGCCTTGCACCACGACCCGAAACATCCATTCCTCGACGATGGGGGTCCAGCCGGCCGTGTACAAAAAAGTAACGGCCACTGCCGTCCACTGGCGATCGGTTCGCAATTGACGCAACGCATCCGCCGTCGAATGCTGGTACGGAATCAGCATACTGAGCATCTCGTGCAGCAACAAAACAGGCGGGACCAACAAAAAGAACGCCAACCAGGAGCCGGCCAAAGTCCGAGCCCACTTGCCTTCCACCAAGGGTCCCAATCCCCAAGTATGCCACGTGGTCCCATAAAGCCATCGACTTGCAAAAATCATCAGACCGACCACGCTCAGTCCCAACACCACGTTGAGCACCAACAACCATGGCGTCTGTGCCTTGAACGGCGCTTCTTCGGTTGATGAAGCGGTGACGATCGGTGGTGAATCCGCCTTCGTTGGGGTGGTAACGACGGCGGACTCGGGTTTGTCTTCCGGGGCCGGTGCTGTTATTGATTCGTTCTCGGTGGGCGCTTTCGTCGGCGTTGGACCACGTTCGATGATCCGGTAGGTCAACATGGACATGACCGCCAAGTTGGCACAAAACAACAAAAAGACGACTCCCACATCCAGATGGGGTTGCTTGAGAAACTTCTTGGATCCGCTCAAGTACCACCATCGCTGGACAGTCGTCCAACGGAAGAACGTAAACAGCCAGGCAACGATCGACAATCCCAACAGGACGAACATAACGCTCGATTGCAACGTGAAATCTCGTGTGAAATAAAGTTTAGGAGCAAATCAAAGACACGTTCCAAGGGCAAACGTCGCCGAAGTTGTGCAAAAGCCTGTCTTTTTGGATCCGAATCCAAGCTTCTCGGCGAAGTACCGCGGCACGAACACGAGCAGGCAACTGGCCGGGTGTTCGGTGAACACTTCTTAGTCAGTCGGTCGAGCCTTCTTGGCGAAACGGATCGCGGCCCCCACATAATCCCAACCGGAGCTAATCGTGCTCCCAATCGCCGCCCACAGACTCAAGCCCATGACAATTTGAATCCAGACGGGAACTTGGGCAAGATCAAACGCCCAGCCATTCCTGGCACTCGAGTTGCCATCGGTAGCGATCCCGACATCCGAAGTATTGGCAAGGGCCAAAGCGACCAACGCGGAACCAATGGCGAAGCACTGAAACAGCATTTTGAGTTTACCGGCGAACGATGCTGAAAAATCTCCACCCGCTGCTTCGATCGCGCTGCGTAGCGCCGTCACCAGTAGTTCTCGCGCGACGACCACCACGGCCATCCAAGGCATGATCCGGAGATACCAAGGCCAGCCCGTCAGTAGCATGATTGCCGAAACTTGGATAAAGGCGCCACAAATAATGATCTTGTCGCAGAAGGGATCCAAGATTCGCCCCAATTGCGTGACCTGATTGAACTTTCTGGCGTACCAACCATCGACCCAGTCCGTACCCACGGCAATAACGAACAACACAAAGGCGGTCCAAAACCAGCCCAGCTCGATCAAAACAAAAACAACCCAAGCCAGTGCCAACCGGATACTCGAAAGCACGTTGGGGACGTTCCAAACGACCAGCGTAGGATCTGATCCGCTCGAGGATGTTGTCGCAGATTTTGGCATGTTCAGACTTTTGGTTTGTAAAACGATCGCACGAGGCTTTGTCCTTAAAAGGGTCTGCCCCTTTGGAGGGGCTGCCATATCCTGGACAAAAAGATCTGACCGGCCACTGTTAGACCCCATGCTGGGACCATGCTTACAACGCGGCCGCCACGAGATCATAGTCGGCTGCCTGGACAATCTCGCACTCGACCAACTGCCCAGCGGCCAAGCGAGTGTCCGTTTCGGTCACATAGACCATCGCGTCAATATCCGGCGAGTCCGCGAAACTTCGGCCCAACCAAACCCCTGGCTGCCCGGGAGCTGCGTTGTCCAAGATGATCAGTTGCTTGGAACCTACCAAAGATTCGGCAAACGCAAAGGACGCGGTTTGTTGGATCTCCATCAACCGACTCTGACGTTCCACTGCGACCGACTCGGGCACTCGATCCGGCAAACGAGCCGCGGGCGTGTCCGATTCAAGCGAGTAAGTAAACACGCCGGCCCGTGGAAATTGTTGTTCGGCCACAAATTCAGCCAGCGTTTCGAACTGCTGGTCGGTCTCCCCAGGAAAGCCCGTAATGAAAGTGGTGCGAATCGCGATCCCAGGAACATACTCGCGCATCATGCCCAAAAGTTCTTCGATCTGTTGCCGATTGACGCGACGGGCCATGCGGCGCAACATTTGATCGTCGGCGTGTTGTAGGGGAATATCGACATACGGCAGGATTCGCTCACTGGAAGCCATCACATCCAATAACGGTCGATCGATGTACATCGGATAATAGTACATGAGTCGAATCCAACGAATGCCGTCGATCCGGTTCAACTCCGTCAATAAATCAGCCAATCGAGGTCGGCCGTACAGATCAATGCCATAATAGGTCGTGTCTTGGGCAACAATGATTAGCTCCTTTACACCTGTGGCTGCCAATTGCCGCGCTTCGTCCAAGATCGCCTCGATGGGCTTGCTGGCATGACGACCGCGCATTTTGGGAATCGCACAAAAAGTACAGAGTCGATCACATCCTTCAGAAATCTTCATATACGCAAAATGTTTCGGAGTGATTCGCATGCGCTGGTTATCCGCCAGGGCACGGATCGGAGCCGGTCGAAAAACCGTCCGTTGTTCTTGAAGATTGCCCATGATCCGATCCGCGACCCGAGTGACCTCGTCGCGACCGAAGACCCCGATCAACGCGTCAATTTCGGGCCGCGCTTCCAAGACCGCTTCACGCTGGCGCTCCGCGAGACACCCGGTGACGACAACACCTTTGATCAATCCACGGCGCTTTTTCTCGAGCATCTCGTCGATGACCGCAAAGCTCTCCGCGCGGGCTCGATCAATGAAACCACAAGTATTGATGACGACCAAGTCACTTTGGGACGTGTCGGAAACCAACTCGTAGCCATCTTCGGCCAAGAGCCCCAACATTTGTTCGCTGTCGACCGTGTTCTTGGGACAACCCAAGGAGACAAACGCGAAACTGCCTTTGGTCGCCCTACCAGAAGGGGCTTCGGGCAGATCGGTTTTGGGCAGGCCGTCCGCGAGTATGGGTAGCGAGATGGGACTCATAAATTCAATCGTTGGGTGGATCTTTAGACGCTGGGAAAGGACTCTGGGGAGGCCGTCGGCTTTCGGTTGATGACGATTCGGACACTAGGGAAAGTGCTGAAACTGCCAGATCGAAGGCCACGGCGAGCCCGTATCCTATTAAAAACTAGCATTTTCAGCAAATCCGGCAACTTCATTAAATTCGGCCCAATCGGATTGGCGATTGAATGGTAGGAATTCTTCTCGCTCCGGCGTGGCCATCGGTTGACCGTTGGCTCCGGAGAAAACGGGATGGAATTCCCAAAGTACTTGCCATTTACTCGCAGGTGGTGATTCGCAATGAAACGTCATTACATCTATCTCCTTTTCGCCGCTGTCGCGACCCTCACTGGGTCGGGGTGTTCGTCCGGCTTGGGGCTTTCTAGTCCCTATTCCTCGGGTCCGCAACAGATGTTTACATCGCGTTGGCGGGATCACGTCTGGGCGAATCGAGCCTACGAAACCCGACTTGCCGGTTCCGCCGGAGATCGAGCGTTCGAATCTGATTTCCGCCGTGGCTTCGTCGCGGGCTACCAATCCATAAGCCAAGGTGGCGATGGGACCGTGCCCGCCATGCCGCCCCGGAAATATTGGGGATCCGAATATTTGTCGCCGGAAGGCCAATCCAAAGCCAAGGCGTGGTTCGAAGGTTTCCCAGCCGGTGTCCAAGCCGCCCAAGCGGACGGGATTGACGCCTATCGCGACATTTACGTCAGCCAATTGCTGGAGGACGTCGAGAAAAACGGGCCCGGCTCGAAGCCAGAAATCGGACGGCACATGAAAGATATGCCGGCCGAAGACCGTTTGCCGCCAACCGACGTCCCAATGTGGCAAGAAGAATCCGCGCCTCCAACGCCGGTCTCCTTCAACCGACCCGTGAGCTACGTCGAAGCCGAACCACAAGCCAATCAAGGCTCTGCACCGATCCCGGTTGGATTTGTGGACTTTTCGACCTACCAATCGTCCCCACGAATGGTGCCGCAACCCAAAGTGCCGGTGATCCAACCCAGGACCAACCGGTAGCTTCGCCCATCGGTCACGAACTCCGCAAGCGGCGGGCATTCGTCACCAACGTTCGCGCGAGTCGTCATTGAAGTTGACCCAAGTACTGTAACGCAAACACGAGTCCAAGTGGTTTTCCCGCAGAAACCCAAGACACGGAGAGTTCGGACCATGAAATTATTGATACACAACGCAAGACTTATTTGGAATCGGATGGCTGAAAGCCGCTGGTCCCTGCTTGGCCCATTGGCTTTGCTGGGGCTGTCCGCGACTGGATGCACCGCCTTGGTTTCACCGATTCAAACCATCCCCGCCGTCCGAGTTCCTCCGGAACTGTTGGCGATCCCCGTGGCCAATGATCGTATCATTGACTACCCTCGTCTGCGACAAACCGAACCCGAGGACTATATCCTCGACAAAGACGACGTGCTGGGTATCCACATCGAAAACTTATTTGCGGGTGAAGATCCAAACTCGCCGCAAATTCCGCCCGTGACCATGCCGGAGCCCGGTACCGATCTATCCCCAGGCATTGGTCTGCCCTATCCCATACGCGACGATGGCACCATCTCGATGCCGTTCGTTGGCCCCATCGCTGTCAAGGGACTCACGTTAGCGCAAGCCGAAGAAGTGGTTGGGCGAGTCTACGTCGAAAAGAGCTTCTTGCAAGAAGGTCAACGTCCGATCGTATCGCTGCTGCGAAAGCGAACCACTAAGGTGTTTGTGATTCGCCAAGATAACATCTTTGGTGGTGGTGGCAATAACTTGGCCGGTTTTCAAATGTCGCGACAAGCCATTTCGGAACGTACCGACTTGAGTTCACGAGGTTTTGTTCTGCAACTGCCTGCCTACCGCAACGATCTCCTCAACGCGTTAACCGAGACGGGTGGTTTGCCGGGGGTGAATGCGAAGTCCGATGTCAAAATTTTGCGCAGCGACAAAGTGGATCCACGTCGACGCGATGAAATCTTACGTGAGTTCTACCTGCAATACGGCACCAGCAACGTTGGTGGAGCGTTGCCTGAACTGCCAGACGATGAAAACGTCGTGAAGATTCCCCTCCGTTTGAAGCCAGGTCAATTCCCGAAGTTCAATGAGCAAGACATTATCTTGAAAGAAGGCGATGTTGTTCTGGTCGAGTCGCGCGAAACGGAAGTCTACTACACGAGCGGCCTCTTGCGACCCGGCGAGTTCCTCTTGCCACGCGATAAGGACACCGACGTGCTGAACGCGATTGCGATTGCCGGAGGTGGAATCGGAGCTTTTCAACAGGGTGGTAGCAGCGGCGGTTTTGCGGGCGGTCTGGGTGGTGGGATTGGGTCCGTTCCCCCGTCACAACTCATCGTGATGCGGCCATTGCCGGGGAATCGACAAATCGCGATTGAGGTCGATTTGACTCGGGCGATCAACGATCCTCGCGAAAGACTGCTCATCAAAGCTGGCGATACGCTGATCCTGCGACACAAACCGCGTGAAGAAGTGCTGAACTTCTCCATTGGTGCCTTCTTCACCTACGGTTTGCGAGAACTTCTTCGCTAATCGCCAACAAGAACGAAGCAATTTGCTAACAGCCGATGGAGGTTCCATCGGCTGTTGTTCGTTTGGCGGCTATTGCTCCGGTTTTTCAGTGCTTCTTGCATCGGTAACTTCCGGCTTGTTCGTTGCAAGTACTGTACTCCGGTCTCTCAACTTGCGTTACCTCGATTGGTTCTTGGCGATGGAGCGACTAAAATAATCGGGTTGTGTTAGCCAAAGCCACGTCCAGTCGCGAGAACGAACCATGCCTTGCTCCGGTAAAATCCACTCGATCTTTTCTGCCGTTTTGTTGCTTTGGATTGGACAGTTCTTGGCTATTTCGGCCTGTGCGCAAGAAATGCCAGATGGCGATTCGCTCCAACTGTTCAATGGCACGGATCTGGATGGATTTGAATTTGACCCGAAGTATTGGTCCGTTCGCGATGAGGCAATCGTCGGAGAAATTCCGCCGGGGCAATCTTTGGATCACAACACTTGGCTGGTGTACCAACGACAGGCATTTGCTGATTTCGAACTTCGATTCCAATTTCAGATTTCAGGCTTGCCGGCCGCCAACTCGGGGGTGCAGTTCCGGTCACAAGTGGAAAACTTTCGACATGTCAACGGCTACCAGGCCGATTTGGACATGGGCCAAACGTGGCTCGGACGAATCTACGACGAACACGGGCGCGCCTTATTGGTGGAACGAGGGACTCGGGTGGCAATCGATGCGGAAGGCCAACGACGAACTCAAACCATTGCCTCAGCGAACTTGTATCAGGTGTTGTTCCGCGAAGGGGAATGGAACGACTATCGAATTGTCGCGATTGGTCCGCGGGTGTCGATTTGGATCAATGGCACTTTGTTCTGCGAACTGTGGGACGAGGAAAATGGTCAAGCCGATTTGACGGGTTACTTGGCTTGGCAATTGCATAGTGGCCCTGAGACATTGCTCAAGTTGCGTCATCTTCAAGTCGAGGTTCTGGCCGGTTCGGACCAACGTCAAGGTCCGTGGCTTATGAACGAAGCTCCGACTGCTGAAGCTGCCGCGCGCGAGGCCGATTTGGGAACCGTTCCCACGTCCAGCGATGGCACACGGTTGAATCTAGGTTTCGAACGTGGCACGCTGGAGCATTGGACCGCTGAAGGTGATGCTTTTCGCGGCCAGCCCGTTTCACACGATGGCATCTCACAACGTTGGCCTGATCAACAAAGTGGAAAAGTTGGTGACCATTTCGTCGGTGGCTTTGAATTGGTCGGCGACGCGGGGACGGGGACGCTGACCTCGGATCCGTTTGCCGTGGCGCATCCATTTGCGAGTGTTCTAATTGGCGGTGGACGCGACCGTTCGACGCGAGTCGATCTTCAAGTCCAGCAGGAAGATGACTCTTGGCAAGTCGTTCTTTCTGCGTCAGGTGAAGATCGCGAGGCCATGCGGCGAGCGGTGTTTGATCTGCGGCCGTGGCTCGAGCGAACGATCCGAATTCAATTGGTAGACAAAAACGCCGGTGGTTGGGGGCATTTGAATTTTGATGATTTTCGATTTCATGACGAGCAACCCGAGTTCGCACCGTTGGCGTCGCTGTGGCGCTCGACGTCAAATCCGATCTTGCAACATTTGGTTCCCAATCCCGTTTCCAATCCCGTGCCAGAACCAGACGCGGAAGTCGCGGCGCTGGGGACATTGCAACAGATGTTCGTGCCGCCCGGGTTTTCGGTCCAAGCGATTGCGGCCGAGCCACGTGTTCATCAACCGATGGCGTTTACGTTTGATGGCAAAGGGCGCTTGTGGGTCGTTGAGGGGCACTGTTATCCCGAGCGGCGTCCCGAGGGACAAGGCTTGGATCGGATCTTGGTTTTTTCTGACAACGATAACGATGGAAAATTTGAGTCACGGCATGTTTTTTACGAAGGGTTGAATCTGGTCAGTGCGATGGAAGTGGGGCACGGAGGAGTGTGGGTGGGTGCCGCGCCCGAGTTGCTGTTTATTCCCGATCGCGATGGTGACTTGAAAGCGGACGGCCCGCCAATCGTGCTGTTGAACGGTTTCGGTTACGCCGACACTCACGAGACTCTCAATAATTTTTGTTGGGGCCCCGACGGTTGGCTGTACGGGAACCAAGGAGTGTTCAATCAGTCCCAAGTTGGGCGACCCGGTTCAAAAGCCGAGGAACGCGTCTTTCTCGCAGCGGGTGTTTTTCGTTACCATCCGACCCGGCACCAATTCGAAGTGTTCGCGCATGGTGGCAGCAACCAATGGGGGCTGGACTTCGATCAACATGGCCAGTTATTTATGACCCACTGTCGTTCCTTTTGGGGTGGTGGACCGACCACGCACGTGGTGCCAGGCGGTCATTATTGGAACCAAGTCAACAGCGGTTACGCGGATTATATTTCGCCGCAAAGCCTCGACGTGCAACCGGCGATGAAGAACTACTTGATGGCGTCGGCGCGATACGGTCACGGTGAAGGTGGAGCCGGCAAGCCAGGGTCCAATGCCGTGTACGGTGGGCATTCGCATGTTGGAACGATGTTGTACCTTGGTGATAATTGGCCCGCCGAGTATCACAACCATTTGTTTACGCACAACTTGCATGGCCACCAGATGAACCGGCAAATCAATTTGCGGGAACATGGAGGGTACAACACGGTTCACGCGGGCTCCGACACGTTTTTCTGCGCGGATCAACAATACATTGGTGTTGATCTAAAGTACGGACCTGACGGAGCGGTTTACATTAGCGATTGGTATGATCCGCGACACTGCCATAATCCCAACGTTGAACAGTGGGACCGGGGCAACGGGCGACTGTATCGTATGCAGTACGACGCTCGATACAAACCAGTGTTCGTGGACTTGCCTTCGGCTTCGGATATGCAGTTGATCGAATTGCAGCGTCATGCCAACGAGTGGTTTGTCCGGATGGCGGCTCAGGAGCTATCGCATCGAGCTCAACAACGGCCCATTGATCCCGTGGCACTTCAATCGCTACAGGAGTGTCTGGCAAAGGATTCGGATGCACGAATGCGACTCCGTGCTCTCTGGTGTCTATTTCGCGCCGGTGGCTTTACCGGGGCGGAGCTAGGTATCGCGCTACGTGATCCGGACGAATACGTTCGCGCATGGGCGGTTCGTTTGGCAATGGACCATTGCCAACCCAATTCAGCTTCCGCATCATTTGTGCATTGGCAATCCTTGTGGCGACTGGCACAAACGGAATCATCATTGTTGGTGAAGCGGGAATTGGCGTCGGGTGCTCAACGATTGCCGCGGGAGGAAGCTTGGAAGTTGGTGGAAGTCCTCGCGGGACAGTCTGAAAACGTCAGCGATTCGGGTTTGACTTCGTTGTTGTGGGTTGCCGTCGCTGCATTGATGCGTGACGACGTTGGCTCGGGACTTCGGTTGGGTGATAACTGCGACCTCCCGGTCCTACGAGATTACATCGCTTGGTATGCAGCAAAGAAATCTGAATTGGGTCGTAACTTACTGATTCAAGGTTTGGCGTCGGGAAACGATTCAGAGAAATATCGCCAACTTCGACTGTTGCAACACGCGGTTCAAGGGTTGGGAAATGTCGCGATGCCCGAAGTTTGGAATCTGGTGGCGGAGCAACTTTACGATTCGCCTCGTCGCGAAATTCGGGAGACCGCGGCGGCCATTGGCGGCGCGTTCCGTGATCCAAAACTATTTGCTCGGCATTGGAAGCACTTGGAGGTGGCGACAGACCCGGCGGATCGGATTGCTGTACTAAACGTTTTGAAACAAGACGTGCGGACCGAGCGATTGCCGCTTCTATTGACACTTTTGGATGAAGCTCCGGTAGCTCCAGCCGTGCTGCCAATGCTGCGTCGTTATGAAGACCCAGCGGTAGCGCAAGCTCTGGTTGCACGTCTTCCCAAATGGGACGAGGCCACAACGGCCTTGGCAATGGAGCTTTTGACGGGACGTTCTATGTGGGCATCCATCTTACTCGATGCCGTCGATTCGGCCGTGATCGATCGTCAGTTAGTGACCGCTTATCATGTTCGCCAGATGATCAGTCTAGGCGATTCCGATTTGAACGCTCGGCTGGAGGCGACATGGGGTAAGGTAGGGACAAGTTCCGAAGAGCTCAAGAACCGAATCAAGCAGATCGTTCAAACGTATGAAACGGCGCCGTTATGGGCCTATGATGCGGGTGCAGGTCAAAAACTCTATCAACAACATTGTGCCAACTGTCACCAGGAATCAAAGCAGAGTGTTGCCTTGGCCCCGGCGTTGAATGGTGCAGGTGCGAAAGGAGCCGCCTACTTGATTGAGAACATTGTGGATCCCAACGCCGTGGTGGGACGCGATTTTCAGGCTCGGTTGATTCTGACAGTGGAGGGACGCGTCGTCACCGGCTTGGTCATCGAAGAAACCGCGACCGCCGTCACCGTGCGAACCGCGACCGCAACGGAGACGATCCCGACCGACGAAATCGAAGAGATTCGTATCTCGGATCAATCGTTTATGCCCGGTGGTTTATTGGATAATTTGGAAGAGCGGCAGAAAATCGAGTTACTCAAGTACCTGATGAGCATGTAACACATCACCCGTTTCGATCGAGTGCTCTGGGGCGGCGATCGAATAACCACGATTTGTGTTCATGATTGCTTCCGGTTGGGCACACCGTGCGACCCCCGTGCGCGTTTACCATCCAACCAAGGCGCAGGCCTAGGAGTGCATGTTTCGAGGATCGCCGTGGACGACCGCAAAACAGATTGTCACCAACGAATCCCGCGGCTATTCGATCAAAAGCACGGACAATTGCCGAGCAATTTCCCGAAACGCTTCAGCCAATTGAGCGTTATTGTCAGCGTGGATATGAATGCCGCCACCAGCGTTGGCGACTTGCCTCATCGTATTCTGATTCGCGCCTGGGCTGAAAGTGATGGTATGGATTGTTACGTTCTGTTGGCGAATGGAAGCGACGACAGCAGACGGGTGTATACCTGTATTGTGTTGACCGTCGGTCATGACGATCATGGCGCGCAGGGCAAAGGGCCGCGCGTTGGGGTCACTAAAGGTTGTCACCCCAACTTGCATACCCCGTCCAATCGCCGTGAGACCATTCGGCGAGAACTGGCTGAGGCGTTGGTTGATGGATTGTAAATTGGTCGTCATCGCAACTTCTTTTTGAGAATTGGTGCTGTAGACGCTCATGGAGCACCGTTCTTCTTGTGGTGTTTGCTCCAATTCGTTGATAAACACGCCGACAGCATTCACCAAACCCGGAAAACGATTTTGCTCGGTCATGGAACCGGAAACATCGAGCACGAGCGAAATGTCGATGTCCAATCGGGCGGCCGTGGCTAGTTGGATGGGTTGGAAGTCGGTTTGGCCAAACATCGGACCAAAGAACAGGGCGACAGCACCACTGGGGCTATTTGCGGTTCGACGACCGGTAATCCGCATGGCGGTGGGTGGATTGGCACCGCGTTGGAACGTGAATTTCGAGTTGTTACCGCCAACGGTCGAGCCGATTTCGATATCCGCTCCGGTCAAGAGCAGCGGCGAGCCCGCCACGGTATTTCTCGCGGCAAAATTGATCGCCGCTTGGCGAGCCGCGTCGACATTTTGAGTTCGTCCCAACGCTTCCACACCAGCTCGCGCGGCAGCATCGGTCGCCGTTCGCAACTCGGCTTGAGTAACATGCATGTACGCGACATCAATACCAATCGCCGCGGCGACCAGCAAGATGATGAGAGCCGTCACGATGAGGATCAGCATGCCACCGACCCGATGATGGAGACGCTGCCCAGAGAGTCGCTGGGCGAACAAAACAGTGTGGCGTGGAGCGAGCATAAGTTGGAATCCAATTGGGTCGGTTGGAGTAATGCTAACAAGGGCAGCGAGTGACTGTCTCTTAGCGTCGTTCACGCGACAATCGACATTGTCCCGTAAAGGTAAATCCTTGCACGAACGTCGCGAAGGTAAGATTTTGATCCAGCGGTACGGCGATGTTGACTTCCAAGTCATCCGATGGTGTTTGAAGATTGTTCGGTTGCGTCGTGATGGTGAATTGAGCGACGCCGACGCTGTTGAGGATGCGTTGAGCTGCGTTTCGGACATCTTCGTTGGTAGCCCCCGGCACGATCGCCGCACGCGCCGCTGCGTACGCCGCGGACTCCGTTCCATGACGCATCATGTTGGCATGGCCAAGCTCGAAGGCGGCAAACAACATCACGAAAAAGATGGGGAGGATCAATGCCAATTCGACCGTTGCCGCCCCATGTCGTGGCGGTTGTGTCTTTGTAGTTGGGCGTAGTCGCGCCAAGATCATGCCGTATTTTCCTTGTATTATTCGCGAGCCATCGTTGCGCGGACAGAAATCGTCCGGCCCGAAAATGGACCAATTGGGAACTGGCTATTCGAGTCACCTGGGGCGGTGACGATCAAGGTGACAGGAGTGCCGGGTGCCGCACTTCTAGGATCGGGCTGAAACTGGAACGTGACGCCCTGTACGTTACGTTGTTGAGTGATTCGCTGGGCGGCCTGAAGTCCTTGGGCGGGCGTGCTATTGCGACGGACCGCGACTTTAATACCCTCGTAGGCCGACTGTGCCAGGGTCTGCCGCAGAAACGCGAAATTCGCCCCTTCGATGGCTCCGGCGATGACCAGCAAGATAACCGGCAAGCAAACCGCCAGTTCGACGGTGGCACTGGCACGGCGCTGCGGCGAACGTCTTAGCATTCGACTGGGATTAAGGCGAAACATAAGTGGCTCCACACTTCGAATCGGTTGGGATTGAAGGCTCGTTGGCTTGGTATCGTTCTAGTGCGGCCTCCAAGTTCGCGATGCGCTCGTGAAGTTGCATGTGTCGATCCAAAACGGCGTTGTACGCATCGGCCGTCGACTGCCAGAAATCACCTTCGCGAAAAGTCAGTGGACGAGTGTCCCCGGTTTGGGCCAAACTTTCCATGGCTCGGCGTAACCTGACAATTGGGCCAGCAAAATTGGAGCTAAGTCGGACGGTGTCGACCAAAAAGTACGGCAGCAAGGCAACCAAAGCGAGGAACGGCCAGAAGTTCGATGCCGCCATCTGCCATACTTGATTGGCCAATGGAACACTGGGGTCGTTCGTTAAAACATGAAGACCAATGGTCAGGCCGACCGACAGGAGCAAGAACAACGACCAATGCATACAGACCCGGCGGAGTAACTCGCCTTGTATTTTGCCTTCGACCAAACGGAGGCCGCGCTGACATTTACTGCTCATGGGTTGGAAAACTCCTGCGATACAGTTTTGTTGAAGTGTCGGATTGATCGCGAGGCCCGTACGACTTGATTGCCTACGTCCCGAACAAGGCACCCAGTCATTCCGCGCGGTGGTTGTTTGAACCGTACCTCGGAACATAAATCCATTGAAAGCCTAGTTCACGTTGTTTCTCGCTAAATGATTTTTCTCGTGAGATCCAACTGGATCGGTAATCGTTGTGCATGTCGATTTTGTTACAATCGTAAAGAACGTTACAACAGGTTCGACTCAGTTGAAGCCCGATTTCCCCAAACTCCAACCCAACTCACAAGGAACACTCGATAATGCCAAGCTTGTTTGGAATGTACGGTTACGACGGTATGGGGAGTCGTGGTGCGGACGTTGGCGCCGCGGCGGATGCTCAACGAGCTGCAACCCACGCGCGTGATGCCGAACAACGGGTCAAGGCTCTCGAAGAGAGCTTGGCCAAGACGTTATTGATTTGCGAGGCGCTGTGGGAAATTTTGCGAGATCGCGCCGGCATCGACAACGAAATGTTGTTTGAAAAATTACGAGAAATCGACCTGCGGGACGGAGTTTTGGACGGCAAGAACCAATCGAAGCCGACGGAATGCCCCAGTTGCCAACGACGATTAAGCAACCGGCATGCCCGATGTTTGTACTGCGGCCATACGTTCGCGAAATCAACATTCGAGTTGTAGACCGCGGAAGTCTGGAATTGCGGGAATCGCCCCGCAGAAAGTCCGACCCGGCGACTAATCGTGCCCTGCAGAGTGTGTTGCCTCGCAGACTGTGTTGCCTCGCAGAAAGTCGTGACCCGCAGAAAGTCGTGACCCGCAGAAAGTCATGTTGGAGCCGATCCATGCCATCGATTACAATCCATGGCCCAAGCGTCGGACGCAGGGAATGCGACGACGTGATTTGATCGAAGTACCTCACAAACAATGTGAGGAATGTTGGGTGTGTGGCACGTGGATAGGCCGCACGATCATAGGCCGCACGATGGATATGTCGCACGATTGTGTGTGGCTTGCTCACAAGGGAGTGTTCGATGATTGCCGTGTTGAATTCATGGACTGGGCTCGTTTCCGCTACGACTGCTATGCAGATTGCCGGATCCGCTAGCATGTTTGGCTGGCTACTACTGCTGCCGTCGGCAGAATTTCCAGGAACACAAGAACCTGCGACGATCGCGGTACAAGTGGATGCCAAGCTACCGGTTGAGTCCCTCTCATCCGAACTGCCGCCGATTGGTTGCCCCGAAGATGGGTCTGCCCCAAGTTGCTTGCCCGAAAATACCGCGACGCTTCAGGAATTAATGGCCCTGCGGGCTCGTGTTGGAACGGGCATTGGGAGTGCTGAAGATTTTCAAGTGGCATTGGCATCGTTGTTCGAGCAAGAAGGGCAGACGCCCCCAATTAGGGAGCCGCAAAGTTTACCGTTTGAGTCAGTACAAGGGCCACAAAATGCCACGAACTCAACTCCGAATCCCACAGTGCCCAGCGTTCAACAACCATCGACCCGAACCCCGATGGTAGCCGCTCCGCCGTGGGTTCAAGCCCACTCTCAAGGCCAGCCCCAATATTCCCAGTACCCTTCCCATCCTCAGCAGACCCATCCTCAGCAGACTCATCCACAGCAAGCTTATCCACAGCAAGCCTATCCACCGCAAGCTTATCCACAGCCGCCAAGTTTCACACAACCGTCGCAGTCGCCGTTGGATGGGGTTGCGCCCGTTATGGTTTCGCCGCACGTCGTCCCGAACCATTTTACTGGGCCGAATAGCGTTCCAATGCCCGTGGGTCCGGTCCCGCAATTTGGGCCGCCGCAAGTTGGCGAGCAGCACGCCGGACCGGGGCAGTGGCAGCCTCGAGTTCATGAACAAGGGCCAGTTCTCGCGATTCCGCAGGGCCAATTACATCCAATGCCAATGGTGATTCCTCAGAATCCCCAATATCCTGCATCTCGATCGCCAAACTCGGAAAACCACGAAGGACAAATCCGAATTAGTCAAAACGATAATCGGCCCGAGCCCGGCCACCGCGAAGGTGTTCGGCACCAAGTGGAGCCGGTGCAACGCCAACGCATCCAGCATGCGGCCCGCATGTTGGAAGAATCCGCCTGGGAACTGGAGCAGGCTGGTGAATACTCCGTGGCGGATGATGTGCGTCGCCAAGCAATGGAACTGTTTCGTCGAGCACGCGGAACTCAAACCCGATAGCGTCCAAATTTCAACGAAATTCGTCTTGGGATTTCGGATCAGTCCTAGTACCATGCGTCAATGGTCGGTTTCAAGATTCTGGAGAAATCTCGAAAAATCCGCCAATGCTGCCCGCTTTGACTCGACAAGGGATGGTCGATGACAGTGCTAACGATTAATCAAATCGCTGCGATGGTATCTGGAACGATCATCGGAGATGGAAATTTGTCGGTTGAAGGTGCGGCTCCGATCCGTGACGCCGGCCCGCACGAAATTACCTTGGCGGATGACCCTCGTTACGCCAGCAAATTATCGGCATGCCCCGCCGCGGCAGTGATTCGTCCTGCGGAATTTCCACCTTGTGATAAGACTTGTGTGGTTGTCCAAGACGTTCATGCAGCCTTCGCTATCTTGGTCGAGTACTTCGATCCACCCGTCATCAATTCTCTCCGGGGGATCAGCCCGCATGCTTCTGTCGCATTAAGCGCGACCATTGGAAAAAATTGTGTCATCGAACCGTTTGCCGTGATCGGCGAACACGTCGTGTTGGGCGACTGCGTGCATATCGGAGCTGGGGCAGTCGTCGAAGCGGGTTGCACGATTGGGGACCGAACTCGCTTATTTGCACGATGCGTCTTGTATGCCAAGACAATGGTTGGGAGTGACTGCCGCATCCATGCTGGTGCCGTGATTGGAGCGGATGGGTTTGGCTACAACACACGAAATGGACGACATGAATTGTCGGCTCAATTGGGGAATGTCGTGATTGGCGACTGTGTTGAAATCGGAGCCAATTCCACGATCGACCGCGGGACCTACAACGCGACGATTATCGGCGAGGGGACGAAGATCGACAACTTGGTCATGATCGCACATAATACGCGGCTGGGAAAACACAATCTCATTTGCAGCCAAGTCGGAATTGCCGGCAGTTGTCGAACCGGTGACTATGTGGTGATGGCAGGGCAAGTGGGCGTCGGCGATCATGTCGATATTGGCGAGCAAACCACTTTAGGCGCCCAGTGTGGTGTCATGAACCATATCCCCGCGAAGAGCATGTATTTGGGCAGTCCCGCCTTGCCGATCAAGGAGCAGATGCGAAATTGGGCCGTGCTGGGTAAGATCTCCGAATGGTACCACAAGTGGAAAGACATGCTGCGGCGGATTGAAACCATTGAACAAGTCTTGCAGCAGGCGGAAATCACGGAGTCGACAGAAACTAGGGGCCCAGCAAAAGCAGCCTCCGATCAAACACAGCGGCGCGCTGCTTGAGTGATTCAGAAAGCCGTTTCATGAATGATCTTGCCCCCACGACGCCCATCCGACCTCCGCAACGAGTTGGCTTGATCGCTGGCTGGGGTGACTTTCCAGTAACCGTGGCACGAACCTTACGTGACTCTGGCGTTGAAGTCTACGGTTCATTGCTGTGGGGACATGCAGACCCGGTGTTGGAACAATACTGCGTCGCAACCCAATGGTCGGGAGTTGCCAAGTTTGGTTGCAAATTGCGTTTCTTCAAGCGGCACGGCGTGCAGGACGTCACCATGGCCGGCAAGTTATTCAAGACCACCATGTTCCGCCGGTTTGCGTGGCTATACCATTTGCCGGACGCTTACTTTTTCAAATACTTTTATCACCACTTCGTGACCAATCGGGCTCGCCGAAATGACGACGAGCTTTTGTTGACGGCTATCAAACTTTATCAAGATGCTGGGATTCACATGGCTGCTGCAACGGACTTCGCGCCGCAACTATTGATCGGTCCGGGACAACTATCCTACGGGCAACCACGCGACAGCGATTGGAATGACATTGCTTACGGTTGGAAGTTGGCCAAAGAGATGGGCCGGTTGGACATCGGACAATCGGTCGCGATTCATCGCGGCGTTGCCCTGGCCATTGAGGCAGTCGAAGGGACTGACGCCTGTATCGAACGAGCCGGACAGTTGTGTCGTCGGGGCGGTTTTACGTTGGTCAAAGTTGCCAAGCCCCAACAAGACATGCGATTTGACGTTCCGGCCATCGGTTTGCAAACCCTGCAGAAAGTTCACGCCGCAGGTGGCCGAGTCATCGCATTTGAGGCCCACAAAACCATCGTCCTCAATCAAGAAGAAGTAATCAAGTTCGCCAATCGCCACCACATGATCCTCGTGGCCACCACCGATCTCGAAGTGGAAAAAAAGTCGACCAGCGTCACCGGATAAGTCAAGCGACTTTCCGATTACAACGCCTGATTGCTTTTCGAGTAACGTCGGAACAAGCCTCGATTTGCCTTGGCGATTTGCCTTTGTGAATCACTCTTTTGATTCACCTTCGTGTGTCGGCCTACGTCAATAGGGCAGACCATGGGTTTTTCTTCACGTTCGATTTTCTGTTTTCAAAGACTCGATTTTTGCGCTCGGGCGTGTAGAATAAATTGCTTGAGCAAAAGTTTTGTACGCGGCAACTTTTCTCAAACAAATTATGACTCGCTTGATAGAAGACACTGAAAAAAAACTTGGGCTACGGCAAGTTTTTCTTCAGGTGTAGCCGCAGTTGATCTCGCGGGCCTGAATTGAAGCTGATATTTACAGCCTGTCCCAAAAGGGTCTAATCGCTGGAGACGCATCCCCTGACGCGTCCCCGAACAGAGGTTAGATTTTGCTCGGGATTAGGCCCTCGTGGCCTCAATCATTTGTGTCGCGCGACACAGTTTCTTGCGTCCTACGAGACAAGAACCTGCGTCGAGCGAAAGAATCGCAAACTGTTAACCCGCCGATCATTCGTTGGCACCGAGAAACCAGTGTCGACGATCCGATGTAAAACCCGTAGAGAATGGCTCCCATGAGTTTACTGACGACACGTCCAAAAATTTCCGAACTGACTTTTGGGTTGTACGGCCGATCCATCCACCCGGAGTTGTTTCAAATCTATACGTCACGCCGCATCGAGCGCGATCGATTTGTTGCGCAGATCGATGTGACCTCGACCGGGCATTTGGTCATGCTCAAAACCGATGATCGTGTCTTTACGGAAGTTGCGACCAGTGCTCACCAGGAACTTCCCCAACGTCGTCGACTTCTGTCCACGCGGATCCACGACCGATTTCAAGATCGGATGGAATGCGAAGGTGGAGTCCTGTTCGAATATCAATATCACTTGGAACGCTTGTCACCCGAATCGTTTGAGATTCTGCAAAGCGCTTTTGCCAACAGTTCCGTAGTCGATGGAATGTTGCACCAGTTTCAGACCAGCGGTCGGGTCAACATGGCCGCCCTCAGTTACATGTACGTGGACACTCGCGTCAATAGTTTCCGAGTTCAAGCGGTCCACACGTTTCCCGACGATTACGCAGTCCTGAAGACCCAATCGCTTTACCGCTTGCCAGCCAAAAGCGGAATTTAAGGCATTCTCCCAGGGAGTCCGAGTTTGGGGACGTCGGCGTTTCGCAGCGAAACAATGCCGATCACGGTTTTGTCACGTCGGTCGCGGATCAAAGTGATAGAACATCCTTAGAAGTTCAAACAATTCCGGATGATGGTTTTGCAGGCCGACAGGATCTTCAAAAAAGTACTCGGACACGACTGCAAAAAATTCGGCTGAATTGGTGGCCGCGTACGGGTCCAGGAACGGGCGTTGTCCCGCGTTCAACTTCGTTTGAAGGCCGGTAAGTTCTCGGGCTAGTAGTTCGTCCCATTGTTCGGAAAGTTCCGCGGTAGGCCAGTGAATAGAGCCACCCATCTCGCCGTCCAAACCGTCCAGATGATGGGCGAACTCGTGGATGATGACGTTGCGTCCGTGTCGACGGAGCGGACTGCCCGTTTGACAATCCGACCACGAGAACACGATTGGCCCATGTTGCCACGCCGCTCCAGCACTGGCGACGTGCTTCACAATCCAACGATCCCTTTGCGGCAATAGAAAAGCTTCCGGCTGGATCAGGATCGAAACCACACCGTCAAAATAATAATCGGTCACACCCAACAACATTAGTGCCGCGTTGCTGCACACGACCCACTTCATTTCGTCGGTCAATTCGAAGGCCCGAATCGCTTCAAACCTTCGTTCATGGAACAGGATCCAAGCGGTCCGTTGCAAACGTTCCTGTTGCTCGGAAGATAGACGCGTCCAAGGCCGAACGTGCACCTCCGACCATAGGTCAAATTGTTTGGGTCGCGCGCGAGCCAGTAACCGACCGCGCCGCCACTGCTTCCAAATCCTAAAGAGCATTTACCAATCCACCTTCTTCGCGAGTTTCCACCTGCAGTTTTCTTAGATTAAAGCGTATCCCAAAAGGAGGCAGATCTTCGCCGGCGCCGCAGTGAAAACCCGAAAATTTGAACCTCGCCTTCAAAGGGTCAGACCCTCTAGGGAGAGTGTATAGTTTTCCGCCTCTGAAACGTTTTAACCCAAGACCCTAGCCCGCTAGTCTAACCACGACGTACGCCGTTCCCAGCGTGGCTCGCGGATGGTTTTTATAATGCGTTTTGGTGATCGTTGTGTATTGCGATACGTGTTCGCTTGTTAACGACCAAATGCGAATTGCCGTTACACTTTGGGCAATTCGTACCCGGCTCGGCGTGGTCGGTCGTTCCAGACATTGGCGTCGTCGGCATCGATGAATCGTTCGCTCGTTGGATCAAACGTCAATTCGCGTTCCATCCAGCGAGTGATGTTGGCTAGGTGACAAACGGCGATGCTACGATGTCCAATTTCAACATCCGAAATCGGACGTTGCCGTGACTTGATGCAGTCGATCCAATTCTGCAGGTGCCACTTGGCTTGCCACAATGCCGTTTGATCCGACCATTTGACTTCCTCGGCGGCTTCGTCAACCTGTTTGAGCAGTTCGTCGCGGATGTCGATTGGGTTGGACATGAATTTGTTGCGATTGATTTCCAACTTGCCTTTCTCTCCCACAAAGATCGCTCCACCCATGGGACCTTTGTCCAGTTCGAAGCGGATTTCCGTCCCATCGTCGTACCACGCGGTGACCTTACCATTGGGCCCCGCGGTGATCGGCTTGAATCGCACCGGCAAAGTGTGGTCTTTTCCCAAGGCCCATTGGATCTGGTCCACCCCATGGGCTCCCCAATTGGTCATCTCGCCACCGACATAGTTACGTCCCTGCGTGGCCCCCGCCCCATACGGTCGCCACTCGCTTTGATTGAGATGCAATTCCCAGTTGAAACCACTGGGGATTGCTTGCTCTTCATAGCTGTCAATCGCTGGTGTTGGCCCGACGCCCGGATAATTCATTGCCGAGACATAATGCAGCTTTCCTAGCCCGCCGTTGCGTACGAATTCACAGGCAATTCGGTTCAGTTCCATCGAGCGTTGTTGCGTTCCCACTTGAAAGACGGTCTTGTGCTTCCGCACGTGATCCGTCAAGGTGCGCCCTTCCTGGATGTAAAGTGTCAATGGTTTCTCGGCATAAACATCTTTCCCAGCTTGAACGGCGTGAATACACGGTAGGACTCGTTGGTATTCCTGGCCTGCAACAATCACGGCGTCAATGTCTTGGCGATCGAGCAACGGATAATGGCTCCCATAGACCGCCCAATTCGCTTGTTTTTCTTTGCGGAACTTCAATGCCTGCTCGATGTTGCAGTCCGCAACAGCGACCAGTTCGGCGGATTCGGGCAATTGTTCCATCAACAAGCGAGCCCGCGGTCCAGCGCTGATGCATCCGACCCGCACACGATCGTTGGCGCCGGGTCGGCTGCCATTCGCCAAGGCCGACCGAGGGATAATGGTTGGACATGCCAAGGTGGGCAGCGCCAACATGCTTGTTGTCGAACTTAGGAAATGTCGCCGATGCAGTTGGATTGGCAGATTGGGCATCCTGGAGTCCTTTAGTAAGGTTTGGGTGTCGGCCCATCATGATAGCCCACCGCCGCGCGTCGGTACACCAGCGCCCGGTTCGCCTTGCACGTGGATGACTACCTAGTGGTTGCAGCCACCTTGTTCTTTCAGGAGTCGTCTAGACTACGGCGACGCCAGTGACGAAAATGGAAACCGTTCACGAAGTACCGGTGTGGTGCGTTCCACAAGTCGTCCCGTTGTGAATCGCTATTGAGCAGGCACATCGGATCCTTTGAATCCAGCGAGATTATCAGGCGACTGGTTGCACGCACACTACATGCCGAGAACGGTTACCGACCATGTTTGAAGTCACGGGACCGCAAACCGACCTCCCGCCTGCCTCACACCGACATTCCTACCGCGCAAAACTAGGGATCCAATGATGCGTATCTTTACCGGCAAATTCTGGCTGCGAATTTCATTAGCACTTTTGGTGAGCGGCAGCACGGCTCCGGTGTTGTTGGCTCAAGAAGATCCTAACCTGGTTGCGCCCACCGATCCGTTGCCTCCCGCTGAACAAGTGAAGCAGTTTCGACTGCCCCCAGGATTCGAAATGCAACTCATCGCTTCGGAGCCCGATATTGGGCAACCGACCAACATTCAGTTCGACTCGCAAGGTCGGCTATGGATCAACTCGTCGCTGGAGTATCCCTATCCTGCCACAGGTCCGGGTCGCGATCGACTTAGCTATATGGTCGATACCAATGGTGACGGAGTCCCGGATCGAATTCAGACTTTTGCGGAGGGGCTCAATATTCCGATCGGAGTCGCCAGCGTTCATGGTTCGGTAATCGCGTATAGCATCCCATCGATCGATCGTTTTATCGACAACGATGGCGATGGCAAGTCGGATCATCGCGAGCCGTTATTTAAGGGGTTTGGCTTTCGCGACACGCACGGCATGGCCAGTTCTTTTCGTCCGTGGATCGATGGTTGGATTTACGCGTGTCACGGCTTTGCCAATGATTCGAAAGTCGAGGGTGGCGAGCAAACGCCCGTGTCCATGAATTCCGGCAACACGTATCGATTTCGTGCTGATGGATCTCGTTTTGAGCAATGGACGTGGGGGCAGGTGAACCCCTACGGTTTAACTTTTGATTCGTGGGGTAATTTGTTTTCCGCCGATTGCCACACCAAACCTGCGTTCATGCTGTTGCGAGGCGCCTACTACAATAGCT
Source organism: Pirellulaceae bacterium (assembly GCA_041741535.1). GTDB lineage: Bacteria > Planctomycetota > Planctomycetia > Pirellulales > Pirellulaceae > M30B19. Next base: position 23,531 of record JBGSJV010000160.1, read on the forward strand.
TCGGCAAACCACACGATGGTTTGGGTTACGGGCCCGAGATGATCGACCATTTCCATGGCTCAACGGGTATCGCCGGGATTGTTGCCTACGACGCGACTCATTTCCCCGAGGAGTTTCGTGGCAATCTGTTTATTGGCAATCCGGTTACGGGTCGTGTCAATCGCGATCGACTGGAGTGGCACGGGTCGTCCCCCAACGCGATCGAGCTACCCGATTTGATCTCGTGTGATGATCGTTGGTTCCGACCTGTCGATATTACCATGGCCCCCGACGGGTCGCTTTACATTGCAGATTTCTACAATTGCATCATTGGTCATTACGAAGTTCGTTTGGATCATCCGCGCCGGGATCGTACGCATGGCCGAATTTGGCGATTGGTCTATACCGGGTCTGACAAGACGGCGCAACCACCCAAGCCGATGCCCAACCTAGCGACAGCCAACACAAAGACCCTGATTGCAAGTTTGGGCGATTCGAATCTTTCGGTGCGGGTGCTGGCTACAAACGAGTTGGTCGATCGAGTCGGCTCGAAGGCGGTTGCTCAGGTCCGCGAAGCCATAAACGCTCCGTCGTCGGCATCGGAACTTCGCGCGCATGGCTTGTGGGTTATCGAGCGGTTGGTTGGACTTACTTCCGAAGAAGTGAAGACGTTGGCGAATGATCCCAATCCATTGGTACGAACGCATCTCGTTCGAGCGCTCGGGACGCGAAAGTCGTTGGGCGAACACCGAGGTACGATCCTGGATTGTCTGAGAAATGATAAGGATCCTACCGTCGGCCGTGCTGCTGCTGAAGTCGTCGGCTCGCACATCGACGTTGCGAACCTCGCACCATTGCTCGATGCGTGGCGAGCGTGCGATCCCAAGGACACCCATCGCATTCATCAGATCCGAATCGCTCTCCGCAACAATCTCCGTGATCTGGGTAACATGCAAAATCTCGCGGCCCATTTGCCTGGGGCGGACGTGACCGCGCGATTGTTGGACGTGGTCCAGGGCATCGCGAATGCCGATTCTGCGTCGTTTGTCCTGAGCGTGTTGATCTCGCGGACGGATCGTCATCCGCTCGAGCGCGACCTTTTTCACTACCTTTGCCGTTATATATCCGAGGATCAATTGGCGGATGTGTATCGCGTCGCTCGCGAGAAAACGTCCAGCGATATCGGGCGTCAAACGGAGGTCTTGAGGGGGCTCCATCAGGGAATGCAGGAGCGTGGCAAATCCATTCCCGAAAGCGAAATGCCGTGGGTCAATGAAGTGGCTCGCAGTCTGGTGACCTCGTCGGATGTCGGAGCGTGCCGAACGGGATTGGAGTTCGCTCGCGACTTGCGATTGGTTGCTTTAGCTCCGCAGTTCGAGGCGTTGTCCGGACTCGATTCGGCCCATCCGCAGTGCATCGTTACGGCACTGGAGGCACTTGCGGCGGTCGATAACCGGCTGGCGATGACTCGTTTTGCTGAGGTGTTGCAGGGCGATGCCTATCCGCAGGAATTGAAACAGACCGTTTCGGAAATGGTGGGTCGACAGAAGTCGCCGGCAGGGACGGAGTTGTTGTCGAAGCTTCTCCGGACCGCACCCGCGAATGATTCTGTATTCTTGGCCCGAGGTTTGTCATGGAGCGACCACGGTGGAAACGCACTCTTGCAGTTGATCGAGGAAGGCAAGGCCGCGCCGGAATTGTTGAACGATGGCGTCGTGGCAAACGAAATCAATGCCCGAGTCTTCGAACGCAAGGATGAACGCGTGGCAAAAATTCGCCAAAATATTCCTTCGCCGGACGTCGCATTGCAGCAGTTTATTGCCGAACGACGAGCCGGGTTTGCGAGTGCGACGACGGACAGCGAGAAAGGGAAGGCAATCTTTCAAAAGAGCTGCGCCAACTGCCATCAAATCGGCGGGCAAGGAGCAAAGATCGGCCCCCAACTTGATGGGATTGGTATTCGCGGATTCGATCGCCTATTGGAAGACACCTTGGACCCCAATCGCAATGTCGACCAAGCCTTTCGGGCGACCAATATCTTGAAGACCGACGGAAGTGTGGTCACGGGCATCGTGTTGCGACAGGAGGGAGCGGTTGTCACCATCGCCGACGGAATTGGCAAAGAAATTCGAATTCCCCAATCGGACATTGACGAGCGACAAGAATCGACACTTTCTCCAATGCCAAACGATGTCGCCAAAATGCTCCCGCCGACCGATTTTTATGATTTGCTGGCCTTCCTGTTGTCGCAACAAACGCCGGCGATCGAAACAAAATAGATTTCGAGTAACGAAAGCAACAGTGGCGACAAAAAAACGGAGTGGCCGGAAACATCCGACCACTCCGTCTATGTAAGGCTAACTCCACACGGAGTTTACTTGCTGATGACTTTAGCCATCTCGCAAATCTTGCAAGAGTAACCCCATTCGTTGTCGTACCAGGCGACCAACTTGACGAACGTCGAATCCAGCATGATTCCAGCATCGGCGTCAAACACGCTCGTGCAGGACTCGCCGCGGAAATCGGTAGCAACTACTTTGTCTTCGGTATATCCTAAGACACCCTTCAAAGCACCTTGGCTTGCGGCTTTCATCGCAGCGCAAATGGCTTCGTAATTGGTTTCGGTATTCAATTCGCAAGTAAGATCAACGACGGACACGTCCGACGTAGGAACTCGAAAGGCCATACCCGTCAACTTCTTGTTGAGTTCTGGAATGACGCGACCAACCGCTTTAGCGGCACCTGTGGAACTGGGGATAATGTTCTCCAGAATCCCACGTCCTCCACGCCAATCTTTATTGCTTGGGCCATCGACTGTCTTTTGGGTCGCAGTCGCTGCGTGAACCGTCGTCATCAGACCGCGTTTGATTCCAAACGAGTCATGCATAACTTTGGCCAACGGAGCCAAGCAATTGGTGGTACATGAGGCGTTGCTGATGATGCGTTCGCCGGCGTACTTTTGATGATTGACACCAAAGACAAACATCGGAGTATCGTCTTTGGACGGTGCACTTTGAATGACCTTCTTGGCACCGGCGTCCAAGTGTTTCTGGCAAGTGTCCAAGGTGAGGAATAGGCCCGTGCAGTCAACAACCACATCCGCACCGACGTCACCCCATTTCAGAGCGGCCGGATCGCGTTCGGCGGTCAAGCGAATCTGCTTGCCGTTGACGACCAAGGTTGAACCATCGATCGCAACGTCGCCATGAAACCGACCATGGACACTATCGTACTTCAGCATGTAGGCCAAATAATCAGGCTCTAACAGGTCGTTGATGCCGACGACTTCCAGATCGCTGCCAAAATGTTTGACAGCCGCTCGAAAGACCATTCGGCCGATACGACCAAAACCATTGATGCCCAATCGGACTGCCATAACTCGGTGCTCCATTTCGGTTGCTGAGACTCGCCTGGAAAAGCGATCAGCCTAATACGAGGTTTGAAAGATCGGTGTTCAACTTGAACATGACCGCCTGCCGACATTTGCCGCTAATTATAGTGCGCGGGGTTGCTAGGTCGAAAGGGGGATCAACGCCACAATGCTTGCCGCGCCCCATGACGTTGCAGTTATTGGTACAACCAAACCTTAGGTCTGTTAAAGGTGTCAGGAGTCAATTGTGCGAAGCACCCACCGGGCCGTTCCGGCAATTGACTCCGGTCTGGTAAAGGTGTCAGGAGTCAATTGTGCGAAGCACCCACTGGGCCGTTCCGGCAATTGACTCCTGACACGAATGGCACTGCCGAGCCCCTGGGGGACTTGTGCGCGCAGTTTGTCTATTGACACGAGCCGAAAATTTTGAAAATCTTCTCGAGCCAGGCGAAGAAGTTAAGTTTTTCGCCCTCGATGGCGATTATGGAA
>JBGSJV010000161.1:0-15736 GCA_041741535.1 Pirellulaceae bacterium
AAGAAATGAGTAATGAAAAATGGAAATTGAAAAATGCAAATTGCTGACAGCCATCGTTTGCTGGCGGAATGCCTGATACTAGACGTTTTTTGGTACCTTTTGAATTTTTCATTCTTCAATAATCATTAATCATTCAAACGCCAGAGCCAGCGAGAGTCATTCCGGAGTTTTCGATGTTCGAAATCCGGAACTTCCTTGTGGACAAATCCTAAGCGTTCGCTGTTCAAATATCCTGGGAGTCTACTTCAAGATCTCCCGCACGACATTTTGCGGTTCGACGCCAGTCAATCGTAGATCGAGTCCTTGGAAGCGGTAGCTGAACCGTTCGTGATCGATCCCCAAACAGTGCAAGATCGTCGCATTGATGTCGTTGATCGCGACGGGCTTTTCGACCACATTGTAACTAAAGTCGTCGGTCTCGCCGTGTACATAGCCACCACGGACGCCACCACCGGCCATCCACACGCAGAAATTCCGCGGATGGTGGTCGCGTCCGTAATCGTCTTTGGTCAACGTGCCTTGAGAATAGACAGTTCGGCCGAACTCGCCACCGAATACAACCAACGTCGAGTCCAACAGGCCACGTCGTTTCAAATCTTTGACCAAAGCCGCCGTCGGTTGATCGGTCTGTTTGCATTGGTTGCCCAATTGGTACGGTAGGCTTCCGTGCTGATCCCAGCCGCGATGCAACAATTGAACGGCTCGTACACCACGCTCGACCAACCGCCGCGCGAGCAACGCGCTGTGGGCAAACGTTCCAGGCGTCGTGACATCCGGGCCGTACATCTCCAAAGTTTCTTGAGTCTCCTGGGAAATATCGGTCAGTTCGGGCACGCTGGTTTGCATACGAAATGCCAACTCGTACTGAGCAATTCGCGTGGCGATCTCGGGGTCGCCAACACGTTGGAGTCCCAATTGGTTCATTTCCGCCAGCGAGTCCAGCATGGTTCGGCGATCGGACGCGGACACCCCAGCAGGATTCTGGAGGTACAATACCGGATCACCGGCGCCGCGGAGCGCCACGCCCGTGAACCGAGTCGGCAGATAACCGCTGCCCCACATGCGTTCGTACAACGCTTGACCGTTGCTGTCAGCGGGAAACTTCGGTGTAAACACGACGAAGGCGGGCAGATCGTTGCTCTCACTTCCCAGCCCATATGCAAGCCAGGACCCAATACTGGGGCGCCCAGGGATCTCAGAACCCGTCATCACAAACGTGCAGGCCGGATCATGATTGATCGCGTTGGTGTGGACCGTTTTCATCAAACTGATTTCGTCCACGATTTCAGCAGTATGCGGCAGCAATTCTTCGTTGACCCAGATACCCGCTTGGCCAGCTTTGCGGAAGCGGAACTTGGACGGTGCGACCGGAAACCGAGTCTGCCCGCTGGTCATCGTCGAAAGTCGCTGACCACCTTGAATACTTGGCGGTAGGTCTTTGTCGAAATACTCTTGCAAGCCGGGTTTGTAATCCCAAGTATCCAACTGGGATGGTCCGCCGTTGGCGTGCAGGTAAATCACGGATTTGGCCGTCGGTGCAAAATGCGGATATCCGGGCAACGGCGGATAAACGCGGTCGTTTGGGGGCGTCGCAATATCATTGGCGAACAGGCCCGGCAGTGGAGCCGACCCTGCCAGCATTCCGGCAACCAAGCCGCCCAACTTGAGCCCGCTACTGCCAAAGAAGTTCCGTCGCGTCTGCATGAGCAGCCATTGTTGGGCCGGGTCCATCGGGTTCATCCAATCGTTTTGCGAAGTATCGTTGTGTCTATTGTCGTCGCTCGAAAAGGCTTGAAGCTCTCAATTCCGAGTCAACGTCTCGTCCAGATTCAGCAACGTGTTGGACATCAGCGTGTACGCTGCCAACTCCGTTGTGTCCAAATCGGTCGGTGGCGGCGTTTCACCCAGAGAAATTAACTTCTGCGCCGCGTCTGGGTCCGCGGTGTAACGCTGACGATGTTTCGTCAATTGTCCCGTCAAGATTTGCAATTCCGCGTCGGAGGCCTCACGGGCCAATACGATCCGAACGGCCATGCGTATTCGCGATGTGTCATCGGAAGATCTGTCCTGCAAGAGCTGGGCGGCCAACGATCGGGCAGCCTCGACGTGTTGAACGTCATTCATCAATTGCAGGGCCTGCAATGGCGTGTTGCTCCGTTGCCGAAGCGAACAGGACTGCTCACGATTCGGTGCATCGAAGTTCGACATGAACGGTGGCGGCGCGGTGCGCTTCAGAAACGTGTAAATGCTGCGGCGGTACAATGCAGTTCCGCGATCCTGTGTGTAGTACTGCGTGTTCGACCCCGCAAACCCTACCGGCTCCCAAATGTTTGGTGGCTGATACGGTTTGACTCCCTTACCGCCCATCTGCGAGACCAACAGGCCGCTGACGAACAAGGCGTTATCCCGAATTTGTTCGGCATCCAGACGCGGGCGCGACATCCGTGCGTACAATCGATTTTTCGGATCGCGTTCGTAGAGTTCCGGCGAAACGGCCGACGATTGTTTGAAGGTTTCCGAGGTAACGATCCGACGAACCAATGCCTTCACATCCCAGCCACTCGATTGGAAATCTCGAGCCAGCCAATCCAATAGTTCGGGGTGCGACGGCGGTTCACCTTGCGAGCCAAAATCGGTGCTTGTGCTCACCAACCCGGCGCCAAAAAATTGCTGCCAATAGCGGTTGACCACGACACGAGATGTGAGCGGATGGTCGGGGGAAACCAACCAACGAGCCAAATCCAACCGAGTCGCTCGGGTGTCTCTCTTCGCCAGTGGCGGCAAGGCTTGTGGCACGGTGGGCGCGACAGGAGCACCGGGTTGATCGTACTGCCCCCGAGTCATGACGTGCGCTTGTCGCGGTTGCGGCAGATCGCTAAACACAAAGGTGCTGGGTAGGCTGGCTTCAAATTCCCGCAATTTTTGTTCGGCCGATACCAGTGATTGTTGCGGAGCGGCGATTTGCTCCTTCACCGCTTGGCAATGATGAAGCAAGTAATGAGACAAGAGCTGTTTCTTAAGGTCCGCGTTGGCTTCGTCGCTTGGTCCTTGTTTCGCAATTTCATGCAATTCGGCGGGGATCCCAGCCAGATCCGAGGTGGCGACTTTCTGCCACCAGGCTTGAAACGAAAAGGCGGGGTCCGTGGCGGGATTGACTTCACCAACAACGCCAACTTGATCCCAATACACGGTTCCGCCGAACTGGGTAAGCGCGAAGCCTGAAAGTTCGTCACCGGGTGCCAGACCCACGGTTTCCACGGGAAATTCCAGCCGAACCCATTGGCCGCCCGCGGGCAGTTCGCCCAACGAGACGCGTTCGGTGGTCTGTGGAGCTCCCCATTGAATTGCGTCATAATCGCCCCAGACACAGCGATGCTTCCAACCGCCTTTGTTGAATTGGACCATGATCGACTTCGGCAGATTTTCCGGTGCCAAAAACACGTGCGCAACGAATTTGGCTTGCGGAGGAAGCTTGAGCCCAGGTCCGCTGGTTTCCCACACGTCTTGCGTTAGGCCCGCGTCGGTTCGCTTGAGGACCTTTTGGCCGCGAAAGGGCGCCACCTCCGAGCTTGGCGCGGAGACAAATTCGGTCGCGTGTCCGGGGCTGGCTTGCACACGACCGGAACTTGCAAATTCATCGTCCATCCACCATTCTTCGATCGCGGTGGGCGCCGCGACGACATCGGCCGCTGCTGGATCAAGGTACTGGACGTTTTGCACAGCGAGCTGCAATTGTTCGCGCGCCGCAGAGATCTCCTGTTGCAGTTGGGCCATGTGAGTTCGATCGGCTTCGGATTCCACGCGAATGACGGGATTGGTGAGCAACGCGTTGCCATCCATCGCCGGATCAGCCGCCGAATAAAAGAACGCGTACAACGAGTAGAACTCGGACTGCGAGATTGGATCAAATTTATGGTCGTGACAAACGGCGCAACCAGCGGTTAGGCCCATCCACGCTTCGGACGTCGTACTGGCCCGTTCGACCGCATAACGAAACAGGAACTCCGCATCAATGGAACCGCCTTCGCTGGTTGTGACGTTGCAGCGATTGAACCCGGTGGCGATTCTTTGCTCAAGCGTTGGATTCGGCAACATATCGCCCGCCAATTGTTCGATGGTGAATTCATCGAAGGGTTTGTTCTGATTGAAAGCGCGGATAACCCAGTCGCGATAGGCCCACATCTGACGTTCGTTGTCGAGGTGCAAACCATGCGTATCGGCATAACGAGCGACATCGAGCCAATACCGAGCCATTTCTTCACCATATTGCGGCGATTCGAGGAACCGGTCGACCAAGCGTTCGTAGGCGTCTGGCGAATCGTCCGCCAAGAAAGTGTCCACTTGCTCCGTTGTTGGTGGTAGTCCCGTGAGGGCAAACGAAAGTCGTCGGATCAAAGTCGACTTGTCCGCGACGGGAGAATGTGACAGGCCCTCGCGCTGCAAGCGTTGCCGAACGAACGCGTCGATCGGGTGTTGAACGTTGTCGATGGATGGAACGGGAACTTCGGACGGAATGGGCTGGAAGGACCAGTGCCCTTCGTAGACCGCGCCTTGTTCGATCCAACGCCGCAGGGTTTCCTTTTCGGCGGGCGACAAGGTCTTGTGCGAGTGGGCCGGCGGCATTTGGAGGTCGGCATCTTCTGTGACGATCCGTTCCCATAACGTACTTGAGCCGGGATCACCGGGAGTGATGACCCACCCGCTCCAGTCTTCGCCGGGGGGAACATCCAGTCGCAAATCGGCCTCGCGCGTTTTCGCGTCGAAGCCGTGACAAGCAAAACACTTGTCCGAAAGTATCGGCCGAACGTCACGATTGAACCGGATTTCTTCGTCCGATCCCAGTACTTGGCGTGGGAGCAAACAAAACACGACAACGGCAACAAAAAGACAAAACCAGCTTCGCATCCTTAGGGACCTTCGGTACTATCGGTTTCAACTGCCATGGGCTTGCCCGTCGTTATTATAACCGAAGAACCACACCGAAGGTAGCAATGAGAACCCATAAACGGCCACTAACAATGCTCGCGAGACTTGTTTACTTCGCGCTTTTTGTCACGTACGATGAAAAGCCATAGAACAACCAGCGGTTTCTGAAACAAAATAACGAGCGAGGTGCGGTGGTTCGGAGACGCTGGTGCGAGCCGTTCAAGACTCGCGGATTCTATTACGCATGGACAAAACGAGCTTGCGAATTATTTTCAGGAGCCAATTCGTGTACGTGTTCAAATCAGAATCAGTGATAGAGGTTGTCAAGTTATTGGTACGTCATGTCGCCGTACTTTCGCTTTCGTTCTCCGGATTATTCGGGGCTACGTCGATTACGACTGCCCAGTCTGGCGATGCAGGTCCGGCGAACATTGGGTTTCATGCCGAGCCAAGTCGCATCCGTGATTCCAATTTCTTCAAGGCCGTTCAGATCGAAGAACAACTGGACCCGATGTCGAAGTTGATGTGGCAAGCAGCAAGCATGAAGGGCGTCGTGGCTTTGCCAGATAACGTTGATGCCTTTTTGGAAATGAGACCGGGTTCTCCACCGCCGTTTCATTTTCGAGTCGAATTCGAATTCAAAACCGACAAACTCGTGGATTCGGTCAAGGAGCAGTTGAGTCAGATGGCTGCAGAGGTTGAAGAAGAAGGGGACCTCACGTTTTATTATCCTCCCGGCGCTCAAGGTTTCTTCTTTGCTGTGACGAAGGATCGCCGGATGGTCTTCTCCAGCGAAACCTTTCCCATGGAGTCCGGCAAGTTTCCGAAGATGACCGCCGCGGCTGAACGGTTGCTTAAAGCGACCGCAAAATCACCCGCAGGTGCCGCTTTCGATATCAAGGCTGCCGCTCCCTTGCTTAATTCGGTGGTCGAGTTTGGTCGCGATAATTTTCCTCCGCCGGTTAAGGCGTACTTGGACTTGCCCGAAAAACTCCATTCCGTTCGCGCTGACTTGACGCTAGTCCCGCAAACAGAAGTCAAAGCCGCGATCGAATGCGTGGACGAAGAAGCCGCCAAGGTGGTTCTCGAGACCATCGATGGCTTGGTGGCGATGGGCAAGCAAAGCGTGAATAAGAATGATTTAGGCAGTCAAATTCAGAAGAAGTTGCTCGCTGGGGTCAAAACCAAGTCCGAAGGCAAGCAAGTCTTGGTCACGATGTTGATCGCACCCGACGTATTTGCCAAGATGCGCGAGCAAGCCGCTGAAGCTGAAGAGATGAATAATGTCAGGCAAGTCGCGTTAAGCATGCACAATTATTACTCGGCCTACAATCGTTTTCCGTTTCAACCTGGACCTGGTGAAAGCGATGACCTGAGTTGGCGAGTTCGCGTACTTCCGTTTTTGGATCAGAATAATCTTTATCAGCAGTTTGATATGAGCCAAGGATGGGACAGCGAGGCGAACCGAAAGTTTTCGGAAGTGGTGGTCCCGGTCTTTGGGGATGGCAAGGGCAAGGGTTTGCAATGGATCCAGTCCGATGTCCAGGAGTTCGCAGATCTAACCGACGGAACCAGTGACACGATTGCGTTTATCTACAATGCCCCAGCAGGGAATTGGGCAGAGAACAAGCCGTTTACGTCGGAGGATGCCGTCAAAATGTTCAAGGCTCTCAAGCCGGGTGACACGATGATTGTCGGGACGTACGACGGTAGCGTCCGACGCATCGACAACACCATGAAGCTCGAGACCTTTGAAGCGATGTTGTCCCCGGCCAATGGCGAAGTGATTGAGCGTTAGGTGATCGACGCGGGACGACTCGTTAGTCGGTAGTTGAACGGTCGTCCGGCTTGATACTTGGGAGTTCGACACGCATTCCAATAGAATTGAGTCGCCCCAATAGAATTGAGTCGACCTCCAGCTGGCCGTGTTTTTCACTCCGCGATTGGCACCGTTCCCGAGTGGGGCCCAAGTCGTCCATGGCCGAACGCAGACGATGCCGGATAAAATTCTGAGGCAACGCCCAAAATCGCGTCGGCCTCGGGGGACCGGGTATTAGCCGAAAATCGGGCAAGTCCCGCAGACGAGCGTTAACGGTTATATTGTTGGAATCCGCAAGTCTGTCCGTGTTGCCGAACGGCTACCGGACAATTCGAAGTCGCATTCATTTAGGAGCCCATCGGTGTACAAGCTTTGGTCAAGATCTACGGTTGTCGGAATCAAATTCTTGGTCCGCTCGACAACCATCGTTACGTTATTGATTACTGGACTATCGGGGGCAACGTCAGTTGTTACCGGCCAATCCGACGATCCCGGTCCGGCGAACATTGCGTTTCATGCCGAACCGAGTCGCATCCGAGACTCGAATTTTTTTAAGGCCTTGCAGATCGAGCAGCAACTGGACCCCATGTCGAAGTTGATGTGGCAAGCCGCGAGAATGAAGGGCGTAGTGGCCCTGCCGGACAGTATAGATGCCTTTCTGGAAGTTGGACCAGGCGATCCGCCGCCATTCCACTTTCAAGTCGAATTCGAATTCAAGACCGACAAACTTGTGGAATCGGTCAAGGAACAATTGAGCCAAATCTCTGCCGAGGTTGAGGAAGAAGGAGACATTACCTACTACTATCCTTCCGGCGCTGAAGGATTCTTCATGGCCGTGACAAAGGATCGCAAAATGGTCTTTTCCAGCGAAACCTTCCCGCTGGAGTCGGGCAAGTTTCCAAAGATGACTTCTGCGGCCGAAAGCTTGCTCAAACAGACATCCAAGTCGCCGGCGGGAGCGGCCATCGACGTCAAGAGTGCGGCACCGCTCATTAACTCAGTGGTCGAATTTGGTCGCGATAATTTCCCACCACCGGTGAAGGCTTACTTGGACTTGCCCGAAAAATTAAACTCCGTCCGCGCGGACTTGACGTTGGTTCCCCAAACAGAGGTCAAGGCCGTGATCGATTGTGTCGACGAAGAAGCGGCCAAGGTCGTGTTGGAGACCGTAGATGGCTTGGTCGCGATGGGCAAACTCAACATGAATGGGAACAATCCCGAAAGTCAGATTCAAAAGAAATTGCTCGCTGGGATCAAAACCAAGTCCGAGGGCAAGCAGGTCTTGGTAACCATGTTGATCCCACCCGATGTGTTTGCCAAGATGCGCGAGCAAGCGGTTGAAGTTCAAGAAATGAACAACGTCAAGCAAGTGGCCTTGAGTATGCACAATTACTACGAATCCCACAGACGGTTTCCGTTTCAACCAGGGCCTGGGGAAAGCGACGAATTAAGTTGGCGAGTTCGCGTGCTACCGTACTTGGATCAAAGCGCGCTTTACGAAAAGTTTGATCTAAGCCAGAGCTGGGATAGCGAGGCGAATCGAACGCTTTCGGAAGTTGTCGTCCCTCTCTTTGGGGAAGGAAAAGGGGCTGCAATGGGTCCAGTCCGATGTGCAGGACTTCGCGGATCTAACGGACGGATCCAGCAATACCATTGCGTTCATCTACAACGCTCCCGTTGGAAATTGGGCGGAGAACAAGCCGTTCACATCCGAGGACGCGGTCAAAATGTTCAAGGCCTTGAAGCCTGGTGAAACGATGATCATTGGTCGATACGATGGCAGCGTCCAACGCATCGACAACACCATGAAGCTCGAAAACTTTGAAGCCATGTTGACCCCCGCCGGTGGCGAAGTAATCAACGACTAAAGACGGCAGATCTACATTCGCGAGTGTGGGTCGCCAGTCCACTGGCGGCTTGGATAATGTGGGTCGCCAGTCCGCTGGCGGCCCGCCCCATGCACTAGCTCTTTTTGCAGTTTGACGTCGTCCCCAACACTTTTCGCTGCCTCTCCGAAACCTGCTTTCACGTGAACAAGTTTTCACAGGAACATGTTTCCCCACGTTGCCTATGAAATCGAAAGAGTCTATTCACCCGTAGGCCGCCAGCGGACTGGCGACCCACATTTGAGAGCCTATCCAAGCAGCCCGTTTACAAAGCCTTCGATGTCGCCAAAACTCAAGTAACCATCCCCATCAAAATCCAAGACGCGGTTGGGATCAACGTTCGGATAAGTGATTGCAAACAACTCCGGGTCCGTGATCGCCAAGACGAACGGTTCAATGTCACCAAAATCAAAGAATCCATCGCCATTGGCATCACCCAAGACAAAGCTGGGAACAAGTTGGCCCATATTGGCGTGCACTTGAAAGTTATGAAACGTTCCTGAGTCTTGCGCGAAATTATCGAACAGTTCAAGCTTCCATTGTCCGGCCGGGTCTTCACCCCAAAAAGCGACCGTTCGGAACTTCCATTGTAGATTCGCGCCGAAATCGCCGCCGGCCTGAATAAAGACTCGGCTACGAAACCCGGAGGGCGACGTCAAGAATGCGGAAAGATCCCCGCGAAAGGTATGCGACACATTGAGAGTGACGAACAGGTCTTCTAACGGATCGCCGCCCGTTAAATTGAAGTTGACCACGACGGGCGTGATTTCGCTAATGAAGCGACCAACGTTGATGACACCTGTCGATTCAATGGCCAAGTCAGTAACACCGGAGTACTGGCGGGCGGCATCCACCAAGGCCGTTGCATCGATCATTCCAAACCCATAGTTCTGATTGAATTCGTGACCGGCCCCGTTCGCGCGCCAACCTCCGTCACTTGTCGCCGAGTTGTCATTCGGATCCACTTTGTTTCCCGTCAAGACAAGCAGGTGGTTGGCCATCCGGTGATCCATAGCTGGATTCGCTTCGCGGGCCAGAGCCAATACTCCCGCGGCCAAAGGAGCGGCGGAAGAAGTTCCACCAAACGTGCTGGTGTAGTCCGCCGCGTTGGGGCCGTCGGAATTGCGATAGTCACTGCTGGTCGACCCATCGTTGTAACCGGCAGATCCAACTCGGTCGGTCGTCGTGACACCTAGCACTCCATCGCTGGGAGCTGTGACGATCACGTTGGCGCCAAAACTGCTATAAGATGCGTATTCACCATCACTTGAGATAGCTGCCACGTTGATCGCGTTGGGTAGGTTGTGAAGTTGCTCTTTTCCCGAATCCTGTGCCGAGCTACCTCGCGCGTTACCTGCCGCGAAGCAATGAATCGTGTCGGGTGTCGCCTCCACGGCGGCAGCATGGATCGGGTCATCAATAAATGGAAGTGAAAATCCGTAGCTATGATTTTTGATAGGGATAGCTGCAGATTGGAACAGTGTTGCCGCGGCAAAATCGGCATCGGTCGACGTCGCAAAATCGATCCGCAGTCCAGACAAGCCAGCCAACGGAGCAGCACCGGAAACGCCGATCGTATTTCCCCCGCGAGCCGCAGCAACGCCCGCGACACAGGAACCGTGATTGTCCGAACTGCTCACCGGCGACGGGTCCGTATCGTTCTGTCCAAAGTCGTACGATAAGTCGAGCCGCACATTTGGACTCAGATCCGGATGTGTTACTGGCAAGCCGTCATCGACAATTCCAATCACCACGCCCAACCCGGTAATGTCTTGGCTCCAGGCACTTGCAACGTTGACGTCGATGGAAGATAGCTGATTGACTAGGTGCCATTGTCCGCCCAAGCGATTCGGACCAAAAAAAGTATCGTTGGGGACAAAGCGAAAACGCTTGTCCACCCGGCGATTTTGGGCCGCCAGCAAAACCGCCCGGTTTTGTTGCAGACGACGGATCGTTTCGCGAATCCCAACGTCGGTCGGTTTCCGTTTTTGCTGTGGTTCTAGCACATGAAAGTTCGCCCCTGGCAATGTGCGAACCACCTGCAGATCGAAGTCGCCAGCAACGACCTTGGCGTCCACTCCTTCGTCCAATCGGACTACGATCTGAGGGAGCGAACTGGGCGGGTTGCCATTGGGTCTCGCGAGTTTTGCGATCAAGTCCAAATTGGCCTCTTGGCCAAAAGCCGAGTCCGAAAATCCCAAAATCGCCAACAACACGAATAAAATGCAGTTGCCGACCAACTTCAACTTCATAAATCCAACTCCAACGTCCTTGATTGCCATCTCCAATAACCTGGCGTGACCATCGCATCCGCGGTCGCCGCCGTAGCCGGGCCGATTCTATTTTTCACATATCCATAATTCAATCGCAGCACCTGACAATTCATCATGTCTTCATGATTCGAATCCTCTTGGAGCCAAGCAACTTGCTGTGTCTCTCAATCACTGAAATCCCCATTGGCTGTGGACGGACCGATGGTTCGGTTCATGCCTGGTTCGATTAGGCTCTGCTTGGTCCTTGAGCAACCCCCAGGTTCACGTTGAGGTGTCGTGGCTTACAAGACACCATCGAGATCGACTTGGAGCGTTTCGCGTGATTGCGACCCACTACCTGCCCAGGTACAATCGCACAGAACCAACCAGAAGGCCGCAATCATGTCTTGTCCGCTTGACGTTCGATCCACATTCCTTGCAATCTGTTTGGGATGGCTGAGCCAATTTGTTTCTGGTCAGGAACTTCAGGATAGTGGGAATCCAGTGGTTTCCGACCTTCGAGAACGATTGGTAGAGACCAAGTCCATTGACTTCGTGCGCGAGATTCAGCCTATCTTTCGGGAGCATTGCTACGAGTGTCATGCCGGTACCTCGGAAGAAGGCGGCCTTCATCTCGGTATCCAAGCCAAAGCATTGCAAGGAGGTACCAGCGGGGCAGCTATCGTGCCCGGGAAAAGCGGCGATAGCTTACTCATTCAGTTGGTGTCGGGCCTTGATGAAAACCGGTTGATGCCGCCGGAAGGAAAGCCGCCGCTCACGGAGACCCAAATCACGCTGCTGCGAGCTTGGATCGATAAAGGAGCTGCTTGGCCACCGTCCTCCGACGTGGTCGATCCGAAGTTGGAAACGGCCCAATCGCATTGGGCGTTCCAGCGACTTGCTGAAATCCCGCCCCGTTCCCTTGACTCTCGTGACGAATGGTCCAAGGGGGCAATCGACGGCTTTGTCCTGCGGCGTCTTCAGGAAGCGGGACTCAAGCCGGCGCAACCGGCTACGGCCAACGCCTTGGTGCGAAGGCTCTATTTTGACCTGATTGGACTGCCACCCACTCCCGAACAAAGTCGCCAATTTGTTGCGGCTCATGCCACTGATCCCACAACTGCCCTGGAAACATTGGTGGACGAATTGCTCGCTTCGCCGCACTATGGCGAACGGTGGTGTCGACATTGGCTCGACGTGGCTCGGTATGCGGACAGCGACGGACAAGAATCCGACCAAGACCGTTCACACGCGTACACTTATCGAGACTTCGTGATTCAAGCTTTCAATGAGGACATGCCCTACAACCAATTCGTGCGCTGGCAGATTGCCGGCGATGAATACGAACCGGATAACGACGCCGCGGTTGCCGCGACCGGATTCCTGACCGCTGGACCGGCTTTCAAACTGCCCGACTCGTTCATCGAAAGCGAGCGACTGCTGAATCGCTACAACGAATTGGATGACGTGATCGGGACACTGGGGTCAGGAATGTTGGGGCTTACCGTGGCGTGTGCCCGCTGTCACGATCACAAGTACGACGCGTTTTCTGCGCGGGAGTACTATCAATTGCTGGGCGTTTTCCACAGTGGCGACCGAGTTAGCGCGGCCTTACCCAGTGGCAAGCAAGGCTTCTTCTTTCGGGATTTTGACAACCAACGACGACCCACGTGGCTGTTTCGTCGCAGTGATTTTTATGATCGAGAAATCGAAGTAGAAATCGGATTTCCGGCGGCCCTTTCGGCGGGCGGCGACGCGCAGGATTTTTGGCAAACCGCGAAAGACGCCTATCGGCAAATTGGCGAACCCAAGAGCACCTTGCAACGGCGAGCCTTGGCCGATTGGATGACGGACACGCAACGTGGCGGTGGAGCCTTGTTGGCGCGAGTGATCGTCAATCGCGTGTGGCATCATCACTTTGGCCAAGGTTTGGTGCCAACGACCGGTGATTTTGGCGTGCAAGGAGAGCGACCGTCCCATCCCAAGTTGCTCGAGCATTTGACCCATGAGTTCGTGGCAAGTGGTTGGCAACTCAAGGCTCTGCATCGCAAGATTCTGACCAGCGCCACATGGCAGCAGGCCAGTACCGCGGACGCGATGAATCCACGTGGCTTGGAGATCGATCCCACGAATCGTTTGCTTTGGCGTATGAAACCGCAACGTCTCGAAGCCGAGGCACTGCGCGATGCCATGTTGGCCGTTAGTGAGACGTTGAATCTAGAAGCGGGCGGTCCCGGATTCAAACCCTACATCGCGCCGGAGGCCAATCTCGCTCGGAACATCAAAGGCGAGGGATATCCGCAGAACGCCCCAGACGACGCAAGCACTCGACGGCGGAGTGTCTACATGTTCCATAAACGTCTGATTCCCTATCCCATGTTCCAGGCCTTCGATCGCCCGGACTTGATGGTCAGTTGCTCGCGGCGACAAAACACGACCGTGGCACCGCAAGCCATGGTGATTTTGAATGATACCTTTGTCCGCGCCGTTGCCCTCGATTTCGCACGCAAGTTGCTACCAACGAAACGTGACAAGTCATCCTGGACCGAGCCGGAACTTCAATCGATTGTCAAAGCAGCATTTGAATCCTGCTTCTCGCGCACACCAAGTGAGTCGGAAGTGGAGGTCTCGGTTGCGTTTATCACCGCCCAGACGAAAACTCGTGTGGACCGAGCCGATCAGGATCCGCAAAGCGAAGCACTGGCGGACTATTGCCAGTCGTTGTTTGGTTTGAACGAATTCATTTACGTGGATTGAGGTAACCGGCATGCCCCTGAATTCTCCGCTGTTTCCTTGTGGCCGCGTCGCCAACATGTTGAGTCGCCGCGAATGGCTCTGTCGAGCTGGTTCGGGAGCCGGTATGGTTGGGCTAGCGAGTCTCTTGGCCGAGGAACACCTGCTTGGAGCGCCATTCGATGACGGTTCATCCGATCCGGTGACAACATTGCACCCTCGTGCGGGTCACTTTGCGGCGCAAGCCAAGTCGATTATTTGGTTGTTCATGGAAGGGGCCCCCAGTGCCGTTGACATGTTTGACCCCAAACCGGAACTGGACAAACGCGACGGCACCCGGACGGACATTCAAGCATTCTTTGGTAACCCGGGGCCATTGATGAAGTCGCCGTTTTCCTTCAAGCAGTATGGGGAATGCGGCCAGTGGGTTTGTGACAAGTACACGAGCGTCGCCAAACATGTCGATAAAATGGCAATGATCAAGTCGTGTTACAGCGAATCCAACGACCACGTTCCAGCGATCTATCAAATCAACAGTGGCTTGCCGCGACCTGGTTTTCCGACGGCCGGAGCTTGGGTCACGTACGGCTTGGGCAGCGAAAACCAAAACCTGCCTGGTTACGTCGTGATGGGAAATACCGAAGGAGCCAAGGGCGGGCCACACAATTGGGGCGCCGGGTTCTTACCATCGACTTTTCAAGGGACCTTGTTTCGGTCGCAAGGTGCTCCGGTTCTGAATCTCAACCGCCAACCCGCGATGAGTAAAGAGGATCAACGATCGCAATTGGATTTGATGGCCAAATTAAATGACGAACACCTGCGACGTCATACGCGAGACGCAGAATTTGCGAATCGCATGCAATCATTCGAGTTGGCATTCCGGATGCAGAAGGCCGCCATGGAAGTTGTCGATTTGAATCGCGAGACCAAAGAAACGCATGCGTTGTACGGACTCGACAATCCAAGATCACAGTCGTTTGGTTCCAAGTGCTTGATGGCGCGGCGACTGGTCGAAAGTGGCGTGCGTTTTGTGCAAGTTTACAGCGATGGGGAATGGGACGCTCACGACAATCTTGCCGAGAACCACACGCACCATTGTGCGGCGACGGATGTGCCTGTGGCTGGACTATTGACCGATTTGGAAGCTCGGGGATTGCTCGATTCGACGCTGGTGATATGGGGTGGCGAGTTCGGAAGAATGCCGATTTCACAAAACGGCAAAGGCCGCGATCATAATCCCAAAGGTTTCTTGCAGTGGATGGCGGGTGCGGGGATCAGAGGCGGCGTGAGTTACGGCTCGACGGACGAAATTGGTTATGAAGCGGTTGAAAATCGAGTCAACGTCAACGACCTGCATGCGACCATCCTGCATCTAATGGGCTTGGACCACGAACGCCTGACCTATTTCCACAACGGACGCAGCTATCGACTTACGGACGTGGCCGGCAAAGTGATTCGAGAAATCTTGGAGTAGCATTTGCCGACGGATGGCAAGGCCGATCCGCGGATGAAAACGGACCGCCCTCGCCCCCTTTGGCTTTACGCCAAAGGAGCGATGACTGGTCAGCCACAAAGAAGTCTCCAAGGCTAGGAATGCCGTAGAATCGACTTTGCTTCAGGCACGTCTGCAAGTAGGCCTTTCGGATTTGATCTCAGGTACAAGACCGCCGCCATTGGCTTCACGCCAATGGGGCGATGACTGGCCAGCCACATAATAACTTGCAACGTTTTGAAGGCCGTAGGACCGACTTTGCTTCAGGCACGTCTGCACGTAGGCCTGTCGGGTTTGGTCTCAGGTACAAGACCGCCACCATTGGCTTCACGCCAATGGGGCGATGACTGGTCAGCTACATAATAACTTGCAATGTTTTGAAGGCCGTAGAACCGACTTTGCTTCAGGCACGTCTGCCAGTAGGCCGATTGAGGTCACACTCGCGTACAAAACGTCCGAGCTTGCAGGAGTTAGCGTTTGCGGTCTCCGGAAGGTGTCAATGATTTTGAGACAACTTTAGACAATGAATTAGTGTATTGCTTGCAGCATTTGGGGGCCAGCCCCCACCCCCCCGGGATTTTGTTTGGCATGGCTCAGGTGTTCAATGGTTTTCTTGCAAGTTATCCTC
>JBGSJV010000162.1:0-72018 GCA_041741535.1 Pirellulaceae bacterium
GCGGACCGCTCCGTCGGTCCGATTTTATTGTCGCGGACCGCTCCGTCGGTCCGATTTGATTGTCGCGGACCGCTCCGTCGGTCCGATTTCTTTTCCGCTTCCGTTGGACCGTAGGAACGGTCCACTACACTGTCCCAACCCGCTCCGTCGGTCCGATTTCTTTGCGCTTCCGTTGGACCGTAGGAACGGTCCACTACAATGTCCCAGTCCGCTCCGTCGGTCCGATTTCTTTTCCGCTTCCGTTGGACCGTAGGAACGGTCCACTACACTGTCCCAGTCCGCTCTGTCGGTCCGATATCTTTGCGATTCCGTTGGACCGTAGGAACGGTCCACTACACTGTCCCAACCCGCTCCGTCGGAACGATTTCTTTTGCGCCTCCGTTGGACCGTAGGAACGGTCCACTACAATGTCCCAACCCGCTCCTACGGTCCGATTCACAATATTTACTTTTCTTGAAGACGGACTTCAATAAGATCTTGTTCTACCAACCATTCCAGCGACTGCTTTTGCCACGCATCCCACATTGGACC
Source organism: Pirellulaceae bacterium (assembly GCA_041741535.1). Lineage (GTDB taxonomy): Bacteria > Planctomycetota > Planctomycetia > Pirellulales > Pirellulaceae > M30B19. The sequence continues at coordinate 532 of JBGSJV010000162.1, forward strand.
TTGATAGCCATTCAAGCCGTGGCCGCCGGATGGAAGCTCCAAATACCTCGCCGGAATCTTGGCCGATTGCAACGCGTCAAACAACTGCCGACTGTTGATACTGGGTACGGGCTCATCATCAATCGCATGGGCTAAGTACATCGGCGGTGTTTTTTCATTAACTTGCTTTTCATTCGAAAACAACTCGATCATTTCTGGTGACGGATCGGCACCCAGTAGATTTGTTCTCGAGCCGCCATGGGTCCATTCACCCATCGTCACGACCGGATAGACCAGAACCGCAAAATCCGGACGGCAGCTCGGTCGCTCCAAGAGATCATTCGCTACTGCATTTCCTTCGTCAAAATGCGTGGCCGCCGTGGAAGCCAAATGCCCACCCGCCGAAAACCCCATGATGCCAACCTGGCGCGGATTGATGCGCCACGCTTCGGCATTGGCACGCACGATTCGAATCGCTCGCTGGGCATCCAGAAGTGGCACAAAGGACCGACCGGCCGGCAAACGATACTCCAGAACAATCCCCGCGATCCCGTGCCGGTTTAGCCAACGCGCGATCAAGTGTCCCTCGCCTCCCGTGACCAAGCCTCCGTATCCACCCCCGGGACATATAATCACCGCTGAACCGCCTGGATTCTTCGGCAAATGCACCGTCATCTTCGCAGCCGAGGATTCAAAGGACCCGTCGCCGTTGGGCGCTTTATCCGGCCAAAGCGGAACGGTCATGGGTTCGGGGATATCCTGCGTCACCAAATCAACCACATCGGATCGACGACTTACTTCGGTCTCCGTAACTTTGGACTCGACCAGTAGGGAGGTCAACACCTGAGCATAAATTCGATGACCAAAATCGTTCGGATGATTGACCCCGTTTCCTGTAAGATCCCAGTCTCGTTTGCGGTTCAGTAATTCTGTCCAGATAGAGGTCATGTCGGCTAACGCGACACCCGGTCGAACCAATTCGGCCAAAGCATCGCGGTACTGGGGAAACAACTCCGGCTTCAATGTCGTCCAATCGCGATTGCCGAGCATCGTCGCCACCAAAATAAACTCGGTGCCGGGTGCACCTTCGCGAATCGCTTCCATCATCGCCACAATATTTGCCCGGTACTCCTCGGCCGACCGACCCGCCGAATCGTTCATGCCAAAAGCCAGCATCACCAAATCCGGCTTTGCAGCCAACACCTCAGGAACTTGGGAAATTCCCCACGGCGTTGACGTGCCGCCCAAGGCCAAATTCGTTAATTGGATGTCGGGAGAATATGTCGCTCGCAGATGCTGCAACAAGAGATCTTGATACGGAGGTTGATACGGGGGCACTTTCGCCCACCCCGAAGCATTACAGCCCGTCGAAATACTATCGCCCAATAACACGAGCGATACGGGCTCGCCGTTTTGCAGCCGTCGAATCGTTCGTGGCAACGCCCGTTGGTCAAACGCGGGCAGTACCGACGGCCATGCTTCTGTCGAATGTCGATAACTGACGCTCACTTGCATTTGATGATATTCGTCCGTTGAACCGAATAAGATCTCGCCTTGGCCATCGCGATGAGTGAGTTGGTAGGCTTGCGACCCAGCGGGACGTCGCAAGTCTTGCTCGGTGAAAGCTGGAATTCGCGAGTCTTTCGGCAAGCTGATTTCGTTCGAACCCGGATGGCAGATATAGTCGCGGCCACTCAGGAAAATTTCGGCCCCCGACGAATGCCAATGTACGGACCGACAGACGCTCACGACCTCTTCGATTGGAAATAGGAGCTTCGCGGTGGCTACCCCGGTTTGTGCATCCCGCACGAATAACACCGATTCCCCTTCCACAAGGTTTCCGCTCCAAAACGGTTGTAGCAGTCGTGCATCATAGAGCCACTTCGGTTCGGCATTGCCCGGGCCGCTTCCATCCTGGGATAGACCTGATTGACTAAAAAGCAAACACCCAAGAACGGCTGCGACGCCGATAACCCAAGCCCGTGATTTGTGGATTCTCATCGAATAATACTCCCAGAGTTCGAGTCGTTGACCGAACCAGAATTCATTTGCAAAAACTTCACCTGGAAAACCGGCCGTGGCAAACCGTGGAGTGCGATTATATACTCAAACTTTGTCCCGACGGGTCGCGACACGGCAACGCTGTGAAGCATATTTCGCCGCGAACCGAGGCCCGAATGGGCCGAAACAAGTTTGCACGGCACCAGGCCCGAATGGGCTGACGCAACCGTGCCCGGCATCAGGACCGAATGGACGGAACACATCCGTGCACGGCTCCATGCCCGAATGGGCTGACGCAACTTTGCACGGCATTAGGCCCGAATGGGCCGAAACAACCCTTGCCGGTGTGCGCGAGCCACCGGTTAGCGTGACATCTCCCTCAGAAAAGGCCGGAAAGGCCGACACAAATATCCCGTGAAAAAACTGGGGACACACAACCGTGCACGGCACCAGGCCCGAATGGGCTCACGCAACCATGCATAGTATTAGGCCCGAATGGGCTCACGCAACTTTGCATAGTATTAGGCCCGAATGGGCTCACGCAACCGTGCATGGTATTAGGCCCGAATGGGCCGAAACAACCCTTGCCGGTGTGCGCGAGCCACCGGTTAGCGTGACATCTCGTTCAGAAAAGGCCGGAAAGGCCGACACAACATCAAAGCGTTGCGATTCAAAAATGCATAACAGCGTTGCTCTCAAAAGGAAACACTTCGGAGGCGACAACCAAGTATTTCCTTTTCCATGGGTCGACAGACAGGTCCGCCCGCTTTGGGGAACGGCTCGTAAGTTCATTCGAGAATTTTACCTGTCAGAGTCGCCGAAATTAGCCAATTATCCCTCACTATGTGAGAATAGTACCAAGTTCGGATTCTCAACATTTCGAAAGAACTGAAAATGGAACAAAACGCGAGCAAGAAAACATCGGTCGGCTCCGAGGCTATTGCAGCACTGTTGAGCGCCGTCATCGGCTCCGGTATTGGGTGGGTTATTTGGCTGGCAACGACCAACGTTGCACTGGCGATTGGAATAGCAGGTCCAATGGCCGCTCTTTCCAACGTTTCATTGCGAAAGGTCATTCGATGAGCATGCGTCTGTTCTTTAGTGGACTTATCATCGGCGTTGCCATCGGACTGATGGTTGGCGGAGCAATTGTCAAAATCTCAGCGGACGGGTCGGGCGAACGCGAGTATCCTCAAGGCATCGCCCTATTGCTTGCGATCATCGGAGGAGCAGGAGTTGGAAGCGCGCTCCGCAGGTCCGCGATACTTCCTCCTGGCTAGGCGTGAAGCGCAACGCTAAATTGTCTCCGCTGACGTGGCATGCCGCCAACGATTGCAAAACAACATTGACTGAGGACGATCGGTCACGGCGCTGAGTTTGGTTAACAGTTAGTTTTCCAGCGTACTTTAGTTTGAATTTCTGACCAAAAAAAAATGGAGGAAGGAATGAACGTTCGAACATTGGCGGGCTGTCTATGTTTCCTATTGGCATTGGCGTTCATCGCTGTTGCAATAAAGAACACGTTCATTAATCCGACCCTCCCCGTCGACGATCCTTCGGGGCTCGGGGTTAGCCGTTTGGTTGGGTCGTTTTTGCCAGCGATCTTGTTGGGTGCCGCTGCTGCCAAACTACTACAATCCCCAAAACGATAGATTCCTCAACTTGATTACCAGCCGCAACCGTTGCATGATCAAGGACTCGCAACTCTTTCAGCGAACCCAGGGAATCGATGTCAATGAATGCGCATTTTGGTCATGGCCTTGTCTGGCTTTTTGCTTTGGTCGCTTCGGCCGTTGCCAATGGCCAGGAAGCGGAACGACCGCGATTGCGCGATTTGGGAATCCGCGTAGGCGATCTTGATTGTGGGCCACTCAACGCCATCACGGATGTTGCAGGTGTTCGAGTCGGGCACACGACGATTGTCGAGGGAGAACACATACGAACGGGAGTGACGGCGATCCTGCCGCATTCCGGCAACCTGTTTCAACAAAAAGTCCGCGCCGGTGTTTGTGTGGCCAATGCCTTTGGAAAAGCCGCGGGGCTGTTGCAAGTCCAGGAATTAGGCACGATAGAAACGCCGATTGTACTGACCAACACACTAAATGTTGGTACCGCGATGGAAGCGGTCGTCAAATGAACGCTTCATCAACCGGGCAACGAAACCGTTCGATCCGTCAACGCCGTCGTGGGCGAAACCAACGACGGATTTCTCAACGACATCCGGGGCCAACATGTCACGGAACAACATGTCCTGGCCGCGATCCAGAACGCTCAAGAGGGCGTGGTCGCGGAAGGATCGGTGGGGGCGGGCACCGGGACCATGGCGTTGGGCTTCAAGGGGGGCATTGGAACGGCATCTCGCCGGCTGGGCGACAAGCTCGGTGGATACACGGTGGGAGCACTGGTGCAAACGAACTTCGGCGGCAACTTGATGATTGCGGGAGTTCCCGTCGGCCAGCGGCTCAAAGTGCTTCCTGCGGAAGAGCCATCGTCGATTCCAGACGATCCGACCCAAGAGTTTGGGTCGATCATGATCATCCTGGCAACCGACGCGCCGCTATCGGACCGCAACTTGAATCGCTTGGCATTTCGCGCCGTAGGTGGATTGGCGCGGACCGGCGCCAACTTGAGCAATGGCTCCGGGGACTTTGTCATCGCCTTTTCAACCGCCAATCTGGTTGCCGATGCGCCCAAGGATTCGGTCACGCAGTTGCCCGAGCTGCCCAACGCGCGAATGAGCCCCCTGTTTCAAGCAGCGATGGAGTCGGTTGAAGAGGCCATCATAAACTCCTTGCTAAAAGCCACCACGGTCCAAGGCAACAACGGCCACATCGGCCGCGCCATTTCCATCGAACACTTGCTGGAGGTTATCACCAAGGTGCAACCGGAGCTGATCGAGAAATAGTCCCAACCGTTGATGCAAGAGCCGGGCTGAACGACGATGGGCCCTAACCATGACAATTCGCTTGTTGCCTCATCGTCACTAGATCGGGTAGAAAAACACCGATCCGCGTTTGTAAACGCCGCTATGCTCTCCGTGTTCTCCGTGTCCTCTGTGGTTTCATAACGTGTTGGTTTGCACCGGTTTCGCGCATGCGATTCGCGACGCTCTCGCACTCGGGCCACTCTCAATCGCAAGTGTTGTAGGCGATGATCGTTCGACATGACGGGCAAAGTCCGAAGCAGAAATCCACACCTACATTGTCAGAATCTCCCCAAAAGTCTGTTTTTCCATATGACTGACATCGCGAAGCTGTCAAAAAACCCCGCATTTCACGACATGACTATTACTCAGGCGGTTGATTACGCGATCAAGCAGGATCCCAAGACGCCGACAAGGTTCTTGATTCGGCGCGCACAGCTCGGTGATGACGAAAGACTATTACGCGGTTACGCCGTGAATCCTGAGCTGAAAGAAGGGTTGTGGAGAATGCATCGTGCCGGCCGACTCCATTGCACCTGCGAAGCCATCGCCATGCAATTTCCTGAGTTCGTTGATTTGAGGGACATTGTTGAGGCGAAGATCAAACAGTTGGTTGCTGGCAGTAAGTGAAGAAACAAGCATAACCCGAGCCGATTCGGTATCCCTCTCTGTGTTCTCCGTGTCCTCTGTGGCTTCATTCAATGGTCGTTCGCGCCTGCCTCACGTTGATGTGTATCCAAGGCAACAGGTCGGACTACCGCCGTTTAGTGTAGGATTGCACCATGGAGCCCACTGACGAACTCCGAGCGGATCCGGTACACCCTCTCTATGTTCTCCGTGTCCTCTGTTGCTTCATTCCACGCACGTACGCACACGCCTTACGTTGAAGACTGCCTCGGAATTGAATAATCACTTAAGCTGCAACTCGATGTCGTCATGATTTTGGATGACAGTAACGAACCTATGGAATAAAGGGCCGAGGGTCGCTTCGCTTCGTTTCGAATGGTTCCAAACCAAAACGAATCCACCTCCAGGGGTTACCGAATCCTCCGTAATGCAGGTCGTTGAGCGCATCGAGCTTACCCTGCCAAGGTTTAGAAAGCCCCAGGCTTGAAGTAAACTCGGTGGCAGTGCTGGCTGGGGAAGTGCATTTTAGCCCATCAATTAGTTCCCACGGATGGCAAAGCCGGACTGCGGATGAAGAGTCGGTGGACACTCTCGGGACCTACTGCCCCTGTCCAACCGCAATTGTCAAATGGCCAACTTCCGAGATTCCACCTTGACGGAGCTCATTTCGACACCGTCTGCCGTGAACGTGTTCGTCAGTAGGCAGCGGTTGATGGCCGTCGCTTGCGGAGAGCTTCACCCGAAGCCTGGGGCCGATTTGCTTCCGGCACACAGACAGAACCTCCGCATCGTGGTATACTGGCGCGAAACGTGAACTTTAACTGAACAGTTGATGAAATGATGATTCGAGTAGGCTACGAGATCGCCTTTGAGTTGCCGTTGCCTGCGCCCGTCCTACTGATGTTGTACCTGCACCCGTCGCGGGCGGCGACGACGCGAACTCCGGATCGGCTAGGAGTTTCTCCCAACGTCCCGCTCCGAGAATACGTCGATTCTTATGGGAACCGCTGCGGCAGGATGGTTGCTCCGGCGGGGCGGTTGGTGATCAAGAATGAGGCGGTCGTCGAGGATTGCGGTCTGCCTGACCTACAAGTACCAACCGCCGAGCAGTTCCAAGTGGACCAGTTGCCCGATGAAGTGCTGCTGTTTCTGTTGTCCAGTCGCTACTGCGAAGTTGATAGCGAACTGAAAGATATCGCGTGGAGTTTGTTTCGAGGTACGGCTCCGGGCTGGCCCAGGGTGCAAGCGATCTGCGATTTTGTCCACCGGCATATTCGCTTTGACTATTTGCAAGCCCGAGCGAATCGCACCGCGCTGGATGCGTATCGCGAGCGAGTAGGCGTTTGTCGAGACTTCATGCACTTGGCGATTGCCTTCTGCCGCAGTTGCAATATTCCGGCTCGGTATTGCACGGGATATCTGGGCGATATCGGAGTGCCGCCCGTGGCGGCCGTTATGGATTTTAGTGCTTGGTTCGAAGTCTATTTGGGCGGACAGTGGTATGCGTTTGATGCGCGAAACAACACGCCTCGGATCGGCCGCGTTTTGATGGCCCGAGGACGAGACGCGGCCGATGTGGCGCTGACCACCATTTTCGGCGAGAATCAATTGCAAAGCTTTGCGGTCTGGTCCGATGAAATCCATCCCAATCACGAGGCTTGACGCGTGTGCGTTCGCCAAACCCGTACGAACCTCCGAAGTCTCGATCATGCGCGGAGTAAACCGAGTTCCCTAACGTCGCCGTGTCCGGTTTGCGGCGAGGTAACGAACCGTTGGCGCGTCTGTGTTTCCCTGTTCGGCTATCGATGCAAGTCTTGTGGTGAAAAACTCTGGCTAGAGATTGGTCGCGATGCACGTGCGTGGTTGGCATTGGCGATTGTGGTCTGCGGTTTTGGTTCAATGGTGTTTGACAGAACGTTTTTTATCCGACTACCCATTTTCAATCTATAAATATCGTGTTCTGTATCTCCATTGTGGCATCGATATTTCTGCCCTGGAAGTACGGCGTTTTAACTTCACGGAAGAAATAAAGTATCCGTTCACGGTTGTTGGTCAATGCTAGGGGCTGGTGCGTTGCGCAAGTCATCTGTTTGTATTTTTGAGGCGCTCGAGTGCTCACGGGTTCCACATCCGATGAAGCCCGTTTTTTCAGCGACTTGCTCCACGGCACCCTACATTTCGTGAACGGTTACGAAATAAAGGTGGCCGCTTAAATCCCAAACGCGGGCCGCCGCCAATTTGGCGGTTCGCGTTGTTGTTCGAAGCTAAGTTGGAATTCGCCAAATTCGCTCTGGCCACGCGGTTAACTATCGCCGCTGGCTTCGTGAACGGTTACCTCCGAGCCGATCCCGTGCAGCCTCTCTGTGTTCTCGGTGTCCTCTGTGGCTTCATTCCACGCACGTGCCCACACGCTTGTTGGCGAAGACTTCCTCGGAGTTGAATAATCACTTAAGCTGCAGCTCGATGTGGTCATGATTTTGAATGACGGCCACGAGCGTATGGAATAAAGGGCCGAGGGCCGCTTCGCTTCGTTTCGAATGGTTCCCAACCAATAGGAAACCACCTTCAGGGGTACCAAATCCTCCGTAAAGCATGTCGTCGAGCGCATCGAGATTGCCCTGCCATGGTCTTGAAAGCCCCAGACTTGAAGTAAACTCGGTGGCAGTGCTGGCAGGCGAAGTGCATTTTAGCCCATCAATGACCAAAGTTGTTTTCATCGCGAACCTTTGCAAGTAATTCGTTTGCACCGAGACCTTCGTTGCCAAGATTCACGGACCATGGAGACAACGGGAAACGCCGGGACGGATTGACGCCTCATGGATGTGTGATCGACTTTGCAACGGCTTATTCCATTCGCCAAATTTCGACCCCGTCGCTCTTGCAAAGTGCGATCAAGTTTTTGGCCACGCTGAATCGTTTCACGCCGGCTTGATTCCAGACCTCGCTCCCATCCGCCACTTTGTAGATACCAAAATGTTCTTGTTTGTCCCGGATTGCAAAGTGGTCATTGTCCAATGGGTAAAGGTTTTGGTCGTAACCACTGGGCGGAATTTGCTTTTGCCATACGGGCCCCAATTTCCCGAACTCTTGACAACGGATATCTCGGATATTGCTGCTTATCCAGTGCCGACCGTCTGGAGAGACAACCAGCCCAAACGCGCGGTCGGCTTTCGTTTCCATCTCAATCCGAGTCTCTGGTTCGTTTAGGCGAAAGACAAAGATCGCGGGGGTATGATCTTTCTTCGCTGTTTGCAGCAAAACTTGATCGTCGAGTAATGGGAGCATCCGAACGATCGTTCCCGGCAGAGCCGAGCGATGTGTTTCGGGCCATCCCTGCTGACCCGTGGAACGAATGACCAATTGATTCGTGACAGCGCCTTCCTGTTCGGTCGTTAGCAGCATTTGTTGTTTCGAGAAATAACGGAACTGCCCCTCGGAAGCGATGGGACCTGCCACGGATTCGCTCGTCTCGGAGTCAATCGCATAGAGCGTCCCGCCCGTATTCACGAATAGTAGGAAGCCATCGTCTGAAAAGCGGAGCGATTGGACTTCGGTCGAATAATTCAACTGCTCCCCAATCTGCCTCCGCGCGGCCACGTCCCAAATTTGAACGGAATTCATGGTCGCCCGCGTCGCGATGCATTTGCCAGTGGGATGAATGGCTGGGTGGATGATGGTGTCTTCTCGCAGTTGGTGTGGTATTGGTTCACCAATCTGTTGGCCCGTATTGGTATCCCATAACCGCACCGAATCCCAGTCGGCGGTGTAGCCGATTTCGTTGTTCACGAATCCGACTTCGCCATCCCCAGCGGTGCGAATCGGTTCACCAATGGGCACATTCTTCTCGAGATCAAATAATCGGACGGTCGAGCCGAAGAAAGCGGCGATCATCGTTTTTTTGTCGCTGCTGAACTCCACTTCCCGACCGCCGGCAAACGGTCCCGCATTTTCGCGGGTCGATCCCAGAGTTGCGACCCTTTGAAAACTGAGCTGAGCGTGGGCTGCCGCACTAAAAGCAGTCCACACAACGACGGACAATAGGATTCTAAAATGCGACATGACGGAGTCTTTCCTGGAGAAGAAGTAGCGAACCAATCGATCCATCGACAATACAGCTGCGGAATTATCGCGGATAATAGCGCCGGTAGACAGATGCTACCACGACCCAACCGTAGAATTGGATAGGTTCAAGGACCACCGCCGGGGCCGCGGCGAGCGATTTCCGTCCGCGGATTTGAGTAGATCATCGACGTGTTCGGGGATGGCTTCAAGTGAATCCATCGCACGAAGTTCTTAGAAAACTCGCCGAGGGGGCGCCGCTATCATTTGATAGCGAACAAACTTCGCAATCAATTCAGATACTGGCTTTATTCGAACAAAGTTGCCGCGCTGCCGACGGAGGCAGGTAACGTAAGTCTAGATTCAGCAACGGTTTAAGGTAGTGGAGGATGGAGAACACGAATTGAACTTTTCGAAGAAGGAATCCGACTCTGGAGTGGTCCATTCTTCACACAGTTGGGGAGTGTTTGCAGCTGAGTTCAGGCGAGGGGAAATTCCAAAAGCCGCCAAGATTATTCCATTTAAGCAAGTAATTATTCCTGAATCGGTTGCAATTATGCCGATATGCTGCTAGGTTACTCTTTCATAGGGAGCTTGCAGCGATGGAAAAACCTTATTTACTCGACATCATTAAGATAGTGGAAGGCGCGACCAATGCGGATCACGCGAAGGTAGCTGCATACACCCAACATCTCACGGAACGGCTCGAAGCGGATGGGGAGAAGGAAGCTGCAAAGCGTCTCCGACAAATCCTTACCGGTAGCAAGGTTTCCAAAATGGAACTGTCGCGTGGAAACACAGCACGCGCTGGTAACGGTTCAGTGTTACCCGTTGACAGCGAATCGCGACTGACGACCGCACAGGAAGACTTCTTCACAACTGGCGAAGTCGATCTCTTCCTCTCTACTGAAGTTCGCAAAACTGTAACGCAATTCATCACCTACTTCAGAGCGGCGGATAGGCTCGTCGCGGAGGGAGTAGGGGTCGCGGCATCGCTACTCATGTTTGGCCCGCCAGGCTGTGGAAAGACGCAACTCGCACGCTTCATTGCTTCCGAGCTTAATTTGCCACTCGTGACCGCACGAGTAGACAGTCTCATTTCGTCGTATTTAGGAAGTACTGCCAAAAACCTTCGATTGCTTTTTGAGCATGCTATGTCACGCCCTTGCGTGCTGTTTCTCGACGAATTCGACGCTATTGCAAAAATGCGAGACGACGCAAAAGAACTCGGTGAGTTAAAACGAGTAGTCATTGGGCTATTGCAAAATATTGATGCGATGGGAACCGATCACGTCCTTCTCGCCGCCACTAATCACGAGCATTTGCTTGATCCTGCGATTTGGCGACGCTTCGCATACAAGGTGCATCTTCGCGAACCGGATTCAGCTGCGCGACGAGATATGCTCACTAAATTCTTTCGTTCTTATGCAGACGAAACAACTATTCAAGCAGTCACCACTTTGAGTGCGGGTATGACTGGTGCTCAATTGAAGCTGATTGCGGACGACTGCGTTAGATACGCGGTGCTCGAAGGTCAACGCAACGTTTCGCTTCGGAAAGCAATCGAACAAGTTTTCTCAGCAAAAGCTGATGCCACTGAACCAACGGAAGACCTATCAGCGAGACTCCGACAGCTACGTGTTGGTGACCCAAAGACGTTCACTCAACAGCGGCTTGCCGAAGTGTTTGGGATTTCCCAAGGCCAAGTTTCGAAATTACTAAGGGAAGCTGAGCAATGAGTGAAAGCAACCGTCTGCCAATCAAAGTGGTCTTCCCGAGAAAGGAGGACTTCAAAGCTCCTCCGCCCCCTAGGGGCAGCACCACGATTTTCGGCGTTGTGGATGCAAATTTGCGTGCGATGTTTGCAAAAGAGGTAGCGGGAGTAGAGCGTCATTTTCAAGCCGCTTTCAGCGCTACAAAGGATGTGCCGGCAGTTGCAAAGGTGACGCTGAAGCCAGAAGCGGTCGCTAAGAGCCATAGGCCGTCCGAGTTGTTCAATCCCGATACGTGTCCGATTATCGGTGGTAATAAGCTTGGTGAGTTGTACATAAGCGTCCAGCCGAAAGGACTAGAGTCTCTGCAGTCTAAAATTCAGTTGGGGACCTCAGAAAAGCTTCAGGCGAGTATCTCTACTCTTCGGTCTATTCAACCATTTACCGCTGAAGATGTTCTCGGTAGTGCGTCGTTATCGCAGCTCAAAGAACAGGTGCGAAACAAGCAAGTGCCACTTCGTATTCGACTGTTTCGGCACGCACTTGCATCTCAAAACGCCCTTCTTGATCTTGTTTTTGAACGCATGGCCAAAGAGTGTGGCGTAGGCAATCTGGAAGCGCTCGATTACGCCGAGGGATTGCGAGTCTATTGCGCGCGCGAGGTCGAGCCAGATCGACTTGAGTCACTTGTCAAATCAATCGGAATCCAGAGTCTTTCGCTCTTCCCTGAATACCGGGTTGTTCGCACGATGTCCCGTGCTTTGGGCAACATCTCCCCAGCCGATTTCCCGGCCCCAGACCCACAGTTGAACTATCCAGTAGTTGGCATCATCGATACTGGTACCGATCCGAACAACCCTCATCTGCAAGCATGGGTCACAGAACGATACGAACATGTCCCGCGCCAATTTCAGGACAACGATCACGGTAGTTTCGTTGCAGGGCTAATTGTTCACGGTCGAAGGCTCAATCACAACGATCCGCGTTTTCCTTCGATCTCGTCGAAAATCGTAGATGTTGTAGCGTTGGACCAACATGGGTTGATCTCTGAAGAGGAGCTGTTGATAGTCATCGACGACGTTTTAAATCGCTTTCCGCATGTCAAAGTCTGGAATTTATCGCTCGGACAGGCAACCCCCTGCACTGATAGTGCGTTCTCAGAATTCGGCGCTGCACTGGACGAGCGATCATCGCGTCATGGCGTGCTCTTCGTGGTTGCGGCAGGCAATTACAATGTCAGCCCATTGAGGACCTGGCCGCCTCAGTCCGGACTGGATGACGATGACCGCATATGTCCGCCAGCAGATTCGATTCGAGCAATAACTGTAGGATCGATGGCACACCTAGATACGCCAAGCACCAGAGTCCGTCGTGAAGAACCATCGCCGTTTTCACGCCGTGGACCTGGGCCTGCATACCTCATTAAGCCAGAACTCGCATTTTACGGTGGAAACTGCGATGGCTCCGGTGACTATGTGCAATCGGGAATAGTGTCGATTGATGGTAACGGTCACCGGGCCGAGAATATCGGAACTAGCTTTGCAAATCCACTCGCCGCTACTCTGGCCGCGAACGTAGATGCTCAACTGCGACTCAAAGACGACGATTCACCACGCGCGCTGGTCAAGGCATTGATGATTCATGCCGCATTTATGCAGAATGCGCCTGTGTCAGGTGATCGCATAAACTATTGCGGTCTTGGATGCCCTCCTGATCTGTCGTCTATCATCAACTGCAAGCAATCTGCAGCGACTATCATTCTTCAGGTCCCAGTTTCGACAAAGCCGGATTTTGGAAAACGACCGTTCCCAATGCCTGCATGTCTGTCGAGTCCTGAAACGGGCTTGCAATGTGAGATATTCATGACCTTGATGTATGAGCCACCGCTCGATCGCAATTTTGGCGTTGAGTATTGCCGCTGCAACGTTAGCGCAACACTTGGCACGGTTGGGATCGATCCCAAAACTCAAAAAGAGAAGTACTCGCGTGAAGTTGAGCCGGTTCCCAAGAAGCTTAGTTCCGCCTACGAAGAGGAATTGATCCAGCAGGGATATAAGTGGTCGCCACTAAAGTTATACTACCGTAAATTCTCCAGGGGCCCGACAAACAAGCCATGGAGACTTACGCTGGACATGTTGAATCGGTCCGATCATGAGTCGAGTGAACAACAAAACGTTTACCTGATTATCACCATCAAGGGGCAGTCCGAAGAGCAGCAAGTATATAACGAATTTGTTCGTGAGATGGATCGCTTAGGTTGGGGAGCGAGCGATCTACAACTTCGTTCTCGTCTGCGTGCCAAGCAATAGAATGTGAGCGACGGTAGACCTTCGCTTCATCAAATAAATTCTGCAAACTTTCTCAGCTCTACGACAGTTTGAGGCAAGGACTGCTTCGGCAGGGTGGTCAGAAGTGATTCAGTTTGACGCAACGCGTTGCAATCTATGGCTTTGTGGAGTCGCCTGAAAGATGGATTGAGACGCATTGTTTGCACGTTAAGGGAGTTTTCCCGGCAGAATTGGGTAGCATGGCGCGTACTCGAATTGGACCGCAGTGGAGATTTCCAAGAAATTTCAGCTTTTGGACTTCGGGCTTCGGAAAAACGCCGGTTGGAGAAGGTATGGACCCACAGTCACAAATCAAGGAATCGAGCTTTCCGCAGTATGCCACTCCGCTCACCAAGTCAAAGGTGGATGGAACACCGTATTTTCGCCCGCCCAAAGTAGAGGCTCAGATAGCCGAGGCGCTGGCTTCCGATCCATCTACGTGGAAGTCGCGGAAATGGGAGAGTGAAACGATGATTTATCTCATTCGCCTTCAGTGGAGAATGGGAAACGAATCATCAGTTTTGGCACTCTTTGAGAAGCTCGGAAGCAACATAGCGACGGTGGTTCGAGATAACGCGCAGGGATTGGATTCCGTCACGACAGAACAGATTATTGATGAAATTGAGAAAGAAGTGGTCGGGCTTATTTTTGCCGAAGTGCCGAGTCGAAAAAGCGAGTTTCTCGAAGTATCTACTCGACTTGCAATTAAGCGGCGCACTTTGACATGGATTAAAAAGCTCAACTTGTCGAATGTTCGAACAATTACTGAGTCTTCGCTTAGTTCAATTATCCAGGAAGACCAAACGACCAACGTCATCCAAATGTATCCAGATGAACGTCCAGAGCCAGTTGATCTACTGATTGGAAAAGAAGATTTGCGGTTGAATCCCGAAAGGATTCGTTCCGCCCTAGCAGCCGTGACAAACCCAAAGCATCGCGAGGCCTTCGTCCTTCACTATATGGAAGGATGGCCGATTAAAAGCGTAGACCCAACAATAGTAACTCTCTACACACACTTCAAACGTAGTGACCGACAGATCTCAACCTGGATCAAAACGGCACTGAGCGAGATGCGTAGTGCACTGGGAGATGAAATATGAGCGATTCAAAATTGACCATTGAAGACATCCTCGACGCAGTCATGCACGAAGAGAAATCGCCCTCGCATGTAGCGCTGCAGCGTTGGTGCGAACGTTTCCCTGAGCACCGAACAGAGCTGGCAAGATTTTTTGCTACCTGGGCCGTACAGCATGCGCAAGAAGGCAATTCCACCCCTGATATTGATGAAGCAAAAATGGGAAGCCGGATGTTGAGTCATGCACTAAATTTTTTGCATCAGCATGCCTCGTTGAAAATACCATCGCCGCGACCAGCTGCATCTGACAAGCAGCATAAATTGGTGCAGGCCGCAGGCTTTAGCGTCGAACCAGCGTCGCCAGCCAACTGTTCAGAGCGACTGTATAACCTGATCAGCGACGCTGGTCTCAGCGAAGAAGCAATCCTGGACCAATGTCATCTCGACGATTCACTGATAGCGAAGCTAGACCGCCATATCATTCCGTTCGTTGATGTTCCGAAAGAGTGCATCGCAAGGTTAGCGAGAGCGATTGGAGCGGACATGAAACGTATCGCTCTCGCCTTAATGGGGCCAGCTCAGCTTGCTGGCAGTCATAAATCGAAGACTAAGCCCGAGGTGAGACAGGAATCGTTTTTAGAGGCAGTTGCGTCATCGGATTTGTCCGAGGAACGAAAAACCGAATGGGTACAAATTATTTCATCTGAGAGAAACGCGTAGGGAAGTTTTCACATGAGCGTCTGGAAAGAGATACGTCGCGTTGCTCGCCAACGCCATGCAGAGATTGCAGGCAATACCGACGCCCTTATTCCGGCAAATATTTTAATAGACGCGGCCCAATCGGTCACAGGAGTAAAAGTCAAATCGCGTCCGATGGGAGATCCACTACTTGATGGAAGCGAGGCAACGTATGACCGACATCAGCAACGTATTTACTATTCTCGAAGCACCGATAAGCTGCTGGCCAACTTTCACATCATTCATGAATTTGCGCATCATTGGCTAGAGGAGGTTTGTGCGTCCTGCAGTTCCGCGGACCTTGACCCCTTAGTTCCTGCCGAACCTGAAATGACTTCGGTAGGCGACGAAGACGCATACAGCCCAAAGGAAAGAGCTGAATCGCAGGCGAATCTGTTTGCCCGCGAGTTCCTGTTGCCGCGTGATAAACTTAGGAGACGGTTTCTTACTGACAATATAGACGCCGATTCGATCTCAGCCGAAGTCGGTGTGCCTGTTGACCTCGTAATGCAGCAGTTGGCCGATGCTCTTCTACTTCCCCCCGAACGCGAGAGAGCAACAGTAGAACGGGAAGAGGAGGCACCTGATGCCAGTCAGCTGGAGGCGATCACCGCTCCAGATGAGCCGCGACTGGTCCGCGCGGGCCCCGGCACAGGAAAAACCCGCACTCTTGTGGGCCGGATCGCATATCTGCTTAACCGTGGTGAAGAGCCTGGCTCGATTCTCGCGCTCACATATTCAAACTTGTCCGCCCAGGACCTCGCAAGCAGAATTCGGCGAGAAGTGGGAGAGAAGGCGACGAGAATTTGGTCAGGTACTTTTCATGCCTACGGTTTGGAGTTGCTCCGCAAATATGGTCAGCTTCTCGGATTTGAATCCGAACCAAAACTTTTTGATCGTACCGACTCACTAATGTTGCTAGAGGAGCTGCTTCCAAGTTTGGAGTTGGAGCACTACCTAGAACTTCATGAGCCAATTCTGAAACTGCGTTCAATCCTTGGGGCGATTGGCCGAGCGAAGGACGATCTGGCAACGCCAGAGGACTATGCGGCCCATGCTCGCATGATGCTGGAGCGCGCTCGTGACGAAAAGTCTACTGAGACCGCGTTAAAGGCCTCCGAAGTGGCGAGAGTGTATGCGATCTACCAAGCAACGCTTGAGGAACGCGGGTGCGTTGATTTCGGTGATCTAATTGCCCTTCCTGTAAATATACTTCGCGAACACACTGATATTCGAGATGCTGTCCGCAATGAGAAAGCACATATCCTCGTAGACGAGTATCAAGACATGAACCGCGCAAGCGGGCTCTTTCTGCGTGAACTCAGTACGCCAGGCCGAGGACCTTGGGTCGTAGGAGACGTGCGTCAGTCCATCTATCGTTTTCGCGGGGCTTCGCCGCTCAATATGACAAAATTTAGCGAGGACTTTCCAGGGGCTCGCACGACCGACCTTCAAGTCAATTATCGCTCCGGTGGGCGAATTGTCAGACTGTTTGAATCGTTCGGTAATACGATGAACGTGGGATCGAGCGCTTCAGCTTCACGGCTTACCGCATATCGAGGTGAAACCTGCGGCGAAGTTCATTACAATGTCGCCGAATGCCGTGATTCGGAGTGGCTTGGTGTCGCACAAGCAATCCTCCGCCGCGTTAATAGCGGAACAGCGGAGTTTGGCGACCACGCAGTCCTTGGCAGATCGCATACGACACTCTCCCGTCTTGCGACTCAGCTTGAGCGCGAAAACGTGCCTTGCCTCTACTTTGGCGATTTCTTCGAGAGGCCAGAAATACGCGACCTACTTTCGTTGTTGTCCGTTGTGTCTGAACGAAGGGGTGTCGGGTTACTACGCGTTGCCCAATTCCCAAAGTATTTAATTCCGCCGGACGATATTCAGAAAGTAGTTAACTACCGACGCACGCATAAAATTCAAATGCTCTCCGCGCTCGGAGATCTTCCTTCTGTTCCTGGCTTATCGGCGGAGGGGCTTGCGAAGTTAGAGCTATTAGAACGAGACGTACAAGACGCAGATTGGATAGCAACGCCGCACCGATTTCTGACTTCCTACCTGTTTCGCCGTAGCGTTTATTTAAAGCCGTTACTAGCGGACACCTCAGTTGCTGGACAACAAAAGCGACTTGCGATTTATCAACTGCTTCAATTTGCGTTTGCCTTTCGTTCTCGCAAAAAAGAGAATCCGAAGCGGGCATTCCTCGCACATATTCGCCGTCTTGAGTTGCTGGATGAAGAGAAACAACTTCGGCAGCTGCCCGCCGCTGCTAATGACATTGATGCTGTCCGGTTAATGACCGTACATGCGAGCAAAGGACTTGAATTCCCGATAGTTCATATTGTTACACTCACGGCGTCACAGTTTCCGTTAAAGCGACAGGGCAACATCTGTCCTTTACCCGACGGTCTAATTAGCACTGATACGTTAATGGGACATGACGCTGAAGAAGACAGCCTATTCTTCGTCGCCGTATCCCGCGCTCGTGACGTCTTACATCTTTCACGTGCCACGACCAACGGAAAAGTAAATGCCACTTGCTCACGACTTCTCACCCCGATCTCACGGCACGTCCCGACTCCAGGACCGTGGACATCCGTGGGTGTACCTGATGCCACGTGGCCTCGGTTGGTTGGACGGCCTGCAAATGATCAGTGGACTGCGTATGAGCTAGAAGCGTACTTAGAATGCCCAAGGAAATTCTATTACGAATATGTCCTTGAGTTAGGTGGCAAGGACGCGAAATCGCCTTACTTAAAATTTCAATCTGCGCTCCGGTCAAGCATGCAGTGGCTGAGAGAAACGCCGTCCGCTACGGAGCGCCGCAAAGGGCTCGCAGTTCGATTCAAAGAAGACTGGGAGAAGTTTGGGCCATGCGACCATGCATTTGAATCAATCTACCGCCGAATGGCGGAAACGATGATTGATCAAGCGCAGGCCTCTATCGGGGATGGGACGCTGCCCACCAACCGACAGCTCACGCTGCCCTTATCTGGGACAGTTGTGAGCTGCCGTGCTGATGATATCCAACGGTCAACCAATGGAATTGTTATCAGGCGACTGAAGACCGGGAAGCTGGCGAAAGAGGAAACGGCGAAGGCTCGTTACGCTTTGCTACAAGCCGCATTACGAGTGGATCATCCCCACGAGTCGATTAGATTCGAGCATTTCTCCCTGCTCACGGGTAAGTCGCAAGTTACGACTAAATCAAGCGCGAGCTTGGAGAAAGAACTGAAGACGATGGAGGCCGCTGTTAGTGCTGCGGGCGATGGTCACTTCCCGCCCGTTGCCGGCTCGCGTTGCCCATCCTGCGAATACTACTTCATCTGTCCTTCCCAAGGCGCTCCTCGGGAGCAGCGGACGCTCGGCTAACAACTTTTTTCTCAGTTCGACTTCTGGGTCACGGATCAGGGCGGTTTAAGAGAGTAGAGGCAATCAAGGGCCTCACAGTTTCTTTAACCCTGAAGGGATCTCACGTTATGTCGAAGTTACAGTTGTTTCTGCAGTTCGAAGGTCATCGTCGCATTGAGCTTATCCAACTCGACCATGATTCACTTGCCCTTGAACTTGTCAATGCGGCCATCCGCCTTGGTCTTGCCAACGATTCGAAAGACGTTTGCGCGTTTTACGGTGACGACGATTGTGAGTTGAAGTTGGATGAGCCACTCAGCAAACAGGGAGTACGCGACCGACACCGCGTTCATGTGCACCGCTGTCGCAAGATCAAAGTCACGCTGCATTTCAATGAAATCGTTGAGCACATGGAATTTCCGCCCTCTGCAACGATTGATCGAGTGAAGAAAAAATTTGTTCATGCGATTCAGATGAAGCCGGTTGATGCGAGCGAGCATGTACTGCAGCTGTGCGGCTGCTCCGACCGCCCCGAAGGCGACACGCAGATCGGATCGCTGGCTTCACATTGTTCGGTTTGCCTGGACCTGGTCCCAATCAAACGAATTGAGGGCTAAGCGCTATGGTCGCAACTGCAACCCTACCAGATGAGCGTGCATTTCACGCAGACATCGAAGCTGGTGCATTTCAACTCGGAGTATGCATGGGCAAGTGGCGCCTTGTAGAGACTCACTGGCCCATTGCCTACATCGCCGTCGCGGCTAGTTGCCGCGACGGTGCTCCACAGGAGTTTTGTTTCAGGTTCGACTGCAGCGGCTTTCCTTCAGCTGCGCCGACCGCAATGTTGTGGGACTACGAATGCAAGCAGGCACTGGCGGTAGCTCGGTGGCCCAATGGGGCATCACGTGTGCCGGCGGTCTTTCGACCCGATTGGAAAGAGGGAAGCTGTTTGTATCTACCCTGCGATCGAGTCTCAATTGAAGGTCACCACAACTGGCCGTCAGAGTATCCCTCGCTGCAATGGTCACCAACGCGTGGAATTGCAATGTACCTGGAAGAAATTCACTCGCTTCTGAACTCAAGCGACTACAAGGGGGTGCGTGGTGGCTAATGAGTCTGTTCGTTTTACCCGAAAGTTGTGGCTCGAAACCGTGCAACAGCTCAACGTGCGCGGCCACGGCAAGCACGAGTCAGGTTGCTTCGTGCTAGGTGTAGTCGATCCCAATGGCCGTCATGCAAGACGATGTGTTTTCTATGACGACCTTGATCCTCATGCATACGCCAGCGGCGTCTGCATTCTCAACGGCGACGCATTTACCAAGCTTTGGGAGATTTGCAGGGCAGAGAAACTAGCCGTAATTGCCGACATTCACACCCATCCCGGCGCTGCATTCCAAAGTGATGCGGACCGGACAAACCCGATGATCGCAAGATCGGGACACATCGCGATCATTATTCCCGCTTTCGCGGCAGGCTGGATTTGGCGACACAAACTTGGGTTGTATCGCTACGAGGGCGAACATCGCTGGACCGCATTGTGCGGATTTCAAGCCCGCACCTTTTTGAAAACCGGTTGGAGTTTCCTATGAACTTAGATTTAACAAGCGAGCAAAGAGCGCCCACAGATTTTCCATCCGCTGACAATCTTAACCGTGTCGTAAAGATCGCAATCGATAGCGGCGACGTGGATACCGTAGAAGCTGGATATGCACTACTGCAGTCGTATCGGGTAGGTATATTTGCTGGCCCAGAACTCTCGCACTCGGTTGCTCATCAAGCGGCGCTTCTAACAGCAATCAACATTGGTCGACGCTCCCTGCTGGGCGGTGTTTACGTGTTGGGAAATCTTGAGGTACCGCTCCGTGTGCCGTTGCCCGGCTATGACTCACTCGCCCACGCCGTCATTGCTTTAGGTGGCTCGATAGTGCCCTCCCTCGCCATAGAGCTACCCGTACTTGCTATCGGCAAAGCGCCTGAGGCAGCCGCCCAACATGAAATCTCGCTGCAACTTGTTTTTAGCGACTGGCGTGGCGGTGTTTTGCCCGCATCCGATTATCAACATGCAGGGGATTCTGAATCATTAACTCCCGCTGCTGCGCTTGCCGCTGCAATCGGTGTATCCGAAGTGTTCCAACATCTGCGCGGCAACCCAATGGCGGGTAGGCGGTCGACTGGGTTGTCGCTTTGGTCACCAGATTGCGTCGACTGGCTGCGCGCACCAGCTGGCCCTGCGCACCCTGTCTTACCGACAAAGCTCTGGCTGATAGGCCTAGGACATCTGGGTCAAGCATACCTTTGGGTGCTCGGCTTGCTGCCTTATTCGAATCCGGCCCAGCTTGAGCTTGTTCTCCAGGACTTTGACCTAGTCGCAGAATCAAACGACAGCACCTCTCTTTTGACTGATATGTCGTTGGTCGGGATGCGAAAAACGCGTGCCATGGCCCACTGGTGTGAATCGCGTGGTTTCCGGACCCAACTCGTTGAACGCCGGTTTCCTGGAGGCATAAGCATCTCTGACGATGAACCAAGGATAGCGATTGGGGGCGTAGACAATGCCCAGGCTCGCGCAGCACTTGAGGATGCTGGTTTCGATTGGATTGTGGAATCAGGTCTTGGGGCCGGGCCAATTGAATACTTGGCAATTCGGTTGCATACCTTTCCCGCATCCACTTCTGCGAAGAGCAAATGGGGTAGCAGCATTGGCGCAGCGCATGCGAGTCAGATCAATGCGACTCCCTACCAGCACCTCGCTCAAAACGGCATGAATCAATGCGGGTTAGTTCAAATGGCATCTCGTACAGTGGGAGCACCGTTTGTGGGTACGGTGGCTGCGACGATGGTAGTTGCGGAAGTGATGAGAGTTCTAAACGGAGGTGCTGCGAATGAAGTGCTAGATATGTCGCTGCGCGACCCAGCGTCTCGCGAGTTAGTCGCTTCAACAACCGATTTCCACCGACTCAACCCAGGCTACACTCGATAATCGGACGACCTGAAATTCGCTCACGCTCTATTGCCAGATTGTTAGAATTAGTGCGGGCAACTTATTGCGTGGGGGACTGGGAAAACGATGGATGCACAATTTGACGAACGCCGGCAGCTCATTCGCATGCTCTCGCACGCGCTTCGCCACAACCCAGACGAGCATTTCCTCGATATGGACAGCGAAGGCTGGGCCGAAATTGACGACGTACTGCTCGCAGTCCACTGCCATCGTTCGCGGTAGCGCGTTGTATCACGGGCGGAACTGGTCCAAGTAGCCACAACGGCTTTTGGCAATCGGTTTGAGATTGCCGGCGACCGCATCAGAGCGCTTTATGGCCACAGCGTTCCATTCGTAGAATCAGGCATTGAGCGGATTCCGCCAACAGTCCTGTTTCACGGAACCTCGAAACAGGCGTATGAGTCCATTAAAGAGCATGGCCTCAAGCCAATGGCGAAACAAGACGAAGCGCCGCGACCTAATCGGCTTCAGTCAATTCGTGCTGAACACCCCAAGCAAACATCTTGCGGACGCATCTAACCCGCCTGTTGATCTCGTTTCGGCAAAGGTAGTGCGGTTTGCCTTCGACCTGTTTCTTCGCGCTTGGCTCCTTGGCCAAGAGATCCCGAAAGGCCGCCAGCTTCTTGGCTCCGAACTCCGACACCGGCAAGTGTCCATAGAATCGGCGGAGAACTCGGAACGTCGCTTTCAAGAGGCAGACTTGTGACGTCGGTTTCCCGTTCTTGCGATAATAGGACTTCGCCCATTTCATGTGGGCCAGGATCAACTCGGCAACCGTCGTTTCGAGAGGAGCGGACGGGGCTTTTCGTTGGTTGGCGAGCCATTCGGCAACGGCGGCATCGGCGGCATCGTACCGATCACGGCTCGATTTCGTGCCGTAGTTCCCCAAGTAGATCTCTTGGCCGTCGATGTAGACAACGGCCTTTCCAGATCGCTTGTGCCTCGAGTACTTCGGAAAACTAGTTGTGAGTTTGGGCATAGACGGCTGTCCTTTCGTAGAAATAACCCGGACGTCCGGGTTAGTCCTGTCGAAAGTTGCCGCGCTGCCGACGGAGGCAGGTAACGTAAGTCTAGATTCAGCAACGGTTTAAGGTAGTGGAGGATAACGGACTTGAACCGATGACCTCTTGCATGCCATGCAAGCGCTCTCCCAACTGAGCTAATCCCCCGTGGGTGTCCAGATTCTAGCGACCGGCCCGTCGCTGTCAACCGCTACCTCGGCAGTTCGACAATCGCCGGGTGGACAGCAGACTATCCTCCGGTTTCTCGGAGCGGTTTCGGCAATGAAGTCCCCAACTTCACCTAGATCCACTTGCGGCAGTTTGCCGAAAAGCTCGACCGATTTCCATGTTCTTTCGGGAAACGTCGAATAACTGCAAAGCAGCCCACGGTTGGCAAAGCCGATCTATGGATGAAAACACTAGGCTTGGAGGGTGCTTCGCGCTAAGCTCCAATGTCTTTCAACGTCACGGCGGTTCCACGATCCACCGCTTCCCGCATCAGCAGGCAAGCCAACAACGCCGCACGAGCATGGGCCAAGGTCGCGACCGGCTGACTTCGGTCCCGAACGGACTTCAGAAAGGACTCGACGGCCAACACATTGTTGTCCACATTCGCCGGTCCTTCAAACGCCACCCGATCCGGTCGGTTCTGGTCGGGTCGGTAGGAGAACGTCCCCGAATTAAAATCAATTCCGCCCGTCGTGCCAATCAACCGCGTGTACTCCTCGTTGAACTTCGTCGGCGGAACCCACGAATGGACGATGTTCACGATCACGCCGTTCTCGTATTCCAACACTCCCGAATAATAATCGTGCACGTCGCGATCGGCTTGGTGTTCGCGAAACAAATCGTTGCGACCAAATCCCACGGCTCGTTTCGGCAAACTTCCGGCCGCCCAATTGAGCACATCCCAGTTATGCACAGCTTGCTCGACCATCCAATCGCCCGACCGTCGACGTTGGCCAAACCAACCCGTTAACGGACCCCACGAATTCGACCACAGGACGCGACCTTCCAACAACGCGCCGATCTCGCCGTCGTGCACCAACTTCATCGGTTGAATGAATCGCGGATCGGCTCGGCGTTGAAACCCCACTTGCACGATTCGCCCACTTTGTTTGGCCGCTTGGTCTACGGCGTCGCACTCGGCGACGGTCAATCCCAATGGCTTTTCAGCATAGAGATCCTTGCTGGCGTTCAATACATCCACATAACACGCCGCGTGCAAGTCCACCGGCAACGCACTAACCACGACATCCACACTTGGGTGTTCGAGCAGCTGTTTCCAGTCGGCAAAAACAGCCGGGGCCGGCTGGCCGGCGTCCGTGACGATTTTCTTGGCTCGTTCCAATTTTTCGGGTTCGTTATCACAAACGGCAACGATTTCCGTTCCTACTTGTTGGGCGATCAGTCGCAACAACGTCGAGCCCCGACTGCCCACGCCAATAAAACCCAGCCGTACGGGAGCGGGTTCGCGGGCTGCCCAAGCTTCACCGCCTAACAAGACGGTTCCACCGGCAGCGAAACCAGTTGCCACACAACCGGTCGCGTGCAGCATTTGTCGTCGATCGACGGTGTCGTGATTCGATTTCATTTCCATGGTCGTGGCCTCAAAAAAATGGTTGAATGTTGAGAGAATCAACTCGCAAAATTGGCTTGTGGCGGGTGAACGTTCAAGAAGGATAGGGCAGGGCAGTCAAACCGAGCTCGTGCGCGGGAACTCGAACTACGCTTCTTCTGCGCCACCAAATTGTACAATTCGATTGGTCAAGGTTCCGATCCCGGTGATGGAAATCGAAACCACATCGTCCGCCGCCAAGGTAAACGACGAATCCGGCACAATTCCGGTGCCAGTGAGCATGAACACACCCTGGGGAAATGACTGGTCACGACCCAACCAACCGATCAACTCTTGGAACCCACGGGCCATTTGATCGACGCCGATCCGATCGGCGAAGACCACTTGTTCGTTTCGCGAAATTTCCAATTGAATTTCGATTTCCGCGATCGTCGGCATTGCCTCGGCCAAGGTAATGCAGGGGCCCAAACCGCAGCATTGGTCGTAGACTTTCGCCTGCGGCAAATACAACGGGTTGTCGCCCTCGATGTCGCGGCTACTCATGTCGTTCCCAATGGTGAACCCCACCAATTCCAGCCGCGAGTTCATGACCAGGGTCAATTCGGGTTCCGGCACGTTCCACTTCGAATCATGACGGATCCGCAGCGGTTCATGGGGCCCGGCAACGCGATGGGGCGAAGCTTTGAAGAACAATTCGGGGCGGGGCGATTGATACACGCGGTCGTAACAATCGGCCGCCGTTTCCGATTCTTCCATGCGAGCCGACTTGCTGCGTTTGTACGTGACCCCGGCCGCCCAAACTTCTTGCTTGTCGATGGGAGCCAACAGCGTGACTTTGTCCAACGAGATCGGATCGGGCGAACGCCACAGTCGAGCAAACGCCGCGGGATCGTTCTGTTCCAGGACTTCGCTCAAATCACTCAACCAACGTCCGTGGGCCTGCAGCGGGAACAACCAATCGTCCTCCCAAATGGCCACAAAAAGAGTTTGTCGATCGTCGATGGCTTTGACTAATTTCATGATACGAGCTCGCTGGCTATTTCCTGTAAATGAAAATGATGTTTCCCCAATTTTCCGCCGTAGTTGCCCGCCGTGACGCCTTGAATCTGGAAATCCACGGCAGCTTGAATTGCGACTTTGGTCGCTTCCGCCACGCGAGCTCGATCGACCCCATCGATCACGACCTCGTAAGCAGCCACGGCTCCGGGCAACAATTCGGAATCCACGCGTCCGATCAAGGTTGGGCAATAGGCTTCGTTGGTGGAGGCGATCAATTTTGGATAGCGTGATCCGACTTTACTGCCGCTCCGAGCGACGCCGCCGGGGAACGGAGTAATCACACCCACCAACTTCGCGATTCGCTGGACGGCCTCCCGAGCCGCCGCCAACACCACTTCCGAATCGGGTCCTTGCAAGATCACGTTTCCGCCCGCCACGCCCGCCGCAACACCGATAGAATCCTCGACGAGAAACTCGCCGTCCATCACGGGGATCCGCCAGTAACGTCGCCGTCCCAGTCGTTTCGACTTTTGAAATCCATCTCCAAAGTACCGCAATTGAGCGCCCATCGGTGTTCGCCGTTCGGCTTCCGGCAACCCATCAAACACGGCGGTTGTGGGACACGTCATGAGGCACTGGCCAACTCGTTTGACAATGGCCTTGCCCAACCCATCGGTGGACATCCCAAAAAACAACAGACTGACGCCCGGGCGTTGATCCGGGGTCTGTTCGGGTCCCAGCCAGGCTTCCACACCCGCTTCGGCATCACAGGCAATCACGCTGCACGCATAGCCGGTCGAGGCCTGAACAGCGGCGTCCAACCAGGTGCGGTCCTGGGCCGTGACGATCAGGCGGACGTACTTCATATCGAACGCTTCGGCGAAGGTGGGCAGGATGGTGGTCGCGTCAATTTGCATGGCTCAGGGAATCTCCGCCGAGGCCGATGCTGTGGCCTCAGTATCCACAGGCGAGACTGTGGCCGATGCGGGTGAGAACCACCGTGTCGCCGAGGGCATTCCGACCAACACCGTCATCGTCGCCGACCCAATCGCGATGGGATAATCATTGATAATGGCACCCGGCCAATGGCATTCGAGAGTCATTGTCGCCATTTGCCACACCACATGAACGATAGGACCAAAATCCATCGCACTGCTT
Source organism: Pirellulaceae bacterium (assembly GCA_041741535.1). Lineage (GTDB taxonomy): Bacteria > Planctomycetota > Planctomycetia > Pirellulales > Pirellulaceae > M30B19. The sequence continues at coordinate 27,068 of JBGSJV010000162.1, forward strand.
TTGTCGAACTATTGGACATTAGACAATGCGTTCCACGAGGAAATATGAAGTTGGGTTGTGACCAATCCACAAGTGTCTATTGTGACCGTGACCCGCCGTTGTCGCAAGGAGTTCCCATAAGCTGCCTCCTATTGAAGACAGCTATCATGGGGACATTTCTAATGGTCGCCTAAGGTGACATTTCTAACGGCGCATGACAGTTCCCATAAGCTGCCCTGCGTTGCGCGAGTGTTGATTGGTGGGCGGCACGATGGCTTTGGGGGTCGTGTTCTGCTTGCGGGGTGAGCGCGGAGCGACGCGTTGTTTGGGCGGGGATTCACCTTGGACCAAACGAAAAAGTTGGTCGCCCAGATTGGCGCCGCGGAGCGCGGACGCGCGGTTGGGTTTGGGGGTCGTGTTCTGCTTGCGGGGTGAGCGCGGAGCGACGCGTTGTTTGGTCGGCTTACCCGACCAATCAACGCTTTGCTCCTGCGGTTAACCTAGCCCCCTGGCAGGAGCGGCCGAAACGACCCGAGTCGGATTACCCGACCAAACAACGCTCTGCTCCTGCGGTTAACCTAGCCCCCTGGCAGGAGCGGACGAAACGACCCGAGTCGGATTACCCGACCAAACAACGCTCTGCTCCTGCGGTTAACCTAGCCCCCTGGCAGGAGCCAATTGTCTTGTCCGAATTCGCGCCGTTCCTCTATTACTGAATCCTGAAAAAACGTGTGGGGAATGAGTGACGATAGTACTTGCGAGTGAATTGCATCTGAACTATAGTGCAAATTGGTCGAGGTAGACCGAAGCCCTTTTAACTTCCAGCCCCGCGATCCGTCGTGTTTCCTGCAGCCGTCCAAAAACCCCTGACGTTTGCCCTTGCCGCCCTCTTGATTTTGGGTTGGAAGGCGGTGGATTTTGCGCATCCATTGCTGCATCGGCACGGACATACTTCGGTTGCTTCGGACCAGACCTCAACATCATGCGGATGTCATTGCGGACATTCGAATTCCTCGAGTGACGACGCGCAGCCAGCGAAATCCGGTTTTCAATGGAACGCGGTTGCCGAGTTTGGTTGTTCGGTTGACTGTGCACTATGTGAATTGATCAAGTGCACTCATTGGTGGCAACCCGATTCTTCGAGCTTTCAAGTCCAGTGGGACACGTTCACGCGATTGCCTGTTTCGATGTTGGCAATTTCGCGTGCCATTGTTGCCAAGTCTGCTCGCGGTCCCCCTGTATTCTAACTTGATGCTGTTGCGGTGGACGTGAACGTTCCTGCCTTTCTGGCGACTTGCTCGTGTGGAACTGACACGGCAGGCATTCGTTCTGGTCAAACATATTGCACCTTGTGGCGAAGTGTCTAACCAGACCAACGGAACATCTTGTGGCGTCATCGCTCACCTTCTGTGTCGCATCTGTGCGTTCTTTTAATTGTTTCGGATGGAGTACGGACCTATGGACTTTGGTAAATCTCGTCGGGCATGTGTTTCAGGATTTACGTTGGTGGAACTCTTGGTTGTCATTGCAATCATTGGAGTCTTGATGGGGCTACTGTTGCCAGCCGTGCAAATGGCTCGTGAGGCATCCCGTCGTGCTGCCTGTGGCAATAACCTAAGGCAGTTGGGATTGGCCGTGATGAACTATGAATCGGCAAGGCAAAAGCTGCCGGTCAATCAAGTGGGTCCCGGCGCTCCCAAAGTTGGTGGTGGTTATCAGACCGGCTACTACAGTTGGTTGGTTCCGCTACTGCCTTATGTCGAACAGACGAATGTCTACGACCGCTTGGATCGTACGATCAACAACGGTGATGGTAACACGCACCGGATCAGTTCGTCGCATCCAAACGCAGCCGCTGCGGCAACGACCATTGGAACGTTTCTGTGTCCGTCCGACACGCCGGGTGTGAATACGGTCATGGGAACGGCCAATCCAGCGAGCAGCAGTTACGCGGCGAATTCCGGCTGGCCACCGTACTCGACGGGTGTGGCAGGCGAACGGCAAACTCCTGGTCGATTCAACGGAGCCATTCCGCTGATCGATCCGGGTACGCCACGAGTTTGGCACGGTTCACCGAGTTTGGGTTGGAAAGACTTTATCGATGGCTCTTCCAACACCGCTTTGATCACCGAACGGCTGATTCAAACCGGTAACTCGGCAACCGACATCAACAATGGCGACGAGCGTCTGAAATCGCGACATGTTTTGGAGAGGTTTGAGACGTTGGCCGCAACCGTTGACAATTTGGCAAGTTCCCACACCCATGTGTTCGAATCGTCGCATGTCGGCCGATCTTGGTCGAGCGGTTGGGCATTTGCGGGAGCGACCTATTTTCATGTTGGCAATCCAAACGGCAAGATTGGCCACTACGGTTCCAGTCCTGAGTTTGGAAATGTTTTTGTGTTGACGTCCAGCAGCCGACATCCAGGTGGTGTGAATCTGGTGTTGGCGGACGGTTCGACTACGTTTGTGACCGACGAGGTCACACCGTTGGTTTGGTGGGCGACCGGAAGTCGAAATGACGGCCGGACGGAATCCATCCACACGGAATGATCCATTTTTTGCTAAACCCTTAGAACTTTGGAGATACTCATGAGACTCAAGTACGCCGTCGCAGCGATGGCATCCGCATTGATTAGCATCGCCATGTGCCAAGCACAACATACCGATGTAGAGTTTGGCTACGACAGCATTGCAAGTCCAACCGGATTTGTGATTGAAGGGAACGTATTCACGATCGACGGCATCCAGATTTTTGAAGCTGGGATGGAGGAGTTTGATCCGTTTAATCCGGGCGACTTCGGTTCCGACGAACCGGGTTTCGCGACCAACGCCGCCGAGGGACTTTTGGTCAACTCCGGTGACCAGATTTTCTTGCGGATCCTGGATGCGTCGGTTCACTCAGCGTTTGGCGTTGGTTTTGTGAACTACTACAATCCTAATACCGACTCCCTGGAGGCCAGTGCTTCTCGGCGATTGATGGCCATGCAAAACTCCGCATCGTTTGGTGATTTGGTTATCAATGGAACGGGGTTCGAATCCGGCGACAATCCCGTTTTCATCGACTTCGGAGACGGAACTGGCAATATTCACGACCACGTCTTCTTTGACTTGCTGGACGATGGAACCGCACCGTTTGGGGCGTACGGCCTGCTGGTGCAGTTGGAATCGGACTTCTCATCGAATGGGATTGGTTCAACCGATTTGGAGTCCGCTCCATTCTGGATGATCTGGAATCATGGGATGGACGAAAACGACTTCGACAGCATGGCTCTGCCGAAGTTCGGCGCGGTTCCTGAACCAAGCAGCTTGCTGTTGTTGGGCAGCCTGGCGATGGGTACGCTCGGCTTCAACCGGCGTCGCCGCTAAATATGGCCATTTGCCGGATGGATGTCCGGCGAGCGACGTTTTAGGCTGTTGCAAACTGGCGAAGACTTGCAAAGAGTCTCGGATCACGCGGTCCGGGACTCTCTTTTTTTGGCATTTGACCCTCGTTCCGTCCAGACTCGAGGAACTCCGTGACATTTTGACTCTAGTCAGAACGGGCACCGCGCCTAACGTTAACGGATCAAACACGGTATAAGTTGGAGTGACGCGGCGTTGACGATCCGTCAAACAATGTTGGTCCAACGCGTGGGTCTTGGTTCGTTTCTTCTTCGAGCGATCGCTTGTGAATGCCTTCGAATATTATCCGCTGCATGATTTTGGGCCCCTGATGAAGGGGTTGGTCATCGGTGGCTTGGGGATCTTCCATGTGTTCTTAGCTCAATTTGCAATTGGTGGTGGCATGCTGATGTGCTACTTCGAATGGCTGGGCCAGTCGGGACGCGATCGACTTGGTGTGATGCGGAAGTTTGTCGATGACTATTTCAAGTACTTGGTCCTCATCAGTTTTGTGATGGGTGCCCTGACGGGCGTGGGGATGTGGTTTACTTCGATCCAAATCAGCCCGCGGACCATCGGGTTGATGGTTCATGAGTTTCATTGGCTCTGGGCGACCGAGTGGACGTTTTTTTGTTTGGAAGTCGTCGCGGGTTACACGTTCTTTCGTTACGGCAAGCGACTGCCGAATTCGTTGCGATTGAAGTTGCTCGTGGCCTACTCCATAGCCGCTTGGTTCAGCCTGTTTTGGATCAACGGCATCCTTAGTTGGCAATTAACGCCCGGGACGTGGACTGAATCTCGTGACGTTTGGGACGGGTTCTTCAACCCAAGTTTTTGGCCGTCGCTATTTTTCAGAACGATTGTCTGTATGGTTATTGCGGCCTTGGCGGCCTGTGTCGTGATCAACACCATGCCATTGCCTAGTGAAGTGCGACAGCGACTGATCTTTCACGCATCCCATTTCTTGTTGCCGATGGTCTTGATGCCCGTCTTGGGCGTGTGGTTCGTTGCGGTCTTGCCGGTCGATAGTCGCCAATGGGTGTTGGGGGGCAGCGTGGCCATCACGTTGTTTATGAACGTCGCTGTTGGGGCTTCCGTGTTGATCGCCGGTTACGCCGTTATCGGATTGTATTGGCAGCGTTTGACGATCAATGGCGCGACCGCCACGTTGTTGCTCGTGTTGGCTTTCGGCGCAACCGCCGGTGGGGAATTCGTGCGCGAAGGCGTTCGCAAGCCCTTCACGGTTCGACAAACGCTGTATTCCAATTCCATGACGCCGACACAGATCGCTCAATTCCGAGAAACGGGTTCCGTGACTCTTGATCCCTATCCGTTGTTGAACGCCGATCGATATCCGAACGACCAAATTCGCTTAGGTGCAAGAGTATTTCGCCTGCAATGTTCGATCTGCCACACCGAACATGGCGTCAATGGATTGGTCCATTTGGCAGGTACATGGACCGATTCGCAACGACGCATGAACATTGCCAAGTTGCAGCACACCAAAAACTTCATGCCACCCTTTGCCGGTCCACCTGAAGAAGTCGAGGCCTTGGTCCAATGGCTCGATTGGCTGGTCGAACATGAACCAAGCGAGTGGCCCATCAGCGACAACCCGGAGGTCCGCCAGCAGATCGCCAATTGGCTGGAGGAAGCGTCCGACTTTTAACTCGCCGCCAAACAAATACACTCGACGTTCACCAAAACGTGGCGGCTGCAATTACTAACTTGATTCGAAAGTTTGTTCAGTGGATGTACTGTTTCCGTTTGGATTCCCGTGGCCCACGGCCCTGTACTTGACGTTGTACGTCCTAACATTGACGTTGCATATGCTGTTGATGCACTATGTGTTGGCGGGTTCGGCATGGGTCGCCGCAAGTTCGTTCTTTACGGCGTTCAAGTCCAGCCCCACTCGTCCGTCGAAAATCATCAAGTTACTGCAAGACTGGTTGCCGTTTGCTTTGGGCGGCGCCATCACGGCCGGTGTGGCCCCGCTACTGTTCGTCCAGATACTCTATCAGCGCGAATTTTATACAGCAAACTTGCTGTTGTTTCATCGATGGATGTCCATCCTGCCGGTCTTGATTGTGGCGTTTTACCTGCTCTATCTGCAGAAATCCAAATGGCTCGAGCAGCGTCGTCCACAATTAAGGCCATTCGTTTGGTTGATTATTGTTGCGTGTTTCGGATTCGTGGGTTATTCTTGGACCGAAAATCATTTGTTGTCGCTGCAATCGCAAGACGTCTGGACCAACTTTTTTGCGGACCGTGAAATCTTTTTCGCGAGCGTCCAGATCTTGCCGCGACTGTCCATTTGGTTCGCGGGCGCGTTCTCGACCTTGTGCATGATCTTGGCATGGCAAGTCCATGTACATCGGGGGGAAACGGCAAGTGATCCACGCGCGGAGGCTGCGGGCAATTCGTTCGACGTGCGGACTTTATCCCGAGTCGGAATGGCCTCGATTGCCCTCACAATATTGGCCAGCGGTATCTATGGAAGCACGCTGAAGAAAGAGATTCTCCAATATCTGTTCAGCGGACTGGCTTGGCCCTATGTTGTCGGTGCCGTGATCGGCTGGATCGTTCAATTTGCGGTCTGGCTCCACTTGTCGAAAGTCGGCACCACCGCAAGACCAACGTTGTTCATCCTAACGACGACCGTTGTGACGACGGCAGTGTCGTTGAATGTTCTTCGCGAAGTCGTTCGATTGGCACAAGTTGATGTCGTTGCTTTGCAAACGCGACACGCCGAAGCAGCAAGCGTCGGTGGGCTTGGGGTGTTTACTTTCTTTTTGGTCCTCAACAGCCTAGTCATTGTCTGGTTGGTACGATCGGTAGCGAAGTCGAAGTAGACGTGACCGAGCGAGATCCTATGCGATGGAAAAGCACCAATAGGGTCGGCCGCTTCAAACATGGCGTCGATACTTGCCCGTCGTCTCGCATTTATCGTCGTACTTGGCCGCCATTTGGGTGTAGAATCTTCGAGGCTCCGCGGACTTCGACTCCCAGAAGCAGAGATCCCCAAGATCAGCAATGACGTCCCGGGCCCGGGCCCGTCCCAATGGTCACCCACGGTGTTCGTCGCCTGAAGACTGTGGGCAAAAAGAGGCGTTGGTTCTTCAGATTATTCGACCACGAAACACCAGGAAACTTTACTTCCTGAGAGATGACGTCGAATCTTGCCAGTCGCCGCATTGCCATCATCGAATTTCGTATCCAACTTTGTGTATTGCCCACGCGGCTCCGCCGTGGTCGATGTGAAATAGACCGCCATGCCCAAATGCGGGATCGTGGTTCCCGGTCCGTTCCAATCCCACTGGCCACCGATCGGCGTCGTGAGAAAACTGTTCGAGAACAGGACGGACCTCAGGTCGGTTGGGACGACTCCTTGATTGGCATCGTTGGGCCATCGCCCTAATCGTTCGCGGGCAATCATGGCCAGACGGTTCAGGCGGTTGGCTTCCGTCATCGTCGCATTGATCTGCGAATCGGATTTGATATCGAGCACGCGTCCCGCAGCGACGACCGCCAAAATGCCGACGATCGCCAGGACGATGACAAGTTCGATAAGTGAAAAGCCCTCAGGCTGACCCGTTTGATTCATGTAGGAGCATAGGTCATGGTCTCGGATGAGCAACCGTCTTATCAAGTCCGAACAGGGATCGAGCCTACCGCGTATCGCAGCAAACGGTTATTCCAAAGATAACGGATCGAAGAGCGTGCGATTCAGCACGTTTCCATTTGGCTCGAACAGTGACACAGCCGATGGCCTCAATTTTTCGGATTTCCTAACGAAGTTCCTTCAAGGCTTCCAACAGTCGCACGACCTCGTCCGCCGTGTTGTAATGGACAAACCCTATTCGCAGCATCCCCTCGGGTTCGTACCCCAACTGTTCGCTCAGTTCTAACGCGTAGTAGTTTCCATGCCAACAGAAGATCCCGAGCCGGCCCAAGGCTTCGGCCAACTCTTGCGATGATTTCTGATGATGCCGAATCGCAAATGTACTAACGCGCCGGCCTTGGTATTCGACTTGCTTCAAATGCCGGCTGCCCAACCCGACCAATTGGTATTCGTTTAATTCATCCAGCCCCGTCAAGAACTGATGGGTCAATTGGTTTTCGTAAGCTTCAATCTGGGCGAAGGCCGTCGTCAAATGGTCTGTCCCTGTCTGACCCTGGTCAGCGAGTTTCTTCCCCAGTCCCATCAAGTACTCGACACATGCCGCGGCTCCGCAGATGCCCTCGTGATTCTGTGTCCCCTGCATCCACTTGTCGGGAATTGCGTTACTGGCTGGTCGAACTTTGTACGCTTCCACTTGCTCCAACAACTGGCGGTGGCCCCACAAGATTCCCACATGGGGTCCAAAAAACTTGTAGGCCGAACAAACCACAAAGTCCGCATTCCAAGCATTCGCCTGGATTTGTCGATGGGGCCCCAAATGGACCGCGTCGATATACGCCAACGCATCGACCGAATGGGCCATCCGTACAATTTCCGCGACAGGATTGATTCCACCGGTCGCGTTGGACGCCGCTCCGCAGGCTACCAAACGAGTCTTCCCGTTCAAGTGACTTTGCAAGACTTGCAGGTCCAACTGCAAATCATCGGCTCGGAACGGTACCCACCGAACTTGCACCCCTCGATCACGAGCTGCCAAAACCCAAGGCGAAACATTCGCGTCATGATCCAATCGCGTCAGGATGATCTCGTCACCGGCCTGCCAAGTCTGCGACAACGCCCGAGAAATTTGAAAGGTCAGGGAGGTCATGTTTGGCCCAAACACAATTTCGTCCGGGTCAGCCACGCCCATAAAGTCCGCGTACAAACGATGAGCCTTGGTGAAACACTCTTCCGTTTCATCCGCCGTCAAAAAGCAACCGTGTCGATTGGCATTGCAGCGAACCAAATAATCACGGATCGCTTCAATCACCACGTTCGGAACTTGGGTTCCCGCGGGCCCATCAAAGAAAGCGATCGGAGCACCACTGGGCATCCGGCGCGACAACGCTGGGAACTGGTCCCGAAGTTGCGGCACCATGGTTTCAAGCTTGTTCATCGCGTCATTTCCTTAGCTCTAAATTTCGGAGAACATGAACTTCCGTCGCCCACCGGTCGACGGCCCCTGATTCAAAATACGACTACAACACACGCCGACTGGCGGGGTAACTTCCCAGAACGGTCAGTTCTTTGCAATGTGCTCGCGCCTCACCGACAATTTCGGCGAATTTTGGATCGGCAGAGTGACCGGCCGCGTCGACAAAGAACTTGTACTCCCAATTCACTCGGCCGCTGGGTCGTTTATCAATGTGGGTCAAGTTGATGCCCGCTCGTTTGAACACCGCCAACACATCGACCAACGCGCCCGGTCGATCGGCCGTCACAAACATGAGCGAGGTCTTGTCGTCGCCCGAAGGTTCGGTCTTTTGTTTCGAGAGGACCAAGAACCGAGTTGTATGGTTGGATTGGTCCTGGATGTCTTGAAACAAGGCGTGAAGTCCGTAAGTTTCACCGGCCAATTCATTGCCAATTGCCGCGACATTACCCAGCGTCTCGGTTTCGTCTTTCGCGCGTTGAGCAGCCGTAGCTGAACTTTCCATGACGACCAAATCGGCGGTCGGGAATTGCAGTGCCAACCACTTGCGACAATGGGCAAAGGCTTCGGCCGTTGAATAAATGCGTTGGATTTTATTGGGCGTGACGTTGGTCAACAAACAGCGCCGTAATTCCAATTGCACTTCGGAGTAAATATTCAACTGTTGTTGGAACTCAGCGAAGGCATCCATGGTTTCTGCCACACCGCCACCGGATGAACTCTCGATGGGGACCAATCCATAGTCGACGTGCCCCCGCGCGACTTCGGTAAACACGCCTTCGACCGCACGCAAGTTCTCGTAGTCGACACTGGATCCAAAATGTTTGACCGCCGCATAATGCGAGTAGCTGCCGACGGGGCCCAAGAACCCGATCCGCAGCGGCTGCTCCAAGTGGAAGCTGCCACTCATCAGTTCGCGATAGACCGCCTCGATCGTTTTTGGGGGTAGCGGACCACGGCTTAAGCCCAGCACTTTCCGCAGGACCTGTTGCTCTCGATGCGGCGCGTAGATCGGCACACCTGTCAAACGTTTGACCTTGCCGACTTGCACCACCAAGTCCGCGCGTTGGTTCAATAACTTCACTAGTTCCGCGTCGATCGCATCAATCTGTTGACGCAGCTCACTCAAGTCAGCCACAAGTTCGTTCCTCTTCCGGGCTTTACAGCACCCACATGTCCACAGTCGTCGCGACCAGAACTCCCAGGCTAATCACCGCGTTGACATTAAAAAACGCGGTGTTGACTCGCGACAAATCGTCCGGTCGCACCAAGGAGTGCTGGTACGCCAACAGGATACCGATAAGTCCAACCGTCCCAAAGTACAGCCACGAAAGTTCTAGTTCCGCGGGCGCGATCCAACCCAGCGTCAAGAAGCAGACCCAGGCCCAAAAGTGACTAATCGCAGCCCAGCGCAGTGCCAGTTTCGCCCCCAACCAAGCCGGAATACTGTACAAACCAGCGGCTCGGTCGGACGCTTCGTCCTGGCACGCATAAATGATATCGAACCCACCAACCCAAAAGAAAATGGCCGCACCGAGAGCCAAAGCGGTGCCCCATTCCGCCGGAGCCGTCAATAACGCGGGGCCGCGAATGGCCACCCAAGCACAAATCGGAGCCAACATCAGAGCGAACCCCAGCCAATAGTGAGCGAAAACGGTGAATCGCTTCGCCAAGCTATACCCCAAGAGTACCAACAACACGGGAAACGCGAGGGCCAGGGGAAGCCAATTCGGCCAAAACAACAAGGTCCCCAAAACAAACACGGCGACCGACACGAGCGTAAACCCCCAGGCCGTCCTCAGACTCAAGTCACCGCGCGGCAGATGTCGCTGAGCCGTCCGCGGATTGTTCGCATCAATGTGTCGATCAACGATCCGATTAAATGCCATTGCGGCACTGCGCGCCCCAACCATGCAGAGCAGTACCCCGAGCAACGGCCGCCCCCAACTCTGCCAAGCTGCCCACCACGCCGAACCACTTCCGCCACCATCCGTTGGCTTCGATTCCAAGGAAATTGCAGCCATCAACTTCCACGCCATCAATACCGCCAACAGCGCGAACGGTAAGGCAAACACCGTATGACTGAAGCGGATCATCTCCATCAACAGCCGAATCTGTCGTAGCAATTTAATCAAGACGTCACCTTCACCGAAACCGATGCCCAACCCGAATCCGATTATCCCTTTACCCCCTCGAATCACAAGTGTAGCCCAATTCAGGTCGAGCTAAGCATCGTGTGCGGGCTGCGATGCAATCGACTCAGGAATGAATCGGCAAATGAGAATGAAATCAAAAGGACGCAGGAATTTTAGAAAGACGAATCGGTACCGATAGGCCAATGCAAACGAGGCTTTGTTCCAGCAGGGGTCAGACCGGTTTGACCATCTCCGGTCATGCCTTTTTGTCCGAGATTTTACATGCCCTCCATCGGGTCAGACCACTTTTAGGACAGTGCAGACAGAATAGGCAGCATTGAACCCTCGCTCCTCCAAACCGCGTCATCGGACGGTCGGCGTGGAGGTAGGAATTTTGGACGCGAGAAACGGCACGGTTAGAGGAAAACAATCGAAAGAACACGACACCCGTTCGCACAAACTCCCATCCGATTCTCGAGTTTTCATTCTCGAGTACAAACCCGATCAGCTTGAAAGTTTTCATATCCAAAATTCCTATGTCCTTAACCGCAACGTGCTGCGAATCTACCCATGTTGTCCCGTTGCGGTTTTAGTTGGAAAAACCCTATACTGGCGAGATTCACTCGAGGATCGCTCGGGGGGCGAATTGTCGCACCATCCGAGGGAAGGACGAGTGAATTCGTCGCGGCGGTTTCGGGTTACCTGTTTGGGTGATTCGCGGGCTGCTTGCCGACTCCCGTCCAATTTTTCGGCGCGTTTCCGGATTCTAACGGGGCGTATGGCCGACGAATTTGGCGGAATCGTATTCACCGCGGAAAACGGCCCATCACTTGGGAAGGTAACACTGGCGTCATGGCGAACGAACTGACCTTTGTCCAAAAGCACGAATTTCTTCTTCGTCGGCTGCATTCGTTGACGGGGCTGGTGCCAGTTGGCCTCTACATGTGCGTCCACTTGGCGACCAACGCATCTATTTTGAATGGCGTCGAGGCGTTCCAAAACGCCGTGTACATGATCCATTCGCTGGGAAATGCGCTGGTGTTTGTCGAATGGGGCGGGATCTTTTTGCCGCTCTTGTTCCATGCGATTTTTGGGGTTTATATCGCTTACAGTGGGCAATTCAACACGAGCCGCTATTCGACCGGCAAGAATTGGCGCTATGTTCTTCAGCGGATCACCGGATTGGTCGCTTTTGTGTTTATCTTTACGCACGTTGCCCACATGCACGGTTGGTTCCATGTCGACTTCTGGTTGGATTTGCTGCAAAAAATGGGGTTAGCTCAGTTCAAAGCGTACAACGCCGCCAGTACCGCAGCGGCCGCGATGCAAGGCAGCTTGATTTGGCCGATCCTGTATTTGGTCGGAATTGCCGCTTGTGTGTTCCACTTTGCGAATGGACTGTGGACCATGGGCATCACGTGGGGGCTTTGGATCACGCCTCAGGCCCAAAAACGGGCGGATTATATTGTCTGGGGGATCGGCGGCTTGGTGATGCTGATCGGATTGAGTGCGTTGGGTGGTTTCATGACGCTCGATCCAGCAAAGGCCCAAGAAATCGAAGACCGAATGTATCGCGAAAGCGTCAAGTCGGGCCGCATTGTTCCAAACGAACACAAACTCTCACACCCAGTCCACGGAGACGAGTAGCACGAGAACTGCGAAGTGGCGGTTGCGGTTGAGACACGAACACGATTTCCCTGTTGGAAAGTAAAGTCGGATGGCAAAGAAGCGCGTAGTTGTGATCGGCGGTGGGTTGGCTGGTCTTTCGGTGACCATGAAACTCAGCGAACTGGGAATTCCAGTTGATCTAGTTAGCTTGGTCCCAGTCAAGCGATCCCACAGCGTCTGTGCACAAGGCGGGATCAACAGTTGCAACGATGCGACTCGGCAATTGGGTGACTCCGAATGGAAGCACTTGGACGACACCGTCTATGGCGGCGACTTTCTGAATCATCAGCCACCGGTCAAAGAAATGTGCGATTGGGGCCCCAAGGTAATCGATCTGATGGACCGCTTGGGCGTGACGTTCAATCGGACTGACGAAGGATTTCTGGATCGACGTCGGTTCGGCGGCACTTTGTACAAACGAACCGCGTTTGCCGGCGCAACGACTGGGCAGCAATTGTTGTACGCCTTGGACGAACAGGTCCGACGTTGGGAAGCCGAAGGTTTGGTCCGCAAGTTCGAGCACTTTGATTTTTCCGCACCCATTCTCGATGAACAAGGCGTTTGTCGGGGGGCTGTGATCCAAAATTTGCACAACATGGAGTTCATCGCTCTGCCCGCCGATGCGGTGGTGATTGCCAGTGGCGGGCCAGGCCTGATCTACGGCCGATCCACGATGAGCGTCATGTGCAACGGCAGCGCCGCCAGTCGCTGCGTGCAAGTGGGCGCAAAGTTTGGCAACGCCGAGTTTATTCAAGTTCACCCAACGGCCATTCCTGGCGCGGACAAGCTGCGATTGATGAGTGAATCCGCGCGAGGGGAGGGCGGTCGCGTGTGGGTGCCTCGGAAGCCCCAGGACGCCCGGGATCCCAAAACCATCCCCGATGCGGAACGTTATTACTTCTTGGAAGAACGATACCCTAAGTACAAAAACTTGGTTCCGCGCGATATCGCGACTCGGGAAATTTTCGATATCTGCGTCAACGACGGCTTGAGTGTCGATGGAGACAAGATGTGCGTCTACCTAGATTTGACGCACATTCCCCGCGCGGAACTGGATCGCAAACTTGGTGGGATCTTGGACATCTATGAGAAATTCCAAGGAGTAGATCCACGCGATGTTCCGATGAAAATATTCCCCGCCGTACACTACTCGATGGGCGGCTTGTGGACCGATTACGAAAAGAGCGGTTCGGGCGGGTTGGTTGTCGGCTCTCCGCGAAATCACGAGACGAACATCCCGAACCTGTACGCGATTGGCGAATGTGATTACCACTACCACGGTGCCAATCGCTTAGGAGCAAACTCCCTACTAAGTTGTATTTTCACAGGATTGGTCGTTGGCCCTGGGATCGAGACCAAGCTGAACGCCACGAAGATGGCCGCTGCGGAAATGCCGCCTTCCTTGTTCCAAAACGCGGTCGCCGCGGAGAAACAGCGGCAACAAGCCATCATCAATCGGCCAGCCAGTAGCCAGAACCCGTATCAGATTCACTTGGAGTTGGGGGACCTGATGACTCGAGCGGCGACGGTTGTGCGACGCAATGACCAACTGCGGGCCGCCTTGGCCACGGTCGCCGAATTGGAGCAACGAGCCAAAGTCGCTTCGTTGGCGGACACCGGCAGCTGGACGAATCAGAACGTGGTGTTCACCAAGGCCTTGCAAGATATGTTCCCATTGGCGAAAGCCATTTTGAAAGGTGCCTTGCAGCGTGACGAATGCCGCGGAGCCCACTATAAACCGGACTTCTCGATGCCTAGCCTTGCGGCACCAACCCGCGACGGCCGACTGCAAGAAGCCGAACAATGGTGCGATCGTTTCGAAGAGAACACGGCCAAGTGGGTGAAGTCGACCATCGCAACTTACGACAAGGGCGACATGACACTAACTTACGAAGATGTCGACACGTCGCTTATTCCGCCACGACCGCGATTGTACGGCCTGGTCGGTGCAGAAGAAATCGAAGTCGTGTGGAATCGGCGCGCGACTGCCAAAGCTCAGGGAAATCCTGCAGCGGTGAAGGCTGCGGCGACTCCTGCGGTTTCCAGTATGTAAACTCGACCGATTCAAATACCTCGCCGAACGTATTGCCCCACTGAACAGATTGCCCCACTGAACGGAAAGTGTTGCCAATGATCGCCCACTCGAAGCCTAGCGTGATCAAGATCCGGGTCAAGCGACAAGACGGACCTGGACAATCGCCCTATTGGCAAAACTTCGACATCCCGTACGAAGACAACCTCAACATCATCAGCGTCTTGCAAAAGATCGCGGCGAATCCAACGACTCGTGATGGAAAATCGGTCGCCCCTGTCGCCTGGGATTGTGGTTGCTTGGAAGAAGTCTGCGGGGCGTGCACCATGGTGATCAACGGCCGAGTCCGCCAGAGTTGCTCGGCCTTGATCGATCGTTTGTTGGACGATGCCCCAAGCGGCGAGATCGTTTTGGAGCCCATGAGCAAGTTCCCGGTCGTACGTGACCTCGTGGTTGATCGCGCCCGAGTGTTTCAGTCGCTCAAGAAGGTCAAGGCGTGGGTGAGCGTCGACGGCTACTACGACATGGGACCAGGCCCCAAACAAAGCCGGGCCCAACAGGAAGCAGCTTACCCGCTGAGTGAATGTATGAGCTGTGGCTGTTGTATGGAAGCTTGCCCGCAATTCGCGAAGGTTGAACTCGAGCGACAAGCCGGCGAGAGCGAAGAAGATTATCAAAAGCGGGTCGCTGATGCGCACAACGTCGCGTTTATCGGTCCCCACGCCATCAACCAAGCGGTACTGTTCAACAACCATCCGACGGGTCAATTCGCCAAGAGTGAACGACTCGATGCGTTGATGGCCCCCGGCGGAATCCAGGTTTGCGGGAACGCGCAAAACTGCGTTGCGGTGTGCCCGAAACATATTCCGTTGACCACCTCGATCGCTCAGGCCGGTCGTGCCGTGACGGTTCATGCGATCAAGAAGTTCTTTGAATGAGCGAACGCTCGTGCCTACCATCATCGATGGCTACAACTTACTGAGAACATGTGGATTCGTGGGTGCCCGGGTTGGACCGGGGACTCTGGAACGTGCCCGTGGCATGTTGTTAGGGTTCCTTGCCCAAGTGTTTGCTCCTGAGGAACGCGGCGAAGTGACAGTCGTGTTCGATTCAGCGGTCCGTTTGCCGGATCTACCCGACTACACCGTGCAAAATGGAATTCATGTCCACTTTGCGACGGCTCACCGCGATGCCGACGAGTTGATCGTCGACATGCTGCAAAGGCACTCTGCTCCCAAATCCCTGATGATTGTTTCCAGTGACCATCAAATTCAGAAGGCTGCCGCCCGGCGGCGGGCTCGGTTTTGTGATTCGGACCGATGGTACGAAGGCATGATCGAAACTAACCGTAGTAACCCAAGAGTGGTTGCGACGGCGGCCGAGATCGCCTTGGAAATTCAACTGCTGCGGAAAGAACTGGCCGCTGGAACGTCGGACCCGGAACAAGAACACTTGTTGTCGGAGTTTTCGAAATCGATCGCAACCTTCTTGCCAGCTCCGCCCCCGATCGCGGAGCCCGAACCTCCGCCTGTTCTCGACTTGGCAGCCAAGCCAGTCTCCCGCGACTTGCGGCATGGGGCACTTAACGACGAGACGATGGCGGAAGTCCTACAATTGCTTGATGGCGACTTTTTGGGGTCCACATTAGGGAAAGATCTAAAGCCCCAAACTCGAGGAAACGTCACTCCACATCGCGTGGTCGAGATTACCGAACGGACGGATGTTCGCGCGAACCCCAACAAGATTTCCGATCGCGAATCTAGCATCGAACCCAAATCAACGGCATTCAATCTTTCCGCAGAAGCTACTTCCAAGATTGTGCCGTCGGCTCCGCCCGACAAATTCGAATCCATCGATCCTGCTACACAGCCTGACCTCCCCCTGACGGATGTGCCGTCCCAGCAATTGGACCGCTGGAATCGGCAGTTGAAAGAAACCGATATCACGATCTTCCCACCCGGTTATGGGGAAGACGTGATTTTCTCAGAATCGTTCGAGATCGATAATCGTTTGAAGAAGAAACCTCGAACGTAGCTGACGTGGGCTTTGGCGGAATTCGAAACGCCAAGGCGTCGAAAACGCGAAGATTGCCTGAACCAAGTTCCTCAATGCTCGCTCCGCCACTGCGTTTCAAGATCTCTCCGGATTTAGGAACTTGTACGTTCGATCCAAACGGGTTCGGGTTGAATCGATTCGGCACAGGGCTTGCCACTATCGACGCGTCCACTGCCCGCGAAGCGGCTAATGACTCGAACGGTCATGTCGTGGTCGCACGCGATTTGGCAACTAAGCCGAGCGCCCTTTACCTCTCGAGCGCGAAGACAATCTTGCTCGGCTTGAGTCATGCGGGTAGGTTCTCCCGCAACGAACTCGACACGACAGGTCGTGCACTTGGAGTTGCCACCACAGGCGTGGAGCTGATCCTGGCCGGCGTCTTCGATCAAGGCCAAAACCAGGCGTTTGCCTTGTGGGACGGAAAACTGGCCAACTCCATCGACGGTCAATACGGGCATGCGTTCACTTCCTAACGTTGTTCGATCGGACTACTGCAACTTCTGCAAAAACTGGACAAACTCGCGGTCAATTTCAGCCAACGACTTGCCGAGCTTCTCCTCCAGTAATGCGATTCGCTGTTCGCCTGTTTGTTGGACAAGCGGCGTCTTCTTCGACAGTTCCTGGAGATAGGCTTGGTACTGTTTAGCATACTTCTTCAATAGAAAATAGTTGAGGGCCCACGCCTCCGCATAGGCATCCAAGGTGGCGGTTCCATCACGAAATCGTTTATCGTCTTGAATCAAAGTAGCCAGCGAATCTGCGGGGCGTTGATTCAAGTACTGCTTCGCGCGATGAAATCGTAACACGTTGATCTTACCGATGCCTTTCCAACCCTGTTTGCTGGTCAGATCCGGCGCTTCAAAGTACACCGCCAGGCCTTCGCTGACCCAAAGTGGGATGTCGGCCAATCGCTGTTGCATGCCATTGTTATACATGAGTTGATGGGTCGCTTCGTGGACAATCGTCGCGACCATGGGCACCGCGTTGGGATGCGAAAGAGCTTGAGAAAGTCCGCGCTCCCGATTCCCGAACTGGCCGTCGGCCATCAAGTCGTACATCACCACCCAGTTGTTTAGCACGTGATAGTATCCAATAATTCCAGTCGGTTCGGCTTTCATGTCCGTTCGCGCAAATCGTTCGAATTGGGCGCGATTGGCGAACACCAAAACGATCAGGGGACGCTGGGCGGGTTGTGGATCAAAGCCACGATTTTTCCAATAATTATTGAATCCCGCAAACAAACGCTCGTACAAAGCACCGACCCACTGGGCGTATTCCCGGTCGGTCCAATAACAAACCGTGTAATGCCGAGTCTGATGCAGGCGAAATCCTTCCGGCAGTTCTTCCTTCAGTCGAGCTTCCAACGCCGCCGCATGTAGTTCGACGGGTTGATCATGCTGCTCGCGGGACACAACTTCTTGTTGGCGCAAAATCAACAGGTGTCCCAACATGTCTTGGAATAACAGACTGCCGTCCAATGCTTCGACTTCAATCTTGCCGTCCACGGTCCTTGGGGACTCGTCCGCCAGTTTGATCTCCAAGCGATCCCAAGCTCGAACGGTGACGGCCTCGGGATTGATATCATCATTACCGTTGGAAGCGGGCGGCTCCGAATCGGCCTGAGCCCGACCAAATGCCCCATCAGGCGAACTGGCCAGCAGGAGCCAAACAACTAAGGACAAAAGCCGCCAAGTGTCACGAACTTTTGTCCGAGGGAATATACCGACTGGAAAAGAACCCATATGCAATCCAAGCATGGTCACGCGACAAGATCTTCCTGGCCTACTCATTCTAGCGTATGTTTCGCGCGGCGGCTACCTTCATGTTGACGATCGAATCGTGATCGCGGCGGTCGAGACTGTTCGGACAGGATTCCTCGCTCGGCTGTTTGTTAAATGGGGCCTGACCTTAGAACTTATGCGATTCTGGACCACGAGACATAACCCAAACGGGCAACACCAATTCAGGACAAAGCGGATATTTCCGGCGTGACACTTTACAAACAACCACACCGGACAATTGACCGAATGGGACACCCAAACGAGTGGCCCCTAGTTTCATCACGGATTATCGACTCGTAAAATCGATGTCCGGATGTGATCGGCTTTCCAGTCACCCATTCACCATGAAAGAACCCCAGACATGCAGCTCATTCTGACCAAGAATCGTGCGGAACTTGGGCCGTTGGTCGCTCGAGCAGCAGCAGCCCGCTTGGAAGCGGCGATTGCGCAGCGTGGGCAGGCCACGTTGGTCGTGGCTACGGGCGCGTCACAATTCGAAGTGCTCGCGGAACTTGTTCGACAAACCAATGTCGACTGGTCGCGAGTCCATGGCTTTCACTTGGACGAGTATTTGGGCCTCACCCCGGATCACCCCGCTTCGTTTTGTCATTATCTCCAGACCCGTTTTGTGTTGCACGTTCCTTTGGCCTCGTTCCATTTTTTGGTTGGGAATCAACCTGCGGACATGCTTTTGCAATCCGCGAACACCGCGTTAGCGAATCGACCGATTGATGTGGCCTTGGTTGGCATTGGCGAAAACGGACATTTGGCGTTTAACGACCCGCCGGCCGACTTCGATTGTCAGGAACCTTATCTGATTGTGCCGTTGGACGAACTTTGTCGTCGGCAACAAGTTGGCGAGGGCTGGTTCGCGTCGCTGGACGATGTTCCGACGCAGGCCATCAGTATGTCCATCCGCCAAATCCTCAAAGCGGAGTCGATTTTCTGTAGCGTGCCCGGTCCGCAAAAAGCGGCAGCCGTTCGCGCGACTCTGGAAGAGCCGATTAGCCCCATGGTCCCCGCCAGTATCCTGCGGACGCACGACAACACGTGGTTGGTATTGGACGAAGCGTCTGCCCAACTTTTGTCATTTGAATCGCAGTCCTGGTTGAAACGTCCTGATCCCCAAATGGTCGCACGATGACCAACTATTTTGACCTGCAAGTCAATGGATTTTGTGGAATCGATTTCAACTCGGATGATTTGACATTCGAACAAATCGACATCGCATGCGAGCGTCTCCGTTCGGCCGGAGTCCCGCGAATACTAGCGACGGTCATCACCGCTCCCGTCGAATCGATGTGCCGAAGAATCGGGAAACTGGCCCAAGCGATCTCATCCAGTTCGTTGGTCGAGCAGACGATCATTGGAATTCACGTCGAGGGCCCGTTTATCTCAGCCGAACCCGGCTACGTCGGGGCGCACCCGCGGTCCGCCGTCCTACCCGCCGACCTACGAATTTGCCAGCAACTCTGCGCGGCAGGCGAAGGCTACGTTCGGCTCATGACGTTGGCGCCGGAAGTCGATCCGAATCAGCAAGTCCTCCGCTTTTTGCATGCCCAACAAATCGTGGTCGCGGCCGGACACACCGACGCCTCACGCGAGCAACTGCTGCGGGCGATCGACGATGGATTGAGCATGTTCACCCATTTGGGAAATGGCTGCCCTTTGAATTTGGCTCGGCACGACCACATCATCAATCGGGTTTTGAGCCTGGCCGACCAGCTAAGCATCTCGTTGATCGCCGATAATCGTCACTTGCCGGACTTTGTGCTCCGACTGTACTTGGACTTCATTCCCGACCACAATGTAATCATCGTGTCCGACTCGATTAGTGCGGCAGGGTTGGGGCCGGGCACGTATCCACTGGGGGGACAGTCGATTCAGGTCGATGAACTTGGGAGAGCGTGGGCGGCCAACGGGAAACACATGGCGGGTTCGACGGGGATTCTGTCCCAAATGGCGACTTGGTTGGTTCAGGAACAAGGTTGGCCACTGGACCGAGTCCTAAAGTGGACTTGCGAGAACCCCAGTCGCTTGATCGTTTAACCCGAAGCGGCTTGCCAACATGTGGATCAACACCGGTCGCCACTTTCCGCCCCAGCCTCCCTTCACAAACCAATCACGACCCACGCTCGAAAACGGTTTTTGACCAACGCATTAGGTTATTTCGAATGACGAAGACTGTCCAAACTTGGCATGCCCTCGAATGGCCGGCAAACATCGTCGATCTACCGTCGACGGTGATCCTGTTTGGCAAGGACAACTTCCTGATTGACATGTCGTTACGGCATACGTTCCACTGTTTGACGGGCGGCGACGTGGACGTATTGCCGCCACCAAAACTTGACGGCGACCATCTGCGTTGGACGGATCTGGATGCTGAACTGGCAACGGGCTCTTTGTTTTCGCATGGTCATTCGCAACCCGTGGTGGTGATTGATGCCGATTCGTTTATCAGCAAACATCGGCCCGAGTTGGAATCGTGGGTCGCCAAGCCAACATCGTCCAACACCCTGGTGATGGTGACCGATACGTGGCAAGCAACGACCAAGCTTTACAAACTGGTGCAGCAACATGGCGTGCTGGTTTTATGCGACCCGCCCACGACCAGTGCCAAAAGCAAAGCCGTGGATGTCAAGCAAATTGCCAAGTGGATCGCCCATTGGGCCAAGCATCATTACCAATTGGAAGTCCCCAGCGAAGTGGCAACTTTGTTGTGGGATTTTTCACAAGATTCATTTGGAATGGTCGACACCAGTTTGTCGAAACTAAGTCTGCTATTTACCCCCGGCACCTCGATTACGCTGGCGGACATTCGAACTCATGTTGGCGGTTGGAAGGCCGAAACCGTTTGGCAAGCGATCGACCAAGCCATGGACGGCCAAGTGATGAAGGCCATCGAAACCCTGCATCCGATTTTTCACGCGGGCGAACATCCGCTAAGCGTCATGGGCCAATTGTCGTGGTCCCTAAGACGTTATTCCGTAGCGTACGACCATTACAACGAAGTTCGACTTCGTGGGCTTGGCCGCCCAGACATGAAAGAGTCTTTGTTGCTGGCAGGGTTTCACAGTTGGGGTTCCGAAGTAGAAAAAGCAGCGGCACGCTTGAAACGACTCGGCCGCAGGCGTTTGGATTGTCTGCATCATTGGCTATTGGACATCGACCTCGCGTTAAAGTTCACGCATTCCGACGAAGCCCTCGGTCGGCAATTGATCGAACGATTTCTGGTTCAATTGAGTGAGTAGGTGAGTACGTGAGTTGGTGAGTGAGTGGGTGAATAGGTGAGTGTTATGGTCAACGGTTTGATGATGGCACATCGCCGCTTGGTGTTTGGGATTCTGGTGTTGCTCTTGCCCTTGAACTTGTCGATCAGCAGCGGCAGATTGCAAGAACCGGCTGCGAGTTCCCCTTCGGTTGCCCTCCCGTTACCCACAGATACCTTACCACCCACGGCCGATTGGTTACGCAGAGAAACGCCTTTGGGGTTCGCGTCTTTGCCGGCGGAGTATCCGGCGACTCCATTGTCGGAACTCCAAGTGAACTTGGGGCGGCGTTTGTTTTTTGACCCTATTCTATCGAGCGACCAGACCGTTTCTTGTGCAACCTGTCATCAGCCGGACCACGGTATGGCCAGCCCCGACGCGGTGGCGATCGGGATCAAGGGCAAAACGGGGCGCCGCAATGCTCCGTCTCTATTCAATCGAGGGTATGGCAGGTCACAGTTTTGGGATGGCCGCGCGGCCACCTTGGAAGAGCAAGCCTTGCAGCCGATTTCGAACCCCGACGAGATGGGTGATGATCTCGAGCAGATCTTGCGCCGCTTGCAAGAAAATGCCGAATATCGGGCAGAATTCGAGGCTGCCTTTTCGCCGGCCGAAGGGTCGCCCGAGCCGAGTTCGACAGCACCAGCAACGAGTATTTCAGCCGAGCGATTGGCCACGGCCCTGGCCGCTTTCCAGCGTTGTCTGGTACTTGCCGATTCGCCCGTCGATCGATTTCGAGCGGCGGACGTCAAAGAACTGTCGATGGAAGCACGCCAAGGATTGTGGATTTTCGAGAGCCGAGGTCGCTGTTGGCAATGTCACGCAGGGGATAATTTCTCCGACGAGCAGTTCCACAACACAGGCGTTAGTTTTGGCAGCGCCGCGCGGGATCTCGGTCGGGCGGACATCACGCACGACCCGCAAGATCGATACCGGTTCAAGACTCCCAGCCTACGTGGAGTCGCTCAAACCGCACCGTACATGCACGACGGAAGTGCAAAATCACTGGAAGATGTGGTAGAATTCTACAACCGGGGCGGATCACCAGAGGACCCGGAACTTTCGCCTCTTCTTCAGCCACTAAACTTGTCCGTGGAAGAACGGCGTTATTTGGTCGAGTTCCTGCGGGCGTTGTCGCCCAGTCAATCGGCAGCGTCGACTCCTTAGCCGATGGGCATTCGTCGACGACCTTTTTCGAAATGGACGGTTCGTGTTTACAATCCAATGTGGCAGTTGCCGAGCCAAGTTGAAAGTCGCGAAGGCTGAACTCATCGGCCAATCTTTGGCCTGCCCCCGCTGCGGAGATATGGTTCACGTGGAGCCGCCGGTGGGTTGGGTACCACCCGCCAATGCCCACAACGCAGAGACTCGAGCAGAAGCAAAACCGGACGTCGCTCCCGCGCAACAGCCAGTCGCCAAACGCCGCCGCGACCAATCCGCCCCAAATGCTCCACGTCCAGAAGACCTCCAGGAAACATTACCCAACGTCGGCAGTTTGGGTTGGGGCGAAGAGCTGAAACTGGTTGACCTCGAACCGGCAACTCCTGCTGGCCAACGACCAAACACCGAAGCCAAGCCGGCTCCGCAGGCGACTGGAAAAACCACCAAGGCCGCTGGAGCTCCATCGTCCTCATCAAAAGAAAAGGCCGTTCCAGATGCTCTGTTGCGACCGGAGAATTGGGATTCCGCCCGGACACGGAAACGCCGCGCGATGCTATTGGCGGTGATGGCCGCTGTGGGCCTCCTCATTCTGTTTGGTGCGCTCGGATCATACTGGTGGGGCCAGCAATCGAAACTAGCGGAACTGGCAAAGGCGCCGCCGCAACAACCCGCAAATGTCGAAGGGAAAAAAACACCCGCCGAGACGGATACGGACCCCAGCGAACCGCAGGATAAAGAGGCCGAGAAGCCAACGGAACCCGTCGACGGAACTGGAAATCAACAACCATCGCAACCCAACGTGGCGCCGCCCAACGAAAATCTCGTCGAACCGAACCCACCAGATGATGGCAAATCAGATCTAGACCCTTCCGAGCTGGCCGAAGCCGCCAACAGAAACGATGGCGGGCCACGGCCACCACAACCGGACCAATCCCCAGAAGAAATGGGGCTTGGAGGAAACGAAGACGATGGCTCCGAGGGTGGGTTTGAAGACACCATGAAGAAAATCTTCGACGATGGCTTGACCAGCGAATGGGACGACCCAGGACTTCGCGCAATGACCGAAGCCGGCATGGATCCAATCGATGATGTGCTGAGACAATTTGCCCAACAACAGCCAACGCGGTCCCGCTCGCCGCGTGTTGTGAAACCATTGCCACGAGAAACAAAAACGCAACGCGGGCTAACGGACAAAATCGCCGGCTTCCGCAACGAACAAGGGCGAGTCCCCCAATTGATGACGATCGCGGAAACGTTGAGCGGACTTCCAGTCTGGATCGACATCCCACGATTCGAGGGGCAACCCATTCCACTCGATACACCCCGCTTGATGGAATCTGTGCAAACCACGATCCCGGACTTGTTGGCCAGTCAACTGGAACCCTTTGGGTTCTCGGTCGAACAACATGCTTGGAACCCCGAACGTCCTGATATTTTTGGCCTTCGAGTTTTCCCACGGGACACCGACAAGATGTCCGCAAGTTCGTATTCGATCGATTGGTTGGCTGCCGATCTAGCACCTGAGGCTCGGCAAACCGAGTTGCAAAAAGTCGGCAAGTTTTTGAACGACTATATCGCGCCGGGACAATGGGGCGAAATGGTCGGTGATGCTGAAACCAATCCCGAAGCGCAACGCGCGACGGAAAAAGGTGCCTGGCAGATTCGCGACGGAAAGATCATTGTCGTTCACTATCCCCATGTCCAAAAACAAATCGCCCGACTGTTGCGACAATTGACCTTGGCAAAATCCAATCAAGGACAACCGCTGAATTGGCCCGCAGAGTTGCTACCCAAAGCCGTGCAAGAGAGCGGCCGAATGCAAACCGTGATCAACTTGCAATATCATCAACCCGTACCATTGCGAGACATCTTCCAACAAATCTTCAAACAATCCAATGTAACCGTGGTCGTCGATTGGCCATCGTTGATCGCGGAAGGCTGGACACCGGATACCGTCGTCCCACTTGTGGCTGAGAATCAAACCTTGGTCAGCGTGTTACAAGAATTGTGTTTGGATATGGGTCTGAGCCTGCGATACATGTCGCCTGATGTCGTGTGCCTGTTGAGTGACTCGGCGGAAGCAGCCTTTGCAGATGTGGAGGTTTATCCAGTTGCCGACCTCTGTCCATCGGCTCGGGAGTGGCCGGTTTTGGGCAGCCGGTTAAATCGACTGTTGGAGCAGGATCTCAACCGCTACCCAACGGCGTATCTCTATTTCGATCCGGATTTTGGCTCAATCGTTGCGAGAATTCCGCAATCCAGCCATCAACGACTGCACGCCTACTTTCGCGCCGCACGACTGCCGTGACATAAACGGCGTTGAGTCCAGGTTCGCATCGCGTGTTCAACCGTCCGCTAATCCGTTGTCGGGGGCCAACATTGTCGTTGGCCAACTGTCGTTTGTGGATTGGTATTGCCAACGGTCGGCAAGGTATGCGTGGGAGATTGCCTGTCCCTTGAACGTACGGACTCGGAAACCCCTGACCGGTTTTCCAAAATCATTCCCCCTACATTTTACGTGTGGCTGGGATTTTGCCCCGAAGAATTCGCCGTTCACGGCTTCCGTCCAAAACCCGTTGTGGTAGAATTTTGGAGCAATGCGGGTGTAACTCAGTTGGTAGAGTGACAGCTTCCCAAGCTGTATGTCGAGAGTTCGAATCTCTTCACCCGCTTTTTCATTTATTCTATTGCCAACAAATTATTGCGTGGCGGACTGCGACGTTCTCGCTTCGACTCTGGGTTGAATTCCCTCTATCCAAATGGAATTCAAAACGTCGGGCCAATTGGGACGTGTCCGATGTGTCCCCAATTCGCGGCGCGAATGATGCCCAATCTATGGGACGCGAGTCGCCAGTGATGTTCTTGGCCATTGTAGCACCGTGATCTCCATGGGCGGCTTTCACGGTGGGAGTGTTTGCGTTTTGACTGGGAAGGACTTACAATCAGAGTCCCACCTTTGGCAAAGCATCCTTTCCACGTCGAGGATCCGCGTCTTATGTTGAATCTTACATCTCAAGCCAAAACGCATACTTGTAATGGCAAAACGAGACGAGACTTCTTGCAGATCGGCACGCTTGGTGCGGTCGGCTTGGGATTGCCCCAATGGTTGGCCGCTCAACAGGCGGGGCATTTGACGCCAGATGCCGATCGCAAATCGTGCATCATGATTTTTAATCTCGGCGCGCCAAGCCAGTTGGACACGTTCGACATGAAGCCCAACGCGCCGCTCGAGATTCGCGGACCGTTTCAACCCATCGCGACTCGTGGTGATTTTCAAGTCAGCGAAATTCTGCCGCGACACGCTGAAATCGCAGACAAGTTTTCCATCGTGCGTTCCTGTTACCACACGGCCGCAGCAGTTCATGATGCCGGTTGGCAAATGCTCCAAACGGGTCGTCAATTCACTGGCGGCGTCAATTATCCGCACGCGGGAGCAGTCGTTGAATATCTAAAAGGGCGACGCACGGATCTACCCGCGCACGTCGTTTTGCCCGAAACAATGGGCCGCGGCGGTGGTAATCTCCCCAATGGCCAAGCCGGCGGCTTCCTGGGCAAGACTTACGATCCGTTTGCCTTGATGGCCGACCCCAGTCAACCAAACTTCAAAGTTCCGGATCTTCTGCCACCCACCGATCTGGGCGAAATTCGTATCGATCGTCGCCGCCGCATGCGAGCCGCTGTTGAAGAAAAGCTGACCCACCTGGAGACCAGTGAATCGGCTCAAATGATGGACCAAAACTTTCAAGCGGCCTATCGCCTGATGAGTAGCCCACAAGCGCGAGCCGCGTTTGACTTGACGCAAGAGCCGGAACAAGTCCGTCAAAGGTACGGGATGAATCGCTTTGGCCAATGTTGCCTGTTGGCTCGACGTTTGATCGAAGCGGGCGTGCGTTTTGTCACGATCAATACGTTCCTAACGGTGTTCGATGAAATCACATGGGACATCCACGGCAGCAAACCGTTTACCACCATCGATGGCATGAAGAACATCGTGGCGCCCATGTACGACCAAGGTTACTCGGCGCTGATTGAAGACCTGCACCAACGCGGTCTGTTGGCTGACACAATGGTCTGTGGCTTGGCGGAATTTGGAAGAACTCCCAAAGTCAATCCCGCCGGTAGACGAGATCATTGGCCGCAATGCTTCACTTGCACTTTCGCCGGTGGTGGTGTCCAAGGCGGTCGAGCCATCGGAGCCAGCGATTCGATTGGCGCCGTTCCCGCCGAACGCCCCACAACTCCCGGCGAAGTTGTCGCCACCATCTTCAAAAGCATGGGGTTGGACTTGCACCACGAACTACCGGGGCCGGGGCAACGCCCATTCCCGTTGGTAGATTTTGGGGTCCGAGAGATTAAGGAACTTTTTGTTTGATAATGTAGGTTGCCAGTCCACTGGCAGCCGGCGGGTTAACCAACCCATACCCATCATTTCCCCCACGAGGGGAAGCAAAACCTAGATCCGATTTTTCCGCAGCAAGATACTTGCAACGACATTGGCTGCCAGAGACTGGCAACCCACAATGGCTGCCTGAGACTGGCAACCCACATTCCAATCCGCCCGAACGAGAAGTCATCGTGAAACACAAGCGAACTTTTTTCGACAAAGTCATCCCCATGCCGCGTCGCCAGACAATCGTCTCAACGGCGAGATTGGTATTTGGATCAATCGCGTTACTGTTGACCACCGCATTTCGCGTCGACGCGTCGATTACCACCGACGACCAAGCCGCTCCCGTCAACTTTTCGCGACAAGTGCAACCGATCCTGGCAAAGAGTGGTTGCAATTCGGGAGCCTGTCACGGGGCGCTGGCCGGGAAAGGTGGATTCCGACTTTCCCTGCGTGGCTACGATGCAGCGGCGGACCACTTCAGCATCACGCAGGAACTTCGCGGACGACGAATCGATCTGTCGGATCCCGGACGTAGTCTATTTTTGTCGAAACCGTCGGGCGCCGTTCCCCACCAAGGCGGTCTTCGTCTCCAAGTTGATTCGCAGGACTATCAGATTTTATCTCAGTGGATCGCAGAAGGAGCGTCCGGCCCAAGTGCCGACGTCCCACCACTCCGTTCGCTGCAAGTCAGCCCCGACGTTTCGCGTCTGCTTCCCGGACAAGATATCCAACTGAAAGTCATGGCCCACTACGGCGACGACTCGGTCGCGGACGTTACCGCATGGTCGATTTTTTCCTCGACTGACGAAGCGATTGCGGGGGTCGATCCCAACGGCAAAGTTTCGATCCGCGGCAGTGGCGAGGGAGCAGTGCTTGTGTGGTTCGACAGTCAAGTTCGACTCGCGCGATTAACGGTGCCGTTCCCAAATGACGTCGCACCCGAAGTCTTTGCGAATTCGACGCGGCGGAACTTTATCGATCACTTGAACTTGAAGCAGCTTGAATCTCTCCAACTAACTCCATCGCCACGCTGCGATGACGAAACATTTTTGCGCCGCGCGACCTTGGATACTTTGGGCCGATTGCCAACCAACGAGGAAAGTGTGGCGTATTTCGCAAATCCAGCCGAATCGCGGCGTGACCAATTGATTGAAACGTTGTTAGCCAGTCCCTCGTTTGTGGATTATTGGACGTATCGTTGGAGTGATTTGTTGTTGATCAACGGCACGCGGTTGCGCCCCGAAGCCGTCAAAGCCTACTACCAATGGATTCGCAAGCAGGTGGAAAACAACGTACCCTGGGATGATTTTGTGCGCCAGGTCGTGACGGCAACCGGGACGAGTTTCGAAAACGGTGCCACAAACTTTTATGCTCTGCATCAGAGCCCCGAAGACATGACCGAAAACATAAGCCAAGCGTTTATGGGTCTCTCGATTGGTTGTGCTCGTTGCCATAACCACCCGTTGGAAAAGTGGACCAACGACCAGTATTACGGCATGGCCAACATGTTCGCCCGAGTGCGCACGAAGGGCTGGGGCGGTGAACCTCGCAATGGTGATGGCCTGCGTACCTTGTATGTCGCCGCGGAAGGCGAGTTGGTCCAGCCCAAAACCGGACGACCGCAACCACCCGCTCCATTGGACGGCGATCCGCTACAGTTTTCTGATCCCAGCGATCGACGCACCGTCTTGGCAACCTGGTTAACCGACCCGCAGAACCCCTATTTCTCCCGGGCCATCACAAATCGAGTCTGGGCGAATTTCTTTGGTCGCGGCTTGGTGGAAGCGGTCGACGATTTGCGATTGAGCAATCCGGCCTCCAACGAAGAACTCTTGGCGGCCGCTTCGCAACATTTGGTCGAACATCGCTTTGATCTCAAGCAATTGATGCGCACGATTCTGCAAAGTGAAACGTATCAACGGAGCAGTCAGCCGCTGGCCGAAAATCGCGAGGATTCGAAGTACCTGAGCCGGTACTTCCCGCGCCGACTCATGGCTGAAGTGTTATTGGATTCCATCGATCAGGTTCTTGGCACCTCGACGTCGTTTAAGGAGATTGCCTTCCCAGGCGCCGACCGTCAAGCGATTGACTTCTACCCGGAAGGTACCAAAGCGATCCAACTGTACGATACGGCCATCGCTTCGACCTTTCTCAAAGCCTTCGGACGGCACAACCGCGAGATCACCTGCGACTGCGAACGCAGCGATCAACCCAGCATGGTGCAAGTCCTCCATCTATCCAACGGGGATACGCTGAACCCGAAATTGGCCAAGACCGGCAATTGGATCGAGCAAGGCATGCAGCAAGGTTGGGACGACGCGACGTTCATCGATCAATTGTTTCATGTGGCTCTGATGCGAAAACCAAGCGACCAGGAACGACAACGTCTGCTGGCAGTGGCGCAAGAATACCCCGCCGCGGAACGACGCCAAGCACTGGAAGATCTCGTGTGGAGTGTCCTGACCAGTACCGAGTTTACTTTTAATCAATAAGCAGAGCTGAAGCCATGATTCAATATTTCTGGAAATGGACGGCATTCCTAAGTTGGCTCGTGTTAAGTTCCGGTTCCCTGACTTGTTTCAGCATTTCTGCCGAACAAGTCGATGACTACACGGAACGTGTCCTACCGATTTTGCAAAACCATTGCGTCGGTTGCCACAACCCGGACGAAGCGGAAGGTGGACTGGATCTATCGACCTATGAGGCAATGCTCGAAGGCGGCAGCTCAGGTCCCGCGATGACGCCCGGTGCGACCGCCAGTAGTCGCCTACATTTATTGGCGACTCGGAAGGCGGAACCCGCCATGCCTCCAGACGAAGCGGACGCTTTGAATGAAAGCGAGTTGCAAGTCTTGGCCGATTGGATCCAATCGGGGGCTAAAGGACCTGCCGGCGCCAGCCCGCGTCCAACGCTGCGTGTGCCCAATGTAGCAGTCCAACATTCGAAACCCGCCGCCATCTCGGCCGTCTCACGAAGCCCCGATCGACAGACCGTAGCGTTCGGGCAATCCGGGCGAGTCGTGTTGACCAATATCCAGAGCTTACAATCGGGCGTGACGCTGGACGAGTTCGCGCAGACAACCGGATTGACGATCACCGGCTTCAGTGGCAAAGTCAACTCGGTTCAGTTTTCCACCGACGGTCAGCGTTTGGTTGTGGGAACGGGGATCGCTGGACTTGCGGGTGAGGTCCATGTGCTGGATCTCGCTGCGATTCTACCGGCCATCACTCAACACGATCAAGCGGCAGCCAAAACATTGGCGGACGTGACGCATCATACGTTCACAGGACATCGCGACTTGATTTATGCGGCTGTCATGTCGCCTGATGGAAAATGGTTGGCGACGGCAGGATACGATCGTGTCATCAAGATTTGGAATGCCGTAGACCAAAGTCTTCATGGTGAACTGCCCGGACATAACGGAGCCGTATTCGATTTGTGCTTCACACCTGACAGTACGACGCTCTTGAGTGCCTCGGCAGACCAAACGGTAAAGGTTTGGAACGTTACCACGTTAACTCGTGCCGATACCTTTGGCCAACCCGAAGGGGAGGTCAACGCCGTGCGTTTCTTGCCAGGTCCACCGGGAGCTGGAATTCCGCGCGTGGTAGCAATTGCGACGGACAATCGCTTGCGAGTTTGGAATTGGAATCCAACCGCCCAGCCAGTACCCAATCCGCTGTTGGAAACGCGATTTATCGACGAAGCACCATTGGTGGCAATGGCGGTGGATCCTGCTGGCGAACAAGTGGCGATCGCCAGCCAAACTGGAAGCCTCAAGTTGGTTTCCACTCGCACATGGGAAGTATTAAAAACCTTGCAGCCGTTGGGTGGTACCCCGAGCGGAATGTTCTTTTCTACGGACGGTCAAACGTTATGGGCAACCGACCTCTACGGCAAGCTCCAATCGCGATCAACCATTGTCTCAATGGTCGGCGACGAATTGATTACTCAGACACTGGTGGAACCGACGTATTTTCTGGACTCGGAATCGCAAACCGTCTCCGAATCGGAACTTGCCGCGAACTCGAATCAGCCAATGTCCGCCCCACGCAACGTTCGAGTTGCGGGAACCATCTCCCAAGCCCAGGAAGTCGATCGCTATCAATGGTCGGCCAACGCTGGCGAAGTCTGGGCGATCGATGTGGATCCGATTGGAGCCAACGCGACTGTCGCGCCGAATCATCCGACCTTGCCTGCCACGGGCGATGCCAGCGACCTGGATCCACTGATCACGATCCTGGATCACAACGATCAGCCGGTTGTGCAAACGCGACTGCAAGCGATTCGCGAATCGTATTTTACCTTTCGAGGCAAAGACAGTATGCAGTCGGACGACTTTCGCTTGTTTGGCCAACAAGACATGCGACTGGATCAATTCTTATACGCATCAGGCGAAGTGACTCGCTTGTGGATGCATCCGCGCGGCCCTGATTCCGGGTTTGATATGTATCCGGGCGGTGGCCAACGTTGGACGTACTTTGGAACCTCCCACGTGACTCATGCCTTAAGTGAACCGGCCTACATCGTTCAGCCGTTGGCAAATGGCCAAAGTCCGCTCGACAATGGCCTGCCTACGTTCGACATACCCTATCGCAATGATGACGACCCATATCGCCGTGCCGGAAAGGGAAGTCGACTTCTGTTCACAGCTCCTTCGACAGGCCTATTCACGGTGGCCGTGCAAGACGCGAGGTTGTTCGGTGGCGACAACTTCCGTTATCAACTGCGGATCCGTCCGGCGCAGCCCGAATTTCAAGCGTCGGTGACGGCCGTATCGGCGGGGTTGCTCCATGGAGCTGGCCGAGAATTCACCGTATCGATCGAACGCTTCGACGGATTTGATGGGCCGGTCGAGTTCACGATCGATGGACTGCCGCCGGGTGTCACTGTTAGTTCACCGATCGTGATTGAACCCGGTCAGAAATTGGCTCAAGGCACGATCTGGATCGAAGCCGACCAGCCGTGGGCTGATTCCGTGCAGCCAGTGGTTATGGCGAAGGCCGAGATTCTTGGCGAGGCAATCACTCGGCCAGCCGGGGATTTAGGCGTTCTCAAAAAGGCCGACACAACTCAGGTTGTTCCTTGGATTGTCGCGTTAACGGCAGACAACGCGCAACCCGTTTCTCTTGCGGCAACAGCCGACGGCCAAGAAACCAAAGTCGTAAAACCGCAAGCCTACGAAACCGTTTTGCGAGTGCGACGCGGCGGTACTATTTCAGCAAAAGTTTTGGTTGAACGTGGCGCTGCTCAAACCGGCGAAATTAGTTTTGGCAACGCGCTGGCCGCGCGCAACCCGGCACATGGCGTCATTGTCGACAATATCGGCCTGAACGGTCTATTGTTGCTGACGGGCATGAACGAACGAGAGTTCTTTATCACCGCCGAAGCCAAGACCGCGCTTGGTCGCCGCCCGTTTTTTCTCAAGGCCGAAATCGACGGCGGTATCACAACGCTGCCAATTTGGTTGGAAGTCATCGAATAAGGCGGTCGCTAGATGCCTGAGTCGAAGCAGCAAAATGCCAATCAGAACACGATCCCGTCGGAGTCGACGGCCGTTCCAGTCATCGACGATTCCGCGTCGCGCGTGCATGGTCCCTGGCGAATCCTGGCCTCGCAGGTTCGCTATCAGGACCCGTGGGTCCAAGTCGTGCGCGACGAGGTGATTCGCCCGGATGGCTTGCCGGGAAGTTATTGCGTCATCACCTTGAAACCGGGCGTCTGTGTGGTCGCCTTGGATAACCAAGGACGAGTGCATCTGACTCGCGAGTTCCACTACGCCGTTGGGGAAGAGACGGTCGAAGGCGTCAGCGGTGGGCGCGATGGCTCGGAATCACCTTTGATTGCCGCCCAGCGAGAACTGCGTGAAGAACTGGGGCTGTTGGCGGCGACCTGGATCGATCTTGGCCGAGTGGATCCGTTCACGGCCAACGTTTTCTCGCCCACTCAATTGTACCTTGCCATGGAGCTAACGCATTGCGAACGTGAACTCGAATGCACCGAGCAGATCGAACCCGTGGTCATTGGATTCCAAGAAGCGATCGAGATGGTCATGGAAAGCCGCATCACCCACGCTCCGTCCTGCGTCGCCCTGCTCAAAGCCGCCCGCCTTCTCGGCCAATCCCCCAAACGCATCACGTAGCGACGCTCGCCAGTGCGCAGACAGCATACGGCATCACACAGCCACAATCGCCAGAGCGTGGACAAAAACGCCCCCACCCAACAAAAACCATATCGTTTCCACTCGGATCAATCCGGAAATCGAAACGAACCGCCCCCAACCCCTTCTTTTCCCGACTCATCGGAAGTTTGAAGAAACTCACGTAATGTGAGGTTTGGTTTCTTCTCGGGTTGAGCTTTTGTTTTCGCGGCGCACGCGGGCAAGAACAGCATGCTAGCAACGAGTGCCCAGACGAGCGGGCGAATAGTTCGATTGGTGAACACTGGGTTAGCCCTTTCCTCCTAGGAGGATACTCGCGAAATTCGGACCTGGAACGGCGCGTACCCTAGCGAATCCGCCGGAATCCATCAACCCGAATTGCCAAAAACCCAAACGACAACTGCCGGCGATTCACCACCGGGACAGACAGGCTCCCATCGCCGAATCAGGCTTCGTGACACAAGTCATTATGGAAAAAGTTACGAATGAATTCCGAAGGACCATTTCGTTGAGTTTGGATTTGACGATCATTGAAGGCCACTGCCAAAGCAACGAAGGGCTCGTAGCGTGTTCAATTGCAGCAATCCTACGGTTCCGAACCCGCCATCATCCGTTGATCAACCGAACTTACGCGACGCGACTCGGACGACGACCGCGGCCAAGGCGACATGCACGATCATTCCAAATAGATCAATTGCAAAGTGTTTGTAGACACCATGGGGGTCCGCGTCTGGTCCAAACATTCTGAAATAGGACACTCGAATAACCGCCAAGGCAATCGCAGTGCCCAGCACCATGGTCACGCCCAACCAAGCCGCGTACTGCCACGGCTTTTTCTTCGTCCAAAGCCGGGGGACCAAAACCAAATGATTGCAATACGACGCAGCAGCAAACGCAATCACCAGACTCGTTGTGACGATCAGCGCAAGTGCAAATGTCGGGTGGTAGTGATGCGTCAGCAACAGCCAAATCGCCCATACCGCCAACCAGCCCACCAGTGACACAACAATGGCCCGCTCCTGCGTCAAACAGCTTTCCTTGTCAAATGATCCAAAAGAACTTCTTTTCGGCCAACAACCTTCGACATCGTGGCTCGTCCAAAGGTCCCACACGGGCGATTGCCCGCATCACTACTCCCCGGCTGCAACTTCAATTTCCAACGGTTCGGTTTGGATTTTACCTCGCCAGAAGTCGTCCGCCTCTTCATGACTTTCGTAAGCGATTTGCAGTCGGTATTTGCCAACCCCCAGATCGGAAGTGAGCCAGTTCCAGCCGCTGGGGCTCTTCAATCCCAGACACACGGCACCAATCCGAGTGTGCACCAGCTGCACCGGCAACGCTACCATTTCGCATTTGCCCGCAGCGACTCGAATCGGCTCGTGAACAAATCGTTCCGAGATCTGCCCAACAATTCGTTCGGAACCATCAACCGGTTCCAGGTACAGACGCAGCCCGTCACGCAAAACGAACGACATATCTTTGTCCGTCCGATTTCGGATGCAAAATCCGATGTTCGTAGTTTCTTCGTCATAGACTTCTCGAGGCCTCTGCCAAACGGACTGGGCCACAACTTCAAATTCCACTCCGCCCATGTGCACCGGTTTGGATCGAGCGGTGTTTCCTGCAAGATCATCAACCAGTCGAAAGTCGAACAGTACGACCTCATCAATCAACGTATCAAAGTCCCAACACTTGTATGAGGACTCTCCCGGTGGAACCAGTGACACTTCGGCAGAAATATCGAAGTACTCCACGCTGCCCGTCCGCCGAGCCAAAGCGCGAACGTGTAGTGCCTTGTCGAAATGGTTTTCGATGGAAAGAAATGGCCGTGTCGCTCCCTCGCGTGGGGGCGGAAACGGCGACGCCGAGGTTATGCCCAGTTCGATCCGGAGCGAGGACAGTTCCTCTTCAATCGGAATGCCCTTGGTCGGCTGCGTCAACTGGTCCCCGTTGCGAAGGAACTCGACGCTAAATTTCTCCCCGACGGTCGCAACAACTTTTTCTTGAATTTCTTTTGGATCGATACCGTCGTTGTCGTCCATTTCGGCTACCGCAAACACGGCCGGGAAAAAACTCAAACAAGCTACGAGGACCGTGAATGCCAGGAACTTCATCATTTGTTCTCTCTCGCTCAGGTTGCGCCACAAAATAGGGAATCCTATCACCGGAACTCAGACAGCAGCGACTCCACTTTAGTTCCACACCAATTTGCCATAATTAGACCGCAGAACGGGATAAAGCCTAGTGCTTTGTCACAACAAAAACTTGGGGTCTGGTAAAGGGGTCAGGAGTCAATTG
Source organism: Pirellulaceae bacterium (assembly GCA_041741535.1). Classification (GTDB taxonomy): domain Bacteria; phylum Planctomycetota; class Planctomycetia; order Pirellulales; family Pirellulaceae; genus M30B19. Next base: position 62,473 of record JBGSJV010000162.1, read on the forward strand.
TGCGAAGCACCCGAAAGGCCGTTCCGGCAATTGACTCCGGACCACTTTACCAGGCCGACAATTAAATAGAGACAAAGCACTAGCAAGTTCCCGCACCATCCCTTGGTGAGCCCACCGGCTCCACCAGCTTCCAGACTCCGCCGTCCATCTGTTCGATGAGATGCACTTCGTGAAACGTGTATTGAAAGGGAGAAACACGGCTCAAAATGTCTGCGAAAATCTCGTCGGTACACGTACCGTTTCTCGGGTGAATAATGGTGAGGTGCGGAGTGCTATTTCGTGGTTCCTTCTTCAACAACGCCCTTCGAAGCTGATGAAATTTCTCGACGCCACCGGTGACCGGCAGGAAGACAAAGTCTCTCTCTCGAAGTGGAACGCCGAACTCCAAGGTCAGCTCGATCGGACCTTGACCGCGAACTCGCTCGCGAAACACGTCCCAATCCGACACTTCGTCCTCGCGGCACAGCGTGACATGAGGTGGGATCAGCCTCGCCTGCTCGGGGTTGTGGCATTGCCGCAAAGTATCGATAGGCGGTGTACTCGTTAGGTAAAGACTGGCTTGCCGACGCTTCATCAATTTCTCGTGGAGTGCCACCGCGATCCGCTTTTTGCTTTTCTCCAAGTGCCCTTAGCGATCTTCGCGTTTCAAATCGATGCGGATTGGGGAACCGCCTTTGGATTGACCCACCGACGTGGTCAGGACGCCTTCTGGCGAAAGTTCGTACACAATCCGCTTGGGGTAGTCGTGCCGAGGGTTTTCGAAGACGGCACGTGTTGGACTTACTTCGGATAACACAAATTCGGTTGGCTTGGCGCCACCCGGTTGGGCGATGTAAACAAGGCCGCCATCGCGCTCGACGATCCGCAAATACTCAAATCCCACCATCAAGCCACTCTTATTCACGGTGCGGGAAATCGCCAACATCGCTCCGCCCAACGGAGGGCTCCAACGTTCCTCGATCGCCGATCCCGTCATCTTCTGGCCGACCCATGCACCATCCAACCACCCCAAGTCGCCGATCGTGGCCTTGGCCGGCTCCGGCATCGGAATATCCTCCGCGTGCCGATACAGCCCTACCGATTGGCTAATTATTGGCGGAACCACCGTCACGTTCACCACCAACCCGTCGGTCGTCATCCGAAATGATCGACGAATCATCTCGATGCTGTTCGGTGTCTTGCCCGACAACCGTTCGAACTTGACTTCGTACTCGAAGGTCCCATCCTTCCAAGTGCCGCTGTACCGCGAAATCGTATTTGGCTCTTTGATTTCGGTAATTGAACCGTCCAAGGCAACTCGTACATCGCGATGACCAGACCCATGGCCATTCAAGACGACTGCACCGTCCTCAACCTTCATCGAGAACTTCGTCGACATCGGCGGATTGAGCTGCTCGAGAGTCCTGCCCTCGGTGCGATCCTCAAAAAAAATCCACTCACCGTCCAATGCCGTTAAATCGTCCACGGCTGTCTCAGAATCCTGGATGGCAAACGCCCACGAGACGCTCGTGAGGACTAAAAACGTTGCGAATGTCGCAATTACTTTTGAGCGCCAAGTACGAAAATCCATCTCGGTGTTCCTATTCAAGTTGTGCATCACAAAGTGTTATGGGAATTTCAATTCCTATGTTAGCCCAACCCCAACACAATGCAAGAATGGTGAACGCCGAGTGACACTGAAAAGCAAGATCTTTGACCGACTGAAAGAACTGGGGGTTGCGATTGTTCGCCACCAGGATTCGAAATGCCGCATCCGAGTCGACCGACGCTTAAGCGGCTACCCAAGAAACTCCATTGTTTGCTGCGGTCCGAGAAACCAAAACGTTGAACAGATTCTTCCTCAATCCATCTTTCTCGCAAGGCGTGCGACGTATTATCGAAGTAGGTTCTCATCCCAAGTGTTAATTGGTTTAGCAGTGGCGTCCGTATTACGATTCGGGACCGAATATGATTTCGCGGACCTCTTGGTTACACTGACAAGCTATAGCAAAATGGTCTGCCCACAATATCGCGAGTTGTTTGTTGAGAACCTCGACAATTGAGAAACCACCGACTACAGCCTTGGCCTCCGGTTCAGAATCTATAAACCCATAGCCAAAACCGTTAGACATTTTGAAATGAGGCAACTGGCCTCGGGCTTCTTACACAACAGCCTTGACCTTCACCTTCGGCTCTTACCGTCGCTACGCGAAGTCAAAGCCTAATCGGTTCGTCGGTGATAATTTTCTTCGTGAAGTGCCAGACAGCAAAAAAGGACGCTACTTCGGGCAATTGGGGCGCGCATGCCGTGGTTGATAAACCCCAAGTTTGCCACCGCCTGGTAGCGAAATATGAGTAAGCAGGCCCCAACCCTGGTCTTCGACTTCGGTGACAACAACATGTCTGTTTTTCATCTCCATTACGAATCCTTCGACGTCATCGCACATCAAGTAAAACTCGTGGACATCATTTCGGTCTGAAGGATGGACAGCGACTTCAGCAGGTGGCAGGCCGAAAATCAGCCAGCCGCCACCGACGTCGACATTCGGGAGTTTAAGCGTGTCTCGTAAGAAGGCGCGGTCGGCTTCCGGGTCAGTGCTAAAAATCACAGCGTGTGCGCCGTTGATCATTCTTGGAATTCCTGGCCGTCGATTGGTGAACGGATAAAGAGGTTGTCGGTCGAATCACGTCAAATACAGACCTGTTGCGGCTCGTCACTCATCAAGGAACTGGAGAAATTCCGTTTTACCGATGCCTCCAGCTTTCCAACGCAGAACAATTCCCTGCGGGTCTGTAATGATCGTGACCGGCGCGCCACCAACGTTATATCGGGCCAATACCGCCGCGTGCTCCGGCTTGTCGATGTCGATCGACACTGGAATGAATCGCGAGTTGACCGGCGACGCCACTTCGTTGTCGGCCCACACTTCGCGTTTCATGATCCTACACGGCACACACCACTGACCCGTAAAATAGAGAATCATCGGCTTCCCAGTTTCGATCGCTTGCTTCTGAGCCGATTCAAAACTATCGGCCCACGCGATATCATTGCTCGGAACGTAATAGCAGTACCACGCATACGCTAATGACACGACCAGGAATGTCAGCCAGAACCATTTCCACGGTTGGAGTTTTTTCACTCGCTCGGGCGGCGCGTCCGAATTCGCTGACCCGGGCGATTCAATTGAACTTGGATTCTTCGACATTTGGGAACTCGGATCCATGGACGATTAACCACAACTTCTGTCAATTTTTGTTTAACCGTGACGCAGAACCAAACTGCGGCGGCACCTTCATTACACGACCGATTGCCCCGCTTGGCTTTGCTACACGCAAGGCAAGCGGATGCTGGACTTCGCAAAACGGAATGGCCATCAACCTCGGCGACGCAAATATGACCGAGTAGCTTTCTTCAAGTAATGGGGCTTAGTGCGAGCCGACCGTAGGCGATAAACGCCATCAGCAAGCCAAGCACGCAGACCATAACAATGGCACCAACCTCATTGTACTGGACGTGAACCCAAACGAACACCAGATTCTCCATCGCCAAGACCGCCGCCGCGATTACCGTAAGGATCGGATACCAACGGAAAGCCGCTGGAGCGATCAAACCAACGACACAACAAAGTTCCATGATGCCCAAAACCATCCAGACCTGCCGCGGCAAAGCACCGAACGACGGAACGTCACCGCTGATTTGGTCAAACATAAAGACCTTCATCACGCCCGATGCGGCGAATAGAAAAGCTGTAAGTACTTGCAGAACCCACAACAACATGTTCATCGAGTATCTCCATCGCAGAAATTCATAGAGCTTATCCCCAAATGGGCTAACTAGAGTTTAACTATTTGGAAGCACGATCAAAGTTGACATGTATTAACTGGTTCGCCTGACCGGAGCAAACACTTCGGCGATAGGCTGATCGTCACTTTTTCTTTCCCCCAACACCCGGAGCAGCCGTGATTTGCTTCATCCATTTTACAACTTGGCGCTCGTCGATATCGTCCAAGGATTGAAGCTCGACTCCGCGTGTTGCTTTGCCCATCGCAACCGGAGTCACCGGGGGGACAGGCTCCAAAGTCACACCATTCACAAACATCAGCTTGGCGTGTCCAGCAAACCCGCCACAACAAAAGCACCAACCGTCGCCAACCCCATAATAAGCCATGCCCCACTTCACGGATCGCTGTAGTTTGGGCAGCGCCTTGGCCGCCAGCGAATCGATCCTTTCGGCAATACCACGCTGCGGTTGGGGCAGACTGGCAAGGTAAGCGAAGACCGGCTCATCGCCATCCGCCGCCTTCGCTGGACTGGCTTTGCCTGTCAGCATCGATTCCTTCAACTTCATCGATTCCTTCAACTTCACAGACTCTCCGCGTTTTGCGGGTCGTTTGACTGGTTCGCTTGGCTTCGGCTCGGACTTCTTTGTGGATCGGCGCGCTGGCATGGCATTGTCCTCTTACTCAAGGTTGTTTCGCACAACAAGAAACATCGCAATCAAATCCGCAACAATATACAACAGCACCGAGCTTGGCGATCGTAGAATGTTATTGCCAGGGACCGTTTTTTGTGACCTGAACAAACAAGTTGCCGTCATATCGAAAAAGGCCATTCACTCCGCCCAGCCACACGCGTCCCTGGTTGTCTGCCAAAATCGACATCAGCCCAGGAGAAGTAAGGCCATCGCTTTCGCCGAAATGGGTAAACTTCGTTCCATCATACTTGTACACTCCAAATCGCTTGCCGGAAAACCAGATATTCCCAGCGGAATCCTCCTCAATACACCAGATCTCGTCTCCTTCGACGATTTTGTCCGCCGTAAAATTCGTGAATTCGCCGCCCTCGTAGCGGCTGATTCCATTATGCGTGGTCCCAATCCAGAAGTTGCCCGCCTTGTCTTCCAGGATATTGTGTACGACATCATCCGGTAGGCCATCCTTTGTTGAAAGATTGGTAAGAACTTTCCCATCGTAGATATAAGCCCCGCCGTTGGTGCCAAACCAAACTCGGCCGATGCGGTCCACGACAATGCAATGGACGATCTTGGAACTTGTTACCCCTCGGGTCGGATCCGGCATCGACTCCGGAATTGAAAATTCTGTAAAGCGATGACCGTCAAATCGACAAACACCCTTGATCGTGCCGATCCAAATGGAATCTTTGTCTGCCGCGATGCTCCAAACACTTCGGCTCAGTAAGCCGTCTTTCTCACCAAAACTGGTAAATGATATTCCTTCAATTCGCGTGATTCCTCCGGTCGTGGCACACCAAATGTGACCCGCATGATCCTCGATGATTTGTTTGATCGTTACGCCGTTGCCCAAGTCGTCCTTGATGTCGTAGCTGGTGACGGTCTTCCCGTCGCTGCGAAAGAGATCGCCTTCACCACCAACCCACAGGACGTCCTGCGAATCCTGAAAAACGCAACGAACCACGCCGCCAATTTCTGCCTTTGAATCCACGTCGATCACCAGCGAATGCTGCGATGGCACTTGATCTGCGGAAGCCGGTTTCTCCAGGTCTTGAATGGGTATCGGCGCGTTGACATAGGCAGCGGCAACGCCGGTGCTTCGAACGATGCTTTGAGCAGCTATGGCTACTTCACAACGGCCCAAAAACGACACGTACAGGGATAACATCAACACGGTCACAAATTTACTCATACGTTGGACTCTCATGAGGTTGTCAGTTCGACTATAGTTGCGGCGCCTCGAACAGATGGCAAATCCATTACCTTGAAACCTGCGTTCGGATCCGTAAATTCACGCCAGATTCCAACCGTCTAGCAGTTTCACACTGGCACAGGCTGGCCCCCCATCTTTGGCGATTCCCGAAATTGTCCCGACCACTGACGCACTCCGCTCCATTGCCTCCATCACCAATTCCGCTGTTAATCCGCTCAAAGGGACCTTTGCCCGCCGATCCCAACAGGAACCAATTTGGCCAGCACGAACACCTGAGCAAAGGTATACAAAACGCGCGGACGCCGGGCCCTGTGCGAACGGTCCCGTAAACCGAATCGGCTCGGATTTCAAGTCAGCGACCTTCAAAGTGAAGTCAAAAGCCAAAAGAGTTCCGTCGCTCTTCAGCGGCAAAACAAGGCCGCTCGTTCCTTCTTGCAACGCAAACATCACACCAACGGGTGAATCAACCACATTCACTCGCATCATGACAATTTGCATGGTCGTCGTTCGCATTCTTTTCTCTCACGCAAACAGCAATCGCGGGAAGTAACGCGAGTCAGTCTATCCGAGGTTGCGTGTCGAGTCAAACTTTCGGTTTCTCCTGAGCATTTCGGCGGCGACTTCAAACGTTGGTGACAACGTGGGCAGGAAGTTGGCTGGCAATCAGGCGACCAACCATTCTTCCAAAGAAACTCGACAATTTGAACCACATGCTACAGCGTCTCGATCTGACATACCGATTTTCATCACCCGCACGTGATATCAGCAGTTCCAGCTGACCGTGTGGTTACCCGTCTTTCAATGACGAGATGGATTTGTCGATTTCCTCCCAAGTTTCGTCATCATACACGATCAGCGAATGCTGCTCTTCGATTCCGTCAGCGCCAATGATTGTCGTCTCGTACCAGACATATCCGTCTTCATCAACTCGACATATTGGAACGACCGGTGCCTGATGGATAATCCGTTCGATGCTATCCGCGGTGATGCCAGGCAACGCAGAGCCGGTCTCGATATCCTGAACGCGTCGTCGCAGATCATCTTCGGGCACGCGGAGAATCCGAATCCGATCTCCGACAATCCACAACTTTGGATCAGGCATTGGATCGGTTCCATGGTTGCCAAGGACGGGGACTCGGTGGGATGACGTTGACACTCGGTTTGGATAAAGAGGTAGGCGTCATCCTTGGGACACCATCGGATTGGTTTGAATCAAATCCCATTGATTACCGTACAAGTCCTTGAAGACCGCGACCGTTCCGTAGTCCTCGACCTTTGGCTCTCGGACAAACTCGACACCTTGGCCCTTGAACGCATGGTAGTCTCGCCAGAAATCGTCGGTATAGAGAAAGAGAAAGACGCGGCTCCCCGTTTGATCCCCAATTCGCGACGCTTGGTGTTCGGAAGTGGCTCGCGCCAGCAATACCCGAGACTCCTTCGCACCGGGTGGCGACACAACAACCCAGCGTTTGTCCTGGGCCGGCTGGTACGTATCCTCCGTGAGGGTGAAGCCAAGTTTCTCGGCGTAAAAAGCGATGGCTTCGTCGTAATCTCGAACGACAAGTGAGACAAGACCAAGGTACTGCGGCATGAAACTTCTCGCTGAAAGGGGAGCCGACCGCGGGTCAAAGGAGTTCTAAACTTCTCCCGTGATGCAGCGGAAGGGCATCAGTACTCAAGTACCGTCAGTCCGAAGACGTCGCATAAGTACAATGAGGCTAACATAGTCGCTACCGTGCAGGCCAACATTGTTGCGATGAACAACAGTGCCAACCCCAGTGACTTGAACCCCCGGAAACCGCGTGTTTGCAGCAGGTAAATCGGAAACGCAACCAAAAAAAAGAACACAAGAAGTACCTTCATCAGGCCCCCGATGCGGTGATTGCGTTCGGCCGCATCCGTAAAGCACCACGAAAGCCCTAACAAAAGTCCAGGCAAGCCAACTATAAAGTCCACAAGCTTGCTCTCTTCCGTGAAAAAGCAGCACACCACTCCAAACGCTGCCGCGTACCCGAGCAACCACATCAAGATGCAACGTTTCTTCCTCGCATAGTCGATGGACCAGTTGCCTTTAACGGTTTCGGTTGGCGAAAATGTTTCGTTGTCATCCATTTGTTGCTTGCTCACAAGGACTCGCTGATGTTGCCGTTGTCCGACGGCAAAGGTACTGCAATCTGTACGGAACACTTGGTGAGCTGATTTAGACGCAAAAGTCTTGCCCGTTCAATGAGTAGCAGGCACACTCCGTGTGCCGTCGGCTGATCCTCAAAAAAAGGAGGCTTCTTGACAATTGCGGCGTATGGAATGTGCCTACTTCATTGCTTCGTTGAACGGTATTTCGTACCAACTTTAGGCAGGCTGACGATTCTCTACGAAATTAGTCGATGCGCTTCTCAGCCAATGGCTGCCGGAAGGTTATGCAAATCGCTTGGCGACGGCGTCCCAGTTGACAACGTTCCACCAAGCGGTGATGTAATCGACGCGACGGTTTTGATAATGCAAATAATACGCGTGCTCCCATACGTCCAGACCCAACAGCGGAGTCTTGCCATCCATCAACGGACTGTCTTGGTTCGCGGAACTGGTGACTTCCAATCCTTTGTCGCTCTTAACCAACCAAGCCCAGCCGCTGCCAAACCGAGTCGTCGCGGCTTGATTGAAGGCCGTTTGGAAATTTTCGAAGCTTTCAAAAGTGCTCTGAATCGCTTCCATCAACTTGCCTTGCGGCTTGCCACCTTTCCCCGGTGCCATCACTTCCCAGAACAATGTGTGGTTCACATGACCGCCAGCGTTGTTCCGCAACGTGGTTCGCACCGCTTCCGGGACTTGATCCAAAGATTGCACCAGTTTCTCGGGGGTCAGCTTCGCCAGCTCAGCGTGATCCGCCAAAACCTTATTGGCGTTGTTGATGTATGCTTGATGATGCTTCGTATGGTGGATCTCCATCGTCTTGGCATCGATGAAGGGTTCCAAGGCATTGTAATCATAGCCCAGTTTCGGCAACGTGTACGCGTCGGCTACAGACGTGAATCCCGAACCGAAAGCCGAAGAATTGCTGAGAGCGGCAACGGCGCCGACCGCCCCAGTGGCAGCAACTAGGAACTTGCGGCGATCGACGCTCAGGCTCTCGGTCGAGTTCCCGTGACGATCCAAACCTGTATGAGATTGGCGATTCATTGAAAATTCCTTTGAGTTGATTGTAGGAAGCAAACACGCCACAAACCGAGTGACTTGTCCGCTTCTGGCTGGGCCCAGTCACCATGAGACTTGATCAGGTACCGATTGTCAACCTTCGGCACCGTCCCCTGTAACTGTCCCCCGGGTTGGGGCTAGGTGGCTGTCCCCGGATTGGTGCAGGCGCTCGCGTGGGCTAACGAGAGCAGAGGTGACTGTCCCCGGATTGGTAAAGGCGGTCGAGTTAGCTGTTTGGGGGTGACGGAGGTGACTGTCCCCAAGCGGCCCACTGCCTCTGAGGTGACTGTCCCCGTTCCGCCCCTCGGCTGCAACTGCCGCTGAGGTGACGGTCCCCAAGCGGCCGCTCGCCGCTGAAATGACTGCCCCCGGAGTTGTGGTGACTGCCCCCGGATTGGTAAAGGCGGTCGAGTTAGCGGTTGGGGGTGACGGAGGTGACTGTCCCCCCGGGCTGCATGCCAAGCTGCCCTCTGCCGCTCAGGTGACTGTCCCGTCGGTTGGTGCACGCGGTCGAGGTAGCTAAATGGGGGTGACGGAGGTGAATGTCCCCCGTGCCGCCTGCTGCCGAAGTGACTGTCCCCGGGGTTGGTGCCCGGGGTTGGTGCTGAGGTGACTGTCCCCGTGTCGCGCCGCGGATGAGGTGGCTGGCCCCGTGTCGCGCCGCGGCTGAGGTGACTGTCCCCACGCGGC
>JBGSJV010000163.1:0-51923 GCA_041741535.1 Pirellulaceae bacterium
AGAGAGTGCACCGCGCGAGATCGGGATGACGCAGAGAAGAGGGAGCACCGCGCGAGATGGGGATGACGCAGAGAAGCGAGTGCACCGCGCGAGATGGGGATGACGCAGAGGAGAGGGAGCACCGCGCGAGATCGGGATGACGCAGAGGAGAGGGAGCACCGCGCGAGATGGGGATGACGCAGAGAAGAGGGTGCACCGCGCGAGATGGGGATGACGCCGAGAAGACACGGCGAATTTGTTTCGGCCCATTCGGACCGGCTAATGCCGGTAAAGTTCCTTGATGGCGTCGCGTGGTTGGGGCTGGGAAGTTGAGGGACTTCGTTAAGCCGTTACGAGCGACCGCGGCCGAAGCCAACGAAACTAAATACCAGGGAGGCGACGCCGGCGGTGATCAGTCCGGCGCCCCACGCGATCGCTTCAGCTGGTGTGCGAATCACGTTGACCCAATCAAACGGTTGGTCAAACGGCCCGCCGACACTCATGCTGATCGTTCCCCATACCAAGACTCCGATCCCAAGGGCGAGAAATACAATCGCTTTCCCTTGGGCAATCATGGCTACCAGATTCGGGCGAAAGTACATCGTTGCGACAAGGGCTCCGAACAAACATCCGACAGCCAGCACACCGCCGTAGGACATTGCTTGTTCAAAAAGTTTCTGATTCCACTCGTTCATGATTTCTCTCCGATTTGTTTTTTCGCGACAGCGCGGGCGACAATGGTGGCGACGGCGGCGTCACCGGTCACGTTGACGGTCGTGCGACACATATCCAAGACTCGATCGACAGCCAAAATTAATGCCAAGCCCGATTGAGGAACTCCGATCGCCGCCAAAACGATCACCAACATCACCATGCCAGCGCCGGGCACGGCCGCGGCTCCAATGGATGCCAAGGTCGCAGTAACGACAATGGTCGTTTGTTGGTAGAAGCTTAGGTCAATCCCCAGGGCTTGGGCGATGAAAACGGCCGCGACCGCTTGGTAGAGACTGGTGCCGTCCATGTTGACCGTAGCGCCAATGGGCAGCACAAAACTAGCGACCTTGGGATCCACTCCTAGATTTTTTTCAACGCATTCGACAGTGACCGGTAGGGTTGCCGCACTGCTACTGGTCGTAAACGCCAACAGTTGGGCGGGCAACATTCCGCGCAGGAACTTTCCGTAGCTCATATCGCCCATCGTCACGACCAAGGCGGGATAGACTCCGAACAACACCACTGCCAAACCGAGGACCACGGTCAGCGAGTACCAAGCCAGTGCCGAAAAGACACGCCAATCGCTGGTCTCCGCAATCAAGGAGGCCATGAGCGCGAACACGCCGACGGGTGCAAACAACATGATCAAGTCGATCATCATCAGGATCACTGCGTTGAGGCCGTCGAAGAAGGCTTTGACCGGCGCCACTTTTTCTGGCGACACCAGGATCATCGCAATCCCAAAAAAGATCGCCCAGAAAATCACTTGCAACATGTTGCCATTGTTCGAGGCGGCCGCCACCAGATTTTCCGGCACGACATCCACCAACGCTTGGAGGGGACCTTTCCCTTGTTCTTTTTCGGCAGACGCGGCGATCTTTTCGACTCGGTCCTTGCCGGCCTGGTCGCCCATCAGCTTTTCTTGCACATCTTGCGGGAGTCCCCGTCCAGGCCCGATCAAATTCACAGCGGCCAAACCAATGCAGACGGCCACAACAGTGGTACCCAAATACAGGCCAATCGTTCTGCCCCCCATCGAAGATAGACGCGACATGTCCTGCAGGTCGGAAACACCTTTGATCAACGAGGCCAATATTAAAGGGATCGCGATTAGCTTCAATGAATTGACAAACAAAACTCCAAACGGTTTCACCCATTGAGCCGCAAAAACACTGGGTGAGAAGTTGGGATTGGCTTGACCAGCCTGTACCAACAGCACGCCAAACAGCAGACCACCGAACAATCCGGCCAAAATCTGCCAATGCAACGGCCAACGCCACACGAGCCAAAATTTTGTGGCCATTGATTCGTCGGCCTGTGAGTCATTTGTCATGCGACTGTTCCGTCAAGTGATTGATTCGTGAGCGGTCGTGTCCGGGGCGAATGATCCGAACCTCGGCTCTGTCCCCAGAGGGGTCTGACTCTTTGGAGGGCATGTAAACTTTCGGACAAAAAGGCATGACCGGAGAGGGGCAGACCCCTGTGGGGACAGAGCTTAGATCCTAACACAGGGGTCGATGGTTGACGAGCAAGGTCTGGGCTACAATGCCAACTGAGGTTGGATGTCGAATATTTCGGGAGTGGATTTGTGGGACGCGGATGGCTGGGAGCGATAACTTGGTTGGCGTGCTTGATTTGCGCGGGTTGCGGCGAGTCGGAGCGACCGGTCGATCTTTCAACTGCCAACCAAATTCCGAAACCAGAGACCGTTGACGTTGCAAACCCATCGAGTAACGCCAAGTCAAATGGTGCGGTCGCGAAGAACTCGGCATCGAACGGTCGCGCACCATCCAGCCCCGCGAACGGCTCAGTTGCCAATGAACTGCCAGCTCCCACGAGAACCAAACCAGCGCAGCCACCGTCGGGGCCCCAAAATTCTCGGGTGACTCCCGATGGCAAATCGGTGGACCTGGCCGCAGAAACATTGTCGAACGTGGATGAAACGGACCCGTATCTTCCTCGAAGGAAATTGGGGCCATTACAACTCGTGACTGTTCAGGTGGAGACATTGCCGGAGTTTGGATTGCGATACTCCGAGTCGAAGAACTTGGTACTGGTCACGGATTTGCCGGAAGCGGAGATTCCATCCGAGTTTCATGCGGTTTTTGAGCAGGCGATTGGGCAATGGGTCGCGTTCTGTGGCGCGGATGCTCGGCGTTTTGCGGATTGGCGTTTGACCTGTTTTTTGGTCGTGGATGAAGCGAAGTTCCAAAGGGCCAAGCTGTTCCCGGGTGCGGGTCAATTGCCGCAAGGGAAATTGCCGCCCGGAGGATGGCAGTATGGGAACCAAGTTTGGGTACGGCAGCAAATGGGTCCCTACTACACTCGGCATATGTTGTTGCATGAAGCGACCCATGCCTTTATGGGCTTCAATTTTGGGGCACTGGGATCACCGTGGGTCGCAGAGGGATTGGCCGAGTACTTTGCGGTTCATCGATGGGTGGATGGTCGCTTGCAAATGGCGGCTCGAGTCACGAATAAGGACGAGCTACCGTATTGGGGACGCGTCAAGTTGATCCGGGACGCGTATCAAGTGGGCCAACCCAAGACACTCCTCGAAGTGATGAAATTTCCGCCCGCGGCCTTTCCGCAGGTGGAATCTTATGCGTGGAGTTGGGCGGCTGTCAGTCTGTTTGCTGGCCATGCGCAATTGCGACCCGCGTTTATTGCTCAAGTACAGAAGTTGGGCCAAATGTCGGACGCGCAATGGAACCGCGAGTTGCTACAAGCGGTACCGTTGCAGCAACAACAGTTGGAGACGCAATGGCAGGTCGATACGATATGGCTGCAATATGGTCACGATTTCGCGCGGACTGCGATCCAATGGCGCGAGGCGAAATTGTCCGACCAATCCGAGTACGAATGGACCGTGCCGGCCGATGGAGCATGGCATGCGACGGGCTTGAAATTGGCTCCGGGCGAGTGGGAAATCACCACTACGGGATCGTATCAAGTGACGCAATCGGATGCCGGACCGTGGATCTCGGAACCTGAAGGGATCAGCATTCGTTATGTTTGTGGTGCTCCACTGGGGCAAGTCCAATTGGCGCTCCAAGGCGATGCGTCGATTTTGCAGGGGATGTCGGAACTAACGAAACCACAGGTGCTGGGGATTCACCGGGTTGTGAAATCATCGGGTGAAGAATTGTTCGTGCGAGTCAACGACCATCCAAGTCAATTGGATGATAATCAAGGGCAGGTAGCGATCACGATTCGGCGACGATAAACGCCGATGGACGCTCTTCCAATAGAATTGAACAGCTTGCTTTAAGGGCGGCAATCGTGAACGGTTACCATGGATCGAAGGGACTCGAGTTGACGGATTTTCAAGATTTTGAACCGCTGGATGCTGCCGGGCTGAACAATGTCTCGCAATTGTTGGCGCATGCGGCCAAGCAAGTACCGGAACATGCGGCGGTTGCCGTAGCGAGTCGTGGTGGCCGGATTCAGGATCGTGGCGCCGCAACCGATTTAAATGGCCGGAACTTGCCACCGGGTTGGCGGGTCATCACGTATCGGGAACTGGATGGGTTGGCGACGGATATTGCCCGTGGTTTGCTAGAGCTAGGCATACCGCCTGGGACTCGATTGGCATTGATGGTCAGGCCTGGCATCGAGTTCATTGCCTTGGTGTTTGGGTTGATGCGCGCGGGAATGGTGCAGATCTTGATCGACCCGGGCATGGGGCGTGGCAACATGGTGCAGTGTTTGCAAGAGTGCCAACCGCAAGGGTTTGTTGCGATCCCGTTGGCGCACGTCATGCGGCTCGTGTTTCGGCACAAGTTTCGGTCGGCGGTGCATAACGTGACGGTCGGACGACGCTGGGGCTGGGGTGGGTGGACGTATGCTCAGTTGTTGGAAAAAGGCCGCGCATCCCACAAAGATGTCAATCGGACGTGTGCCAACGAGCAAGCGGCGATTATCTTCACGACGGGTAGCACAGGACCACCGAAGGGTGTGTATTACTCGCACGAGATGTTCATTCAGCAAGCGACGCAGATTCGCGATTTTTATCAGATCCAACCGGGCGGCATCGATCTGTCTGGCTTTCCCTTATTTGCGTTATTCAATATTGGAATGGGGGTCACTACCGTTATTCCGCGAATGGATCCAACCCGACCGGCGGACGTCCATCCACCGGACATTATCGACGCGGTGAACTTGTGGAACGCCAATCAAAGTTTCGGCTCACCGGCCTTATGGAATACGGTTAGTGTGTATTGCGAGAAGCATGGAGTGCAACTGCCAACCTTGCGCCGAGTATTTTCGGCCGGTGCACCGGTGCCGCCGCATGTACTGCGCCGTTTGCAGAAGATGATGGCACCAGGTGGCGAAATATTTACACCCTATGGCGCGACGGAGGCTTTGCCCATTGCCTCAAATTCGGCCACGGTCATTCTGGGCGAAACGGCTGTTTTGTCGGCGCAAGGGCAGGGCACTTGTGTAGGACCGCGTTTTCCCGGAGTGCAATGGAAAGTCATCCGGATCAGCGACGAACCCATCGCGAAGCTCGCCGATGTTCAAGAAGTCTCACGGGGCGAAATTGGTGAGTTGATGGTCAGTGGTTCGGTGGTGAGCCCGCGATACGTGACGCGACTCGACGCAAACGCGATCCATAAAGTACTGGATTCGGCCACGAACACCGTCTGGCATCGAATGGGAGATGTGGGATACTTGGACGGTCAGGACCGGTTTTGGTTTTGTGGGCGGAAGGGGCAGCGAGTGGTGACGGCCCAGGGGACGTTGTATACGATACCGGTCGAGGCCATCATCAACTCGCATCGATCGATTTATCGGTCGGCGTTGGTAGGTGTTGGACCGCTCGGAGGTCTGACGCCGGTCGTCGTCTTGGAACCGTGGCCAGAACATTGGTCGGCGGACCGACGCGAGCAGCGGCAGTTGATCGACGAAATTCGGCGATTGGCCGAGCAAGATCCAAGGTCGCGCCAGATCGAACACTTTTTTGTGATGCAGAAGTTGCCGGTCGATATTCGGCACAATGCGAAAATTTTTCGTGAGAAGTTAGCCGAATGGGCCAAGAAACAACTGGACGTGTTGCCAACGGGGAAACGCGGTTCGTAGGTCGCTCGCCAGCGATTGTGGAGGACTCATGCCGGTCTTGGTAACAGGTGGCGGTGGCTTCTTGGGCCGTGCTATTGTTCGGCAGTTGGTTTACCGAGGGGAGCGAGTTCGCGTCTTGGGTCGAAATCCCTATCCCGTTCTGGACAAACTAGGGGTCGAGGTCGTCCAAGGCGACGTCCGCGATCCGGTGGCGGTTGCCAACGCGTGTCGGGACGTGGAAACCGTGTTCCATACGGCCGCGGTCGCCGGGATCTGGGGACCTTGGGATCGTTACCATTCGATCAACACTGTGGGGACTCGGAATGTGATCGACGGATGCTTGGGTCAGGGCGTACGCCGACTGATCTATACGAGTTCTCCGAGCGTGGTCTTCAACGGTTCGGACCAAGAGAATGTCAGTGAAACCGAACCGTATCCTCGGCGATACTTGTGCCACTATCCGCACACCAAAGCCTTGGCAGAACAAGAAGTCTTGGACAGTCATGATCGCACACGATTGTTGACTTGTGCTTTGCGTCCCCATTTGATTTGGGGACCGGGCGATCAACATCTGATTCCGCGGATGTTGGAGCGTGCTCGTTTGGAGAAACTCAAGCGAGTGGGCAATGGCGACAACAAAGTGGACATGATCTATGTGGACAATGCAGCGGCAGCTCACCTGCAAGCGGCGGATGCTCTGACACCGGACTCACCGGTCGGTGGGCAAGCGTATTTTGTCAGCGAAGGCGAGCCCGTCAATTTATGGATGTGGATCAACGAGATCCTGATGTTGGCGGGGGTACCGCGAGTCCGGCGTTCGGTCTCCTTCACCACCGCCTATAATGGCGGGCGGTTTTTGGAGACGATTTACGAGTGGTTCCGCTGGATGGACCACGAACCGATCATGACCCGTTTCTTGGCCTGTCAATTGGCGCATCACCACTATTACGACGTCTCCAAGGCTCGGCGAGATTTTGGCATGCGATCGATTGTCTCCTTCGAGGAAGGCATGGACCGCTTGGGGCGTTTTTTGAGCGGAGAAACCGCGATTGCGGATCAAACACTGCCTTGCAACCGAAGTGCCGCAGATGTCGAACGCGAACGGCAACGACAAATCAATTGGCGCGAGCACTACAACAAGCCCATTCCCCAGCCTGGTCGTGGTCCCTCGGTTGCTAAACAGCCGGAGAACGACGAAGTCGATGATGCAGACGACGGCGACGACGACGAACTGTACGAAGATGCGGATGATGCCCATGTTGACGACGCGGAGACCGAATCGTCCACTTCTTTGCGAGATCGGTTGGCTGATGGGATTGAGTACGCCGACGAAGAAGATGAAAATGACGACCAGAAGAAGCGCCGCCGTCAGCGGTGAAATTCGTGGGCTTGATCATTGGGACGGTTGGATTTCGAAGGAGCGGTCATGATTTTGTCTGGTGAGGAAATTGCGAGGCGATTGGGTGGCGATATCGGCATCGATCCCTACAACCCCGCTCACGTGAATCCCAACAGCTACAACCTCACCCTCCATCATGAACTGATGGTGTATGAGGAGGTGGTGTTGGACATGAAGAAAGTCAATCGCGTTCAACGGATTGAGATTCCAGAAGGTGGCTTGGTACTGGAGCCACGTCGCTTGTACTTGGGGCGCACGATCGAACGAACCGAAACACACAATTTGGTTCCGATGATTGAAGGTCGCTCCAGCGTCGGGCGGTTGGGGCTGTTCGTTCACGTGACGGCTGGGTTCGGCGACGTGGGCTTTAAGGGATTTTGGACCTTGGAAATGTTTGCGGTCCAACCAGTGCGCATTTACGCGGGAGTGGCGATCTGCCAAATTTTCTATCACGAAATCAAAGGCGCCTACGAAGAATATCAAAGCGACAAATATCAGAACAATCGAGATATCCAACCCAGTCTCTTGTTCAAAGAGTTTTCGGCTCCGCAGGAATCCGATCCTCAACTGCGATTGAAATTCGACTAATGCTTTGTCACAGCCAAAACTGGGGGTCTGGTAAAGGTGTCAGACGTCAATGGTGCGAAGCATCCGATGGGCCGTAACGGCAACTGACTCGTGACTCACTCCTGACACCTTTACCAAACGTGACCGTAAAATTTGACTGTGACAAGGCAGTAGCAGTACGGCGTTTAGGACGGATTGGGATCGTGTCTTGAAACGGACGGAGTGTCGCGGATTACTTTCGATTTCTTGGTAAGGAAATGATGGATGGACCAGCAAGCAGCGGCAGCGGAGATGACGGAACTGCGTCAACAGATCCGGGTTCACGATCGGAAGTATTACGTCGATTTGGCACCGGAAATTGCCGACCATGAGTACGATCGATTGATGCAACGCTTGATCGATTTGGAACAGCAGTATCCAGCACTCGTCACATCGGATAGTCCGACCCAACGAGTTTCGGAATGTCCGGTCAGTCATTTGGTGCAAGTCGCCCATCGCGTGCCGATGTTGTCGATTGAGAACACGTATTCGGAGGCGGAACTACTGGAGTTTCGGCGTCGGGTATTGGAAGGCTTGGACGGGGTCGAACCGGAATGGGCGGTTGAGTTAAAAATTGACGGGGTTGCAATTGCCTTGGTTTACGCTCATGGGGAATTGGTTCGCGCGGTGACACGTGGTGACGGGCAGGTGGGCGACGATGTCACTCACAACATTCGAACGATCGTTGATGTCCCGCTGCGGCTATCGACGGCCGAGCCTCCGGCGGTGTTGGAAGTGCGCGGCGAGGTCTACATGACCAACCAAGAGCTGACTCGGTTGAATCAACAGCAGGCCGATTCTGGTCTGCCTCTGTACAAGAATACGCGCAACGTGGCCGCCGGGACGATCCGCTTATTGGATCCGCAACTTTGCGCGGAGCGACACTTGCGAGTCTTTTGCCATGGAACCGGCTATTGCGAAGGCTTGGACGCCACATCTCACCAGGAGTTCTTGCAGAAGATTGCCTCGTACGGACTCGTGCCTACTCCCATGGTTCAGGTGTTTGCCAGCTTCGATGAAGTCCTGAAGCACTGCCAGTACATGATCGAACACTTGAGCGAGTTGGATTTCGAAGTCGATGGGATCGTGATCAAGGTCAATCGCTTCAACCACCGCGAGAGCTTGGGACTGCGGAGCAAGAGTCCTCGCTGGGTCACAGCGTACAAGTGGGAAAAATACGAAGCTCTGACTCGAGTCAATGACATCACGGTTCAAGTTGGTAAGACGGGTGCGATCACGCCAGTGGCCGAATTACAACCGGTCGAATTGGCCGGTACGACCGTCAGTCGTGCAAGTCTGCATAACGCGGACGAAATCCAACGGAAAGACATCCGCGTTGGCGACTGGGTCATTGTCGAAAAAGCGGGCAAGATCATCCCCCACATCGTGCGCGTCGAGTTAGCGCAGCGCGCCACAGACGTCGTCCCATTCAAGTTTCCTACCCATTGTCCGGCTTGCCAATCGGCATTGGTTCAAGAGCCGGGCGGGGTCTATATTCGCTGTGTAAACAACGCGTGTCCAGCTCAGATCAAGGAGCGTTTGCGGTTTTTTGCCTCGCGGGGAGCCATGGACATCGAGGGGCTCGGTGAGAAATTGGTCGATCAATTGGTCGATGTCGGCTTGGTTCGCGGATACGCTGACTTGTATCGATTGGACGAAGAAAAATTGATGTCGCTCCCGCGTATGGGACAACGGTCGTGTGAAAAATTGTTGGCTGCCATCGACGCGAGCCGTGGCCGGGGCTTGTCGCGATTGTTGTGCGCGTTGTCGATTCGGCATGTGGGATCGACGGTCTCGGAAGTCTTGGCCAAAAAGTTTCGCTCCATGGATGCCTTGCGATTGGCCACGCGCGAGCAACTGGGGACCCTGGAGGATGTCGGAACCGTGATCGCCGATAGTGTCTATGCGTTCTTTCAAAGCGAGTACGGTCGCCAAGTCGTCGATGAGTTAGCAGGGTTGGGGCTCGACCTGACTCAGCCGCAGAGCGAGTCGGGTGCCGGATCGGAGCGACTGAGTGGCTTGACCTTTGTGGTCACGGGGACACTGCCCAACCTTGGGCGAGACGACATTCACGAAATGATCAAGCAGCATGGTGGAAAAGTAAGCTCGAGTGTGAGCAAGAAAACCAGTTACGTCGTGGCGGGTGAGAGTGCCGGCAGCAAATTGGACAAAGCTGGCGAGCTTGGCGTGCCGGTTTTGGACGAAGCGGGATTCCTCAAATTGTTGGACGACAACATGGCAAGCTAGCACTGCCTATTCCCTCCAGGTTGGCCAGGCTTCCCAAGTTTGATATTCTATTGAAGCGGGTCGGGGCACGCTCTGGTGGCTTTTGGCCAATGCTCAAGATGACTACTTTGACAGGGATGGGAACGATGTTGGGTCAAACGGAAATTGATCTTGGGCAATTGTTGGCGGGCTTGGATTACCTTCTGAGCTGGATTGGCATGGGGTGCCTCGTTGGGCTGATCGTTTCGGGTTTTCTTGGTCATCGGCAGACGGGTGGGTCGGTTTCGACGGTGGTCATTGCGATTGCTGGGACATTGTTGGGTTGCGGCCTCCTTCAATACTTCAATCCTGGCGAGAATATTCGACCGCTGAGTCCTCAAGGGATGACCGTTGGGACTACGGGCGCGTTGCTGTTGCTCTTGTTTTTTGGGCTGTTAGGTGGTTATTTGCCGGCGGACGTCACCGAGGGGTCGGATTCACCGCGCCGACACCGTCGTCGCCGTCTTCACCGCCAGTACTTGCAAGAGGACTGATGGACCGAGACCGAGCGACTCGCACAAGGCGAGGGTCTGTCCCGTCTCGTCTCCCGTCTCGTCAAATACGAGCGCTTTCTGCGAATCCGCTTTAAGAAATTCTGTGCGAAAGCGGTAATGTGCTCGAGGTAGCGAACCAGCCCGCAAGACATCTCTGGTCATCCGGGCTACAATGAGTTGGTTAATTCCCGCCAAGCGAGAGGTTTGTTTGGGGGATTTTTTGCAAATGCTTGAGGAGAAACCATGCGTCGAATGGCATTGGGGATCGTAATTTGTGTAAGTTTGGCGACGTTGTCGGGCGGCGTTTGGGCGTCACCCGTAGTTTTGGTCCAAGAGAAGCAAGAGACCGCAAAAACTCAGGACGAAAAAGTCGAAGCTCCCAAAGAAGAGACCATTGAAGTCGTTTTAGCTGAAGGAAGGTTGGATTTCCAAGCTCCAAAGTCTTGGGAGAAGAAGCAGCCCAAGTTCAACATCGTCGAAGCGGAATTTGCACCGAAGTGCTCGAAGGAGAACGTTGATCCGGCTCGGCTGACGATTATGGCGTCGGGGGGATCAGTGGAAGCGAACGTCGAGCGTTGGATTGGCCAGTTCTCGCAGGAGGATGCTTCCGACACGGAAGAACATACCAAACAAGAGGAAAAGAAGATCAATGGCATGAAGGTCCAGATCGTAGATATCCAAGGAACCTACGCTGATTCAGCGGGTCCATTTGCGGGGAATGCCGTGCAACGCAAAGGCTATCGCATGTTGGGTGCCATCATTGAAACGAAAGTGGTTGGCAATTATTACTTCAAAATGTACGGCCCCAAAGAGACAATTGACGAACACGAGAAGCGTTTCATGGACATGATCGAAACGATCAAGTTGAGCCTGTAGTCGCCTCTCGAACGGACACTCGATCCGCGACCTCGATTAAAAACGCCAGCTTGGGCCTCACGGTCCGTGCTGGCGTTTTTGTTGAGTCCCTAGTGCTTTGTCACCATCTAATTTTGGGGTCGGTCTGGTAAAGGGGTCAGGAGTCAATTGCCGGAACGGCCTTTCGGGTGCTACGCACAATTGACTCCTGACCCCTTTACCAGACCCCAAGTTTTGGTTGAGACAAAGCACTAGGCATTGTCACCGACAACATCGAGCAACGGATCAAAGTATCGTACCGCACGTCATCTCAAGGCGACGATACTTGGCACACGTGTTTGTCCCAATGCGTCGTGCGAGGTTGAAACAACCGCCAGCGATTGGCAAGAATTTTCTGATAGAGTTCATGGTAGGCGTTGGCTTGCCGTTGAAGCGAAAATTCTTGACGGACCATTTGTTTGCCGGCCGCCGACAAGCGGGCCAATCGTTTCCGATCTCGCAAGAGTTCGAAGGTCGCCAAGGCCATGGCCGGGGCGTCTTTGGCGGGAACGACCAAGCCGGTCTGATCATGCCGAACGATTTCCGGTACGCCGCCAACGGAAAACCCAACGACGGCAGTTCCGCAGGCCATGGCTTCCAATGCCGTTTGTGGTTGGTTGTCCTCCAGTGATGGCAACCAGAACACATCGGCGGCTCGGTAGAGTTGACCTTGGACGCTGCGATCCGAAATGTAGCCCCACTGTTTTACTACAACGGCTGGGTCGATCATGGCCAGAAGTTCGGGGGAGAGTTGCTTGCCAAACGTCCACAATTGCAGACGCTTGGAATGATCTCCCAACGAGTCGATACTGCCGGCGATTTCGTTTTTACCCAAGCCCTGTGGCGAGTGTTTTGCCATCTTGGCCAGTTCATTGATCGCTTCAATTGCGTATTTCACGCCTTTTCGGGCGTTCTTCAAATCTTCCGCCCCAAACAGGATCGTGGGCAGGAGTCGCGAGCCCAACAGGGAGCCGGGCGGTTCAGTTTGGCCAAGTGGTGCGACATCCAAACCGTATGGAATATGGTGAAAGGCGACGGCGCGGGAAAAAATCGGTGACTTTTGGGCTTCCTCTAGCATCCATCGACAGGGGGCCACCACATGCAAGCGTCGCGAGGCCAACGCGGCCCGTTTGACCATGAACGAATGTCGGCTAACGTCGGAAGGATCGGAGTTGAGAACTTGCGGGCATATCCCGCAGCCTTGTTGGAATCGGTCACACCCCGAGACGAAATGGCAGCCACCTGTGTAAGGATTTTGGTCGTGCAACGTCCACACGATAGGCAAGTTTTTCGGCAGCGATGCAAAGAACGACGGATAATCAAAGGCAAACGCCGTCCAGTGCAGGTTCAAAATCTGATGTGGAAAGCGCGACGAATCGAGCCACGTTTCGTCGTGCATTTCCGCTTGTGAAAAAACTTCAGTTTGGCGGTTATTGCCCAGCAAGTGAGTTTGATAATGTCGCCCAAGGCGCTGCAAACGTTTGGACTGATGCTTTTGCTCCATGCGTCGTCCCAACGACGAGGAACGAAATAGGGTCGATGGACGACTGGGATTGAACAACTTGTCGATCGACGAGAAGGTTGCATCCAACGGATTTGTCGATTGATTTTCCCGATAGTAGAAGTGGCTGGCGACCCCTTCTGCCAACAAGCCGCGATGCAGACTGCAGGCGGCCATTCCGGCCCCACCATGAGGAAATGTCGAAAGATGTGCTACGGAAAGCTGAGGAGGCAAAGGAAGTCCTTGGTCGAAGTTATGCTGCTTTGCGCCGAATCTGACGACTCAGCTTGCGTTTGGTATGGTACATGTTTTCCAAGACGGCGTGGCGTCCGCGTCGCAACCATAACATTTTGACCTGCCGCTGCACATCTTCGATGGCGTCGATCAAGCCGTTCCAGGGCTTCAATCCACGTTCCAAAAGAGTGAGCGGGGCACAGCATTTCTCGATAAACTGATCCTTTTCTTGCATGAAGCCATGCAACAATACTTTATGTTGGTCCATCACATCCCGGCGAGCCCGCTGCGTTGTACTAAACATGATTTGCTCGCTGCAAATTGTCAGTCCGATTTTTTTTGCTTCCCGGTAGATGACCATGTCAAAAACTTCCTCTTTGACCGAGTCGGGAATCAAGCTGGACAATCGTTTGTTGTAACAGGCACCACCGTTGATGTGTTCATGTAGAACGAGTCGTTTGGAGCGAAACAGTCGAACCTTGTACAGTTCCGGTACGTAGCAGCCCATCACAATGGGGGTCTCGCCTTCACTTCGCCATTCTTGATCGAGCCGATCCAGCCAATTGGCTTTGACCGGAACCATGTCGGATTCCAGCCATAGGGCGAACCCGTCGTCTTGCAGGTTGGCTTGGATGTAGTCCATGGCGTCCCAAAACATGGCTGTGGGACCCGCCGGGTAGCCAAAAACTTGCGTCGGACACTGGAAGGAATAAGTTGGAGCGACCTCCGAGCAAACTTGCCGCAGTTCCTCACTGGGGGCAATTTTAGGGCTGGCTGCCAAAAGAAAGTTGAAGGAACAGCTTTGCTTACCAAGTGCCTGAAGGTGACGAATGATTTTTGTGTAGCGTTGGACTTCGTCCTGGCTGAAATAGGGCAGAATGATGGTATGGGCCATGGTTTTTCCACTTCCGTGTGCTTGCGATTGGAAAACGGTTCCTTCCGTCTGGCGGATTATTCCCGAGAACTCCCGTGGCCGTCAAGCTCAATCTCTCGCTGTGAAATCGGCCTCAAAACTGCCTAGCCCCCAAAAGATGGTGCAAAAAAGGTGGGTGGCACCTAACTTTTGCCCTAGTCCCCCAAAAGATGGGTCCTGAATGATGGGTGGCACCTATTTCCCTGCTTGATCAAGTCAAAACTGAGGCCTGCTCCGGATGGAAAAATCTGATCCAGATGCTGCCATAAAAAGGTGCACAAAAGATGGGTGGCACCTAATTCACAAAAGATGGGTCCTAAATGATGGGTGGCACCTAATTTTCTCTGGAGGGTGCGCAAAACGTGGGTGGCACTTGGGTGGCACCTAAATTTTCCGCACCTAATTTTCGAAAGATGGGTGGCACCTAATTTTTGCATTTCCCCCATGAAAGGTGGGTGGCACCTAATTTTTTCCAAAGGTGGGTGGCACCTAACTTTTGCCAGCGCGGTCAGTCGATCTCCGAGACAACGTACCTTGAATCGTCTCATTCACGGAAGTCCCGGGGTTTACGTGAATTCGACTCCGCCAAGCCACCCTCCAACCGGGTTGGGGAATTCTATTTTTCTGTTACACTTTTCGCCGGCTTGGCAACAGGCGGTTGGTTCCGAGGAGCTCAGCTACCGTCGCCAGTTGGTGGATGGAGTTGGGACAAACTTGCTAATTCATAAAACCTCAAGGGATACTTGATCTATGCATTCGAAGGTCGTCGTTTTGGGCGGTGGTCCGGGCGGATATGCCGCGGCATTTTTGGCTGCCGATCTGGGGATGGAAGTCACGATCGTCGAGGCGGAAGGCAAGTTGGGCGGCACGTGTTTGCTGCGTGGTTGCATTCCCTCCAAGGCTTTGTTGCATGTGGCCCGGGTCATGGAAGAGGCCCAAGAGTTGAACGCTGAATGGGGCGTCTCGTTCCCCAAACCGCAAATCACGTTGGATACCCTGCGGGCGCGGAAAAACAAGGTTATCTCGACTTTGACCGCGGGCTTGGGCGGGCTGAGTAAAAAGCGAAACGTCAAGATCATTACTGCCAAAGGTGTCTTCGAAAACTCGACGACGTTGCGATTGGAAGGGACCGATCCCTCGATCCCGCCGGAAGGCAAATTGACTTTTGAGCATTGCGTTTTGGCGGCTGGAAGTGTGCCGACATTGCCACCGGCGTTTAATATTGGAAACGACCGAGTGATGACGTCGGACGGTGCCTTGGATCTGAAAGACATTCCGGAAAAGATGTTGGTCATTGGCGGTGGCTACATCGGATTGGAAATGGCCACGGTCTACGCTCACTTGGGCACCGAGATCAGCGTTGTGGAATTGGCCGATCAATTGATGACCGGTGCCGATCGCGATTTGGTGAAGCCACTGGAAAAGCGTTTGCAACATTTGTTCGGTGGACGAATTTTCACGGGGACCAAGGTAGGAACGATCGGCAGCAAAGGCGACAAGGTCGAGGTTGCGTTTGAAGGTCCCGGAAAGTTTGGTGCGGAACTCTACGACCGAGTCTTGGTTTCCGTGGGGCGTCGGCCGAACTCGCGGGGCTTGGGTTTGGAGAACACGCAGGTCAAGATCAATGCGAGTGGCTTTGTAGAAGTTGACAAACAACAGCGAACCGCTGATCCGCACATTTTTGCGATCGGCGATATTGCTGGTCAGCCAATGCTGGCTCACAAAGCGTCGCATGAAGGTCGAGTGGCGGCGGAAGTGATTGCTGGTCATGCGGCCGTGTTCGACAAACGCTGTATTCCAGCAGTCGTATTCACGGATCCAGAGATCGCGTGGACAGGATTGACGGAAACCGAAGCGAAGGCGGCTGGTCAAAATGTGTTTGTGGCCGTTTATCCGTGGGCTGCCAGTGGCCGTGCTCAAGCTTTGGGCCGAACGGAAGGTTTGACCAAAGTGATCTTTGACCCGGAAACGGAACGTGTTCTGGGAGTTGGCATTTGTGGGCCGAACGCGGGTGATCTGATTGGCGAGGCCGTTTTGGCCATCGAAATGGGCGCGACGGCTCGGGATTTGGCCGAGAGTGTTCATCCGCATCCGACGTTGACCGAAACGCTCATGAATGCTGCCGAGGTTTTTTACGGAACCGCTACCGAGATTTACAAGCCGCGTCGGTAAATCGATCGACCGAGCGAAGACATCTGGCTTTCGTTCCGAGGGCGGACCATGACCGCGTCACCGCCGTGGGTCCAGTTGCAAACGCTGACCAATTATTCTTATTTGCAAGGAGCGTCGCATCCTCGCGAATTGGTCGAACGCGCGAAGCAATTGGGCTACTGCGCGTTGGCGATTACGGACGATGGGACGTTGGCTGGAGTTGCCAAGGCCCACATCGCCGCCAAACAAGCGGGCCTGCAACTGATCTTGGGCGCGCGATTGACGCTGAGCGAAGGGCTCACGGTTCTGCTTTGGGTGCAAAATCGGACCGGCTATGCGAATCTAGCACAGTTGATCAGCCGCGGGCGCTGCGCCGCTGAAAAAGGCAAATACAACTTGGGACTGGGGGACGTTTTGTCCCAAGCGACAGGATTGTTCGCCGGTTTGGTTCCACTCGGGTGGAGCACCAAACAATTGGCGGCCGTGGCACCAGCCTTTCGCGATGCGTTTTCTGATCGAGTGTCCTTGGTGGTCGACCTGCACAAGGGTCCCAATGATGCAGTGGTTTTGGGACGCTTGCGTCAGGCGGCAAGCCTGCTGCAGATACCGTTAGTATTGGCTCCCGAGGTCCGCTGCCATGAGACTGCTCGACAGCCACTCTTGGATGTGATGACTGCCATTCGCTTGGGAAAAACGATTCCGGAACTGGCCAACGGAGAGCTGGTGGACTTGGATCGTTCCCCGCTGGCGATCAACAACGAACGCCATTTGCAATCATTGGATGAACGGTCTCACTGGCATCGCTTACTGCCGGAAGCGTCGGCGTTATGTCAACGGATTGCGGACGAATGTTCGTTCACACTGGATGAATTGTGTTACGAATATCCTACGGAGTTGGCTCCGCCGGGAACCGCTCCCATGGATTTCCTAAGACATTTGACGTGGGAAGGTGCCAATCGCCGGTACCCTTCGGGCGTGCCAAGTTCGGTCCAGCAAACGCTGGAACATGAGTTGAAGCTCATTGAAGAACTACGGTACGAGGCTTACTTCTTGACGGTGTACGATATCGTCAATTTCGCGCGGCGGCAGAATATTCTGTGCCAAGGTCGCGGATCAGCGGCCAATTCGGCGGTTTGTTTTTGCTTGCACATCACCAGTGTCAACCCAACCGAGAGTGATTTGCTGTTCGAGCGGTTTGTGTCCAAGGAGCGTAACGAGCCACCGGACATCGATGTGGATTTTGAACATCAACGACGCGAAGAAGTCTTGCAATACATCTATCAAAAGTATGGGCGCCAACGGGCCGGCATGACGGGGGTGAACACCAGTTATTGCCTGCGTTCGTCGATTCGAGACGTCGGCAAGGCGCTTGGCTTTTCGTTGGATCGAATCGATGCCCTATCCAAACGCGTGGATCGGTACCATCGTGATCCCGAACTTGGTTTGCGTTGTCAACAAGTCGGAATCGATCCGCAAAGTTTGGGGGGACGCCAGTTGATTGGCCTGGTTGATCAACTGATCGGACATCCGCGACACTTGTCCCAGCATCCCGGTGGCATGGTCCTTAGTGAAAGTCCTTTGGACAAAATTGTCCCGATTGAAAACGCGGCCATGCCCGGTCGCAGTGTGATCCAATGGGACAAATACGATCTGGACGAGTTAGGAATCTTGAAAGTCGATTGTTTGGGCTTGGGCATCATGAGTTGCCTACACCGCGCGTTTGACTTGCTTCGGGAGCATCTGCACATCGACCTGGATTTGGCTTCCATCCCGGCCAACGATACCGCGACGTACGATATGATTTGCCGAGCGGAAACGATGGGCGTTTTCCAGATCGAATCGCGGGCTCAAATGGCCACGCTGCCTCGCCTGCGTCCTCGTTGTTTCTACGACTTGGTCATCGAAGTGGCCTTGATTCGGCCTGGTCCTATTCAAGGGCAAATGGTTCACCCCTTGTTGAGACGTCGCGCGGGATTGGAGGAAGTTCACTATCCCAATGCGAAGGTCGAACGGATCCTGGGCAAAACTCACGGTGTGCCGATCTTTCAAGAACAAGTGATGCGAATGGCCATCGATTTGGCGGACTTCACGCCGGGCGAGGCGGACGCACTCCGGAAGGCCATGGGCGCTTGGCGGCGCGATGGAGACCTCACACATTTTCACGATCAATTGGTTCGCGGCATGGTCAAGAACGATTTGACCGAAGAATTTGCCGAACGTGTCTTTCAACAGATCATGGGCTTTGGCGAGTACGGATTTCCTGAAAGTCATGCGACTTCATTCGCTCTGTTGGCGTATGCCACGTCCTATTTGAAGTGTCACTATCCGGCCGTGTATCTAACCGCGCTTTTGAACAGCCAGCCCATGGGGTTTTATCGTCCGGCCCAATTGATTCGCGAAGCCCAAGATCACGACGTTCATGTCTTACCGGCCGACGTCTCGTTCAGCGAGTGGGATTCCAGTTTGGTGGATCCGAAGACGGTGCGGTTAGGGTTTTCTCTGTTGCGTGGGATCACCGCAGACGCCGCCACAGCAATCGCAACCGCACGTCGTGCGGAGCCGTTCCGCGATTTTGCCGATTTTGATCGTCGCACCCGACTCTCCGTTCCGATGCGAAAGCTGTTGGCAACCGCCGATTGTTTCCAATCCCTGGGACTGAACCGACGACAAGCAATCTGGGAGAGCCTCGCGCGCCCTATTGATCTTGAGAAACAGCCGCTGTTGGTTGAGGTGTCGGAAGAGATCGAGTGGGTCGACTTGCCGCAACAAGACTTGTACGAACAAGTGCTACAAGATTATGCCCAAGCGGGATTGTCGCTCAAAGGGCACCCCATGTCGTTCCATCGC
Source organism: Pirellulaceae bacterium (assembly GCA_041741535.1). GTDB lineage: Bacteria > Planctomycetota > Planctomycetia > Pirellulales > Pirellulaceae > M30B19. The sequence goes on from JBGSJV010000163.1 coordinate 19,059, forward strand.
GATTGGTTGCAACGCCAAGGTGCTCGAACTTGCCAAGAGTTGAATACCACTTCGCAAATCAAAGTTCGCATTGGGGGCTTGGTCATTTTGCGACAACGTCCGGGGACAGCCAAAGGGATCACGTTCGTCACCTTAGAAGATGAAACCGGGCAAGCCAACTTGATCCTTCATCCGGACACCTGGAAAAAGTTCTATGACGTTTGCCGGTGTTCGCCCGTCTGGATGGTGACGGGCAAACTCCAACGCCAACACGATGTTGTGCATTTGATTGTCGAAGACGTGCAAAACATCGGCGCCGAATGAGACCTTGAAACGTCACGTCCCCAATCCCAAGGACTATGGACTACGGACTACGGAATCATTGGGACCTGATAAGGTGTTGGAAAAAAGCCCGGAGCATAAATGGGGGACGGCAGCATCGGGTTCGTTCGCGGAGGGGACGCCAAGTGCCCAAACGGCGAACCATACGCCCAGTCGGAATAGGGCACACTGTATGGCCGGTACGGTCGCTCCCATTCGCCATACGGGCGAACCACATCGCCAAATTGATAGACTTTATGGTAGTGGTCGGAACTTCCGCCGACGGTCATCGAGCTGCGTTGTTGGCGATACACACTCATGAACGGATCCGGAGTATGCAGAACGACTGGGTTGGCCGCAAACTGGTGGACCCGGACGTTCGTTTGCGGATTGTGCGTGTAATAACTTCCTGCGGTGAACCAGTCCTGGGCTTGGACCGAACCATGGCCGGTCGTAAACAAACTCAGAATGAAGACGCTCGAAAGGAGCAAGATTCGATTGGGGATCATCGCAACACTTCCGCAAAGGATGGAACCGCCGCTCAGGGCTACGCTCCATACTAATTGGACGTGTGACAAATCCAACAATGGTCAAAAGATGTTGCTTTTTCGCAACGTGATCAGAACTTTGGACAACACCTGTTGAGAAAACACCGCCCGACATCGCCAACGCTGTGAAGCATTTTTGAATGTGTATGCTCAGCACTTGTGTCGGCCTTTCAGGCCTTTTCTGGATGAGATGTCACGCTAACCGGTGGCTCGCGCACACCGGCAGAGGCTGTTTCGGCCCATTCGGGCCTGTTTTGACCAGAAAAAATTCTTTACAGCGTTGCCGATCGGGGGCACTCGCAACAGGGGACAAATAATTAAGTCACGGCCTACCAGGGACAGACAACGAAGTGACGCCCGATCGTGGGCACTCGCAACAGGGGACAGATAATTAAGTCACGCCCGGTCGGGGACAAACAACGAAGTGCCCTGGGCAACCGGGGACAGACAACGAAGTGCCCTGGGCAACCGGGGACAGACAGCTAAATGCCCTGCGCAACCAGGGACAGACAACCAATTAACGTGGGCGCCCCGGAACAGTCAGGTGTTCATCGAGGGTAAATGATCCTAGATGGCCGCGAGATCGTTGTGGAAGGTCGCGTCACCAAGGATTCTCGCACCGGAGTAATTCGTGCGGAGTTATAATGGTGTGGATGAAATCGTTCTATATGACGTTGCTGCAAGTGCTTGGTGCGCGGGTTATCCGCTACAGAAGTCACTGGTTGGGCCAGCAAAATCAGGCACACAATCAACATGATGAAACGAAGTTGCATTGGTTCAGTTCCTAGACGAAGACGGATTCAGGGACACGGCCCAACCAAGTCTGCCATTGAACATCACGATAATCTAAATCGTGAAGAACTCCAGGGTTTGTTGCGAAATGGCCACGTTCGAACCCGCGTCATCTGAGTGCTGGCCGGTGAAATGGATCGGTCCGACTCGCGGACGGCATGAACTCGCGACCAGGCAGAGAATTGTTCAAAGAAACAGTCGGCACTCAGCGCCTTGGGCAATCGTCGCATGCTTTCCGAGTACCTGTGGAGCCAGCACGGCAACCTGCAAGAAGTGTCGCCACGTTCAATTCCCAGGTTAATTCTGATATGCTAGTCCCAGCCTCTCAGGAGTAAGCCAGTGAAGCGTCCGCAACAAAACTATTTATGGCAGGGTAACGCACCGCCCACTCCGCCCCCGGATTTTCGGAACCGAATCGAGTTGCGTTTGCGGCATGTGAACCAACTCTTCAACTCTCTTGATCCGTCCCCATTCTATGAACAAGACCTCGATACAGACGCCGAGGAGTTTATTGTCGGTTGGGCTCGTGAAATGCCGCGAAGCAAGCCGTTTGAAATTGTGCTGCATCTTACGGAACCACGGACCGATGGACTGACGCATGCGGAGGCGGAGCGGAAAATTGGTGGTGCCGTCGCGCTCTATTTTAGTACTCGGACGCAACAAGAGGATCGTCGGTTGAAAGAACTTCTCAGGACGGGGCGAATCAGTCTGCTGATAGGAGTAATGTTCTTATTCCTGTGTTTTTCATTGGCACATTTCGCCGGGTTCATTGAAGACGACCACAATCCACTTCTGCGTATTCTCCGCGAAAGTTTCATTATTATCGGTTGGGTTGCAATGTGGCGACCTCTGGAGATATTTCTCTACGAATGGTGGCCTATCGCGGGAGCTCGACGTCTCTTTGAAGATCTCAGTGATGCAGGGTTTGAATTGATCGAACACAACCAAAAATAATTGGCCGTGATCATTATTCATTTGGCCCGGAACGTGAAAGTTGTAGCATGGCCAGTTTGGTCTCGAGATAACAATCAAGCGAACTGCGTAGTCGTTGAGGCAGTTGTGGATAGTGCGGGATTTGCTGGCGCGAGTTTGCGGTGAGGAGTGCTTGCCTTACCTTCTGCAGATCCATTGGCTCCGCGTTCGAGGATCGCCGCGATAATGCGTGCTCCAATTCCGAAAGAACGCTGGTCGGTCGTTGGGAAATGTTCAATCGCCGGAGAATTTGATCTGTATCGTAGTCTGCCGCGGCAAAGTTCTCGGCGACTGCTTTGGTCGTTTCATCGCCAATGATTGTGATCGCCGTCAAGAAGTCGCGTTGGATGGTCTGCTCGGCGTTTCGCGCCACACAATGAACATGCAGCAAGTCACCTCGCCACGATGGAGGCACTTCCCAAATGAATTGAAGTTTCTGTCCGCCTTCAATGATCGATTCCCGGGACGTCGTGAAGCGATAGAACACGCCCCGCCCTCGTTGCGATAGTCCACTGGTCACGACGGCCGTTAACGGAGCCTTGAACGATTGGCGACTCACGGTATTTTCGCTGTTGCTCGAGTTGAGGAGGAAGCCGGCCGTGCCATAACCGGGGAGCCCGGCGTTTAAGTTGGCGTTCAAGTCGAAGTTTTTCTTCGCAACGGATTCCGAGGAGATCTCACCGGCCCAGTCGCTAGTGGCCTGCGTTTGCGGGGCGTAGTCGATAACTTGCCCGTTACGACCAAGCGGCATGATCTCGTACATGACCGATTGAAATTGCTGCGGTTCGGAAAAGATGGCGTTCACATCCAATGAGACGAGATACTGTCGACTGGAGTGGCGTCCACCACTCACGGTATGAACGGCAAGCATCCCGTTTGTTTCGCCGTTGGCGCTGGCTTGTTTCGATAATTCTAAAGGGCGGACGAAGACCATGGCCGGAACATCAAACGCGACCCCGCTTTGAGCCAAAATGGAAGTGATTGGCCAAACGAAGCTGCTAAGTACCAAGATAGCGAACTGCGTCCCGAGCTGTGGGCAAAGAGCGGGACGCGAGTTCGCAACGGTTGCGTTCCGACGTGGTTTCGGCTTGCGGACGCCAGAACGAATCGCACCAATTCGACAAGGGTTCATGTTCAAGGTTCCTATCGGGGTTCGGCCAGTTTCACCATCCCTGGGCGATCCAATGGGTTCCCTCATGAAACCAAGTCAATGACGAAAAGAGTCCAACGGAAACGAATCCTAAGAGCCGGTCCCCAAAGGGTCAGGTCCTTTTGCGGCAAGTTCACCGTTGCCGTGTTCGCACTGTTTCGCCGGAGAATGTCTGCCTCCATTGGCGAATAGGTTCTTAGTGTCTTGCGATGCTAAGAATCCCCGTCGGGCTGGGTTTAATACGCTGCTCCGATGGGCATTGTTCAAAACAAATTCCAAGTATTTACGACTTGCAGTGTGGCAGCTTCGTGCTTTGTCAAATTCAAATTTTAGGGTCGCGTCTGGTAAAGGTATCAGGAGTCAATTGCCGCTACGGCCCATCTGGTGCTTCGTGCAATGGACTCCTGACCCCTTTACCAGGCCCTAAGTTTTGGATTTGACAAAGCACGAGCAGCGGTTCTCGAATTGCGGCAGTGACGAAATCGTGGCCCCGCAACTCCTCGTCATGGATTGGCCAACATTTGGTTCGTTACGCAGGTTTCGTTGATTGACAGCCAAACTTCAACCGCCTAAAACAATTCTGCGGGGTCACGGTCACTCCCACACGGGTATACTGGCGAAAGTCGCCAACGACCGTGGTGAACGGAAAACTGCGCTCTCCAGTGCTTCGGGAACCGTCCGAGAAGCTTGTTCTATCCGTGTCCTGAGCCACACCATGAGTGACGAACCACTGCCAACAAACGGTAAAACGCGGATGCTGGATTGGATCGAGCGGCGGAACGAGTTGTTGCAGTTACCCAGTCCGTCCACGTTCGAGTTGATGCAAATCAAGGTCTTGGGATATCTCATCGACCGGTATCGTGATTCCCCGATTGCGAACGGCGCCGCCCGGTTTTCGCCACGCGAGCGATCGTATTTGAATCGCCGCATGATTGTCGTGCACGAACATTTGAGGCTGGGACGAGGTCAGCCCACATGCAGTCGTGCAGAAGCCGAACACCGCATCCAGACGTCGATCCAGAAGTTTGCCGATAAGGCGATCATTTCTGATATCAACGACCCGCCACCGGAACCATCGTCCGTACCGCCTGTGAACTGGTTTCAACGACTAACGCAGTGGATCGCGGAATTGGTTCGTTGGAACCGACCGTCGCAACGGACACACAAGAATTCGCGATCGCGCCCGCGAACCAAACTCAAAACGCTGGTGTCTCGCCTATCGAACACGAAGAAACAAGAGATTGTGGCACTTCGACAATTGGATTCGTTTGGCGACCAGGACTTGCATCACGTTTACTTGAAACTATGGCGAATTCATGTCTTGGGCGACCAGGAAAAAGGCCACGTCCTCGGCGAATTGGAAGTCCGCATTTGTGCAGAAGAGAATGTGGCACGAACGGCCGAGGCAATGCGGGAATTTTTGGGCGATGAACCCGCCAAACTTCGTTTAGCGGCACTGAAACTATTGGAACGAATTGGCAATCTGGACGACATTACTTTGTTGGCGGACTTGCTGCGTTTGCCAACGGAAGAGCTGTCGACGGAAGAACCAGCCGCCTTGATGGAGGCGATGCGGGTGATCGCCCATCGGTCCGACGAGTCGAAAAGACTTCGCGATTTCCAGGGTACGGAAACTTGCACCACGACCATCAAATCCTGAACGAGAATTTTTGCGAGTTCCGCGACCAATCCCGTCGCACCGCACCAAAGCAGACCATGAACCCATCCAACAACAACAGCATCAACAACGCCTCCGATTTTCTGGAAATTGACGGTTCTTTGGGCGAAGGTGGCGGTCAAATAATTCGCTCGTCTTTGGCTTTGTCGTTGGTGACTGGCCGTTCGATTCGTATCACAAAGATCCGCGCCGGTCGAAAGAAATCGGGTTTGCTCAAGCAGCACCTCACGGCGGTATCGGCGGCAGCGGACGTGGGCCAAGCGGAGCTCGAAGGAGCGGAACTGGGCGCCAAGGAGCTGACGTTTAAGCCGGTCGGCATTTTCGCGGGCCATTATGACTGGGAGATTGGTAGCGCCGGCAGCACGACACTTGTTGCACAAACGGTTCTCCCCGCACTGCTGATGGCGGACCAACCGTCGCAGATCACGATCAGCGGCGGGACGCACAACTCGATGGCACCGCCGTTTGATTTTCTCGAACGGTCGTATCTGCCACTTCTAAATCAAATGGGGCCTCGCGTTCTCGCGACATTGGCGCGGTACGGCTTCTATCCGGCGGGTGGCGGGAAATTGACATTGCAGATTCATCCCGCTCCACTCCGTGGGTTTGATTTGTTGGAGCGAGGAGAGTTGCTGCGGAAGGGTGCGACCGCCGTTGTCGCCAACTTGCCCGTTCGTATTGCCGATCGCGAACTCGATACGATTCGTCGCAAGTTAGAGTGGGACAAGACTGCCGAGTTGAAAGCAGTCGAAGTCCAAGGCCCAGGCCCTGGCAACGCCGTGATGATTCGTTACGAATGCAAAAACGTCACGGAGATGGTGACCGGGTTTGGGCAACAAGGCGTGAGTGCCGAACGAGTCGCGGCTGACGCCGTCCGAGAATTGCGGAACTATTTGCGTTGCGACGCGGTTGTCGGCGAATATTTGACCGACCAATGGCTGCTCTTGGTGGCGTTAGCTGTGTGGCAAACGGGGCAAACCCACTGTTTCACGTGCCTGCCACTGTCCAGCCACGCCACAACGCACATTCAAATCATCCAATATTTCTTGGGCGTCGAAACGACATCGGAACGGTTGGACAGCGGTGCTTGCAAGCTAACATTACGCCGAGCGAGCGGAGATCCAGCGAACTAATGGGTGGCCGTATTGCGATTGTGGAAGTTTTCAGTAAACTCATTCATGTTCCTGACACAGAACCTATTTCCATTTCCGCGAACCTTTTGCTTCGCGTTGCCTCCCATTCAGAGACGAAACAACTCCTTCGCGTCTCCATCTCCCAAGAATTATGACTCTACCCGAAGCATGTGGGCTTGCGCCCATTCCCGTACCCGAATCTTGTGTGCCTGAGCCCACGTCCTTCCGTCTTTCGCCAGCGCAAAACGCCGCCCTGGATTTTCTCCGGGCCTGGCACGAAAAGGTGCCTGTCTTGCAGTTGGCCTGCCATCAGAGTCTCGGGAAGACCACCGTTCTCAGGCAGTTCGCTCGGGAGACTAACGCCAATTGGATCGATACTCGAGATTTCATCGCGGAAGTTTTGCTGGGGCATCCGCTGGCGATCGAAGACGCGATCAAACGCATGTTGTCGCAGGCTATCGCCCAGCATCGGCGGATTGTGATCGACGATTTTCAATTGTTGTACGACTTTGCTGGTCAGTGCGGCCATTACCCACGCACGAATTTTTACGAATGCGTCATGAAGAGCATTCAACTAGAAGCGACCGAGCGGGGTTGTCAACTGACCTTGGGCACCAATTGGAATTTGCCCGAAGCCTTTGCGAATCTGGCATGGTCGAACACCATCGAGTCGTTCGGAGTGGAAGACTATCGGGTCCTCTTCGAAGCCCAAATTGGCGAGCTGCCGCAAATCGATTTTGAGTCGGTCTTTCGGTTTGCTCCGAACCTGGATTGCCATCAAATTGTGAAGTTGGCGCGTTGGTTAGAACGTCAGCCGGAGCAGTCCACGACCGTGTTTTTGGACTACATCCAGTCTCAAGGCATGTCGAGCAACGTCGATATTGCGGAAGTTCAGTCGGTCGAACTACACGACTTGTTTGGTGTGGATGAAATCGTGACGGCTTTGGAAGATCACATTATTCTGCCAATCGAAAATCTTCAGCTGGCTGCACGTTTGGGGCTGACGCCCAAACGTGGTGTGATGTTGGCGGGGCCTCCAGGAACAGGAAAGACAACCATCGGCCGAGCCTTGGCACGTCGAATGCGAGGTAAGTTCTTCTTGATCGACGGCACCATGATCTCAGGGACTGAGGGTTTCTACCATCAAGTCGATTACGTTTTCCGTCGTGCCATCGCAAACGCGCCGTCAATTGTATTCATCGACGATAGTGACGTGATCTTTGAGAGCGGGCGCGAACATGGTTTGTATCGCTACTTGCTGACCAAGTTGGATGGACTGGAGAGCGAAAGTGTCAACAACGTGTGCGTGATGTTGACCGCCATGGACTTGGGCAATATTCCGCCCGCGTTGGTTCGTTCCGGTCGTATTGAGTTGTGGTTGGAGATGAAACACCCGGACGGCGTAAGTCGACGACGTTTGTTGGAGAAACTCTTTGCCGATAAAGTTCAAGTGGAAGACGAGTCCACGTGGCCCGACCTGGAATCGGCGACGGTTGATTTTTCTGGAGCAGACTTGAAGCGATTGGTTCAGGACGCCAAGTTGCGGATGGCCGTGGACATGACTCGCCTGCGCCCCGTTCAGAAATTCCACGACTATCTGCTCGAGGCGGCGAAGTCCATCCGCGAATCTCGGCATGCCTACGCGCACGCTGCCCAACGAGCAATCGCGGCCAATCCCAACCGGCCACGCTGGTTCAATGTTCATCCCGAATTATTCGAGAATTTGAGCTCGTAATGGTTGGGACTTGAATAAAAATCCGGCAGGAATTTTCCTGCCGGAGCGTGTCTGATTCGGTCGAATGGTTCCGACCGTTGTGTTTTGTATGGAGATAAAACTTCCAAGACAGAACACGACGAATCAATGGTCGTGGTCATGAGGTTGTTCTTTGAAATCGCCGGTATATGGGGTGTCGACCACCACGCCGCTGACGGTACCGGAACGCTCTTTCTTAATCGCGATCGTTTCATGTTTGCCGACAAATCGCGAGCACATGCCGTCCTTTTCTCCGTCGAGCGGGACTGGTAATAGTTCCAATTCCGTGACGGGGTCTTCGATGGTCAGTTGCAATTTGTCGCACTTGATAGGGGCCGGTGTTTTTGCATCCCCAGCCAGAATATAGACTGTCGCTTCCTGCTTTTCGTGATCGACCGTGAACTCGGCATGGAAAGCCCCGCCGCCCCAATCGAACAGAGTTCCGCCGTGAGGGGCGTCGTCATGGCTGTGTCCATGATCGTGCTCCGTATCGCCTTCGGCATGGGAATGACCGTGGTCTTTCTTTGCGAAGGTTGACGGCGTGTTGTCCACGGGAGTCGGACCGCAACCCAAAAACGTAGCCCAGCAAATAGCGATTGCACCGAACTTCATATAATCACTCTTCACGTTGAATTCCTTGACTTTTGGGGGGACATATCTTCAAGCACCGAACGGGAGAGTTAAACGCCCATGTGCACTCGATCTCGCATCCTGCCACCGGATTATCTCCTTTATTTCGGTCTACCGCAATCCGTTCCTTAGTGCTTGCCTTTAGGGACTTTAAGTCCGGACGAATCTGACAGTTTCGTCAGCAAATCTACCTTCGGGTGCGAGGGACTGCTCAATCGTCCAGGCCTCGGAACCAGGCCTCCAACTCGTTCGTCCCGTAGTTCAGCGGTCGTTCGTCCGGTTCAACGTGATTTCGTCGACTATTGAACCAACAAATGACATGTTCGATCGTGAAGAAAATTTGATACTTCTCGCGTTGCGTCGCGGCTAATAGCTAGTAAACTCGACCGTTCGGGGCGGACTCGACATTTGAACTTGCTACGTCACTTTGGTACCTAAGATTCAGAAAGACCCTCTGATGAAAGTTTCGAACCTTACTCGCAACACCCTGATGACCCTCGCGGCGACTGGTTTGGTTGCGGTTGCTGCGCCGGCAATCAGCAACGCGCAATCCACTCTGATTTTCGATGACTCGGGGCTTGGCAACGGTGTGGATTTAACTGGGACCGGCTATGGCGACAACCTGGTTGGTACGCCAAACGTCTCTTTGACGTGGGGTGCTGGTTGGCAAAACTATTTCGATTGGGACGGTAGAACAACGTCCGGTCAATTGGATTACAACGTGGCCGGATCTAGTGTCATTGATCTGACATTCCATGCGGATGCCGGTTTTGGTGTCTATGTCTCCAGTTTTGACTTGGACACATGGACTGGTGGTGGCGATTCGAGAATCGATTGGGAACTGTTGGATGGTATCAACTCGCTCGACAGTGGCGTCTATCTACAGCCGTCAGGTTCTGGCCGAACCACCATCACTACCACAATGGATAGTTCGAACGCAGTTTATGGTTCGCTGACGTTGCGACTTAGCCAAGTCTCGGGACTTCCCAACTACCAAGCCGCGGACAACATCACGTTTTCTCAAGTTCCCGAGCCAACTTCGGCGGCCGTCCTGTTGGCTGGAGTTGGTGCACTGGCGATGCGACGCCGTCGGAACTAGGCAGTTCTATGTCGCGCTTTTATTGAAGTCGACGTCATGAAACAAGCCTGCCCGACGCAGCTGTTTAATTGGGAGTCTGCTAAGAACACTTAGCAGGCTCTTTTTCATTCTGCGAGCGATCCGCCGAATTCTAAAAGGACTCAGATTTGATTGAATCGATCGAGTTAGCGATCCAAGGCGGAGAGTTTGCGCACGCGTTCCTTATTTTTGAACAGCTCATCGCAAACAGTCCCGCGGAGCTTCGGCCTCAGCATCAATTCAACTACGCTTTTTTACTTTGGCGATGTTACGAAATCGAACAGGCCGGCCTACTCTTTGAGCAAATAGTTCACGACCAATCATTGCCACTCGAAATGTTGCAAAACATTGCCAAATGTTATTTTCAAATCGGCCGTTTTGATGTGGCCGCCAAGGTCATGGCGGCAGCCGTCGCAGTACACTCGACAAATGCCGACGCTTTTTCCCAGTGGTCGTCGTGTTTGGAACGCTCCGATCAGCTGGGACTCGCGATGGAAGCGGCTCATCAGGCCCTGCGGCTTGTGCCGGAACATCGGGCCGCCGCGCGTCAATTGGCGAGAATCAAACGTCGCGCGGGCGATCTGAATCAGGCCATTGCGATTTTGTACGACCATTTGCAGCGGTTTCCTGACCCTCCGACCTGGTTGTTGCGCTACGAACTGGCGGCCTGCTTGGATCGGAGTGGCGACTATGAAAATGCGTGGAACGAGCTTTTGCTGGGAAAGGCGGAATGGCGTTCGCAGAGTCTGCCTGACCTGCAAGCGTCGTATTCCATACGAAGGCGGCAGGGGGAAGTGGTTCGAGCAATCACCGAGATAGATTGGAAGCGGTGGCACGAAACGACGGCTCCTTCGCCTTGTTCGATTGCATTGTTGACGGGATTCCCGCGGTCGGGAACTACGCTGTTAGAAAGTGTGATAACCGCCAGCAATGCAGTCATCGGCACGGACGAATCGGGCGTTTTGACATCGCAGTTTATTCGTCCGATGATCTGGGAAGCAAATTCGACGATGGACGCTGTATTGGAGTTGCGTGGGTTGTCGACCGAGCAAATTCGAATTGGGCGGGAGACGTATCTCAAGTGCACAAGCGCCGTGTTGGGGGAACCGATTGGTGATCGCTTGTTGGTAGAAAAGGATCCTCTCTTGACGAGCGACCTGGCGCTTCCGTTGCGACTGTTTCCGGAAGCCAAATGGATCATGCCAATTCGCGACCCGCGCGATGTTGTTCTGAGCTACTTCTCGACGATTCTGCCGAGCCAGTGGAACGGAGCGCCGTCGATAGAAATCGTCGAGTCCGCTCGGTTCTACCACGACGTGTTACGCCATTGGTTGCTCTTGCGCGATCGTTTGCCTTGGCCGAGTTTGGAGACTCGGTATGAGGATTTGGTTCGACAGCCAGAACTCGAGACTCAACGGATATATCAATTTCTTGGTTTGAATTACGCGGCCGGAATGGCGAATTCGCCGCGGCGCACGGAGCAGCGATGGGTGACCACACCAACCTACGAGGATATCGAAAAGCCGCTATACGCGACATCCATCTCGCGATGGAAGAACTACCAAAACAAGCTGGAACCGGCGCTGGCGATCTTGGAACCATGGGCTCGCGAGCTTGGCTATGAGTGACAAACGGCCACGTGTTTTGACTAGTCATGACGCCAAAATGCTTACGGCGGCTCGGGCCGAATTTCTCCGTGGGCAGGTTTCAAGTTCCATCCGAAAATATGAAAGTCTCGTCCAAGTCTATCCGGATCACGGCCCGGTATTGGCTGAATTGGCACAGATCTATTTGAAAATCGGACGTTGGCGCGAAGCGGGACCACTGCTCGAAGGACTCTTGAAAGTACCGAGTCCAAACGTCAATGACCTTCGAGTCGCTGCGAGCGGCTTGCGAAAAATCGGTCGCAATCACAAGGCGATTGCCGCGTTAGAGACGCTCGTGAAGTCGCAATTGACTTTGGACCATGCGTTTTCGGCAACTGTCGAACTTGCAGAATTGGCCGAGAGAATCAATGATTTGGAAGCGGCACAACGCGCCGTTGATTGGCTGTCGGAAGTAGCGCAAAATTCGTATGCGTTCGAGTTCTTATCAGGGAAACTGGCGTTTCGCATGGGGCGGCTGGATGCTGCATTGGCTCACCTGCAGCGTGCGGCCAGTCACCCGGCCTTGTTGGTGGAACAAAAGTGCCAAGTCCATTATGCCATTGGAAAGGTTTTGGATCGACTGGGACGATTCGATGAGGCGTACGCGAACTTTGTGTCGGCAAAATCGGTGGAGCATCCGCAGGCTCCTAAGGAACGCCGCAAAGCCGCTTGGATGTGCGACTTGGTTGTTCGTGTCACTGACGAGCTCCGCCTTCGATCGCCAGCAAACACGACGCGAATGGGGACCTTTGGCCGTCCGCTGTGTTTCTTGACCGGACATCCTCGAAGTGGCACGACACTGTTGGAGCAAATGTTGACCGCCCATCCCGCCGTGGCAACGGCCGATGAAAACTCGGCCATGTTTCAGTGTCTGGTGACCCCGTTGGTGTTTCCCGTTCCTGCGGCGATCGATGTCAGCGTCCCGTTGGCACTGCCGGCATTGAGCTTGAGTGACTTGCAGGTCGTCGGCGTTGAGCCATCCCGGATCGCCACGGCAATTGATCAATATCGGAAACACTTAGAATGGTTGGCTTCGGATGTAAATGCGGGGAACTATCTGATTGACAAGAGTCCCGCCGGGCTAATTGATTTGCCGATGATCGAGGCGATTTTGCCGGAAACAAAAGTCGTTGTGTTGGTGCGGGATCCACGCGACGTTTGCCTCAGTTGCTTCCAGGAGGATTTTGGGCTGAATTCTGTGAGCGTCCATTTTACGTCACTCGAATCAACCGCAGAAAAGCTAGTACGTGACTTGGAGTTTTGGTTCACTTTTCGTCGAACGACCAGTCTGCGATGGCTCGAGGTTCAATATGAACGGTTGGTTGCGGATCCTGAGACGGAACTTCGTCGGGTCTGCGACTTCCTAAAGTTGGAATGGAGTCCCGCTATGTTGACATTCCAGGATAGGTTAGGCCAAAGATCGATTCAGTCCCCTACCTACGCCCAAGTCAGGGAGCCAATCTCGAGTCGTGCCATTGGCCGCTGGAAGAATTATCGAGCTCCGTTTTCGGCTGCTGAAGAAGTATTGCGTCCCGATTGTCAGCGGATGGGATACGACAGTTGTTAATCGCCGTATCGGTCGCCGCCGGTCGGCTTAGCGAGAATCGAAATGCGTGGGCGCGCATGGATTGTTAACATTTTTTTCACAATTCCAACACCGTGGCTTCATCTAAGGATTCTAAAATCAACCAGGTCTGGTCGCGGAGGACCGAAAATAACTTTTCAGACGAGGACCTTATGATGGAAAAGCGAAACGGATTTACATTGGTAGAACTTTTGGTGGTCATTGCGATCATTGGGGTTTTGATGGGCCTTTTGTTGCCGGCCGTACAAATGGCACGCGCGGCGGCTAGGACTGCCGACAGCAAGAATCGAATTCGGCAATTCTCGTTGGGTGTTCTAAACTACGAGTCAGCCAAAAAGGTATTTCCGCCTTCGATCACGACGGTCACGGGCGATCCGAAATTTATTCGTGGCTCGGTCTTTCTACAGATTCTGCCGTATTTAGAACAACAAAATTTGCTGGACCTGACCGCCAACACCGGGAACTACTATGGGGTTTATCGACTTCCGGTTAACTTCTTCAAGAACCCCGATGATGCCTCGCTAGGGCAATCTGGTGTGGTTGATCACGTACCTTGGGGGAATTACGGTGTGATCGGCTATGGTGCCAACTACCAGGCGCTTGGGGCCGTTCGGCCTGGCCAACGCGACATCCGGGGAATGGGCTCCTTTACCGACGGGACTTCAAACACGCTTTTGTTTGCCGAACGATACATGTCGATGAAAAACGCCGCCGCCTCCAGCAACAACGACAATTGGTATTACAACATTTGGGCCTACGGCGAAGAGTACTGGTATGAATGGAATCCTGTCTTTGCTGCTTACGTTACGGGACCGGCCAGTAAATTCCAAGTAATGCCCTCCGAAGGAAACGATGCAGCGACGGTCAACCCATTGCTTGCTCATGCTTGTCGCAGGTCTGGAATTTTGGTGGGGATGACGGACGGGAGCACGACCATGTTGGCTGCGGAAATGGAACCCAACGTATGGTGGGCTGTATGCACGCCGATTGGTGGCGAGGTTGTCAACGCCAATGATTAACGTTCTTCACCACGGATCGAGACGAGAAAAACTTGGAACGTTTATCGGCAGTAGGTTGATTCTTTTCAGCCTACTGCTCGGTTGTTTGTTATTAACTTCGTGTGGCGACGCCCCCAAGTTTTCTACCAGTGGCAAGGTCGAATTTCAAGGGAAAGCGGTTTACCCGGCTACGGTATTGTTCAAAGACCTGGAGGGAAACATTTTGCCGGCGAACACCGCAAGTGACGGGACCTTCAAGTTGCTTGACGTTGCCTTAAGCAAGTACCAAGTGGCTATCCAAACTCCCAAGTTAGCGAATGTTGGCAATCGCAATTTGGAAGTCAAGGGGGATCAAAGCCCGGAAGCGGAAGGGACCCGAGAAGCCACGGTGCCGGAAAAATTCAAAAATGCATTTACCGCGATACCAAGCCGCTACGAGGATTTTGCGACGAGCACCATTCAATTTGATTTCTCCGAAGCGGTACAGCAGGATCTGAAGATCGAACTAAAGGACTAACGCACAACGATTGGGATCGGCCCTAGGTCACGTCTTGGGAATGTTCGGCTTTGACAATCTGTTCGGCATCTCGACCGCCAAACGCCATGAATAAGCCGGGGTGAATCAAGAACTCGCAAAAAGTGGACGTGAGCAATCCGCCTAGGATCACGGTCGCCACGGGGTACAGGATTTCTCGACCTGGTTCTTGCCCGCCCCAGACCAGGGGAGCCAGTCCGATTCCAGCAGTCAAAGCGGTCATCAAGACCGGCGCCAGTCGCTCCAAGCTGCCGCGCAAGATCATCTCGGGCCCAAAGCTCTCGTTCTCTTCACGCATCAAATGGAAGTAGTGTGTCACCAACAGAATTCCATTGCGAACGGCGATCCCACCTAAAGAAATGAACCCCACCAAACTGGCGACGGTCAGCGTTTGGTTGGTGACGACCAAGGCCAAGACGCCACCAATAAACGCCGTCGGTAGCGCATTCAGGATTTGCAAGACGATGCGAACCGACGGGAACAACAGTAGCAAAACCACAAACACACCGAGCACGGACACGGCAGCCAAAACCAAAATCGTTGTGGTCGCGCGCTGCTGGCTTTCAAATTGTCCCGCGTATTCCACGAAGTAGCCGCTGGGTAGTGAAACTTGATCGTTGATTCGTTGCTTGATCTCGGCCACCGCACTGGCCAGGTCCCGGCCTTGCGTGTTGCAGCGAATCACGACGCGGCGTCGAGCGTTCTCGCGGTTCACCGCGTTTGGTCCGACACTTTCTTCGATCTCGGCCAATGATCCAAGCTCCACTTGACCGCGGCCGTCGGGCAAGTCGAGTCGCAGTCGGCCCAGATTGGCGTAGTCCGTGCGGTAGGCCTGCTCCAAGCGAACCAACAAGTCAAACCGTCGCTGCCCCTCGAGCACTTGGGACACAACTTCGCCCTGCAAGGCGGTTTGCAAAATTCGCCCCACGTATTCCCGAGTGACGCCATAGCGAGCCAATTCGTTGGGCAACAAGCGGATATGAATTTCTGGCGTCATCTGGATCGGTTCGAGCACCGGTGGTGTGACTCCCGGAACTTCCTGCACGACTTTTTTGACTCTTTCGGCCAATCCCAACAGCACGTCCAAATCATCGCCAACCACCTTGATGGCAATTTGAGCGTACACTCCCGAAACCATATGGCTAATCATATGGGCGAGTGGCTGCTCGACCTCAATGTCGACGCCAGGAACCTCATGGCGTAGTTCTTCCAAGATGTCCTTGACGATCTCGCTACGTTCGTGCTGGATAGCCGGATTCATGCTCAGGATATACTCGCTGGCACTAACGGGCATCGCATGTTCGTCCATCGTTGCGCGACCGGTTCGGCGCACAAAATGCAAGATCTGTCCTTGAGGGTTTTCTTCGGACCATTGTCGCTCCACAAATTTCTGATCGATCAATCGCGACACTTGATTGGAAGCCTCTAGTGATGCACCCGGAGGTAACGTCACGTTCACCTGAATGCTGCCTTCGTCAAACTGGGGCAGAAAGTTCTTGCCCAAATTGGCGAATTCCCACACAGCGAGCAAGAGAAACGCCCAGGAAATCGCCAACAGCCAATGTGGGGCAAACATGCTGAACCGGATCAACGGCGTGGCCAGCGACTTCAGAGTGCGAAGTAACAGTCCGTCGCCCTCGTGTTGGGTCGCTTTTGCGTTCGGCAACAAGTAAAAACTCAGAACGGGAGTCACCGTAAGGGAAACAAACAGCGAGGCCAGGATGGACACGATATACGCGATACCTAATGGCAAAAACAAACGACCTTCGATTCCTGTCAGGGCAAACAACGGCAAAAACACCAAGATGACGACGGCCGTTCCAAAAACGATCGCACTGCGAATTTCTGTGCTGGCTTCATAGACGACGCGCAAAGCGGGTCGAGGTTGGCTCAAGGCGTGATTCTCTTTGAGACGTCGAAAGATATTCTCGACATCGACGATGGCATCATCGACCAATTCACCCATAGCAACGGCGATCCCGCCCAACGTCATGACGTTGATCGACAACTGCGAGTTGGTAAACGCATCCAGCACGCGAAACACAAGCGTCGTGATGACCAATGACAAGGGAATCGCGGTCAGCGTGATAAACGTCGTGCGAAAATTGAGTAAGAACAAGAATAGAATGACGACGACCAGTGTTGCCCCAATCACCAATGCTTCACCGACGTTGAACACGCCTCGATCAATGAAGTTCTTCAGACGAAACAGTTCAGAATTGATCACGATGTCCGGTGGCAACGACGATTCCAACTCCAACAGACGTTCCTCAATTTGCGTGGTCAGTTGCCGAGTATCGACATGCGGCTGTTTGACGATCGTAAAGACAGTTCCCGGATGACCATCGATGCTGCCGTCGCCGCGTTTGACGTTGCTGCCTTCCGTGATCTGGGCTACGTCTTCTAACAAAACATGACGCCGGTCGCTTGTTTTCACCGGGATTTTTGCCAGATCTTGTTTCACGCGTTTGGCGTCAGGTCCTAAGCGTCCCAAAATTCGGATCGGGCGTTCGGTTTCGCCTTGAATCGCAAAGCCGCCGCTGGTGTTCACGTTGCTGGCCGCCAATGCCTGCTCGATCTGTTGCAAACTGACATCATAGTCAAGCAAGGCTAACGGATTTACCAATACTTGAAATTGCTTTTCATCACCGCCTTGAACAAAGACTTCCGCCAAGCCTGGGATTTTGAGCAACTGAGGCCGAACGACCCAATCGGCCAAGGTCCGCAAGTCCATCGAGTTTTCGATGTCGGTTTTGAGGGATGTCGGATCCAATTCGAAGAACGCCGCTCCGTTGTCCAGGGCCAAACGCCTAGCTTCCACGTCGATCGCAACCGCTTCCCAAGTGGACTTGTTGTGCCGGTCGCTGACTCGATACGCCCGCAATTGCGGTTGCAGGGACGCTGGGCTACTGGCCGTCGAAGGCAGGCTGGGCGCCGGAGTGCCGTTGGCAGAGTGCTCGAGTAGTTCTCGAATAGACTCCGCTGAATTTGTGTTGCGGTACATTTCCAGAAGTTCGAACGGCGAAATGCCGGTCAACTCCAAGACATAGGGACTGTTGGCGACGGCAATCAAGTGTCCCTCGTTTGGCCCGCGTTGGCGGTACATCCCCGCAATGACGATTTGTCCCATGATCGAGGCGGGCGGCGTCATCTGCGGGCGAATACCACTGGGGAGGTCGAGCGTTGCCAAGCGTTCTTGAATCGTCTGCCGAGCCGCTCGGATTTCGGTCTCCCAAGAAAACTCCACATAGATAACGTTTAATCCCGCCGTGCTTTGGCTGCGAACGGCCTGAACGCCAGAAGCGCCCAAGACGGCCACTTCGATCGGTTGGGTCACCAGCGTTTCGACTTCTTCCGTCGCCAAGCCCGGGCATTCTGTGATCAAGATCACTCGCGGGCGATCCAAGTCGGGAAACACGTCAATCGGCATTTGTGTGGCGAGGTAGCTACCGTAAAACAGCAGGACCAAGCTTAATGTGACGACTAACGTGCGGTAACGCAGAGAAATCTGGATGATCGAGTTCAGCATCGTTTTTGACTTTTTTAGTGAGCCGCGTGGACGGTTCCATCCGCGTGAACATGCATGTTGGTCGGTGTACCACTGGCCAGCTGCGCTTTGAGGATTCGATTCAGCGAAGCGGCGACGTTGTGAGCAATATAGGAATGGCGTTTTAATTTGCCGTCGTTGGCGATGATGACGTGACGACTATCTTCGTGCAGGACCTGCACGCTGATCCGATCAAACAAATCGCCATTTTGGCGAAACACGAAAGCTTCGCCTGCCTCGCGAACCACGGCTGCCGTCGGCAGCACAAGCACATTATCCAGTCGCTCCACCGCCACAAAAATCCGCACGCGATCCCCAGGCCGAAAACGCCAAATCAATCGGGCGGCGTCGTCTTGGTTGATCGGACGCCACTGGTTGATCAATGGCAGGTAGAAGCCAAACGTTCGACTGGTCGGATCGATACTGTTGGTGATATGTTCCAGTTGGAACGACTGATCGATTTCTGGCCAATCGTCGTCGCCACTGGACTCAAATGACACTTCAATTGGCAATGACAAAGTCGCGGCTTGTTGGATGGCGGACAGGTCTTTGCGAAAGCCGCGACCCTCGATCATTAACGAACGATGGTCCGCCAAGACGCTTAAATTGGTTCCGGCCTCTACCTGTTGGCCCAAGTCCACATGCAGTGTGTGCACCTCATAGACGAAGTTGGGAGTGAACCCAGAGTTCTCGATTGCGGACGCGTTGGTCGGTCCCAAGAGTTCGGGCTCGCCGGGTGCCGACACGGTGATTTCGGTCACAAACTCCCCCTGCGATGCGGCGGTAATTTGTTCGGCAGAGAGACCACGGGCCAGCAAGTTTTGGCGAATGCCATGGGCGGTGACTTCAAAACGCTGAATTTCGTTTTCCAATTCGATCATCCGAACCCCGGCGACTCCGCCACTGGCGGCTAACCCCTCCAGTCGTTGTCGTTGTTGCCGTGCAATCTCAATATCTTTGGTGGCTTTGAACAACTCGAGTTGCGATGTATGAATCGCGTCGCTGACCAATCGTAACGTAAATAGCGGAGCTTGCGGAGCGACTGTCGAACCTGGGAATGCATGGATGCGGGACACGACACCGGCAACGGGAGCCGTGACGCCGCGGTCGCTGACGCCGGGCCGATCGACGACCGTTCCAGGGACCTCGATTTGGCGAAAATACGATTGCGGCTCGATCGCTTGAACCCGCACGCCCAAATTCTTGCGCGCCTCCGCACTGACTCGAGCCGGCACGGTCCCGATGTCGTCTGCCAAGTCAGAATCATGATCCTCATCATCAATGGCTTCGGCTTGTTGACTTTGCCACTGACGATACACGTAGTACCCGACACCAATGATTGTCGCCGTCACCACCGCCATGAGCATCAAGTGCCCCAAAATTCGTTGCCAAAAGGCAGTTCTTGCGTTCATGTTGAGTTCCAGTCTATTGCTATAAAAACGGCACCAATTTTGCGGGTTGCCGCTGGGTATTCGCTACCAGCGCACGATGGAGGCACGACGCCGTATCGAACAAGATTCGCTTGCGCGGTGAACCGTGACATCGAGAAGAACTCGCGTGCGGTTCAAGTTACCGGGAAACAAAGCGTGCCGAATAATTGGATTTTGAGCGACGTGCGTTCGCGTTCGATGACGGTTGCAAAATCCAACTTGGGACATTTGCTTGAATGGGGCCATGTCTGTCTGGAATGACAACATTGCCGACAACTTCGGCCGGCACACACGACAGGTCGCGATCCTGGCCGGAATTTCGGAAGACGTTTAGATCCGTAATCGCCGGGTCAAGAGATAGGTTGAAGAGCCATAATGGAGTCGCTCCGGCGGGCGATCATGAACCACCCAAAGTTCCAAACGCCAATCCAACTCGCCCCATTCTGACCAATGGGTGAGAATCGTCCACGGTCGCAGTTCTCCCGTGACCGTCAACGCGCGTAGGCTCGGTTGGAACGAATTGCCGATGACCGCAAATGCAAGATAGATTGGTACACCGTGGTTGCCATGCTTCGGGACGGTCTCGCAAGGCCATCCGTCACAGGGATGGCTCCTGAGAATGCTCGAGTCATTGCCATTGGCAATCTCCAGGACTGCTAGACGATTGTGAACCGCAACCTTGTCGCTATGATTCGAGTGGGCATGATTGGAGTGGCAATGATTGGAGTGGCAATGATTGGAGTGTTTGTGACCGGAATGTGAATGGTGTTCGACATGGACATGAGGCACGACGTCGTAGAAGGCACGCTCGGTCGGGGACATCCCTGCGTGTGAATGGGGTACGGCGACTGACAGGTGACTGGTCAGTACGGCGCAAATCAGCAGGATTGAAACCAGTTGGCGAATCAACGAATTACTTTCGGGCTCAACAGCACCCCTCACCTTAGGTTATTCGAAGCCAACCTTCTGAACAAGATCAGCCATTTTCTCTCAGGGCTTGGTTCCCAACCAGTCGGACGAGTCTCAAAATCAGTACGATCGTATCGAAACGCTGAGTGACTGGGCAACGAAGCCGACGCTACGGTGCGGATTCGATTATTCGTCCAAGTTCACTTCTTTACCACTTCGGCTGGCCATTGCGAGATACGCTTCACTCGATATTTCGTCGGAAACGAGCCTCGTTGACCCATCCACCATTACAAAGTTGGCACCTTGAGGGTGGTGACTACTAAAGTCTTCAAAGTGGCCAGATGTTGTATTGGGCAAGTGATCGCACGTCCCCATGACTCGGGCAATTGGCTCAGGGACCTCATGCATGACGCCAGACCAAGTGGAAATTCCCAAGTCGCTGGACCGTTCGCCAACAAAAAACGTATTGCTCGAACCGTCCGTCACTTGGGCCATTCGAAGGTTGCTGTTGCGAAAGAACATTCCATCACTTTCGATGACGGTTGGACTAATTTCCACAGTCCCAAACACACCTACGTAATTCGATTTGGCAATTTCCGGTAACGGTGCTTGAGGAGGGTCGTGAAGGATATGGTCGTGTTCGTCGAGTATCTCGGCGGGAATCGCGGTATTTGGCCCAATATCGGAAGGACAGGCAAACGTGGGCAGGTAGGTCCTGATTAGCGGGTAATGCGCCACATCATTCACGCGCAAGTCCCGATTGAATTGATCGTAAACGTTGCCCAATTCCAAATTGGGCAGGATCGTATATCCCCAAGCGTACCCTGGTTGTTCGAGGTCCGGGTCCAAAAAGACCGACCTTCTCGCGACCCACTCCGGCGGAAAGTGCTGTCGGGCGCTTTCGTGGTTCAACAACGCGAGACCCATTTGACGCAAGTTGTTCTGACATTGGGTTCGCCGGGCAGCTTCTCGGGCCATCTGCACGGCCGGCAACAACAGCCCCATCAGGACCCCAATGATCGCAATTACAACCAGCAATTCGACCAAAGTGAAGCCATGTTTTTTCAAAGGAAATCCTCCAGCGAGCGCCCTCGAACTCCTCTATTATAGCGCGGAAGACTGCCGAAACCATTGCTCCTCCCGAAATTTCCGCTCCCGTTGCCTAACCGCTCCCAGAGATTCGTAAAATTCCAAACGGAACAACCTAGAAAATCGCCACAACCGCCAAGTCGCGGCGGATCCACAGGCACGGCCCAAATCGATCATATGCCGGGTGAGAGGGAAGTTTCCACACCTTGGCGACGACGGTCCCGGCGAGCGAAACGGGCAAATAAGCTGTCAAGAACGATACCGTGCTCCGTCTGAGTCGGACTATTTTTTCGTATCCTGCTCGAACCGGTCGACACAGTTTCCGGTTAAGCAGTACCGCAGGAAATCCAGCAGCCCAGCAAAACGGTAGTGAGAATCGACGTAATGCTGGATGACGTAAAACGCAAAATAGTAAAATCGGCAAAAGGACCATACCGCAATCACCAGCAACGCGATCGTCGCCAGATCGGGATGCTGCCACAGGAGCATCCCTCCAGAGCATATCCCCAATCCGAAGAACAACCAACCTTTGACGAATATCCATCGCTTGGACTGCAAATTTCCCACGCGGGTCAACTCCAAATAGACGAAAATATTGGTGGTTAGTTGGTCGACCGAATCTCGGCCGCAAACTTCAACCATTTATCGGTTTGTTCGTTAGCGGCGCCTTTTCGTTTCTTTGCCAATCGCAACGACTCGACCCAGTTTTTTTCGTCGTTGGGCAGACTTTCAAAAATACGTCTAATTCTATCGCCGTTGAACATTTGCAGGACGATATGTTCACCCGTGTCTTCGACAAGGTTGTACTGTGGAGTCTGGTTTCCTTTTGAATCTTTCCAAACCCTTCCCTTTTGGGCCCAATCCCAGTCGGCGTCGACCAAATTGGTACAGGGCACAATAATTTCTTGGCCGTCGCGAGCGCGTAGCAAGACCTCCCGTTTTTGCCGATTGTCAATCGCGCCGACGCCGATCGTACCGCCGAATTCTGCCCATGCCCGATAAGTTTTTCCCGAATCGATCCAGGTCCAAATGCGCCAATTTGGTGATTGCAATGTCTCGATTCGACCTTGAGTTAGCTGTGACCGATCTTCGAATACGGCGACCGCCAACGATCCAGCCGTGTTTTCGGAATTTGGCACGTTGGTGCTCTTGATAGCCAGCGAAACTTTCGTCGAATCTTTTCTTAGTGTTAGGTCAACTACATCAAACAAGATGTGCGGCGATCGACGAATCTTTTGTTCGAATGTGTTCGCCGCTGGGTATCCCCAAAGTTCTCCCTGTACCGCTGGGGACGACTCGAGTGTGATGGGAACGGACGAACGAGTCGCACTGAAGCCGATACTCTCGAGAGCAATCTCTTTGCGGACGATCGTGAATTCAGAATTGGGCGTGAATTCGGCGTCGAACAACAGTGCCAAACAGTCAACAACTCCGAACCGTTTCAAGTTGGGCGAATCAAACAGCATCATTCGATGCTCCCTGATGGCGGACAGGTCCCCGTCTTCTGGTAGTGAGAAAACGGTCTTGTTATTGCTATAGGATAACCACCCTCGTTTTGCCCGAAATCGACCAAAGTTCTGATATTCTTCTTCGTCGACCAACAAGTGAGCCGCCTCCCAATGAACGTCCTCTCCACTGTCCAAAATACTTGAAATCTCGAGAGATATCCAACGATGTTGGCGGTTATTCACAGTTTCCGCTCCATGGGTCCGCGCGGTTATCTCGACAAACTCTTTGAAGCCGTGGCCCGTTTCGATGCTGCCATGCCAAACAGTTTCTCCGATCTTGGTCGGCAAGGCGACAATGGACCAAAATTGCCGGCGCTCGGGCGAGTCCTTTGGATCGATACAATTCCTCTGAACCAACAGCAGTTCGTTTTTATCGACTTTGATCGGACCGGAGCTAGTAATCGCACAAGTGGCTCGAAGTGATGGCATTCTCGCTTCCATACGTACGAACCCAAACGGCTCCGATTTGGCCCGGGCCATCAAATAACCCAGTGCTTGCCGGTCGGTCTCACGCTGTCGAGAACTGGCAACATAACACGGTACCCCACCGCCGAAGCTATCTTGAAACGACTCGATCCATGAATTCCGATTTCCCGACGTAAGTAGCCGCGGTCGCAATTCTCGAATCGTTTCGGTCGCTGCACGAATCGAATCGTCTCCAAAAAACAATGCCAAGAAATCGTGTAGGCTCAATCGATGCTCCGGCATGGCATGGGGGGCGATTTCCAATAACCAATCACGGTCCTTGGCGAACGGCACAATCAGTCCATTGTCTTTCGAGTTCGGAGTTTGTTGTTCTACGAGTGGCGAAATCATTCCACCACTTGCTCTGACATAACCTTCCTCGATCTCCAAGAAAGTTTCGATGTTCCATCGTTCGAGGTTGATCTTTAGGTACCCGGTTTCTGTGTAGGCGCTAACGGCATGTTGCGTGGTTGCGTCAATCTTGAGCCAAACAAATTTTGGTTTTCCGACAAGTTCCTCAGTAGAGAGTACTTGCAGTTTTAGTTGAAACGCGAGTTCCTTTTTCTCGGGCCAGCCCACGTGCCACAATGTGCCCTTATAAACGGCAAATGTTCCGACTTCGTCTGGGATGGTTGGGTAGGCAAAAGGTTTAGTCAACGACGTTGTCAGTCGATGTTTGCGTTTCGCATCGGCGACGATCCGAATATTGTCATGGGTTCGAAAGTCCTCCGGTCCATCTATGGTGATCGTGTACGTTCCCGGCTTCAGAGAGTTGGCTCCCGATACCAACATCGTCGTTTCTTGCGACTGGAGGTTTGTGGCCAGTACGCCTCCGTCGGCCAGCAGTTGCTCCGCGATTTCTCCTTCTGGCAGTAATTCAAGCTCCCCGGTTTCTTCGGCAGGTGGAATAACGACGGGTGGCGCCTCGACCCGTATGCCCTCGTCCGGTTTAGGCCACGGATAGTACTTGGAAAACGCGATGGTCAAACATAACGCGGCGGTAAGAACACCAACGGCCCAATACCCAATCGTTCGACCGGGAAGCCCAGACGAGCCGCTCCGTTGAGCGGTCGCGGGCGACTCCAGGTCGGCCAGTTTTAACGGCCGCGGCGACTGAATGTCGGTTTGAGAAACCGCAGCGGTCACCGCGTCGACCATGATCGGCGGCGCGACAACCGCTCCATTGGGCGGCGTTTTTTTCGAATTCCAGTTGAAATATTGGGCAACTAACGAAGCTAGATCGGACGATGAAGTGTATGGCTGGACTCGATTTGCAACGTCACTCATCGAGGACGGCCGTCCGTTTGATGCAACCGACGTCATGTCGCGGATCAACGCCAGCAACGTTGTATCGATATCCGGTCGAACCGATGACAAGTCGGCCAGCAATGGCGCGTGGCCCGGCCGTTCCAGCGGTCGCTGACCGGAAAGAATCTCGTGAAAAGTGACTCCCAAACTAAAGATATCCGATCGTACCGTGACGTCTTCCTCCCGGGAAAATTGCTCTGGTGCCATGTACGCCAACGTCCCAAGTGCCTGGTCCGACCGAGAGAGCGCGGGTTGCGAAAAGTCGCAAAAATGTGCCAAGCCTAGATCCAAGAGCTTCAAAACGCCGTCGGGTGTCAAGCGTAGGTTCGAAGGTTTGACGTCTCGATGCAAGATGTTTTGCTCATGTGCTTGCTGCAAGGCCAAGGCCGCCAACCGCACGATTTCGCACGCGTCCGCCAACGGCAAAGGGCCAATGCGTTGGCAAAGCTGCCCCACATCCACGCCTGCCAAATACTCCATCACCATAAACTGCAGCCCGTCCTGCTCGCCGGCCTCCAGAGCCTCGACAATATTTGGATGCTTTAATTGCTCGAGAATTTTCATCTCGCGGTAAAAACGCGAGACCGCTTCGTCCGAGTTGACGCGGTCCTGACGGAGTACTTTGATGGCGACGTGACGGTTGTGACGTGCATCGACTGCCCGATACACGCGCCCCATGCCCCCTTCGCCAATGGACTCGACGATTTGGTAGTTGCGAATGAACGTGACGCTTTTGGACGACTGTGAGGTCTTCCGATGCAGATAATCCTCCACCGGTTTGCCGTTAATTTTCTCCAATGATTTCTGCAGCTCGAGTCCAATTGAGGCCGCAGGCCGCTGAATTGCCTCTGGAATGATTCTCGTTAAGTCGTCCGAGTGTTGCCGCAGCGTTTCCAAGGAACGTTGGCAGCGACGGCACGAACTTATGTGTTGGTCGAATTCGTCAAATTCCGGACCGACAATTTCGCCGACAGCATATCGACTCAAGGCGGGCCCGCTCGGGCAACTTTTCGGGCTGTTTTTCATATCCATCGGAAACGCTCGGTCCGTGTCGGGAAAACTCAAAATCGGTCTATCATGTATAACGTTTTCGATTAACGCGAAAAACTTGGGTAACTGAAAAAGATTCAATCTGCGGCCATCATTCTGCGGCAAACGTGGAGAAATCCAACGGGAAAAGTCAAAGGCCCATGGGCGGATTCGATTCAAAATTCCTCAAGTGTTTCTCGTAGACGCCGCAAGATCCGAGCCCGACACATACAGACTGCCGCCGACGTCATGCCCAAGTCCTCACCGACTTGCCCAGCCGCTTCCCCCAACGCCACGGTCTTCCAAAACGCGTCCCAAGATCGAGGTGAAAAATCGTTCCGAATGATGCTCAGCGCTTGAGCGACCAATAGTTGCAAGTCGTCTCGCATTTCGGCCATGCTTCGTTCGTGTTCCATTTCGAACGACATCCACTCGCCGAGCATCTGCGAGTCGAGAGGGATCAAGTCCCTCCGTTTTCTCAAGTGATCCATGATTTTGGATCTTGCAATGGTCCATAGCCAGCCCCGAAAACTATTCTCTGTGGAAGTTTGGCCATAACTTACCAAGTGACGAGAGACAGAGATAAAAACCTCCTGGACCACGTCGTCTGCGTCACAACTTTGTATCTTGTATTGCTGACACCAGCGAGCCACCAACGGGGCGTACAGACAAACCAAATCCGACCATGCTTTCGGCTGGCCTTCGCGAGCATGGTCAATCAGCGAAATCGAGGTCGAATTCGGGCCCATCGACTTGCTCCCCATCACTCGTGAAAAACGACTGCACGACCATCTCGAATAACAGTCACCACCCAACCCATCAAAAAGCTAGGCTCCGTTCGAGCCAATAATAACACGTTTTAATACGTCCGACTCCACATCAAACGGTCTCGGGAAATGGTGATCCTCCGCATCATAGTCCTTGGGGACTCGAAAGTGAAGATAGTTCATTGGCGACGCCCGATTGAAACGCAACGCAGGAAACGTGTGCGCTAAGGAAAGCTTCGCTTGCCGTGCAGCAGCCATCCGATGGGTGTGTAACGCACAAAGACCACGTAGGTGATCAAACACGGGATGGTAGTTCCCAGCAGAACAATGGCCAACTTGATCCACAAGGGCCACTGCAGCGGGATCAAGAACGTTTGCCAAAACAGCACCATGGGCAGATGGAGCAAGTACACCCAATACGCACTGTCGGCAATGAAACTCAAGACTCCGCTCTTGGTCGATAAGAATCGCCGACCTGCCAGCAACGACAGTAAAGTTAGCCAAACTGACAAATACGCCGTCAGCACGGCAGGTAAAATCCGGTGTGACCCAAGCAGTTCGACTTTTCCATTCTCCAACAACGCGATGTTCAACTCCGGCAAACTCAAGTAGTAGACACAAAACATCACGCCACTGGCGATCATCAACCATCCGAAGTGCATCTCCCACGCATCCAACCATCGCTCCCGGCGAAATAGCCACGCACCGGCGGCATAAAACAATCCGTAAAAGGCAAACGGCCACCATTCGGGAACAAACGACTCGGTCGCAGGCATGGGACTGCCCGCTTGCAGTGTCGCAGGGATCAAAAACAACGGGGCGACAAACAAGATCGCCACGGACCAAACCCAATGGGGCGATGCTGCCAACGAAGGTGACCGAGATTCAAGCGAAGGTTTCCGCGTCAAACGCCAGACAAAACCGATGACAACGCTGACCAACACAAACCAAAACAAGTAATACAAGAACCACAAGTGCATCGTGCCGATCTTGGGCGGTTGACGTTGATCGACCGGCTTGCTCCCCTCGGCCGCAATCAAGCCCAGCAGTCCTTCTGGCTCGGTGACGTACTCCATGGCGAATATGATCACGATTGTCGTGGCAATCAACAAGAGCGGAAAGAAGATCAAGAAAGGCACCACGATCCGGAGAAACCGCCCCCATAAAAACTTCTTCAGCCCTTTTCGCTCCCAAACCAGTTGAGCAAAGTAGCCCGCCAATAAAAAAAACAAACTCATCCGAAACAAGTGAATGAACCAAATCGACGCATCTACCGCGACACTGCCCTGTGGGTTCGTGGCTAGCCACACCGAGCGTGCTGGTTCCGCATAGGCCAACGCCCCATGCAAATAAACGCCCAACAACATCGCGAGTGCTCGCAGGTTGTCCAGGTAGTAAATTCGCTGCGACTCGGGATTGGGATTAACGACGGTAGGTTCCATGAACGTCCTAAAGGAATGATGCTTGGCTTTTGTTTAACCGCGACGCAGAGCAAGGCTGGGCGAGGTTCCCCCTCGACGCATGGATTTGTTCCCCAGCCCAGCTTTGCGTCGCCGAGCGAGTTGGGTGCGAAACAGTCCGCGGTTCAATGTCGTTCAGCCGCGCACACCAGCGACTGACGCTCCCAAACCTGTTATATCAAATCTCGCTTGCGAGTTTGAAGATAAAACGCCAGGGCAATGGCGCCCAGGGTGACCAACCACTCGACCGCTAAAACTTGGAGGACCAACGGAGGCCAAGTAACTGTCTCGCTTTTGGCGGCTGCGATGATCGAAGGATCGGCATTGAAGTTCATAAGGAACAGATTCAGTCCCACGTTTCCCGCAACCATTACCACGATGGTCCAACCGATCGAGTCCGTGACGACCGCACTGACCAACTGAATCGTGAAAGAACTCAACATGAAACAGAAAATCGCTGGGAGAACCACAACCACGCCCGGTTTGGCGTACGGTAATAAGAAACTCCCCATCATCGCCAGGCCCAACATCAGCGACCACGGGATCAGGAACGTGCACAAGACGACTGCAATCTTGCTCACCGAGTAGTCCAAGACACTGACCGGCATACTCAGCACAAACGCGCGGGTATGTTCCAGTCCATCGCCCAGCATCAACATTCCGATCATGTGAATTCCCGTGGCAATCGTCACGGTGATCATCAAAATGAAGCCGACGTCCGACAGTGCTTTGTACGGCAAGCAGGTTATGATGGCGCTGGCCATGGCACCCGCCAAGTACCCAAACAAGAAGTGTCGGCTCAAGTACAGATCTTTCAAGAACAGGATGCGAACGGCGTTGGCATTCATGTGTGGGAAATCGCTTTCATCAAGGTCAGGACAACTTCGGATTGGGAACTGCCGGAGAAGTTATGGACGCGGATTATTTAGCGCGATTCGATCTCGCGGCCACGCATTACCACGCCGACAAAGATCTCCTCCAATGTCATCGTTTCAATCGCTTCCACTTCCGCGCCGGAGGTAGCGAGCGTTTCTGCGACACGCGAATGGAAGCGGTCGATTGTCAGGACCCGAAAGTTATGGAGCTGCGACTCGTGACGCAGGCCAGGAATCGGCGGCATTTTCCAAGATTCGGGGGCGCGCAGCTTGATCCTCCGCCAACACTCCAGAAAATCGTCGCGATTGTCCGACGCGATCACTCGGCCGCGATCGATAAACGTTAGCCAATCACTGATTTGTTCGACGTCTTGGGTTTGGTGACTCGAATAGATAATCGAGCGATCGGCATCGTTCATGACCTGCATCAGTTCGGCCAGGACTTCTTGTTTGGCGACCGGGTCGAGTCCGTTGGTGGGTTCGTCCAGAATCAAGAGTTTGGGACGCCGAGCCAGAATCAGCAATAACGTTGCTTTGACACGTTGACCGTGCGAGAGCCCTTTGATTCGTTGCTGTTCCAAGAGCCCAAAACGTGAGAGCAACATTTGGGCGTATTCCTGATCCCAATGCGGATACAGGGACCGAACGAATTGCATGTGCCAACCCAAGGACTCCGCTCCATACAACCGGAGATCGTCGGAGAAATAGCCGATTTCCTGTTTGACGATCGACGCGTTGCTGGACATGGCTTGGCCCAGAACTTGAACCGTACCGGAGTTGGGATTCACCAACCCCATCATGATCCGCATGATGGTCGACTTCCCTGCCCCATTGGGTCCAATCAATCCCATCACCATACCGGCAGGCAGTTGCAAATCGACAGGTTCAAGTTGGAAATGTTGGTACTGTTTGGTGACCCCGGTCAATTGCGCCATCGTCGTTCGCTCGGTTGCTTCGCCTCGGTTAGGCTCGGTTGTTGGTGGTTGATCGGGCATTATTGTGGCTTTCATCCTTGTCGTTCTTTCGTTTGTTCGTAGGCGTCACCGATTTGGCGTTGCATTTCGGTTTTGGAAAGTCCCAAGAGTCGCCCGAGTGTCGTGGCCTGTTGCAGGTGGTCGCGAAGTTCCGCTTGTTGAACCGAGGCTTTTAGGCCCGGCCGAGCAGCCACGACGGACCCTTTGCCTTGGCGTGTTTCGATGACGCCCTCGCGTTCCAACTCCAAATAAGCGCGTTTGATCGTGATGACGCTCACGCGCAGGTCCGCCGCGAGTTGCCGAATCGACGGCAACTCGGTCCCCGGCGCCAGGTCCCCCACCGCGACACGTTGTTTGATCTGTTGGATCACTTGGATATAAAACGGCCTCGCATCGCCCTGCGCGAGACTCAACCAACTGTGTTTGCTCATATACACAGTATACACACAGGCTTTCGCGAGCCAAGCGGGGATCTTGGGTAGGAATTTGAAAATTGCCTACGTTTTCACCCTCCAAGCTCGGAGAGTTGGTTAACCGAGTGGCCAAAGCAAATTTGGCGAAATCCAACTTCGAGAAAAATGACCATTCCGACCGCCAAAATTGTGGCGGCCCGCGCTTGGGCGTGAATGTTTACAATATCGTCGACCGTGGCGGGGTAGAAAAACGAATCGCGAACCTAGAATTGGTGGAGCATGGAAGAGTACGTTGGAGTACTGCGAAAATGCATCGTGATTGGAGTCTGGATCTACGTTGCCATACAAATGTGGCCGGCCGCCGAGTCCCGAGATCGCAATCCTTTTTTGTGGTTTCTGATTGGATTGTTTGCCTTTTATGTTCCGTTTACAGTCGTTGGTTTTTTGCCCCCAATCTTATTGCTGATCTTCCAAGTTCGAACGGGAATTCCGATTTCGGATTCATTGTTTGGTACGATCGGAATGGTCGCATTCATCGCCGGCGTGACCTCGGGATTCGCATGTTTGCGGTACGCACGCGATCGCGCGGCCGCTCCGCGCAAACGCGCAAGGTCCCCCTCACTGCTCGATCCAAAACTCCGCAAATAGCTCCACATAATTGAATCGGTCAACCGCTGAGAACAGCTTTCTGTTGGGCCACGCAGTTTCGTTCGCATAAATCATCGTAACACTCCCAATCGTGTCGTCTTTTTTGATGATCCACCGGTCAAAATGAACGAACTCGGTTTCGACACCGTACGTTTTCTCCGACAAGACTTGCCAGCCAATCAACTCGATTTCCTTATTTACCGCAGCGCGATAGAGCGAGAGACTCGTCGCCGGTCGAACCGGAGAAGCAGAGGAGTACTGGTGTTCGTTGCTTCCTTCATTAGTTGCAAACGGCAAGAACTTCTTGCTCCCACTAAATGCGTTGAGGGGAGAATTGGCACGACGAGGATAATTTCGTTCGGCGAAATACACTACGACTGCCAGGATCGAAAGCACCAGAAGGAGTTCCCGTAAAGACAGTTCAAGCCACTTCATTCGCGTGAACTCCGTATCGAAACGAAAACAACTGCATTTCGATCTAGTCCCGTTTCTGTTTCGGCGAAATCGAAGTGTTTGGATTCGACATTGGACGACACGACCTTTACTTCACCAATACTAAGTCCTTTTGTGATTCGTAACGTCCTGTCCGCTACGATTCTTGTACTAGTCAATCTAGGGTCTCCGGAATCTGCCTCGATGGTCCATCCTTCCGATCAGATCCATTCCCGCAGTTCCAAGTTGTCAAATTCGCGTTTCACCGCGACAACCAACGAGGTTTCGTTTTCGTCGCTTATGCTCTCTAGGACGATTAACTCGTCTTGGTCGTTTTGCAGTTCCAGCCACGTAAGTAAATCGAGTTTGTGACGTTGAGGTTTCAGCAGCGTGTCAAAAGCGGCGACTGTAAGTAGACAAATCAACAGGGCAAATAACCATTTCTCGCGAACCGTTACCGATTCGGATAGATGGAGATATACAAAATACTTAAGCTGTTCAATTCGTTCTTGAATGTCGAATCTAATACCCACAGAAAGCCTCCATCAGGCGAATACCATCAAAGCCCAACAAATAGGCCGGAGGATTCGAAGACGAATTACACCAACGAAATTTGGAAACGCAGCGAGACCGTTTGTGTCATCACTTGGCCAGTTTTTTAACCAAGATCATTAAAGTGCAGACTGGTGTAGACCACAAGGAGGAGGCCACTGACGAATTCAACACGACAAGTCCGCACGACCTAGGTTGCATCGAGAAATACTCCCGGTGGTTCGCGACCGTCTGAACTGCCTCCATTTGGGTTCTTGCCAATGCCAACTTGGTGCGGGGGCCGGCTTCGTTTCAGATACATATGCGATTAGGCTGCGCGGGAGGTCGGCTGCGGAGCGGAGCCGGCGGGCGTGCGACCGCGAGCCGTTGCGGTCTCGGTGAACTTCGTTTTGCTAATCAAGTCAGTCCCTCGACCGATTCGTGCGCGTTGGGGTTCGTTCTAGCTTTCAAACTTGCGCTCCCACGGGATGAACCCGTGGGGCAACGCAGTGAAGCATTTTTGAATGTGTATGCTCAGCACTTGTGTCGGCCTTTCAGGCCTTTTCTGGATGAGATGTCACGCTAACCGGTGGCTCGCGCACACCGGCAGAGGATTGAGGTAGGGAAGTCGCATTGGGTTGCG
>JBGSJV010000164.1:0-52155 GCA_041741535.1 Pirellulaceae bacterium
TCCACGTAGGCCCACAGATAAACCGCCCCAAAATTCGTTACACCCAACAGTCGCTCATCTTGCCGAGACAGCCAAGCCATTTTCTCTTCATCGCTCGCGTTTTGAGTCGGTACGGGACTGTCCCAATCCAAATCAACCGTCATCGGCGTGTCGAGCCGAAGTTTACCTTTTAATGGCAGGTCCGATTCGCCTTGAAACAACTCCAGCGACAACTCAGCCGGATAAAGAAAATTCTCGTCGACAACGGAATGGCGAATCGTAAACGTCTCGAGCGGAATGTCCGCACTATTGTATTCGAACGTGAAGGTCATTCGGCGACGAACCAAATGGAACTCCGTGGCTCCATCCGCGAACAATGGATCATCGAAAGGATACGGCCCCTCTTCAACCAACACGGCCGACAATCGCTGGCCGTTCACATCAAGCACCTGCATGTTCTGGCTCAGGAACTTTTTGTGTAGTTCGTAGTGTTCACGCAGTTGCTCTGCCGAGAACAAGCCTTGCTCGTTTGCTTCCATCCCGTGCAGCCAGACAAGATCGTCCGTGTACTGGCCAAGAACCATCCGGACTCGGTGTTTGGTCACATAGATCTTGGCATCGATGCGGGACGCCGGATCGTTCAAGAGAGCCGCATTGGCTAGATCAACCCAGACACACCAGCAACCCAACCAAAATACAAGTCGGCAAAGTTGTGCGGCCATGAGCGACCCACCCATTTTCTTAACGGGGCTTCTTTTTCGCCGCGGTGGGCTTTGCCGGTGCTGGCTTCTTGCTGCCAACACCCGCGATCGGGCCTGTTTTCCCGGACTTCGCGGGCGGACTTGGTTCGGGCTTCTTCGGTACCGGTTTCGAAGTTGGTTTCACGCTTGGCTTCTCGACGGGCTTCGTAGCCTGGACTTTTCCCGGCGGAATAGTCTTTTTGTCGCCGTTCGAAGACTTCGAAGCCTGACCCGATGGCGATGTCACGTTCTTGCCCTTGGCAGCTTCTGGGCCAGGACTTTTTTTGTCGGGCTGCGTAGCTTTGCCGGGATTGGTTGGTTTAGCAGCGACACTTTTCTTGTCCGAAGTCCCGGCTTTGGGATCCGGAGACGATTTGTTGCTGACTACCGGTGGTTTGGCTTCGACAGGCAAATTCTTGGCCGGCGCCGGAGTCGTTACTTTCGGCGCGGCACCCTTGTTTGACGAGGAATTTGCGGCGGCAGGCTTCACTTCCGCTGCCGCTTGGGCCGCGTTTTTTTTGGCTGCCGCATCCGCAGCTTCCATTCGCTTGACCGCGTCCGGATTGATTTCTTTTAGGATCGCGATAATGTGCTTGTCGCGGGGTTTGTTCTTAAAATCGACCGCCAGTTGATGCATGGTTGAGAAGAACTCGGGACCTTTGGTTTTTGGTACAGCTCGTTCAAAACCCGGAACCGTTCCCGATTCCTTTTCTTTCGGCGTCACCAAGCCGATTGCCTCGGCAAAATCTAAACTGGCCTCACTGGTGGGAATCTTATGCCCACCCAAAGAATTCTGTACTAAGTACGCGACCACAAACGGCGTCACGCCCTTGTACTTTTCCAATTGAGCAATCGCTTTCCCCTGGTTTTCCTTAATCAAGAAATCAAGATCAAATGAATAATGCGTTTCAAACAACGAATGCAAGACTTGCTTGAGATGTTCGATGGCTGGCAATGCATCGCCCAATGCGGCGGCAGCTTCGCACAGTTCTTGATTGGTGGTGACCCGGACTTCATTCCAATCCGAATACTGTTCCAAGCGAGCAAAAGCTTCGTCGGCTGCCGTAAATTGGGCGTTTTCCAACAGACACGCGTACAGCAAGTTCTCCAAAACAGTCCGACCTGCGGGCGGCGAGACTGCGGGATAGTGCTTTTTGGCCACTTTCACAAGCTTGGCAATAATGGCCGTTCGATTCTCACTCATGCGACTGCTTTCTACGAGGACGTCGTGGAACTTGGACCGTTGGCAGGAGTCCCTTCGCTCACCGACTCATCTTGCTGGGCATCATCCTTGAGGCCTCCTTCACGGCGAATCTCGCTTAACAACTCCGAGATCTTCAGTGAGTTTTTGACACCCTTATCAATCTCGAACGATAGCCGCGGAATATAACGCGTTTCAATCCGCTGGCCGACTTTTTGTTGGAGAAATCCAGCCGAATTGCGGAGCCCGTGAAGGCACAACTTCTCTTGCGCTTCGTCACCCATTACTGAAATGAAGATCTTCGCATTACGCATATCAGCCGAAACCTCGACGCGCGTGACCGTAACATCACGCACACGTGGATCGCGAAGCTCCAACAATATTGCCGTGCTGACAACTTCGCGAATCGCCTCGGCGGCTTTTAATACTCTACGGGAACTCATATACCTCGGGAACTCATCATCACAACATGATTGGCAAGCTAGGGAATCAATTTTTGGAGTGTCGGTTGGGACCCAAACTATAGGGTACGGGCAACTTCTTCAATGCGATAGGCTTCTAACATATCGCCTTCTTTCACATCGTTGAAACCCGCCAACTTGACACCACACTCCATGCCCTTGTTCACTTCCTTGACATCGTCTTTTTCACGCCGCAAAGATTCCATTCCATAGTCGCCAACAATTCGATTGTCGCGAATAACACGAACTCGGCTACCTCGTTGCACACTGCCACGCATCACGCGGCAACCGGCAATCGTACCCATGCGACTAACCGTGAACGTCTTGAGCACCAACAATGCTCCCAACTCCACGTTTTGTTCTTCCGGCTTGAGCTTGCCTTCCAAGGTTGCTTTGATGTCGTCGGCAATCTTGTAGATAATCTCGTAACGGCGGATTTCTACCTGTAGATCTTCCGCCAAAACCCTGGCCGTTTCGTCCGGGACCACATTGAAACCAATGACAACGGCGTCCGACGCTTGGGCCAACCGAATATCACCAACCGTGATTCCACCCACCAGCGCCTGCAAAATGCGAATTCGAACTTCGGGATGGTCCAACTTGCCCAGCTCTTTGCGAATCGCTTCGATCGAACCACGAGCGTCCGCTCGCAGAATCAAGTTCAAAGTGACCACATCTTTATGAGCTCCGGCCAAATCACCGGCTTCCATCCGTTGTTGAAATTCGACCAACGAGACTCGCTTGGTGAAGCCCGACAACGATTGATCACGAAAATAAGCCTCGCGCTGTTCGGCAATGCCACGTGCTTTGGTGATGTCGTCAACAACCCACACTTTCTCTCCAGCATCCGGAACGCGATCCAACCCCGTAATATTCACCGGAACGGACGGTCCTGCCGATTCGACCCGTTGATTCGGCTTTAAAGTATCGTACATGGCTTTGACGCGACCATACGAAGACCCGCAAAGTACAATATCGCCCACTCGGAGCGTTCCATTCTGAACCACAACCTTGGCCACCACACCGCGATCTTGATCCTGCTGGGACTCCAAACACGTGCCAACCGCGGGGCGGTTGGGATTGGCCTTGAATTCATACAATTCGGCCGTGGTCAAAATCGTTTCCAACAATTCGTCCAGCCCCGTCCCATTGATGGCACTGGTCTGAACCACTTCCACTTCGCCACCCCATTGCGATGGCATCAACTCATGAGCCGCCAATTGCTGCAAAACGCGATCCGGATTCGCACCCGGCAAGTCGATCTTATTCATCGCCACAATGATCGGAACACCAGCCGCTTTGGCATGACTGATCGCCTCTTCCGTTTGCGGCATCACCCCGTCATCTGCCGCCACAACCAACACAGCAATATCGGTCACGTTCGCGCCACGCGCTCGCATTTCGGTGAACGCTTCGTGACCGGGCGTATCGACAAACGAGATCCTACGTCCTTCGCGGTCGACGGTGTACGCCCGAATACTCTGCGTGATACCGCCCGCCTCGCCGGAAACGACATTGATGCCAATCAGCGCATCCAACAGCGATGTCTTGCCGTGATCGACGTGACCTAGGAACGTCACAATCGGCGGACGAGTTTGCAAATCCTCTTCGTTGTCCACAATTTCCAATTCGCCCAAGGTTTCCTCTTCGAGCGATTGCGGCCGATGAACCTCGATGTCCAAATCCATCGTGGTTACCAACAATTCGACCACATCGTCGTCCAAGGTGGCGTTGATATTGAGACTACCGCCGAGGCCCAAATCGACCATCAACACCTTCAATACTTGACCGGCGGACACACCAGCAGTTTCCGAGAAAGAACGTACCGTGCACGGTAATTCCAAAACAGGACGC
Organism: Pirellulaceae bacterium; assembly: GCA_041741535.1. Classification (GTDB taxonomy): domain Bacteria; phylum Planctomycetota; class Planctomycetia; order Pirellulales; family Pirellulaceae; genus M30B19. The sequence continues at coordinate 4,236 of JBGSJV010000164.1, forward strand.
TCCTTGCGTGGAGCGGCAGTATTGATCGAAGACGACGCCCTAGCCCGGCGCCGTCGAATTCGCAATGGCGAATCGTCGTCGGAAAAACGAGAACCATCGACTTTGCGATCTGTTCGCTTTTCGCGTTTCTGACGGATCGAGCTCATGCCCGCTTCCGTTTCTTTGGCGTCGGTTTCGCCTTTGCCTTTGGCCTTCTTGCGTCGATCCAACGATGTCGCCAAATCCAATACCGGAGGCACCGCCGGCCCGCCACCGCCCGGACCAGCCCCACCTGCGCCAGGTCCCTTTTTGGTCTTCTTCGACGCCGATTCCGTAAAAGCGGCTAACGGCAAAGCCGAGTTTCCATGACGCTTGACACGGGCGATTGCCTCTTGCGGCAATGCCATGTCCGGCTTGATGACCTTTTCTTGCGGCTGTTGATGAACCGTTGGAGTCGGTTGCTTGACTTTTGGCATCGACGCCAATCGAGCGATTGGCAGCTTCGCACGGTCCGACTTTCGCTCTTCACGTCGAGCTTCCGTTGCCGGTTCATCGTCTCGCTTTGGGCGCCGATCCAAATTGCGAATTGGACCGCGCCGATTCCCAAGCGGGTTGGTTCGCTGCACACCCACGGGCTTGGCGTCGACCGTCGCCGACACCGCTTCCGCAGTCGGCGTCGAAACTTCTGGCGCCGCAACCTCGGGCATAGGCTCGATTTCGACAGCGGGATTCTCTAGAACCGACTCCGCAACTGCCTCGCGAACCGCGTTCGCGGGTTCCGTTGATTCTGGCTTGTCGCCAAAATCTCGACTCATCGGCCGCTTTGGCCGATCCAAAACCTTGGGACGGTCATTCGACCGCAGTCGATCCAAAGGCGCCGTGGGACGACTCGGAGGCGGAGCAGCAGCCGTAGAAACGGGAGCCGACACCTTTTCAGCCGAACCTTCTAAATGTTTCTTGATTTTCGCGATCTCTTCGTCAGACAAACTAGCCAACGCCGAGCCCTTGCCATGGACACCCAGCTTTTCGCAGATATCCAGCAACGCTTTGTTGTCTAAGCCAAGATCTTTGGCAAACGTGTAAATCCTAATCGCCACCGAGAGAGGCCTTCCTCATTGATTTGAATCGATCCGCAGTCCTATCGAATGCCGCACCACACCCGCCGTCCGTTCTCTATCGCAATTTTTTGAAGATCAAACTCCCTAGTTTTTTGGACCGTTTTGGTCCGTACCGCCGCTGTCCGATGCACCACCCGCTTGTTTCCGTCCCCGACCATCTGTACCAGCTTGAGCCGCAGCCTCCGCCATCTCCTCAGCCGTCGTCACAATGTTGTCGACCTGCTCCTCGGAAAGCTCGCCCATACTCATCAAGTCATCCGGTTCGATCACCGACAAATCGTCATAGGTCAGGTATCCCTCACCGACCAATTGATTTGCCAGATCCTCCGAAATGCCCTCGATTTGACAGAAGCCAGCAACCGCTTTCTCAATTTGCTTCTCGAGCTCCTCCTGCGTCATGATCTCGATATCCCAGCCGACCAATTTGCTCGCCAAGCGAACATTTTGGCCACGCTTGCCAATCGCCAAGCTCAAATGATCTTCCTTGACCAACACGATAGCTCGCCCCAACATCTGGCACAGAATCACTTCTTCCACATCCGCCGGTTTCAAAGCATTTGTAATCAATGCCTGCGGATCACTCGACCAGCGAACAATGTCGATTTGCTCCCCACCCAATTCGTCTTTGATCGTCCGAATCCGACTCCCGCGAACACCGACGCAAGCGCCGACACAATCCACTTGCTGATCGTCGCTGCTGACAGCCACTTTGCTGCGATGACCGGGCTCGCGCGATACCGCATTGATCTTGATGATTCCTTCCGCGATCTCCGGAATCTCCTGCTCAAACAACCGCTGAACCAACTTTGGCCGAGTACGACTAAGGACCACCTTCACGCGCGAACCTTGGGCACGAACGTCCGTGACGATCGCCTCGATCCGCTGGTTCGGATGATAAGCCTCTTTGGGAATCTGTTCACTGCGTGGCAAAATCGCCTCGACCGAACCCAAAGCGACCGTCGTCACTCCACCTTCGTTTCTTTGCACCACACCCGAAACCAACTCATTCAATTGAGCTTCAAACTCTTCGATCAACGCGTCGCGTTCCGCTTCGCGTAGTTTCTGAATGATGACTTGCTTGGCCGTTTGCGCCCCGATCCTACCAATCACCTCTTCGTAAACCAAACTGTTTCCATCACAGGATCCAGTGATTTCGCCCTTCTCGCGATCGATCTGAAAGGAAATTGCCGCCTCTTCGCCATAATGCTTGCGAGCCGCCGTAACCAAAGCCGCTTCCACAGCCCGAAATACGACTTCCTTTTCAATATTCTTGTCCCGGTGCATCGAATCGACGATTCTCAGCAAGTCACTGGGCTTCATTGAATTCCTTCCCTAAATTTTGACCCGAAGTCGCATCAAAAAACTGAAGTTGCTCGGCAGGCAACCTCAGCCGCACCCGATCACCAACCCGAAAAACTTCCCGACGCCCCTCGCCCCCACACATCCAATCACCACCGCCCAAAGACGGATCGCGATTGACCTTCGCCAACGGAACAGGAACCCACCAAAGCCCCGGCAACCCATCGTTGCCAATGCCTGGATCCAATTGGTCCCACTCCAACTCCACCCCAACCCACTGTTCGCTGCCCAGTTCTTCGAACTCGACAACTTCCCCTCGTAAATCCGTCTCACTCCACGCCTTATTGCCCAGTTGCCGCTCGGAGCAAATTTCGACGCAAACCGGCCGAACCCCAATCGTCACTTCGTCAGGCATCGCCCGCCGCTCACAGTCTCGCCGACCTATCGGCAAGGCAAACCGCCCATTCCGCCAACCGTCCGACCTACGAACCGGAAGTTCGTTAATCCCATGCGGGCCAAACAAACGCCCCACTGCCAATGAACCCGGACACTGATAAACCTCCAGCGGTGGGCCAACCTGCCGCACTTGACCGTCTATCAAAATGGCAACTTGATCGGCCAAGACCATGGCTTCAACAAAGTCATGAGTCACATAAACCGAACTTGCACCCCCACAATTATTCTGGCCGCAACAACTCTCTCTTCGGAGCAATTGCAACAACCCAGAACGCACCTGCCATCGGTGCTGAGCATCGATGGCCGACATGGGTTCATCAAACAAAAAAACCGCCGGTTCCCGTACAATCGCGCGACCCAAGGCCACCCGCTGACGTTCACCGCCGGACAACTGATGGGGGAACCGTCCCAGCAAGTCGGTGAGCCGTAAACTACGAATCACCTGCTGCAACCGCTCCACCCGAACCGAAGTCTCAGGAGCATGCCGAGGAAGATCTCTCCACCGCGACACTCTAAGGACACGCCTTACAACATCGAAAACTCCCGAAGCATTCGAGTTCGACAGTCCAAACGCCAAATTGGCCTGAACTGTCAGATGCGGGAACAAGGCCGGGTGCTGCGCCACCATGGACACAGCACGCGTGTGAGGAGCCGCAACGGTCACGTCACGATCTCCCAACCAAATCTGCCCCTGATCGCATCGCTCCAACCCAGCAATCAGCCGCAACAAGGTTGTCTTGCCGCTGCCACTGGGGCCGAACAATGCTAGCACTTTTCCGTCCGGAACGATCAAGTTGATGTTCTGAACGCCGCCCTGGTCACTACCCCCCAATCGTCCACCGTACTGCTTGAATACCCCTACTAGCTTCAATTGGGTCATGACCGTTCCCAACACCACGCCAGCAGTGATCGATCCATACGGCGATCTGACAATTTGTACGGATTTTGTGGCCAGCTGCCCCTTTTCCTTTGGCAACAATTCCGGCAAAATACGCCTCCCCGCGGAATTCCGTTGGAAGACTAGTCGTCGCGACCGCTTATCCTACCGATAGTGGTTAATTGCGTCAATCATTGGCGACTGGCTTTCTTTCTGGAATTTGGGCTTGAAAGGTCGGACAGGTAGTCCGTATACTGCTGGGCTTCGCAAAACCGAACCTGGCGGGAAAATCGTCAGTGCGGCGGATCGATTTGCCGTCAAGTGGGCGAATTACATGACGGAGTTTGGCTTGCGCGGCAGGGGCGGGTTCGCCAATGACGTGCCAGAGATATACCAAAGTGACCCGGAACAACCGATAAACCGCACGCGAATCGTGCCATATTGTCAAAAGGATCGAAACCATGAAGGTCAGGGCCAGCGTCAAACGAATTTGCGATCACTGCAAGGTGGTTCGACGTCGTGGGAAAGTCTACGTCATTTGCGTGAATCCACGACATAAGCAACGGCAGGGCTAACAGCCTTCCGTGCGACCAATTGGGGTATCTGATCGAACGTTCAAGAAAACAAGTTGTTGGAGCTAAAGCAAAATGCCACGTCTGTTGGGTGTCGACATTCCGAATGACAAGCGAACCGTTGTTTCGCTGACTTACTTGTACGGCGTAGGCCCGCATACGGCCCGCGAACTGTGCCTCAAGGCTGGCATTAACCAAGACAAATTGGCTCGTGAAATCAACGACGAAGAATTGGCTCGTTTATCTGGCTTGATGGAAACCGACTACACGGTCGAAGGTCCTCTCCGCCGACAAATCGGGCAAAACATTGCTCGGTTGCGGGAAATCAAATGTTATCGCGGGATTCGTCACCGCGTCGGGTTGCCGGTTCGCGGGCAACGCACCAAGACCAATGCAAGAACTCGCAAGGGTCCTCGCAAGACGGTGGCTGGAAAGAAAGGCGTCAAGGACCTTCGCTAACAAGCGTCGTCTTGACCTGGTTACCCACACCTGCATTGCCGACACGTGCTTTGCTTGCAATTGGATTGTTGGGTAATTGGCAGCATAAACCAGCACGATCACCGCATCATTCAAGAAACCTCCTGAGGAGCCGCCACCGTGGCAAAAACGAAAAAAAGAAAAATCCGCCGCAACGTTACCGTTGGCGTTGTCCATATCAATGCGACCTTCAATAACACCATTGTGACGATCACCGATTTGAAAGGTGATACTTTGTGCTGGGGTACTGCGGGTACTTCCGGTTTCAAGGGAAGCCGCAAAAGCACGCCATTTGCCGGACAATGTGCCGCGCAACAGGCTGGTGAAAAGGCTGTTAAGTTCGGGATGCGTGAATGTGAAGTTCGCGTCAAAGGCCCAGGCAGTGGCCGCGAAAGTGCGATCACTGCCCTGCAAGCTGCTGGTTTGACCGTCAAGATCATTGAAGATTGTACCCCCATTCCGCACAACGGTTGTCGTCCACGGAAGAAACGACGCGTCTAGGATTTTTGTTCGATACGGGCATTCCAGCTCCCCTCCATGATGGTCGGGAGCGACTGCTTTATACAAGGGATCAGAAATGCACATTCGATGGCGCGGTTTAGAACTTCCAAGCCGAGTGACGGTTGACCAAAACACTCTGTCGGGAACCTACGCCAAGTTTTCCGCCGAACCCTTCGAACGAGGGTTTGGCAACAGCGTGGGCAACAGCCTCCGCCGGGTTTTGCTCTCCAGTTTAGAAGGTAGCGCGGTCACTCAAGTTAAAATCGGTGGCGCCAACCACGAATTCACCACGCTCGACGGTGTTTTGGAAGATGTCACCGACATCATCCTCAACGTGAAGAGCTTGGTCGTTAAAAACCACTCCGAGTCAATGAAGGTCATCACCGTTCAGAAGTCAACGGCCGGGCCGATTACGGGTGCAGATATCGACACCGGTGGCGAAGTCGAAATCGTCAACCGCGACCATGTTTTGGCAACACTGACTGCCGACAAGCCGTTCATGATGGAAATGGTCGTCGACAATGGTCGCGGATACGTCGCATCCACGGAACACAGCGGCCATGACTTGGCTAATGGGATCATTCCGGTTGATGCTTGCTACAGCCCCGTGACTCGTGTTCGCTACGATGTAGAAGCCACCCGCGTCGGGCAAAAGACCAATTACGATCGCCTCAACCTGGAAATTTGGACCGACGGCTCGATCACGCCAGAAATGGCATTGGTCGAGGCTGCCAAAATCCTCCGTAAACACTTGAACCCTTTCGTTCAGTACACCGAACTCGGTAATCAAATCCATGCCCAAACTCGCGCCACCAGTGGCATCGATGCGGCCATGGAAGCGAAACTGAACATGCCGATCAACGACCTAAGACTCAGCGTTCGCGCTAGCAACTGTTTGGAAGGCGAAGGCGTTCGAACGGTGCGAGACCTGGTCCAACGACACGAGGTTCAACTGCTGGAGATGAAAAACTTCGGCGAAACCACACTCAACGAAATCCGCGATAAACTGCGAGAACTCGGCCTGCATTTGGGCATGCGAGTTCCAGCCGCTCCGTTGATTTCTTAGGCTCATTGATCTTTCTGGAAACGACTTTACTGGAAACTAGACTGCCATGCGACACAAACGACGCGGACGACAATTAGGTCGTAATTCGGCCCACCGCAAAGCCCTTTTCCGAAACCTAGCCTGCAGTCTGTTCTTAACGGAACAGGATGACGACGCCTACGAGTTCTTGTACCAAGCGGACGGCAAGACGCCGATCAATCCGCCCAAGATCAAGGGACGTATCATGACGACTTTGCAGAAAGCAAAGGAAGTTCGTTCCTTGGTCGAAAAGTGTATCACCTTGGCCAAAAAAGCGGTTGCGGCGCAAGCTGATGCCGATGCCCTGGTCTCAAAAGACGAAAAAGGCTCAACTGGGTGGACCAAATGGCGCGACGGTGAGGGTTGGCAAAAGTGGTCGGCAGCCAATGCCCCTGTACTGACCGCTCGACGACGGCTTATCTCGATCTTGGCTGACGAGAATGCCGTCAATATCCTCATGAGCAAAATTGCCCCGCGCTTTGTAGATCGTCCTGGCGGTTACACTCGCGTGCTTCGCTTGGCCGAACGTCGCTTAGGCGATGCTGGTCAAAAAGCCATCATCGAATTGGTTGGCAAGCACGATCGAGTCGTCGCGGCAGCAACGGCACCATCGTTCGAAGGTTCGGCTGAGTAGCTCACTCAGGTAACGGTAACGAAATTGGATTCCCATGGCTTTTCCAAGCCGTGGGATTTTTTTTGCCTCGCACTTCCGGCCCAACGGAACGGTAGAAGGCCGATTGACGGTATAACCGGCAAGACCCGCGTGATCGCTCGAATGTTGAAATCAACAACGGTCGTGACCCAATGCAAGGTTCTTCAGAATTGACTTTGCAGGTACGATAGAAACCGGCTTCCCGACCTTCCCCGAGTTTTCGTTTGATGTCCCTACCCATCCTCGAAGTAGCTCACGTTTCTAAGATCTACTGCCGGAACCTCAAGCGGTCGTTACGGTACGGGGTGCAAGATCTGTTGTTCCAGGCCATTGGTCGAAACCGGGATGCGAAATTGCGGCCTGGCGAGTTTTTCGCGTTGAAACATGTCTCATTCACACTTCATCCCGGCGAATGCCTGGCTCTATTGGGCGCCAACGGTGCTGGTAAAAGCACCCTGCTGAAACTAATCAACGGGCTCTTACGCCCCGATCGCGGTGTGATCCGGCGGCGGGGACGATTGGGTGCCATGATCGAATTGGGTGCCGGCTTCAATCCCTTGCTGTCTGGACGCGAAAACACATTTGTCAACGGAGCCTTGTTGGGACTGTCGCGAGGCGAGATACAACGACAATTCGATTCGATTGTGGATTTCGCAGAACTAGCCCAAGTGATTGACGATCCCGTCCGCACCTATTCCACGGGCATGCGTATGCGGTTGGGATTTGCCATCGCGACACATACTCGCCCAGACTTGCTGCTGATCGATGAGGTCTTCGCCGTCGGCGATGTTCGTTTTCGGATGAAATGTTTTGAGAAAATCATGCAACTGCGCGACTCAGGGATCTCGCTGATCGTTGTGGCACACGCGATTAATCAACTGCAACGGATATCCAACCGAGCCTTGGTTCTTGACCAACACCAAGCGATCTACGACGGACCCTTCGACGCCGGCGCCCGACTGTACGAAGAGTCATTGCTCCAAGTGCAACCCGACCAAAAAACCGCATCTCCGTTCCATGACGCACGGATTTCCGATATTCGAATCGTAAGTCTCCCAACCGAAAACGACGGTTGGCGAACCGGCGACTCGCTTACGGTCGAAATTGAAATTCAATCACAGACGCCGTTGGAAAATGCCTGCGTTCGGTTGTTTGTTCGTTCACCAGCCTTAGGTATCTTGGGAGGTTTCGCCAATCATGCCACGGGGTTTCGCTGCGACCTTCGACCACCCGCAACTCGCTTTCGCGTTTCCATCAACCAATTACCGCTCCTGATGGGCGCCTACTCGATTGGCGCAACGCTCTATGGCCCAGGTCACTGGGATTATTGCGACCGCCAAGAAACCGGTGCCAAATTCCACATCGTCGGACCTCCCACCAATCCCAACGGCTTTGGCATCGATGGCAGTATCGAATTCCAACATCGCTGGGAGAACATGTAGAATGAAAGGCGAAGAGTAAAAAGTGAAGAGATCGATCTCCCTTTGCTCGCAACGGAGCGTCCGTTAGTTTTGCGATCTATTGTTGGTCTTGATCGTCTCCAACTGCTCCATAAGCCGCTTAACGACTGCGGGAAATTGCTCGGCCAAGTTCTGTTTCTCAGCTGGATCGGCTTGCAAGTCGAACAACTGAATTTCCGGAACCGCAGTCCCACGCAGCGTTTCTTCCACTACCAAGTTATAAGCCTGTTTGTTTGGCGACACGATCAGCTTCCAATCGCGGCCATTCTCGCGGACTCGCAGACCAAATTGATTGCCATGGTTGTTTTGCTGAACCACGTAATCGCGACCTTTCGCTCCGGGCTTCCCCAGCAACGCGTCCAACACATTGACGCTATCGACAGCCGCATTCTCCGGTAATTCTCGTCCGGCCAAAACAGAGAAACTATGCGCGAGATCAATGGTGCTGACCAGTTCGTCCGAGATCCCTGGCTCGATTCGTCCTGGCCAAGAAGAAATGAAAGGCGTCCGAGTTCCTCCTTCGAACACCGAATACTTACCTCCCGAAAACGGGCCTGCCGCTTGATGCTCACCACGTCGTTCCAACGCCAGGTCCTGATAGCCATCATCCATCACCGGCCCATTGTCACTACAAAAGATCACCAAGGTGTTCTCACGCAGCTTCAAACGTTCCAAGGTCGCAACCATTTCGCCGACACACCAATCCAGTTGCAGAATACAGTCGCCACGATAGCCTAACTTGGACTTGCCGGCAAATCGCTCGTGTGGAATCCGCGGAACATGGACATCATGCGAGGCCAAGAACAGAAAGAACGGACGATCGCGGTTGCTCTCGATAAACTCGATCGATTTTTCCACCCACTTGTCCGCCAAGTCCTCGTCGCGGAAACGAGCGGCGTGGCCGCCTGTGTAGAAACCGATGCGACTGATGCCGTTGTGGATCGTTTGATTGTGTCCGTGCGACCAATCCATCTTGAGCGTTTCGCGGTGCCTCAAACCCGTGGGATGATCTTCAGACGGTTGCTTGTCGCCCACCCACAAGGGATCGGCCGGATCCAGATTCGCAACGCGATGATCCGCGACAAAAACTTGCGGTACACGATCATTCGTGGTGGGCAACAAGAAACACGAATGAAAACCGATCTCCAACGGGCCTGGTTTCAGATCGCCATTCCAATCGGGTCCCGGACCTTTTTCTCCCAATCCCAGATGCCACTTACCGATGACGGCCGTTTGGTAACCGGACTCTTGCAACAGCGAGGCGATTGTCACGGTTCCCGGCTGTATGATCGCCGGCGCATTGGGAGGCGCCACGCCCGTACCCGGCGTGCGAAACGCGTAATTGCCAGTCAAGAATGAGTAACGTGTTGGCGTGCACGTGGACGACGAACAATAGCCACTGGTAAAGCGAACACCAGACGCCGCCAACATATCGATGTTCGGTGTCTGTATCTCGGTTGCCCCATAACAGGAAACGTCTCCATAGCCCAAATCATCGGCCATGATGACGATAATATTCGGCGTGGTGGCCTCGACGGGTAATGGCTCGACGGATAATGGCTGCCTAGCCTCAACGGAAAATCCGTGCTGGCTGACGATCAGAACGAAACTAGTTACCAAAACCACGATTGGTCGAATGCTGCATAAGACCCGCATCGTTAGAACACCTTCACGTTTTAGTAACAGGATATTTTGGCGCGTACCCAACCGATAGAATATCTGGTGGGAGGTCTTCAAGCCATGCCGATACACGATTGAACACGCGTTTGTGCCAGTGCTGGAAGGTAGCCAATTGTAGTCCCAGGAAAAATCGCATGTCGACGACTACACGACGACCATGGCCAATAGCAATAACCCAAGCTAATGCGTTGTATCTAGCCGTTTTGTGTGGAAGTTGGATTTGCGCGGGAGTCGCTGGATGGTGGCTCAGCGTTCCCATCCCGGTTTCCGATTCCGCACACGTCTTACCGATGTTCGTGCATGGGATGATCGCTTCAATTGTGATGAGCTTCATTTGGCTACATGTAACGGGCTTAGAAACTTGGCAGGTCGCCGTGCGACGCGGTATCTGGATCGTTGTTTCGTCCGCGCCCCTGTTCTTGCTGGCCACGACTCGCGGCTCGACAAGCTTCCCGGAGGTTTGGCAGATCTGGCGAGCCGTCATAGTGGACAACCACGCTTCGGCCCAGCGACTAACGACCAACCATTGGTGGTGCTTGGCGGTTGTGCAGTGCTTGGTCTGCGTGTCCTTGTGGATGTGCACTTTACCACTATGGAAACAACTGCGCTGGCACCGCGAACACCCCTTGGCTCCCCAAAGTTGGCTGCCAAATCTAATTTTAGGTTGCGCGGGACTGGTGATCGTAAGCATGATTCAAGGTTTTATTAATTATCAATACCGGTATCCTTCATTCGGTCCAACGGCCGTCAAGGAGTTGGCCGAGCATTCGCTCAACGCCGCGGTGTTTTCCTTCTTGTTTCCCGCCCCGTTGTTGTTGCTCAAGAGCGAACGCGGGTGGAGCATCGTCACCTTTTTCGGGTTGATTATTGCTTTGTCGCTCGGATTGTGGTTCGCAGACGCCCAAGGAAGATTGGGCGTATTTAGAGGCTATTCCCCATGGTATCAGCTGCGCGACGCACTTCAGATTTCGATTGGCAGCTTGGGTTTCCATTTCATGCTAGGAATCTTTTTTGTATTCTGGAAAATACAGCAACTCGCCACCGAATCGAACCAATTCCAGCGTGACAACGTTTCAACAACGAGAACCAATTCTGCTGTTCGTCCTCAACCAACGCAACCTTCTTACTTTCGATATAGACCACGACTGATTGTTGTCTCTTGGATCCTTATTGCCATGAGTATGGGTCTATTGCCAGTCTTTCTGGAGCCGGTAACACTTTTTAAGAATGCCCATCCAGCGGCTTCCTGGAACGCGGCACGGCTGCACGCGCGGATATTAAGTTCTTGCAAACGATTTGGAACCAGGCAACAAGCCATTCTTGCAATGAATGACTATCCGTTCCGTCGCGAGTTCCCCAAATGGTTTACGGTTGACGAAACCCGGGCATGGCAATTGATTGTGACAAAACAGACAGCGATGAACGAGAACTTTCTGGCCGAATTACAACAACTCTCGTCCACTGGAACCCAGATTGTCTTGGCGGTCGATGTCGACCCTGAAACGATTCCCATAGAGGAAAGTCGACGCTTAAGAGAGTTGGGATTCCGAACACCCAAAGATCTAATGACCGAAATGCTCGACGGCGCCCGTATCAATGTTCGACCAAATGATCGAGTTAAGTAGCCTACGAATCACAGTTCTTTTCTGACGTCTTTTCCACTCGAAACCAACGAGCAAGAAAAAGACTGAACTAATGGACTCCAAATCGATACGCAGTCCCTAGCCATCCTACCTAGCTAGGCATGGTGGTACTAACCTGCAATTCTGTTTCGCCGACGGCTCAAGTTCGATGGTCATTCTTTTATTGGTTCCACCGATGGTCCATCAGTGCGTCTCGCTTCCGCAACTTTGAAAACGTGGGTGACGCCCCGCAAATAGAGCGCACCGTTGGCGTAGGCAGGCGAGCCCAACATCTCTTCCGCCAAATCGTTTTCCGACACCACGACGCCTTCAGGACCCGACACATCGACAACTTGCGTAAGCCCCGCATCGTTAACAACATACACATACTTGCCAATCATCAAGGGTGTTGCCCAGATCTTGGTGCCTTTTAATCGAGCTTGCCAAACCACTTCACCCTCATCTGTATCGCCACACGTCAAGATGTTGTTCGAGTGAATGACATAGAGCTGACTTCCAGAAACGATCGGGCTTGCGGAACCCGTCGAGAGCTTTTGCTTGCTCCAAACCTTGGCGGGCGTCGATACATTTGCATCCAAGTCGATCCGCGTCAAACCAGCGGACGCCAAAAAGACCGATTTGTCTTGAACCGCCGGCGACGGAATCAGCGCTCCGCGCGCCTCCACCATCCATTTGGATTCGCCGGTTACCGCGTCAATGGCCTGGAAATCAGTGGCGGAATGCACCAGCACAAAGCTTCTTCCATCCACAAGAAACGGCGTCGGACTGGACCACGCAGTGGTTCGTGACAATTCCTTTTTCCATTTATCCTGACCGGTGGCCGCATCAACTCCTAGAACAAACGAATCACCTTGGCAGGCAACTTGAATGACAACCGTCCCATCAATGACAATCGGCGAAGAAGCCAAACCTCGATCGTCAAATGCCCCAGGAAAGTCCATGCCCAAAGATCGGATCCACTTCAGATTTCCATGCAAATCCAAACAAACCAAATCGTTGGTGGAGAACAAGGCAAAGATCGCCTCACCATCACTCGCCGGTGTGGGAGCTGCCATCGAACTCAGCGGGTGACAAAAAGCACGGCCCGTCGAATAAACCGTTCGTTGCCATTTTACTTCGCCCGATTGCTCATCAAGGGAACAGATATGCAATCGATCATTGAGATGACCACTCGAACTAGTTGCAATCACTTGACCACCAACCACAATCACGCCATTCACGGCTCGACCGGGCAGCTTCACTTTCCAAGCCAAGTTCTTGTCCGCCGACCACTCGGTAGGCGCTTGGCCAGTCGAAACAACATTCCGACCGTCGGCACCGCGAAACTGGAGGAACTCATCTCCTTGGCACTTGGCCGCATCCATCAATAGAACCAGCAACCCAAAAATCAAATGATCCGTCAGTAATTTTGTGTTCATTATTTGATCTCCTGAATGGCGGTGCCGGACGAATCGCATATTCTCACGTTGAAGTGCCACGTATCGTACCATTCGATTTCTTGCGGCGGCTTGTTCTGACTTGACTTCATCAAGAGTATGTTCTGTCCCTGCTTAAGTGTTACGGGAATGACATACTGATCGAAGGAATTCCCCGTATGGCCAATCGCCTGCGACTGGATCAGCTCGCCATTAAGCCACAATTTAAACGCGTTCTGCATCCGCAAGCGAACTTCGGCCGGTCGTTCCGCAGAACATTCAAACACCGTGACACCATAGCCCACGACTTCCTTTTCTTTGCCCAGCACTTGATTCAAATCCAATTCCCCAGTGTCGTTGACGGCCGCTTGCTCCTTCCATCGCACTTTCCCGCCATTGCTCACGTACTCCAGCGATTCGTTGGGCTTGCCGGCACTGTTGAAGTCACCGAGCGTGATTTGCTCTGGCGGAAGCGACTCGTGAAAACCGGCTTCGTCAATGTTTGGAAAGGGACCGACCACATGCCAGTTAACAATAAAGCCAAAATGTTTGGCCAAGTCGGGCTTCTCGCCATACTCCACATCCAACACCCGCGCGATATCACCGACCTGATCCTCGTCACGCGCCACCTTAAACGCATCGCGAAGAACCAGCTTTCTCTCTTCGGAGTTCTTTTCTAATGTGTTCGCATAAGCGACGCGTTTCCCAATCGCTGGGCGGCGAAACACCGCAATCGGATCAGCGATCAACGTCTCCGCGATTGATTCCATCAGTTTCGGATCTGCGGAATCAAGTAGCTCCCAGGCAATCCTTCGAGATGCATATTTTCGCTGTGGATCTTGCACAATTATTTTCAGTTCCATTATCGGAAGCTCACATTCCGGCTGTTCGAGCATTCCATCGATCGCGCTGCGCAACCAGTTGAGCGCCACGGGATTCGCGTCGTCGGCCGCGGCCAACACCTCTGGCAAACGCGAAGCCGGCCATTTCGAAACGGCTTGCCACGCGGCTTGCAGGTCCTCCGACCCAATCGTCGTTCTCTCGGCCTGCAACAAAGTCTCCAACAAAGGATCGCGTTTGGGAAGCTCCGACTGCGCCAACAACACTGGATGCTGCCAACCGGAGCCGACGAAGATCACAAAGAGGAAAACAAAGATTTCCAATCCGATCGAAGCCCCGGGTCGTCGGTGTTCAAGCGACTCTGCCTGGCAATGCCGCGACTTATTCTTATAACCAATCACTGCAAATTCCCCTTTGCGAATACTCGAACTCTCGACTTCCCACCTCGGCTACTACCTTGGCGTGTGAGTTCCGACAGGTAAGCGATCACCATTTTTGGAATCTCTTTTTTCAAATCGCCATCGGAAACCTTGAATTCCAACGGCGAAGTCTGCTGAAAGACAACTCGATTCTGGATCAGATTGATCGCCGCTAATACGGCCAACCCAACTTGCTTCCTCCAGAGCCGACGCTTTGGGGCCGGGAACGTGGCCAACAAAAGTTCGATGTCCCGCTCCAACAAGTTCGTCATTGCCGTGCGAATATGAGCGTCTTCACCAGAACTGTGGCCATGCGCTCCAATCACCAACTCCCGCACAATGCCGCGGTGTTTGCGATAACTGTCCACCAAGTGCGTGATCAACGTGTCCACCCGTTCGCTTAGGCCCGCACCTGTCAACTCGAGTGACTGGAAAACGACTTCATGAGACTGTTGGGTGGACTCCAAGAAGCTTTGCTTCAAGACTTGTAGCAAGGCGTCTTTGCTAACAAATCGTCCATAAACCGTTCCGACCCCGCACCCAGCTGTCTCGGCGATTTCTCCGAGGGAAATTTCACTGAACCACTTGGTTTCCAGCAAACGGCGAGTCGCTGCCAGAACCCGATCCTCGGTTCGACGACTACGCTCTTGCACCGGACGACGAACAAGTACATTTGCCATGATCTGCCGATCCAAACCTCCAACCACCAAGCCCGCAACTTTTTAGAACACGAATTCGAATTCGTATTTATCGATATTCGACTGCTTCCTGTCAAGTACAAGCCCTGATTTCTGACCCAGCGAAAAACACTCCGGCACCGTGCATGTGTCCATACTACCCGGCTATTCGTCCATAAACACCTTCATGTATTCCGGCAACGGAATAGGTCGTTGCGAGTTGGGGTCGACAACCGGAGCAAGTCGTCGTTCCTGAATGGGAATCACACCTGCCCAGACATCTAAAGCGTGATCCTCCGCGTCATCAATCGGACCGCCGGTCCGAATCTTGGCAGACGCGGATTCGATGCGAACCCCACAGATCATCGTCGCTCTGGATTCGATTTCGTTCGGGTGTCGTGCGTCCTCCCACCGGCCTGGCAGCACTTTGTCGGCGATGGCCTTGAACGCCGCTGTCCGCGATTCGGGCTCCACGATGATTTGGCCCACTCCAAATGCCACCGTCGATCGGTAGTTCAGCGAATGATGAAACAACGACCGAGCCAACACCAAGCCATCGACCATCGCCACCGACAAACAAACCGGCGCACCCGAGGCCAGCAGTTTCATCAAACGACTCGTCGTCGCTCCGTGGAAAATGATCTGGTCATCCATCCGAGTATGAAACATCGGGATGTTGGTCGGCCCAAACTCGCCCACAAACCCAACATGGCAAAACCATGCCTGATCGAACAGTCGATGCACTGTCTCTCGGTCGTAATCAGCCCGTTTGGCCACTCGCTGGATCGTGTTTCGTTTGGTCTTTTCGTACTTGCTTCTCGGTTCAGTCGTCATTGTGGACCTGTCTAATGGGGTGACTTGATTTGCGATACCATGCTGACTATATTCATAGAGTGGACTGTTCAAAATATCCATTTTACGAGATTTGTTGCATACCACTTAATATGGCAAAAACCGTCTCCTTTCTCGACCTCAATCTGGTGCGACTCGATCGGCGCAAATCCACTCCTTTGACCAAGCAACTTTACGATTCGTTGCTGGTCGCCATTCAAAACGGGCATCTACCAGCGGGATTTCGCCTACCTTCGACCCGGGAACTAGCAACACAATTGTCCGTCTCACGGACGACGGTCATCAGCGCCTTTGATCAATTGGCGGCCGAAGGATACCTAACCAGCGTCATCGGCCAGGGCACGCGGGTCAGCCTGCGTCTGCCAGAGGAAGCTCTCATGGCCAGATTCCAACCAAGCGACAAGTCAGCCAACTCAAACCAAAACACTTTGACATCGGAAGATGAATTGCCGTTATCGCCATTTCGAAAAACTCTAACAGAGCTTGACTTTAGCGGACTTGGTTACTCGCCAGCAATCAAACCGTTTCGCTCCGGAATTCCTGCGTTGGATCAATTTCCGATCGAGCGATGGTCCCAACTGGTTCGCAAAGTCTGGAAGAACGTATCGGTTCAAGACTTATCGTACGGTGAACCAGAAGGTTGGCGTCCCTTACGTCGATCGATTGCCAACTACGTGCGAGGCTTTCGCGGTGTGCGTTGCTCGGACGAGCAAGTCTTGGTAGTCAATGGGACGCAACAGGCATTCGACATTATCAATCGTTTGATATTGATGCCGGGGGACAAGGTACTGTTCGAGTCGCCTGGGTATCTTCGCGCCCAGTTGGCGTTTCAAGCCAGCGGCGCCCAACTTATTGGAGTTCCCGTCGACCACGAAGGGATGAATCTTGGCCGTGTGGCCGATCGTTCGCTTGATGCTCGCTTGGCTTATGTCACGCCATCCCACCAATATCCGATGGGTGTCACCGTGCCAATCGAACGGCGAATGGAATTGATCGAATGGGCTAAAACGAATCACGGCTGGATCATCGAAGACGACTACGACAGCGAGTTTCGCTATTCCCATCGCCCAATCCCAGCGTTGCAGGGACTAGATGCCAACGATCGCACTATTTATGTCGGCAGTTTTTCGAAGGTGATTTATCCGTCATTGGGAATCGGCTATGTGGTTGTCCCATGTCAGTTATTGGATGGGTTCCGCCGCGTCTTGGCATTGGTCGGACGCCCGCCTGCGAAGGTCGACCAAATTGTCTTGAGCGAATTTATTGATGCCGGACATTTCGCACGACATCTCCGCCGCATGCGTCTGATTCACGAAGCCCGCAGGAATGCGTTGGTCGAAGCGTTGAACGAACACTTGTCGCATGCAATGGAGATCGTGGGCGACGATGCGGGACTGCACTGCACCGCCTTATTGCATCATCGTTGGAACGATCGGGACATCGTCCAGCATTCGGCAGAACGTGGGGTATTTCTTCGAGCCCTGTCCGAGTTCTTTACGGACCAACCGCGCGCCGAAGCCACCAATGGCCTGATTTTTGGGTTCGCCTGCGCCACCCCACCGCAAATTCGGGGCGCGATCCGCAAACTAAGGCCCCTATTCGATACTTGAATCGACGTGCGAGAGGGAATAGGATCGTTCGTGGAGTCATTGGCAATCTCGCCCATTTTCACAACCAAAACTTAAGGTCTGGTAAAGGGGTCAGGTGTCCATTGTGCGAAGCACCCGAAGGCCCGTTCCGGCAATTGACTCCTGACCCCTTTACCAGACCGACGCCAAAATTAATTGGCGACAAAGAACTAGCGATGAATCGTGGCGAGATTATTGGAACTGTACATCGCCAAGAAAAAACCAATCAAATCTGATCAGGAATCTGCGAAATGAGTTTTCGAACCCGACTTCTTATTCAGGCTTTCAGTTTGGCAATTTTGGCAGCCGCCATCGATCCAGTGCAGGCCGAAGAATTTGATGTAATTTTCTTGGGTGGCCAGTCGAACATGGAAGGATTTGGCTATGTCAAAGAATTGCCGGCCGAGCTTGGGCAAGAGATTCCCGGCTGCTATATCTTTCATACCCATGCGTCTTTGGATCAACAGCCGGTACGCGGAGTCGGGCGTTGGTCGCCCTTGCAGCCGGGTCACGGCGTTGGATTTACCTCGGATGGAACAACCAATAGTTATTCGGATCGTTTCGGAGTGGAATTGAGCGTCGCGGCGGAACTGCGGCGGTTACGACCCGATCGCAAAATCGCCATCATCAAATACGCCCGCAATGGATCATCCATTCATCAAAATGCCGCCAGTTCTTGGGGCTGTTGGGAACCGGACTTCCTCGCTGCAACTGGCGAGCAGCGGAACATCAATCAATACGACCATTTTCTGGCCACCATTCGCCACGCCACGACCAATGCTGATGTCGATCAAGACGGAACGATCGACACGTTAAATCCCATTGGCATTTTGTGGATGCAAGGTGAAAGCGACGCGATGTATTCAGTCGAAATCGCCGAACAATACTCCGCGAACCTCAAACGATTGATGGACCTGATGCGAGCCTCATTGCGGAAAGATGATTTGCCCGTCGTGATTGGTCGCATTTCGGATTCTGGGGCGAAGAACAACCAAAAGATCTGGACCCACGGCGAAATCATCCGCGCGGGTCAGGCCGAGTTTGTGGACAACGACCCAGCTGCTCGTTTGGTGACAACCACCGACACCTACGGATACTCCGACCCCTACCACTACGATTCCGCCGGCTACATCGACCTCGGACGTGAATTCGCGAAGAAGCTGCACGAATTGCATTCCATGACTGGCAAAGAACGTTAATTGAAACAAGTCGATAGCGAACCCCGCCAATGGCTGGCTGGATCTACCTCAGACGACGGTAGTCCGTTTTTTTTTGAATCCTTGACTTGGCCGGAGGATTTTATTCGGAGTAAGTGACGATGGAAGAGTTGCCCAAACCGCAGGATAATTTGTTTCAAATGGCAATGTCCCCGTTTGCCCAATGCGTCGAGTCTGTTCGAAACCCATTTTCCACCGAAAGTGTCACGGGTGATTGATTTGGATTCGCTGAAAATCGAACAGTGCTCCCGAACTGGCGAAACACTTGATCTATTTCACGATGGACATCGGCAAGAACCCATCGTTTTCGGCAACCCTTCGCTTGGCGGTGGTGATGCCCAAAGTGGGATGGGGTGGTTATAATCGGAGGGTGGCCGCCTTGGGCTACCCCTGAATGCGGGAAACGTGTCGGATTGAGAATTGTGGAAGCTTTGTGAGCAATACAACGAATTGGGCCAGCCCCGACCTGCAAAGTTTGGTCGATTTGTTTTTCCCCGACCCCGAATCCTTGGGGTCCTTCCAAGAAGTGCCCTCCTCTGCCCTGCCCGAGAACTATCGCCGGTTATTGGCGCACCCCCATCACATGACCGTCGCCAACGAAGAATTTCACCATAGCCCGGTCTCGGTTGAAGTCTTGGCCGAGCAACAAACCGCCTCCCACTACTCCCGACAAATTCTGCTGCGTCGGACCTCGGACCAACAAGTTATCCAATATGGCATCGTGCGTCTCAACCGCCAACAAATCCCGCCCGCGGTGTTGGCTGAAATCGAGGCCAAAGCGTTACCATTGGGCCGCGTGCTGATCGAGCACAACATGATGCGGACCGTCAAGCTGTTGTCTTTGTGGCGAATTGTGCCCGGCCCCAGCCTGACCGATCAATTCGCTCAAGGCCCATTTGCGGAGTGTTTTGGTCGAACGGCAATCCTATATCTAAATGCCCTGCCTGTTGTCGAGCTGTTGGAGATCGTCAAAGTATGAACCCGTTCAACAAATGGATCTGGTTGGCGATCGCTGGCCTGTTGCTCCTGCATCACGACTTTTGGTTTTGGGAAAACGATTATTTGGTCGGTGGCTTCATGCCGATTGGCTTGGCCTACCATGTGGTTTACTCGATCGTCGTGACCATCACTTGGGTCATCCTCACCTTCAAGTTCTGGCCGCAAGATCTGATTCAGGAGTAAACAGCCCATGGACTTCTTAGCTCAAGCCGCAGCGGCTGATTCAGACGCCTTCTCCGATGGCATGATCCGAGTCTTCGTGATCTTGATTTACTTTGCCATTCTGCTTTTACTGGGCGGTGTCGCGACGACATTCTTGAAGAAGAACAACAAAGACTACCTGCTTGCGAGTCATTCGATTGGCCCGGTGTTACTTCTTATGAGTTTGTTTGGCACGACCATGACCTCGTTTGCGATGGTTGGTTCCAGCGGCGAGGCCTTTGTCAGTGGCATCGGTGTCTATGGGAAATTGGCCAGCATCAGCGGCCTGATACACTCGCTGTGTTTTTTTGTGATTGGCACCCGAATCTGGAAGTATGGCAAGAAGTTCGGACATACGACTCAAGTAGATTTCTTCCGCGATCGGCTGGATAGTCCGCGAATGGGCCTGTTCTTGTTCCCGGTACTCGTGCTGCTGATCATCCCGTATATTCTCGGCGGAGTGATCGGTAGTGGCACCATCATTCAATCGTTGACCTCCGGGGCCTTTCCCGAGTGGTTCCCGCATGACCAACCGGCCTTGAAGGGTGGCGTTCCGCCGTATTTGGGATCGTTGGTCGTTTGCTTGGTCGTACTGATTTACGTCTTTTTTGGTGGCATGCGCGGCACGGCCTGGGCGAATTGCTTCCAGACCATTGTCTTCATGGTCCTAGGCGTTGTGACGTTTTATCTGATCGCGATCAAATTAGGCAGCGATGCGTCGGGACAAAGTACCGACCTGCTGACCAGCATGCAAAACGCGATCAAGAATGTGCCCACGACCCACACCACTCGCAGCGAAATGTCGCACTCGATGTTTATCGCTTACATGCTGATACCGTTATCGGTCGGCACCTTTCCACACCTTTTCCAACATTGGTTGACGGCCAAAAATGCCGCCGCGTTCAAACTGCCCATCATCATGCATCCGTTTTTCATCATGATCGTTTGGGTGCCGTGCATCATGGTCGGTGTCTGGGCGTCAGCGCCCGGTGTGTTACCGGCCGAATGGTACGCAAATCCATCCGAGAACCAGAACAAAGTCCTGGGCTACTTGGTCACCAAACACACCACGCCCGTGGTCGGCGGCCTATTGGCGGCGGGCGTGTTGGCGGCCATCATGTCCAGCTTGGATAGCCAGTTCCTCTGTGTCGGCACCATGTTCACCAACGACATCTATCGAAGATTTATCAAACGGCCAATCGGGATCACCAACCCCGAATCGACGAACGGCGACAAGAGCGACGGTGAACCTTCGGTCTGGGTGGCGCGAGCGTTTATCATCGTGATTGTGGCCATATCTTATGTGCTGGGGATTGTCTTGGTCGGCAAAAGCATTTTTAGCTTGAGTATTTGGTGCTTTACCGGCTACACGGGTCTGTTCCCGATTATCCTGGCGGCGCTTTACTGGAGAGGGCTCACGGCTGCCGGAGCCCAAGCGGCAATTCTGACCATGATCGCGACGTGGTGTTACTTCTTCTTCGCCACCGGAGACAAACTTTACGTCCCTGGCACGGATTGGGATATTTTGCCCGTCGTTCCAATCACGGTAGCCACGACTATCGTGATGATCGCGGTTTCGCTGCTCACGCGAAAACCATCGGAGCATACGTTGAGCCGATATTTCGGCTCATAACGCTGCGATTGAAAAGTCTTAACGTGGAAAAACTGCGATTTCGTAGCGTTCACGCCAGTCTTCTATAACTTGTGTTTGGCGATAAACAGCCATCGAAAAAAATGGTTGTTTTCTTGTTTCCATATCGATACAATTGGGACGATTGGCGGAGGAAAGGATGACTCGCCCGATAACTACTCATCAACTTGCCCAGTAACAACGATTGCTCGGATCGTTCTTGCGCGGCGTTTCTAACACAAGGAAACACAACATGGCTTTCTCCTCGATCAGCCAACTTGATTCTCTTTCCTCGGCCGATGAACCACTGAAACAAAAAACGACGGTCCGGCCGAGCCCAGTTAGCGCGGAACCTTTTTCTTTAGCTCAGGAGCTCACAGTTTTTGGTCGCTGGACCAGCCAATCGATTTTGGTTCCACCGCGTGATGCAAGTCGCGAGTTGGCTCGATCCATGTTGGCCCACTCGAGTCCACGGGAGCCATTTGAAAAGCGTTGGCAGGATCTTGTTCAGCGTCACCGGACACAATTCACACAGGTGCGCGAGATCGACATCGCAAGAGACTCCATTCGCTTGCCGAAGGGGCGGTTGTACGTGACCGTCACCGAGAAACGTGACTTTGATACAATCATCGACAAGATTCCCGCCTGCGTCCAAACTCGATTGGAAGAATTCTTGGCGAGTCACGGGCGGCGGCCTGGCGTGCGGGTCTATTATCTCAAGCCACTGTGCGTAGAAGTTGACGAACATTTGATCTTCACGACGGCCGACGAGTTACATGCCGCCATTAACGGCATTCAAGCTCAAGTGATTCAGCAGTATCGACGCATGTTCTTGCCACATTATGCGGTGAAATTTGGATGTGCCGTGGTCGATGGCTGTACGGCGATCCCGCGTAAGATCCTGAAGAGTTTGTGGGAGCAGAAGAAACTTGCTGTGGATGCCTATCAAAGAAAGCTGGAATTCGAACGTCGCAAAACCGTGATGGAAGCTCTCCAAGCGCGGCGTCAATGTCGTACGGACGATTGCACGTTTGAAGAGTTCTTGTCCGTTACAAGCGATATCAAGCGTCAGGATGTGTTACGAAAAATGGCCATCGAGCGCCAATTGAATTCGGAGCAATTTAAGGACCTGATTATGTCAAGCAGCGAGGTCGCGCTGCCTTGGTTTATTACCTTGTCTTGTTCGGTCTCGGTCCTAGCCTCGTTGGCAGCAAAAATTAGCGTCTTCCTGGCACCGCCCGTGATTGTGTGTGACCCCGTATTTGTCGCCGAATTCCCTGAATCTCCAGGGCAATTACTCAAGATCGGACATTTTGATGAAATCGGCGGTGTGATGCACATCGAGATTTAGTCCTATGTTAGTCTTAAGACGTGGGCACGCTCCTTTTCGGAATCGAAATACTCGATCCTCTTTTTGGCGGACCAAGATCTTGTTGTGGTCATGTTGGGCCAAGTAATTCCGAAAGGGCTCGCGAGAAATAAGTTGGATCATTGATCGATGAACGAAACCCATCATGTGAACCTAGTCTCAATCATCCGGGATCTCTTTGATCACAATGATTGGGCGAATACCCGTATTTTACAAATCTGTGCAGGACTGACCGCCGAACAACTCGATCAAGTCCGATCGATTGGTTTTGGCTCGTTGCGAAATATCTTGTACCACCTTGCGGAAGCCGAACAGATTTGGTTGGAACGTTGGCTCGGCGAACCTTGGCGAACGCTCCAGACCGACGCGGCTGGTATGTCCATCCTCGCAATGCAAAACTGGTTGACATCGACGGCACAACGGCGCAACGAGTTGTTGTCGAGGGAAAGTTCGAATCAGTACCTTCGAAAGGTGACGTTTCGCAACTTGAAAGGAATTGAATCGACGCTTGAGCTCTCGGGACTACTCAACCATGTCACGAATCACGGCATTCATCATCGTGCTCAGTTGCTCAATTTATTGCGTGGTCACGGCATCACGATTCCCGGCGGATTGGACTACCTGTTCTGGAAAATTGCTCGACCTTCTTGTCCTTTGGACGCGGATTCCATCGAATCACTTCGTGCCTACGGTCTGGAAGTGAACACCGCTCAGGGAAATGTACCGGAGTTTGACGATGGCTGGGTGCGACGGTACTTCAGCTATCTTGATTGGGCGATGACAGAAGTCTTTACGGCAATGAAGCACTTGACCGAAGAATCATTGGATTGTCCATTCGAAATGGGAATGGGTTCGTTGCGCAAGAACCTGCAACATATGATCGATGCGGAACGTTGGTGGCTGCAAAACTATCGCCAAGAGCTAGCGGCGTTTCCTCACGGCGAAGAACATCGCTCACTCGCGGCCATGCAACAACTTTTTCTGGAGGTCCAAGCAGAGCGTCAGACCTTCCTCGATACACTGGACACACAGGCTGCGAATCGAATCGTTCGGGTGACTCCCGGCGGTCCAATTCTCGGATTTCGAGTGACAGAATCGCTGTTACAACTGTGCGGACACGCGACGCATCACCGCGCCCAATGCCTAAACATGTTGAGGCATCTTCAGGTGCCACCCCCGGCACTCGATTTTATCGTCTGGTATCGAATGACGGAAAATTCTACATCGTCGAACTAGGTGCCTGATATGGACAATCGCATTGGTCAGGCTGTCATCACAACCATGATTACGTTGATGCTCTTGGTCGTCGCTGCCGTCGAGTCTCAAGCCGAACTTACACGGCCGCCTCAGGATGATTTGGCTCGACAGCCTACCGACTCGGGTGTTTCGAACGGCAGTTTCGAGGCATGGCGTAGCGACCGGCCATTGAACTGGCATATTGTCTCACCGACTGGAACCGAAGTCCGGCGGGATGACTCCCAACCGCACCAAGGAACGATTGCGGCACTAATCGATGCCACTCAGGAATCGATAACTGGCAATTCATTTTCGAACTTGATGCAAAGTATCTCTGCGGAACCCTACCAGGGGAAGACGGTTCGCCTGCGGGCTGCGATCAAGACCAGCCAACTAGACGATTCAAGTCGAGTGCAAATGTGGTTGCGAGTGGATCGCAAGCGAGAAGCAAACCATCCCGCCGATGCGATGCCGCCAGTCGGAGCGTTTGACAACATGTCGGATCGCCCAATCCGGTCCGAGATATACACGAATTTTGAAATTGTACTGCCGGTTGCTGAGGATGCCGCAAGTTTGGCCTTCGGTATATTTCTCATAGGTCGCGGCCGAGCTTGGATTGACGATGTGTCGCTCGTGATTGTCGACGCCACCTCCAATTTGACCCCAAAACCTAAGGCGGAACCCACCTCACGTTTTCAGATCCCACCGCGTGTTCGGGAAGCGTTTCAAGCAGCGGAAGCCGCACCCCCACAACCGTTTTTTACCAATTGGCTGTGGCTGCCGTTGATTGCAATGTCACTATTCTTTTTGGCGATGGCGGGGCCAATGCCGCCAGACCGAAATCTCGTCGACGTGAATGTTGCAGTGAGAAAGTCGTCGTTATTATCCGCCTTTGCGATTCGTTTTACCGCGAGTTATTGGTTGCTGTACATTTTCCCCAGCATGCTCTCGAATCTTGCCAGCTTTTCTGAAGAACTTCTGGTGCCGCTGTCCGGAGGGTATAGTTGGCTTGAATCCGCGTTATCCCATTGGTTGGCGGCAACCCTTTTGGGGATCAACGGCGAGTTGATTCCACCCAATGGCAGTGGCGATACGACGTACAACTACTTGTTGGTCCTTGGCCTATTTCTCATTAGCCTGATCGTCGCTTCTGTCTGGACGCTTATGGATCGTCGTGCTTCAGAACACGCCAACATGCGAGACCTCTTACGTTCGTGGTTGAGGTACGGCATCGCCTTTGCCATGATCGGTTACGGTTTGGCTAAAGTCAGTTTCGACGGCAACCAGTTCCCGCCGAACTCAACCTTCCAACTCGACAAGACTTGGGGCAACTCTTCGCCGATGAACGTTTTGTGGGCGTTCATGGGAGCTTCGCAAGCCTACACGATTTTTGCTGGGCTGGGCGAAGTTGTTGCTGGACTGTTGATTGTATGGCGGAGAACCTGTTTGCTGGGCGCTATCATGGCACTAGGTGTCATGACCAACGTGATGATGCTGAATTTTTGTTATGACGTTCCGGTGAAACTATATTCCTCTCATCTGGTAGTCATGTCGATCATGGTATTGGTGCCAGACATCATTCGGCTTGCCAACCTATTCATCTTGAATCGCCCAACGGACACAGCAGTTCTTGGCGGTGCATGGCAAAGTCGATGGGCTTGGTGGACGCGACTTATTCTCAAGTCATTGGTCGTCGGCGGTTTGGTATTATTACCGGTCGGTACACGTGTGGTTATTCTTCCGAACCAGTGGCAAACTAAGGTGGAATCGACAAATCAATCCGAATTGGAAAAGTACCGACTAACCAAACGTGGCTTTCGATGGATCAGCGAAGTCCCATTCAACAGATAAGTAGCATCACATGCCGAATGCAAACCTGCGAAATTTCCCGTTGGAACTTAGAGAATCGTTAGCGGAGTTTCCGGACGCGCTGCAGGAGCTGGTCACGATGGAACTGCAGTCAGGTAATTTGATTGTATCCATCTCGAGCGGTCATCCGGCCGCCCCTTGCGGGCAACGTTGTGAAGCATTTTGACATACAGCCATTGGCCCGAATGGGCCAAAACAACCTCTGCCAGCGTGCGCGAGCCACCGGTTAGAATGGTCTCTCGCTCAGAAAATGCCTGAAAGGCCGACAATGAAAGAGTTGAGGAAGTCATGGTCACCCGAACACATATCCACGAAGAAACGATGCCGGCTGGACCGGAGCAAGTTTTTTCTTTACTGCATACCCCCAGTGCCATTCGCCAGTGGTGGAGTGCTTCGCGCGCCATTGTCTTGCCGCAAACCAATGGAATTTGGGCAGCCGTATGGGGCTCGCACGAGGATGCGCCCGATTACGTTACGGCTGCCGTGATCAAGGTGTTTGAACCGCCGCGTCGAATGTTATTGACGGATTATCGCTACTTCGCCAAGAACGGTCCCCTGCCCTTCGCAGCGGAGTTTGTTACCGAGTTCCTGGTTTTGCCCCACTCTGACGGTGCGATCTTGCGAGTCACACAAGACGGATTTCCATCAGGGCCGGAAGCCGATGATTTCTATGCCGGTTGCCAGATGGGATGGTGCAATACCTTTGCGGGGATTCGGGAGTTCTTGACTTGCAGTCAAACATAGCGGACATTCCATAATTCACTACACGGACATTATTCTGGCGACGCAACTCGGATCATGACGGCGCGGGATTACCAATGTGTTGATCGTTGCGAATGTCGTGATCGGGCCCCTAATCAAATCCATATCATACGAACGGAGAGATCTATGCACGCAGAACTGGGTCGCTGGTCGCCGAGACTGTTGTCTCTTGCGATGGTTGTTGTATTGGGCATGACCGACGCAGTCTCGACTTTGGCCCAGGACGGGGCCGGCACGCGGTCGGCAGGTGAAGTACCTGCAGAAATCGAGCGGATTCTGGAAATGGACCGGATTTTGGGAAAGAAACGAAACCTGATTTGCGAACATGCGAGTGCGGCAACTGCCGTTCGCGCTTATCTGATTGGGTTGGACGCCATCGACTTTCGCCCGTGCCCCAAAGAATTCGTTGCAGCTTTTCGCGCTCATCACAATGCTTGGGAAAGTTCCATTCCGTTTCTCCAGATTCATGATTCGCTACGAGGGGAAATGCATGATTTGTTTGACAAGATTCGTCAATTGAATGACGAGCAACGCACACAACTTGACAAGCATGTTCGCGAAATCACGGAAACTTGGACGATGGTGGAAAAGGCTTCCGCCAACCCACAAGAGCCAATTCCCGCCAAACAAACCGAACCAGCACGGATAAAGGAAACGGAGATTCGGCAGATATTTGCTCGCTACGCACAATTTGATGATTCGCTCGTTGATATGTTGGCAGACGAATTCCAGTTCCAAGATGTCACCACAAACCTGAAAGCCAGTAAAAAAGACGAGATCCTGGCCATGTTCAAGTCGTACCGCAAGTCGATTACCGACTACCGTATTGACGTATATTCCATCCTGTTCATTGCCCCGCGCGTCGTGGATGTTCAAGGTCGAATTTCCGGAAAACTCCGAGGCAAACCGTTTGAGACGCTGTTTTCCACGGCACTAATCTTTGACGCCAACAATCGCATCAAGTCTTGGACCGATCATGTGAATCCGAATACTTTTGGCGACTAAGGAATTGTCTGGAAATAACTTCCCGATTGGGGAGAGTCCGACCCTGTTAATCCGAGAACCCCGATCGTCGACTCTGCCGAGACTCCAAATGTCCTGAGCCGCCGAATGGCCTGAGCCACAAAGCGGCAAAATTCGAGCGTTTGGTAACTCCCACGGATGGCAATGCCGAACAGCGGATGACCAGTCTGCGGACACTTCTTTGACCGACAGCAACTTGTCCGACTGCAACTTGTCCGACTGCGATGGTCCAACGTCCGATCTGATACTTTGACGGGCTTCATTTCGAAACCGCAGGCCGCGGTTGTATTCATCCGCAGATCGGCATTGCCATCCGTGGGAAGTCCGCCTGCCAGGCAAATGTTCGTCTTTGGTTCACAAGCGTCTAAGAAACGAGTAATGAAAAATGGAAATTGAAAAATGCAATATGCTGACAGCCATCGCTTGCTTACGGTATGCTTGAATCTAGACGTTTGGTACGTTTTGAATTTTCCTTGCTTCAATAATCATTAATCATGCAAACGCCAGAGTCAGCGAGGTCATTCCGGACCTTTCGACGTTCGAAATCCGGAACTTATTTCGCGACAAATGCTAAGGAGCGTTCGACCAAGTGGATCCATGCCTGGTCGGCCGTTTGGTACGACCGGATCCCGGCAATACTCGTGCCGTGCGCGCGAGAGGTGTTTGCGAGTGTTACGCACGAGTCTTGCGTAAGGGCACCACCTTCAATGGAGGATTAACGGTCGTGCCACTTTACATATCAATCGCGAAACCTTCTCGGTTTTCGCGTGACAGGAACGTGTTGGCTTGAGCATCGTCGATCACTTCGCGCTTGCCCGGGTCCCAAGCGAGTGGACGGTTGAGTCGCATCGCGATGTTGCTCAAATGGCAGATTTCTAACATGCGGTTGTGAGTCCACACATCCGAGATCGGCTGTTTGCGTGATTTCATGGCGTCCGTGAAGTTCGCCGTGTGGTTGGCACTGACCGGTCCGCCGTAGATTTCTTCAATCGCTCCCCCCGGCAGCGGGTTGCTGGTCAATTCTTCGACCGGGCGTCCAGTGATCTTGCCTCGGTTCACAAAGAAGCGTCCTTTGGTTCCTTCGAACAAGATGCCATTGTCCCCTTCGCTGGTGATGATCATCTCGACGCCGCCAGGCATGTCGGCCTTGATCCGGAAACTGGTCGCCGCGTTGTATTGATCGGCGACGGTTGGATGCCCATCTTTGTATTCGACCGGCAGCGAAAACTCCAGCGGCGTAACGCGACTTGGACCCGTGTCGCTGGCACCGATCGCCCAACACGCGATGTCCACATGATGCGCGCCCCAATCGGTCAATTTGCCGCCGCTGTATTCGTGCCAGTTTCGGAACGCGTAATGGCAATTGCTATGCAGCGGTACACCCCCGCCGTAGCCTTCTCGCATTTCTGGCAATTCGCGATAGTCAACCTTGGGGGCCGGCCCGAGCCAGAAGTCCCAATCCAAACCTTTTGGGACCGGAGCTACAGGAATCACGGGCGAAGCATCCATCCCATTGATGCCGCAAGTCACGCGTGTCACTTTG
Organism: Pirellulaceae bacterium; assembly: GCA_041741535.1. GTDB lineage: Bacteria > Planctomycetota > Planctomycetia > Pirellulales > Pirellulaceae > M30B19. Next base: position 33,714 of record JBGSJV010000164.1, read on the forward strand.
CCGATTCGACCGGCCTTCACCAACGCCACGGCCTGCAAGAATCTTTGATCCGATTCGGTACGCTGCATGGTGCCTACTTGGAACACGCGGCCCGTCTGCTTGACCATGCGTTCGATCAGTTTGCCTTCGTCAATGGTCAGCGTCAGCGGCTTCTCGCAGTAGACATCTTTTCCGGCCAACATCGCTTCGACCGCAATTTTCGTATGCCAATGATCGGGGGTTGCGATCATCACAGCATCGATGTCTTTTCGCTCCAGCACCTTGCGGTAATCGGCGTACGAGTCGGGCTTGCGGTTTTGAGCCTTTTCGACTTTCTCGACATTCGCCGCCAAGACATTGGCATCGACGTCGGCCAAGGCCGCGAAGTCCGCGTAGGCATAAGATTGACTGGTAATGTGCGCGCCCTGATTCCGCAGACCAATCGTCGCAAATACAGGACGTTCGTTTGGCGAACGGTAACCCAGGGCCCAAGTGGCTGACGGCACCCAAGCCGCGGCCGCTCCACCAAAAACGACACCTTGCAAAAATCGACGACGGGACGAACCATTCAGCTGCGACATAGTTTTATTCCTGATCCAGACTTACCGCGCCCGCGTGCCCCTGGCCAATCATGATAGTCGGTCTCGAGCAAAGGTACACCAGGGAAAGCCCGACAAACTCACGCCCGGGCAATGTAGTGGACCGCTCCGCCGTCCAACGATGGATCGCGGAGCGATCCACTACATTGCCACACCACTGTCTGACGGTAGTGGACCGCTCCGCGGTCCAACTGGATCGCGGAGCGATCCACTACATTGCCACACCGCTCTCAGATGGTAGTTGACCGCTCCGCGGTCCAACTGGATCGCGGAGCGATCCAACTGGATCGCGGAGCGATCCACTACAATGGCTCAGCGTTTCATCCCACAGGCCCGGGTTTACTCGCCACCACCAGGTAGCGTTTTGTTCTCGTCGACGGCCTAGCGTTCGTATGCTCCATCATCCCCACGTGTTCGACATGAAATCCAACCTGCTGGAGCAAGTAAGGAACGGCAGCCATCGTTCCGGATGCGGAAAGCGGGAGCTGGTCCACAAATCCGGACCATTCTTCCTTCCAATCGGCACGGTCAAACAATCCATCCATCACCGCCACGAGACCTCCAGGACAAAGCCAATGGTTCCAATTTTGGAACGCAGCTAATGGATCATAGAGATTGTTGACCAACAATCGTGACGCAATCAGGTTGAAAGTTCCCGCTTTGAAAAGCGCCCCATCATCGGGATGATCACAAAAGCCTTGAACGGTATTCACACCGCTCAACTCAGGTCTTGCCCGCAGCAGATCAATCATCGGCGCGGCCGGTTCCAGTGCCGTGACTTCGAGCCCTGGTATCCGGACCAAGGCCAAGCAAAGTGCCCCACTGCCACTACCGGCATCAAGTACCGTCATCTTGTCAGAGAATCGAACGTGGCGTTGGAGATCCGCCACACAAGCTTCGTGATCCGCGGTGACCATGGCGTCGATCCAAACGTTATATTTCGCAGCCTCTTCGACGCTGTTCATCTCAAGATAACGTTCACGCAAATTCGATTGTGTATCTCGAAAACTCAAAGTAGCCTCTCCGTCATCTCGGGATCCCATTTTTCTGGCAAATCGATCAGCCACACCTCGTAGACGAGGACAGCGCAGTCCGAAATTTCTCGATACGTTTTTCGCTCATGGTAGGTCAGGTTAGGAGGAACAAGTATGGAGCGCCGGCCCCCTATTCGCATTCCTAGCAGCCCATATTCGATTCCAATGTAGCAGTCACGTGCGCCAACGCGAATCCGATACGGATCATCAGGATCGGAAGTAAATACAATGTCGCCCTTCCGGCGTGAACATCTGCAGTGGCAAACAGCTAAATCTCCTGGCACACAGGGACGTCCACTGCCCAATTCCATGTCGGTCATTTTTAAGCTGCGAGGTGGTTTCATTTTGATCAGGCAAACAAAAGGACGCCATTTACTCTCCGCGTGCATCGAACTGCACGTCAAGGTTCGTGTCACTTGATCTTGATCTCGGAAATTGGCGTGCCCTCGGGCAGATCTTTGACCTGCCGGTGCACTTGACCGTGGATGCTGATGTGGACACAGACATCGGTCGGTTCGACGTTTTCGATGTCGTCGTCTCCTCCCAACACGAGCAACTGCTTGTGGCTGTACACCTGTCCGGCCTGCAACGTCAATCCCGCATCGCGATACTGCACAATTTGTGAGGGGAACATGTGTTCCGTCACAAATTCACTGTCTCGTAACAACGACTTGAACGAGTCGCCATCCTCCGCAACCAGCCGAACGTCGCCAGCGATCATGTCGACAAAGTACACCGCTCCGGACTCGCCTTGCGCAAACGCGTCGCCCATCGCCGTTAACAAAACCGGACGCAACGCTTCGGGGATTGCCCAGGTCCATTCCGAGAGCAGTGTATCCATCTCAATGCCATTTGGGCTAATAGTCAGGTCGTTCATCGTGATCGGCATAGGTACCTCGGTTCAAATGGGGTGCTGTGATTTTCGAAACGAGAAACGTCGTTCAATCTAATCCTGTAGACGTTGCAATGCTTCTTGGCTCTAGCATTCGGTGGATCTGCGACAGGTCAGATTGGTTGTCGAGCCGAGCAAAAAGAGCGGCAGGGGCAAGGCGCCGTCAAGAGCCGTTGCCCGACAGGCTACGTCCACGACCTCGCGTGAATTCTATTCGGTGGCTCGTTCGGATGGTTCGATTTTAGGAGTTGACGTTGGCGATTGCAACAAGTTTAGTCGACCATTGAAATGAGATTCAGGAGCTCGGAAAGGAATTCAATCGGCAGAAGACGAAGATGCTATTAGAACTACCCACGATGCCTTATCTTGGCAATGGATCTGTCCACCCGTAGGCTGCCAGTGGACTGGCAACCCACATCTTGCGTCACCAGTCTTCTGGCGGCCAGACCCCTTTGACCAACTCGCCAATGGGACCAACATAAAAGCAAAGCAACCCACGATCCGTCAACATCGCAATGAGTCGGTTAGATCGATAAGTCAATCCTCTTCTTTTGGAACAAGATAGCCTATCGAGAACAGCTTGATTTGAATGACTTGCTCGTCGGCGGCCGCATTTTTTCGATGTTTCTCCGATGGTGGCACGTTCCAGAGATAAAGTCGGTAATGAGAGACTCCCTTGTTGAAGACAAAATACTGTGAATCAATGTCGGTTCCCGAGCCTCCTCCCGACTCAAGGATCTCCCAATCCATCGACTTGATTTTTGAACCGATTCGATGTTCCAAGTGGGAGAACACCTCTTTGACGGTTGCATCTTTCAGTGTAAACACGTGATTTGATTCTGCCGAAAAGGAAGACGAGCCACCACCGGCCCCTCCCATTCCGTCGATACACTTCGCAGTGGAATCAACTTCCTGGATCCACGACGTCAGATCTGAGTCGTCGATCAAAAATGACCCCAACTGTGGGGCAGGCTCGACGGGTTTCGGTATCAAAGCAATCACGTAAGGAATGCTCAAAGCAATCACCAATGTCCAATAAAACATCTGCCGAAAATTCCACTTGAACATTAATCTGCGCTCCACGTTTCGTTTGCCATCGGTGCGTCGAAACATATTTCCACGAGCTTCACCCCCAACCGCCCGTCATCGCATCTTTTATCATATATCGAACCATCACAGACTTGCACTAGCACGCACCCGAAACTCGGGAACTCGCGTTTCCCTGCCAGTGCAGCTAGAATAGGTCGAGTCTTCTCCCAGCAAAGTTCCCGGAATCTCCAATGACCACCAACCTACAAAACTCTCGGCGCCGCTTCCTTGGTACATCGACCGGTATTGCGGCCGCGGTGTTTTCTTCACCGACGTTGTTCGCGCACGGATTTCGTTCACGCAATGAACGCCCGCGAGTGGGGGCGATTGGAACTGGAAGTCGTTGGTCGGTGAAAGCGACTGGGGTCGATGGGCCGTGGGGTTCGGCGCCTGACTTCGTCAAATACGGCGATTACGTAGCCTTGTGTGATGCCGATGAAAATCGCAGGAACCGCGCTGCCGAACTGGTCAAAGAGTGGTCAGAAAAAATGCCCGCCGTCCACAAGGACTATCGCGCGATCATCGACGATCCCAACATCGACATCGTTCATATCAGCACACCCGAACATTGGCATGCCAAACTGGTGATCGAAGCCATGTTGGCTGGTAAAGATGTCTATTGCGAAAAGCCCCTGACCCTAACCATCGATGAGGGCCAGAAGATCTGTGAAGTCTGTCGCCGCACGGGACGAATTGTGCAAGTCGGCACACAGCAACGCAGCGAGGAACAATTCATCACCGCGATTGCCCTGATCCAAGCCGGTCGCTTGGGGAAACTCCAACGAGTCACTTGCTCGGTTGGTGGAGCACCCACCAGCCCCGAACTGCCCGTCGCGGCCGCTCCCGCAGGACTGGATTGGAACCTATGGCAAGGCCCAGTCCAAGCGACGGATTTCCGCTACTTGGCCGGCGACAATGGCGAAACCAAAAGTTGGTCGCGCGGGCATTACGAGTTCCGCTGGTGGTACGAGTACTCCGGCGGAAAACTAACCGATTGGGGTGCGCATCATGTGGACATTGCAACTTGGGGAATGGGACAAACCGCTAGTGGCCCGCTATCGATCGTGCCAGAAATGGTGCAACATCCGGTCGAGTTCCGCGATGGGATGCCGCTGGATCCGACTCGGTACAACACAGCAAACGCCTTCTTGATCCGCGCCAAGTATGCCGACGGCGTGGAACTGATCATTCGTCACGATGGCGACAATGGGATCTTGTTTGAAGGGACCGCCGGTCGGATCTTCGTCAATCGCGGGAAACTGACCGGGCGGCCCGTGGATGATCTAAAAACCAATCCATTGCCGGGCGATGCGCTAAACGCCGCTTACAAAAATCGCTCCTTGGTTGATCACTTCCGCAACTTCTTCGAAGCCGCCCGCGACCGAGTGGAACCGATCTCGGATGTATTCAGTCATCACCGCGCGCTTAGTACGTGCCACTTGGCAGCATTGGCCGCTCGCTTCAATCGTCCCATCCAATGGGATCCTCAAACCGAACAAATCCAAAATGATCCCCAAATACAAGCCCTATTGGCTCGGCCTTATCGCCATGGGTTTGAGATTGAGATGTAGGACTAACGCCCCTTCCCGTCCATTATGACTTTGAGTGGCTAAAGCTTGGACGGCAGAGCCACGATGAACGCAGAGGTCTTTACCAGACACAAACACGGATCATCAACCCACCACAACTTCCCTGCCATCGATCAACTTCCCTGCTTCCCTGGCCTTCTTGACCCTGCCCCAATTCCCCTGCCCCAATTCCCCTGCCATCAATTCCTCTGCCATCAATTCCTCTGCCATCCATTCCCGTGGCAACCATTCCCCTGCCAACGATTCCCCTGCCCCAATTCCCCTGCCATCCATTCCCGTGGCAACCATTCCCCTGCCAACCATTCCCCTGCCATCCATTCCTCTGCGTTTCCAGACCAAATCACCCTTTCCGCCCGACATTTCCTAAAAATCAGGAACAAACCTGAAACAATTCTCTAAGAAAAGCCGTCCAATCGAGTCATATTGCCTGAGAGGAAGACCGCAGTGTGACACCAACTTGCCAAACATCGCTAACGAGACCTCCTTTGGAATCGCCTCCCATCGTCGACGAACCAGTTGCGACAGGCGTGAGTGACCTCACGTTGGAGGGGTTGTTTGCATCCGAGGAAACCCCGCTGCTCCATTACGCGTTTTCGCTGGTGGGACGGCGAGCGGTCGCCGAGGAGATTGTCCAGGAAGTGTTTTTGCAACTGCATGTTCATTGGGAGGACGTCGCGTCACCGAAAGCCTGGTTGAAACGTTGCGTACGAAATCGGGCCTACACGTACCTGCGAGATCAGAAGCGAGAGCTCCTGAAAGAATCGACCCAAGAGTCGCTCGCGCCTGTCCCGGAATCGGAGCCCCCCGAAACCGCACTCATTCGCCTGGAAGCGATTGCCGCCGTTCGTCAGTTTCTGGAGAAGCTGGATGAACGGGATCGCAATCTGGTGAAGCTCAAGTATTCGGACGACCTCAAGTATCGCGACATCAGTACGCAAACGGGACTGAACATTGGGAATGTCGGTTATCGTTTGCACCATATCCTGAAAGAGCTGGCGGCGAAGCTGCGAAAGCTCGGATTCGACGACAAGTCATGAACGAAGAAACCCACAAACTATCGATCGAACCGGAACTCGAAGCGCGGATTGTCGCTTTGGTGTTGGGCGAGGCTTCTGATTTTGAAACCGAGGAGCTGGAGCGACTCCTCAGGTCTCGGCCGGAGTTAGCGGCATTCAAACTCGAGATGGAACAGGTGACGCAACTGCTTCACGAAGTTGGTCACCAGGAGTTAGAAACACCCGACGCGAATTGGCGGCTATCAAATGAGCGACGGCAAGTGGTTCTGGATGTGATCCAAGGAAAAGTCACAACCAACACAATGGAAACGCGTGAAGTAGCGGTAAGTGAACCACCACGGTTTCGCCGGCGGCGGTGGATGCGAGTCCTGGAAGCGACCGTAGCGACCGCGATTCTTATTGTGTTGATTGGACTGATGCTTCCCGCCGTCCAGATGTCACGTGAATCGGCCCGTCGTTTGGCCAAAGCGGAATCGATGGAAGCGCCGAAAAGTTGGGATTCGGAACCGGTCCCTTCGTCCGAACCAAGCTCGGCGGTAAACATGGACTCGAACGAGAACAATTTTAGTTTCTATATGGGGTTCGTTCGAGACCACTCGATGTCATCCGACAATCGTTCTCGTCAAAACTCGACGGATGCTTTGGCGGCGATTCGAGAATCGGTGCAACTGTCGACTAGCGGACCTGCTGCGGATCCAAGTGCTAATCTTTTCTCGGAACCGCCCACATCGGGTTCACCGCAGATTCTCGCACCACAGTTAACTCCGCCTCAGCATTGGTCCGCGCCCAGTGACGAGAGTGGCATGGTTGCTGAGAACTCGCGAGGTTCCACCGTCATGCTCTTTGATGGTAGCAGCAACTCCATGAGCTATTCACTGATCTTGCCAGACCCAGGTTACAGCCGCGGGTTGGGGACGGAACCAGCTGGAACGGACAAATCGGTTGCGAGCATTCCCGCGCAACCAGAAATTCTTGCCGGTGTACCGTTGGGGAACATTGATTCTGGTGTTGTGGGTAAGGCCGAACAGGTCGATCCCAAACCGACGGGCGTTCCCACACATGATTTCCGGATCTTGGATTCCATCGCGAACCCAAGTGACGCCGATGCTCGAGGATGGTCCGTGGAAGAAGCGGAAACCGAAAGTATCGTTTCCGATAACGAAAACCAGCCGATCATCGCCGGTGGTTCAGGTCCCGCGGGTCCACCAGTTACAACTCAACCCGGCTTTGCTAAAGACAACTTGCAACAAGGTCAAGGGCTAGCCGAAAACGGTCTCGTTCCAAACTTTGGCGTCCAAGTTCCAGATCCGACCACACAAGGCACCGAACACTTTTACCGTAACTCCATCAACGGTCGCGACGCGGCCGGTGAAGCGAATGGCAACATGGGCGGCATGGTTGGCGGAACGGGCGGTGGTGGCATGGACGGCAGAAGTGGCCTGCCTGATGGTGGCTTGGGTGGCATGGGTGGTGGCATGGGCGGTGGCAACGTTGGGCAGGTAACGCCCCGCTTTGGAACAGAGTTTGGTAACGGTGTGCCTAGTGGCGACGAACAGGACGCGACCAAATTGGCTTTGGGCCAATCGGCACCAGCCAAACCGGGTTCAGCATCCGTCGAGTCCTTCGATTTGCCAATGGAAATGAAAAACGAAGCCGGAGAAGTGGTCGCCGGCGAAAAGAAACTCGCCGAAATGAATGGCGATGCGTATCGTTTCATCACTCCCGAAACGCGACGGAAACAGCTCGACGACCAAACGAGCGAAGGCCGCGAGGAAAAAGGTTTGAAGCAACAATCGGCGGAAGGCCTTTGGGGACGCCAATCTGGGATTCAACTCGAATCCCAACTCCAACGTGGCGGCCAAACCGACCAAAAGGAACTAGTCAGAGATTACGAATCCGAACCCGAAGTGGATCGACTGGCGGGTGATGGACTGGATCGCAAAAAAGGCCGTTCGACACGATCCCGTGAGGCGTGGGAAAAGGGGTTTTTGGAAGCGGACCGCGAAAAGCAAGACGCCTGGATGGACCAAGCTCCACAGAGCCGACCGGAAGACATCGTTGATCTGGCTAAGAAACCCAATTACAAACGTGAGGCGCCCTCCGCGGGTTTGAACGAAACGAACGCGGCAACCGAATCGTTCTCTACATTCTCGTTGCATGTCAGCGACGTCTCGTTCAAGTTGGCGGCCGCCGCGTTGGCGCGAGGTGAATGGCCGGAAGCTGCAAAAATTCGCATCGAAGAATTTGTCAATGCCTTCGACTATGGCGATCCGTTGCCGGGTACCCATGAGAAAGTCGCGTGTGTCGTTGAGCAAGCCATTCATCCGTTTCTCCAACAACGCAACGTGCTTCGCGTGTCGATGCGGACATCTGCCGAAGGTCGCTCCGCCAGCACTCCGCTCCGATTGACGTTGGTCCTGGACAACTCGGGCTCGATGGAGCGAATCGATCGCCAACAAGCGGTTCAGCGTGCCTTGTCGCTGTTGGCCCAACAATTGTCGCCGAACGACCAAGTGACGTTGATCAGTTTTGCGCGCCAGCCACGATTGCTGGCTGAAAATGTGGCAGGTCAAGACGCCGCGAGACTCGTGGAATTGATCGCACAACTGCCCAGCGAAGGGGGCACCAACATTGAAGCCGCCCTGAAATTGGCCTTCGAAAAAGCCGCCGCCCAACAAGCCCCGGGCGTCCAAAATCGGATCGTGCTGCTCACCGACGGCGCGGTGAACTTAGGAAACGCCAATCCTGAAAGTTTGTCGCGCATGGTCGAAACCATGCGAACCGCGGGGATCGCCTTCGACGCCGCCGGCATCAGTGCCGAAGGACTCAACGACGAAGTCCTCGAAGCACTGACTCGCAAAGGCGATGGACGCTACTATTTGCTGGACGGTGAAGAATCTTCCGGCGGTCGTTTCGCACAACAGATTGCCGGCGCTTTGCGGCCGTCCGCCAGTAACGTAAAAGTTCAAATCGAGTTCAATCCCAAACGAGTTGGGCAATACAAATTGTTGGGCTTCGAGAAGCACATCCTGCAACAAGAAGATTTCCGCAACGATGCCGTCGATGCCGCCGAACTAGCAGCCGCCGAAGCGGGCGTGGCCTTGTACCAGTTCGAAGCTAAGCCGGACGGCGAAGGTGATGTTGGTACGGTGTCGGTTCGGTTCCGCGACCTAACAACGGGAGAAATGGTCGAACAACGTTGGCCGATCCCCTATGAAGCCAATGCACTTCGTCCGGATCAAGCCACCGACTCGATTCGACTCGCTACTGCAGCCGCCATGTTGGCCGCTCGACTACGAGGCGAAGCACTGGGGGAAACCGTTGACTTGAAAGCCCTTTCCGAATTAACGGCCGGACTATCCGAACAACAAGACTACGATCCTCGCGTCCAACAGTTGAAACTCATGATCGAGCAAGCTCGACAATTGAGTCAACAATAGAGTGGATGCAGTGTGTGAATGTAGGGTGTGTGCAGCAAGTCGTGCAGCTAGACCTGGCTCGAACGAAATTGGGCGGTTGAAAACAATCAAAGACTCAACAGCAAGATAGTCGACTTGCGGAACGCACCGTCGGTGTTCGGCGTACACGCAAATTCCGGAAAGCGCGCCATTAATCATGGGCAAAAAGGTGCGTTGCGCAAGTCGATCAACTTGTTGTTGAAACTTGCTCTGCTTTGCAATCGGATTCACGAAACGAAACACGATCAACCGCACGACTTGCTCCACGCACCCTACGCCGCAATTTACACCGCACTTTACACCTACGAAACAACCATACAGCAACTCCCATCTCATACGAGAATTCCCATGACATCCATGATCCGATTTTTATTAACGATCACCCTGTGGCTATTGTCATCGTATGCGATAGCGCAAGATTCCAACTCGGCCAGTATGAGCAGCTCGATTGCCGACGATGGGACGGGGACCATCGTCGTCGAAGCCCGCGGACAACTGCCGAAACCACCTGTGTTTTTTACAGCAGTCGCCAACGCCACCGCTCAGGTTGGTTCGAAAAACATCGAGCAAACGATTGTCGCCACGATGAAAGTCGTGCAAGGCGACGCCACGACGCTCAGCTTGGGGATAAACGGTGATGACCGCGTGGTCGAGGTCCAAGGCGAGAAGCTAAAGGCCTGGTCCGTTCGACACGAAGGCGACCGCCGATACTTGGACCTGAGCGTGCTCGAGAACACCAAAGAACTGCAAATCCAAATCAAATTGCAATCGCGACCACTGGACTTGAAAACAGCTGAACTCTTGGATGTCACGCACTTGACGCCGGGCAACGCCATTGGCTTTGCCTCAAGCGTTGGGCTGGAGTTTTCCCCGGAAGTCGATGGAATCGTGTCGGTCGCCAACGGATTCGCCCCGTTGAGTTCCGACGCGAACAGTGCCATTGGCAAGCCCAACCGATTTCAATCCAACACCGGTGGTCAATTGAAGTTGGTCCTCAATCGCGCGGGAGCGGCCCCAGCACCTGTCGAACTAACCAGCACGACACTTCAGGGCGAGGTTCATGCGAACGGGAACTCGGTGCTTTTCCAATATCGCAGTTCCGCAACGGTCTCCGTCGATAACGCGGAAGTCACGATTCTTTCTGGTAATGCGGCACTGAGTGTCGTTCCAACCGACATCAACTACCGAGTCCGCTTGGTCCAGGAAAACGGCGCCCCCGTTTATAAAATCTCGTTTCCGAAAGCGGGCACGTTCCCGGTCGCGTTGGACTTTGTCGCAGCGTTGAACCAACCATCGGCCGATGGTCGTAGCATGGACTTTGCGATCGCCGCCAGTGCCGTCGTGCCGCTGACCCTCAACGGCCTGCCATCCGAGCTAGAATTTCATCGCGACCAACAGTCTGTTGTACCGCAACGAACGAACGAATCATGGCTAGGCTTCTTGCCTGCATCCGGCCGAGCCACATTGACTTGGAAATCCATGCGACAAGCCGGCGAAGGCAAACTTTTCTTCTCCTCGACAGGACGGATCGAATCCCAAGTTGGAGCCGGCTTGTTGCGACAAGATCATCTGCTGGACTTTCAGATTCTTCAAGGCACTTTGCCATCAATCAAGATCGCGTTGGATGGTCCTGGAGAAATTCTCGAGGTCCAAGGTGGCACGCAAATCGTCGGTTGGAATGTTTCGACACAAGACAACAATCGCGTACTTGAAATCACACTCAGCCAACCAATCACCGGCACCAGCCAAATCAAAGTTCGTAGCCAGACTCCGTTAGGAGCGTTCCCAGTCACCATCCAGGGCCTACGATTGAATCCCATCGGAGCCATTCGACATTCGGGGCACCTGCGAGTCTCGAATATCGGCTCGGTTCGTCTCCAACCAACCGAACTGCGCGGGCTAACTCAATTGGCACCGGACCAATATCCGGGAGATCCTTTGGAAGCTCGGCAGACATTTGTCTATCGCTTCCCGGCCGCGGATCATGCTTTTTCGGTCGTGGCCGACAGCATCGAACCAGAAGTCAACATCTCCGAATTGATCGTCTTTCAATTGGCCGAAACCGATCGCGTGATCAGTGCCGATATCGAACTGGACGTACGTGAGGCCGCCATCCGCGAGTGGAACTTTGGGATCCCCAACGATTATTCCGTCGTCGCGGTGACCGGGGCCAACGTTGCGGATTACATTGTGGCGACGACGGTTACGGACGGTCAACGCAACCTCAAAGTGGTGTTCAATCAAGACATTGTCGGACGGCACTTGGTTTCGTTACGGTTGGAGAAAAGCGAAGCGGCTGCCGCAAGTGAGTGGGTGCTACCTCGCATCGACTATCCGGGAGCCAAATCCATTCGCGGAGACATTGGTGTGGTGAGTGCCCCAGGGTTCCGCATTTCAACCGGACAAAGCAACTTGTTGGTCGAAAAGCCACTGTCGTTTTTCCCAAAGCCTTCTCCGTACCTGCAACAAGCGTTTCGGATTCGCGAACCCAATTGGTCCGCGACCATGCAGATCGAGCCACTGGAACGCAGCATCCAGTCGGACGTGTTCCATCTGTATTCCCTGAATCAAGAAACCGTTTATGGCAGTGCGCTAATCAATTACTTTATCACCGGTTCACCTGTTTCAGAATGGAAGATCAACGTTCCGGCGACTATGGGCAACGTGATGGTCGATGGTCAAAACGTGCGAACTTGGCGGCGTGAAGGCGAGACATTGATTGTCTCGCTGCATCAACCCGTCATGGGAGCCTACACGCTGTTGGTCACGTTTGAAGAGAAGCCCGACAAAGCCAGCAGCACGTTTTTGGCCGGTCAAGTTTCTCCAACCGGAGTGCAAAGCGAACGCGGTTATGTCCAAGTCGTTAGCCCGATGCAGGTCGAAATTGATACCGTGTCGATGTCGAAAGACATGTTGTCCTTGGATCCGTTGGAATTACCCGCCGAGTTCCGTTTGTTGACGACCGCTCCGCCGTTGGGAACTTGGCAATACACAAGTCGTCCGTTTGATTTGAATCTCAAAGTCCAGTGGTTTGAACCTGGTTCAACCGTAGATCAAGTGATCGAGTTTTCGGAAGCCAACAGCCGAGTCTCGGCCGACGGCGAATTGGTTACCGACTTGCTCTACTACGTCAAATCGCGCGGTCAACGCACGATGAAGATCAAGCTGCCGGGCGACCCAGTGAAACTGTGGGCCGTCTCGGTGAATGGGCTGCCGGTAACCGCTCGGCAAGCGGGAGATGCGACATTGATCCCCTTGCCCGGCGGCGCGGATCCGAACACGCCGGTGGAGGTGCGTTTGCGACTGGGCAAGACTGCCGTGAACGACACGGATGCCGAACTGGCGTTGCCGATTGTCTTTGCTCCCGTCCTAAAGACGCAATGGAACATCAGTGGTGACGAGAACCACGTATTGATCCCAACATCGGGTACTGTTTCGCCCCCAGTTCCCGTCGCTCGGCCTTCTGGGTTTGAATGGATTGCCAATCGCGGCATTCCGACGCTGTTGTTGATTTGTTTCTTGTCCGTTATTGGAACTGTGGTCATGGATAAGCGATTGTATTGGAGAATGGTGGGGCTCGTTTGTTTGATCGCAGCGATGGTTGTCGCGGGACAAGCCGCGCAAACGGCGTTTTCGGAAACAGGGCCGCCACAGCCGTTAGAACTAAGTCTACCCGTATTGGCGACCGAAGAAGCCGTGGAATTGTCGGTCAGCAATGTTCCGCTCTGGCGAGTGAATCTATCTTGGCTTGGTCTGGGTCTGTTGGTGGCCGGTATTGCGGCGCTGATTGGATCTTTGCAGAAGTTCGCTTCATCCTGGCGCATGCCGCTGCGATATGTTGGCATGTTCCTGTTGATTGCCGGAGTGCTCCTCCACGGTGACAGTGCGCCTTGGTTCTTTGGTTTGTTGGGACTTGCGATCTTGGTCCTTCTGTTCCTTCGTCCAGCCGGGAGAACACTCCGGGACCTGGGCCGTTGGCTCTCGACGTTTTCACAGAAGCGGTCGACTGTCGAAGCAGATTCCACCAGCTCTCCGTCGCCGGCATCGAGCGGTGGCTCGGCCTCCATCACTACCGCAGTGATGTTGCTTGCGGGCCTGTTTGCCTCGGCCACTCCCACAGTGGCGCAATCGCCCGCTGAGTTGGCACCCGCGGAGTTGGCGGCCGCCGACTCGTTGGTTCAACAATGGCAATTGACGCACAAGGACGCGCGCCTAAAAGCTGTGGGGACCATTACATTGACTGGCCAACCAGGCGATCGGTTCTTGTTGCTCAAAGCACCAGCGGTCTTGACCCAATTTGAAGGCGAAGGCTTGCGAGTCACTCGTAGCGAAATTCCCGGCGCCGGTTTGTGTTACGTCATCAGCATTCCGTTGTCCGACAATCTTCGGAGCGCGGCCAATACAGCCCAACCAGCAACGACTTACACGGCCAAATACGAATATCAACTGGAAGCAATCCAAGTGATGAACGGATTGCCAGTGCTCACTGGAACTGCAGCCGTGCAGGAAATCAGCTTGAACTACGACGAAGCCGGTTGGGAAGTCATTGGACCCGCCGCGATTCGTATCGAACCTTTGGAAACGACCGGTGAAGCAACTGCCGCAAAAATCTTGCTGGGGCCAGGCCCCGGCCAGCTGATCCTCAAACCAAAGACTCGCGATGTCACGGCCGAGAAAACACAGTTCTTTGTCGAAGCGTCGAATCTCTACTTGCCTGGCCCTGGAGTGGTCGATGGGCGACATCGGCTCAACGTCCGAACTTCGCAAGGTCAAGTTTCCGCGCTGCAAGTGCAAGTACCACTTGGCTTGACGGTTAGTTCGGTCACCGGCCCCGTCGGTTCGTGGCAGTTTGATGCAGAGACTGGCGGACTGAGCCTGGCAATCGAACCTGCTCAATCGCAACCATTTGAAGTTCTGATCGAGACGCAACGTGGCTTGGACCCGTTACCCACCGACATTACCTTAGCGCCCTTGCGAGTCACCGGCACCAACGGAGAAGTTGGATCAGTGGCCGTGGCGTTTGGCCCCGAAGTCCGGCCCGAAAAGGTCGAACCAAAAATCATGACCATCGTCAATCCTGGTGATTTTGATGCGACGTTGATCACGAATCCGCAAGCCACCCTGCACTGCGTCTATCGCTATGGCACCGACGGTGGTGAATTGGCCGTTCGAGTCGCCCCTGTCGCCTCGGAGGTTCGCGTCACGAGCAAACAAGTGTTGTCGCTGGGCGACGAACGCATTCTCTTGGCCTGCAACTTTGCGGTCGAGATCACGCGGGCCGGGCTGTTTCAACTAAGCTTCGCATTACCGGATGGCTTGGAAGTGGAATCGTTAACCGGCGACTCGCTTCATCATTGGGCCGAATTAAACGAAAACGGCCAACGCAACATTGTCTTGCATCTCAATGGCAAGACGATTGGGACTCACATGTTTTCATTGGCTCTGACCGGCGCGGCCCCGACCGAAATGACGCAATGGCAGATTCCACGTTTCGAATTGAATGAAGCGGCTCGTCAAACCGGCGAGTTGGTCGTTCGCCCCACGACGGGTTTGCGTTTGCGTACCGTCACGCGACAAAACGTATCGGAAACCGACCCGCGCGCTTTGGGTGGTGATGGACAGGGAGCCCTTGCGTTTCGGTTATTGCAACGCGACTGGAACTTGTTGCTGGGACTGGAGAAACTTGATCCTTGGGTCACGGGACAAATTTTGCATGAGATCGTGTTGCGTGAAGGCCAAACACGTTCGACATTGATTGCCAATTTTAACGTGCAAAACGCTTCGATTGCTTCCATGAAAATTGCTCTGCCCATATCGAACGAAGACGAGATCAAGACGCTGCGCGCCAGCGGTCCCGTGGTCAGCGACCTAATCCGCACCGCACCCGATTCGAATATTTGGGAAGTCCAGTTCAAACGTCGAGTCGTTGGCAAACTGCAATTCCAAATCGAATTCGAACGTCGCGGAGATCGAACCAATGATGAAGAAACGTTGACGCCGCTGGAATTCCCGGACGCCAGACAGCTCTCTTATTATTTCGCGGTTCGCTCCGGTGGGCGGCTGGAATTGGAACACAGCGAACTGACTCAGGGCTGGCAACGCGTCGACTGGAACACAGTGCCCCAACCTTTGCGCGAATCGCTGAATCAAAATGCTCCAGCGTTTTCGTTCCGCAGCGTCGATCCGCCGGCCTCGCTCAAAGTCCAGGCCACACGACATTCGTTGGCCGACGGCTTGAAGCTTCGTGTCGCTGAAGGATCTTTGACCACGGTTCTCTCGCCAACCGGCGATCAATTGACGGCGGTCGATGTCGTCATGGAAGTCATCCAACGCAGCAGCTTGAGCGTGAACCTACCCGCCGGCGGCGAGTTGTTTAGCATCTTTGTCAACGGCGAAAGTGTGAACTCGATTCGGCAAGGCGGTGCGAATAATGCTTGGCAGTTCTATATTCTGCCCGGTATTGATGATCGAACCGCGCGCGTCCGTTTTGTGTACTCAGTACCAGGTGAAAGTTTGCGTGGTTTGGAACTCCGTAGTCCCCAACTGAATGTGCCGTTGGAGAACATTCTGTGGAACGTGATTGCTCCCAAAGGTTTTGAATTGAGCGACAATGACGGCAATCTCGAACTGCGACAAACGACCAACAAAAAGGACTACGACCGCGACTCGTATTTGTCGGCAGTTAGTGGCAAGCGACAAATTCAAGCCCAACAAGCGACGCAACTCTTGGAGCAAGCGAATCAACTGTTGCAAGCCGGCGAACAAAGTAAGGCGCGGTGGGCACTTAACAGTGTGGCGAACCAATACGCGTTGGACGCGGCCTCGAACGAAGACGCCCGGGTGCAATTGGAGAACTTGCAAACCCAACAAGCGATCGTCGGGCTCAACACGCGTCGCCAGCGATTGTTCCTGGACAATAGTAGCGACGATCTCAGCGTCGTCGGCAGCGAGCAGTTGCGACAAGCAGCAGCAGCGAATCCGGTTTTGCAATCGGACCAATTGAACTTCCGTCCACAAGAGTTGAGTCAGTTGTTGCGTGGCAACAGTTCGGAAGACAACGCGATCTTGCAGCAGATTGCCGCTCGTTTGGTTCAGCATCAACACACGACGGAACCCGCGCCGCAAGCGTTTATTATTAGTTTGCCCGAGGAAGGAGAAACCTACACGTTTGCCCGCAGCGTGCAGGTCGCAGAAAACGCCCCGTTGGAACTTCAACTCGAATTCCGCAACAAGCTAAGCCTCCACCTCTGGCAAATCGCCGCGGTTGTACTCTTGCTAACCCTCGTGGGCGCGTCGTTAGCCTACGCGACAAGCAAGAAAGCCACGATCAACGCACGCAACGTTGATCCCGCCTAACCGCAAAACCGTTCAATTTTCGTTTAACCGCGACGCAGAGCAATGCTGGGCAGTGACCCACTTTGCCCATTTGTTTAAGCAAGTCGCCCAGCATTGCGTCGCTGAGCGATTCGGAAGCGAAATAAGTCCTTCGTTGAACGACATTGCGTTTAACCGCGACGCAGAGCAATGCTGGGCAGTGACCCACTTTGCCCAATGGTGTATGCAAGTCGCCCAGCATGGCGTCGCTGAGCGATTCGGAAGTGAAATAAGTCCTTCGTTGAACGGCATTTCGTTTAACCGCGACGCAGAGCAAGGTTGGGCGGGTAACCAACCAACCTTGCGTCGCCAAGCGCGTCCCCCGCAAGCACAAAACAAAGCCCCCGATCCTTGCACCTGCGACGCATGGCTAAAACAGAACAGCATGAGCGCGACAGGTTTTTTCTAGCTTCCGCAAATACCTGAACGTACGGATCTGGAATCAGCCCCATCGGACAACGGTGCGCGCAAACATCCGACGTGATTTGCGAATTTCCCCGGTTCACCGAACTCGGCCTTCCGATCATTAGCCGATAAGATTTCTCAACATCCCAAACCTATGGATCTGGCTTCATTGACACGACTTGAAGAGACGTCCCCGGATCGCCAAGAAAACGGGCGTCCCGTACAATCCTGGAGTGGTTGGTCGCGTGCTTCCGACGACTAACCGAAACCGCCCGGACGGACACCCGGACTTTGATTCCAATCCCTTCGTTTCCAGGGACGACGTGTTGCAGTTGACGACATGTTGCGGATCGCGACATATTACGGATCTTGATCGGTGGCAGATTACTCCCTGTGGCAATAAGCGAGTCACTTATGCAGACGTTCCTCTTCCTATGGTTATTGCTTCTTGCGACATTTGGCACCGTCGGGCATGCACACGCAGTGGAACCGAATGTGGCGGTTTCTGCCAGTCCTGCGTTACCAGACGAACAAGCGCGGCAATTTATCACGCACCTGTACCAAGAATATTATCTGCGTTTCCCGAATTCGGCGGAAGTGGAATCGTGGATGCGAGAATATCGCAAAGGCAACTCGCTGGAAGAGATCCACGCCGCGTTTCTGGGTAGCGACGAATACTACACCCGCATGCAACGCAACGATTCCATCTGGTTCAACGGCATGTATCTGACCGTGGCCAATCGCCAACCGACCAGCGATGTCATCAACTATTGGTCCAACCGTTTGTGGCAATACAACGGTGATCGGCGTCGTTTAGCACGAGAATTCCTGCGTTCGCAGTTGGGCGGATCAAATCTGATTCCGATCAAACCAATAAGGCTTTGACTTCGCGGAGCGACGGTAGGAGCGGAGCCGAAGGTCAAGGCCTTTGTTCAAGAAGCCCGAGGGCAATTGCCTCAGATCACGATCTCTAACCATTTTGACTATGGGTTTTTAAATCTTGGCAT
>JBGSJV010000165.1:0-15407 GCA_041741535.1 Pirellulaceae bacterium
CATTCCATAATCGCCATCGAGGGCGAAAAACTTAACTTCTTCGCCTGGCTCGAGAAGATTTTCAAAATTTTCGGCTCGTGTCAATAGGCAAACTGCGCGCACAAGTCCCCCAGGGGCTCGGCAGTGCCATTCACTCCTGACACCTTTACCAGACGCGAACCCCAATATTTGACTTTGACAAAGCATCAGCGGCCATCCTGCCGTTTTACTTGACCATCGGAATTGATTTGCGCAGTGTGCGGATCTTCCGTCTGTTCCGGTTATTTCGCATCCTCAAATTAGCTCGCTACAACCGCGCGATCCGGCGATTTCACCGCGCGATCGTGATTGTCCGGGAGGAAATGATTCTGTTTGGAATGTCGGCTTTGTTCTTTTTGTATTTGTCGGCGGTCGGAATTTACTACTGTGAAAACGAAGCCCAGCCTGATACTTTTGCCTCCGTGTTTCATTGCCTTTGGTGGTCTGTTTGCACGTTGACAACGGTTGGGTATGGCGACGTGTACCCAATTACGATTATGGGAAAGGTCTTCACGTTCTTCGTTTTAGCCACGGAATCGGGATCATCTCGGTACCTGCCGTATTACTAGCGTCGGCTTTGTCCAAAGCTCGGGAAATGGAATTGTTTGATACAGGGAAGTTCGAGCCGAACGACGCCTCGATGCCCGCTGAAAAGACGGACGACAGCCTGCGTGACTCGGCGCAAAACAGCAGCAACAAGAATCTCGCGGTTTACCCCTACGTTCGAAGAAGTACCATCGCGACCGTCCTTCGATTGACGAACCGCTGGGTACGCCCCGTCAGTTTGTTCATCGAGCCGTGGGCCGAAGAAATATTATTAGCTGAAAACGACTCGATCCAAGTGACTCATGATCATGTCGTCGAGTTGGAAACTCATGAGGATGGATACACGCTTTTCGGAGACCACTCTACGAAACTGAGTATCTATCGTGGCACGGAGTTGATTTGGGAATCTTACGGAAATGAGTTGCCGTAGAATCCGGACCTCGCGAGGGTTTCCGATGCGAATAGCCAACGGTGTGTAAGCGGGGTTCCTGCTCAAGGTCGTCTGGCATCGGTTGATTCCCCTGAAATCGTCTCGCGTGTGTGGAACTGAGATATGGCCCAATTTTGAGAAACAGAGATTTTGCGATAATTTTTTTGCGTGTTTTGGGCCGTCGGAGGTGGGTTTTAGACCAAATTTTCAGGTGGAAAAACAATTTCGCGGAATACGCGATTTAGGCGTGAGAAATTACACGGACAACGTATTTTAGAAGTTGGTTTAGAACGCAGCCAGTACGGAATAGCAGCCGTACAAACTGACCAAGGCACACATTGCAATTCCGATGGAGATCAAGACGCCCCCGACGTGGCCTGACCAGCCCGTGAGGCCTTGGGCTTCGTGTTGTGTCAATTGAGGCGGAACCGGTGGCCTACCCAAACGGTAACGCCACGAAGGGATGGACCATACGACGCACAACGCGGCGCAGAAGACACCAACAAGCGCCATCAATGCGGCGGTCGAAAATAAAATCAGCGTATTCATAAAGCCTCTTCGACTACAACGAACTCTCGATCAATTGGATATTAGAACGCATCTTCATCATCGCCCGCACCGTCATCGAACATCGTGCTGTGAATCACATCGCGGATCAACTTTGGTGTGAGCTCGAAGGCTTCGACGGATGCTTTCTGGCTCGACTCGGCCATGGAGCGGGCGATGTCCTCACTGACCGGCGTGATCGCGTAAATGGAGCCTGTGCCGATAGGCTTGGTCAAGGGTTGAGTGGTCTCAGTCTCGGGGATGGCCTGCGTTGCAAATTTGGTCGGAGTCTCAACATTCATTTGTTCATCTCGTAGGATCGATCTCGACGTCGAGGACCACACTTTTTGCGGCTTGGTTCGCGACATGAGGTGCAAGTACTCCCGGCCTTCGTGGATGTCATTGTAAGCGATTCGCGTTGTCTTCGAGTAGTCCGCTCTCTCTGTGCTACAGCACTTCGGACATCAGCTGGGTGGAGCGTCGACGATTGGCATCTTGGCATTGGGCTTGGTGTCGAGCCTGCGCTTGAAAAGGGCCGGAACAGGAACTGGGGACACACAACTTTCCTTCGCGGGCAAGGAATGCTCGGTGCCGATCTCGCTCCATTCGCTCCGTGCGGGTTGACTTCTTGTCCAGTCAACAAAAAGTGTAGTGCCTCCGGAGACCCCCACGGAGCTTTGGGCCTGATTCTGATCAAGGACAAGTCACCCGAAGTTCCTGTTACGAGTTCAACAAATCAATTTGGTCAATGCTTGATCAGTGGTAAGCGGGGTCCGTGTTTCGCAGATCCTTCAACCGCCGGCGCAGCTCCGCCAAGTCATAGTTGATGTTGGTGCCATCAGTGGTGACTGAGGTCGCTCCGGTGTTGAGAATGGCTTCGATCTTGGCGATCGCGGCCGAGTTGTCGGGCATGGGTGATCCACTCGAAGAAACGTCTCGCGTGCGTGGAGCGAATCAAGATAAGGGCAGATTTTGCGATTTCGACATTTTGCAAGAATTTTGTACCGTGGTTCGGGCGGCCCTAAGTGGGTTTGAGTGCGTGTTTTGCACGCTGAAACGATTTACGCGGAATCCGCCTTATTCGTATTTTCAATTACCACGTTCTCGTTCATTTGCCGAAAAAGGACTTCGTTCCAACAAATCCTCAAACCACTCTGGTCGCAAATTCTTTGCAGGACCTATGTCGACGATCTTTGTAGTCCCAAACAGGGTGATGTATTCCACCGTAATAACCATTTTCTTGATCGGTTTGAATCTCTTTTCCCAATCGTCGAATCCAGTTATCAGAGCCCGTTGTTTCTCAAAATTAAACGTCCAGTTGGCCAATGTTCTGGGAGGCATTATTGACCACCCGCGTTCGTTGGCCTTTGTACCTCGTGGAGAATGCTCTTCGTTTAGTCCAAACGAAATGGAGCTATTCCCAAATTCCCCGCCAATCAACGTGACAGAACGAACCGTCACTTCGTAATTGGTCTCATTTTTGATAGTTATTCCCACTGATCCGTCGGCAAAGAAGGCCATACCTTCCGGTGGGATCGATTTCCGTATTGCAGTCTCGATCCTCGAATTCTTGACCAGATTCCAACTAAAGGCGATAAACGCCCAAATCCCAGATGTGACGACACCAATAACGACACCTGATACCAGCGCGTTTGAAAATTCCATAGTGCTTTTTTTCTCCTGATTCTCTAATTCGATGCCATCCGTGAAATATTGGAATTCTTGTATGAGCGGTCGCGGCGCCGCTGTCCGCAGTTTCGACACTTTGTAGTTCTCCAAACAACCTCCGAATATTCCAGACCGTTCGCGTCGAGACCATTGTACGGCAGCCGGGTGGTGTGAGAATGCTCGGTGCGCTCTGTACTTCCGCACTTGGGGCAACGACTGGGTGGAGCATCAACAATTTGCGCCGTGTCCTTGCTACGAGGAGCTTTGGAATTGATTACCTTTTTTTGGCAGGCTTTGGTTGCCGCATTCTTGGCCATGGTAATTCTCACTTTGCTAAGCTAAGGGGGTGACAGAACTGCGGCGGCGTTTGGTTTTGGGGGCTGGAGGTTTGCCACAGGCGGAAAACTCCAACTGGACTCATCGCATCTAGGACCCAACGTGGCAGCCGACGATGGCGTTGGACAAGTCGTCGTCGCGACCTTTAGTTTCCTCATAGATGGTCAGGCGTTGGGACCTCTGCGTTTTCTCGATCTGGGCTCGGATGTCAGGGGTTCGGATAACTGGTCAGAGAGTTTACTGGCGAAGACGGAAAGTAGCTCGACTTGATCGCAGGCGACCGAAGTCGTTCGAGTTGAAGGAGGACCAACGATCAGCTGACCTCGAACGATTTGACCTGGCCATTGATGGTCAAGTCAACTTTGGTCTTTGAGTCGTCGACTGAGAGATCTAGCGAGGTGTGATGCTTCGGGATTTGTTCGAGGGCGGCAAACAGTACGGCGCGACGGACGGTAGCGGCGGTCGACATCAAGCACTCCAAGGATGGAACTGGACCTTGGAATGATAAACGAGCGGTTTGCCCGCTCCGCGCCCGCATGCACAGACACGAGCTAAAACAGAAGATCAAAGCCCTTGTAGATCAAGACACCCAGCTCGGCCGCCGTCGCTTGGCTGCCATACTAGGTGTGTCGGCAGGGCGTGTCCGATCGATCCTCAGGGATATTCGAAAACACCCAACTGCACGACGTTGCCCGAGATGTGGATTCGTTCATTATTAGAGTTCATGACGTTCAATATCGTACTTCATTGTTTGAATACGATGTTTAAGATTATTGTAATCATTATCGGTGACCATGAACGGAAGCTGCTCCTCTAATTTTGCTATTTCGGACCTGATTTTTTCAGCGCGTAAGTCGGAGCCGTACGGTCGTTTCGAGCGAGTTTGATCCACCAAAAACGACATCTGAGTGTTAAGACTCTCAACCTGCGAAATCAAATATGCCTCCATGGTTGACGCATCAACAGTCAGTTTAATTGTCGTTGCGGATATTGCCCGAAAGATCGGGTTATCAGGCGGTTCTTTTGACTCAACAGTTGTCTTTACCGCTTTGGAAAGCTTTTTCTTGAGCTCCTCAACACCCAGCATGTCGTTGCTGTAGAAAACTGTCCGCTCATCAGAAATATCGAACGGCAATCGAGTGCCTTCCTCGGCAAGTTGTACTACCGGCATTCGCTTGGCGTGACGGACGGCCAATTCATACATTACATTCGGATTCGTGCCAGTCAAATTAGCGATAACCAAGTCATCGGAAAGCAAGTGTTCGATAACCTGTTTCGTGATCGAACCGGACTCTGCGATTTCATGCGCCACTGCCACTTCGTACGATTGGCTCCGTAATACAGGCTTAATAACCGCCTCAAGAAGCCCATCGGTTGATCGGCGAATTGTAGAATTTGAATCGCCAATAGGAGTAATCACAAAGCATGTCTTCGGCATGTCTTGAGCAGGTGGGTTGGTTGGTTCTTTTGATTTGGTCATTATTGGCTCTTGAATCATTCCGATATAATTTTCCGCATCGCAAACAGCATGTTCCATTGTCGTTGAAATAATTTCTAATTGAACTTCAGGTGTCGAAACTTCGTCGTTTTTGTTCGATTTGAAACAGCTGTTCAGAAACCCCGGTCTTCGGAACCGAGGTGCGTTTATCGCAAATGATTTGGCTTGATTTCATCACTGGACGGTCGGGGTTCACCGACCGTCGCGAGTGATCTCGGAATTACACGTGCCGTGTCCAACGACTACGCATCTCTGGAATTGCTACGACACAAATCGTGAACCTGCGGGAGGGATGGGGAGTCGGTGCTTTGGATGCGGCGGTTGATTCTCGCGCGGGATTCTAATCGCGGATCTCTCGCCCCAATTTTGAGACTTGCCAGAGTAATCATAAGACAAGGAAAACTCTGATAAGTAGCCGCCATTCATCGAGCAAATCCATTTACCTAAAGTGACGATGCGCGTCTCACCCGATGAACAATCGTATCCTGGTGTAGGGTTGTCTTGATTGTAAATGGCATCGTAAATCTTCGACATGAGGTTGCGAAGCGTCGAATCTGCCGCATGGAATTCGTTGTACTGTGTTCGTGAAATCAAGGCACACCCACCGTACGTCGAATACCAACTTCCACCACCGACGATATAAAAAGCGGCGACGGTTTGTTTGTTCGGATCGGTCTCATCATCTGCAACTTGATAGACGACCATCGCTTCAACTCCACCCCCAGAGCCGATAGCAGAAAAAGTGGCTGGTTCTCCCGCAGACTGTTTCAAAACTGTTTCGGCCCAAGCAATAAACAGAAACGATTGGGAAGCCGTCATCTCCTTATAGCTTTTCATCTTTTCGATTTCAGGCAAGATTCCCGCTGGAACTTCCCCGGACTCTTTCCAAGCCGTAAACAACACCTCGGGAGAAGGTTCCCCGACCGCTTGATTCGAAGGAGGAGACACCCAACTGCCCCAAACAATCTGTGCGGCAATTTCCTTTAGCTCATGGGGGCCAGCGTTGATGATCAATCCGGCTCGGGTACCCGATTGCTTCAAGCCCTCGCGCAAGGCATCGGCTGCAGATGTTGCAGCAGCGGCTGCGGCGGATATAAGGGCGGCGGTGATTTCTGCTGCGGGCATCATTAATCTCCAAATAGAGTGCGACACATACGCGGAATTTCGACACGGTTCAATGTGAGCCATTGGCCCACTAAATAGACGAAATTTCCAAGCCGTCGTGGGAAGAATTCTTTTTGGAATTTAAGAGGCTCAAAATCTCCCGTCTTCGGAACAGAGTGTTGGGGGGCGAATCCCTTCGAACGGATTAAAAAGACATTGTTCATTGAGATGGAACGACGAAGTGGGCGCTATGGAACCAAGGGCTGGGGGCGATTGATGCGGGCTAAGGCTCATCGTCCAAGCCCGGGTGGAGGGTTATTGGATAAATTCAATTGCCGTACAACTTCGGTCAATTTTGGTCGGTCCATCAAATGCGTCAACAAGTATCAAGTAGATACCCGGTTCAGGTAGTTTGCCGGTATGATGCATGGTCAACGCAAAAACGTGACCTTCCGCTTTTGGTCGCATCAAGTGTTCTTTAACCTCTCGTATCACCGCGTTCGTTTTGGGGTCAATCAGCTGAACCGTCACCGTTGGCGTATTCGCCCAACGTTGATCCTTCGAATGGAAAAGAGTTCCCATAACCGAAATTGACGCCCCATTTACATATCGAGTCTCCAGACAAACTGGAACTACAAGTGTTAGCTTTGGAAGAAGCTGCGAATACCGCGTTCGCATATCTTGATTGTCGCGGTTGGATAAATAGAGCGCAATCCCGAGCGCGAGAATGGTCGCCAAACCAAGAAGCTCTCGGATCCCAATTTGAAACCACATTTTCTTCATAGTCGGATGGTCGCCATTTCGAAGGGTCTACGATGTCTCGACGTTCTCGCCGTTCAGCACCGAAGAAAGTCCATCCGTAGAGGTTTCAGTTGTCGCACGTTGATCAAGAACCAAATTCAGGTCTACGGAACCCCGTTCGATTCTAGCCGCGAAGGTCCATCGTCGCAGCCCAGGAGCCGGTTGGTGGCATTTTGCACATTTGTGTTGAATGGGCGTTCGAGTCCGTCGCTTGCAAGTGTGAACCGTTGCGGTCTCGGTGGAGGTGGTTTGCCAAAGAAGTCTGTCCCTCGACCGCTTGTCTCGCGGGGCGGTTCTTCTAGCCTCCAAACTTTCGCTCCCACTGGACGAGCCAGTGGGGGGCGGTCTTCGCTTGGGGTTTGTGCTTGGGTGCAGAGTTTTCTGGCTTGCAAGTGTGAACCGTTGCGGTCTCGGTGGAGGTGGTTTGCTAAAGAAGCCTGTCCCTCGACCGCTTTTTCGCGCGGGGCGGTTCTTCTAGCCTCCAAGCTTTCGCTCCCACTGGACGAGCCATTGGGGCCAGTGGGGGGCGGTTGTCGCTTGGGGAGTGTGGTTGGGTGCAGAGTTTTCCGGCTTGCAAGTGTGAACCGTTGCGGTCTCGGTGGAGGTGGTTTCCTAAACAAGTCTGTCCCTCGACCGCCTTTCGCGCGGGGCGGTTCTTCTAGCCTCCAAACTTTCGCTCCCACTGGACGAGCCAGTGGGGGGCGGTCTTCGCTTGGGGTTTGTGGTTGGGTGCAGAGTTTCCCGGCTTGCGGGCGTGAACCGTTGCGGTCTCGGTGGAGGTGGTTTGCTAAAGAAGTCTGTCCCTCGACCGCCTTGTCTCGCGGGGCGGTTCTTCTAGCCTCCAAACTTTCGCTCCCACTGGACGAGCCGGACGAGCCAGTGGGGGGCGCGGAGGGCGGCGAAGAATGTTGCGCGGGTTGGCGTTCTAGCTGGCAATCTTACGCTCCCACGGGAACGAGCCCGTGGGGCCGGTCGTGGACGCAGTCGTCGCCGATCGACCGGCGAGACGCTCATCAGCGATTCTGTCGGCTCTGGACATGGAACTGGACAACAAATTGACGTCGATCGGGAAAGAGCTTATGGTTTTGAACATCCCGAACTTGCTGTGAATGCCAGTGGCGTCCCTTTTCCTGGGTGCGCAACCACGCATCATGGGCAGGTAATGGAACGCTTGCCCAGAGCGGCGCGAATTAGCAACATGACAATAGTAAGTACCTGCATGAACCAGCGACGCAACAAATGGTATTCGATCGCTTGCGAATGGGTAGAACGCAACAGTTTCGACCAGGTCCCTGTGTTTTCGACCCCAGCTCTAAAGAGAGACTTTGAAATGCTCGAATCGTTGTGGGGGATTGAATTGCCGGAAGAATTTGTTGACTTCTACAGTTTTAGCAACGGTTTTGGAACGCGAACGGAAGGCGATAGGTCTGTCGGTTGGCTCTTCGTCCCAATCGAGAGTATACCTCAATTTACGAAATTTCAACGAGACTTTTTTTATGGTTCCAATCCACGAGTTGCTTGTTCTTTCTTCCCCTTTATTAACTATACGCCTGATGCGTATGGGTATTATTCAGATGAATCAAACGTCAAAATCAATGGTAAGCTGTGGTACTATGAAGACGCACTTCGTTGCCATTTAACGCTGGCCCCCGATTACGATTGGCGTTATTTTCTGTCGGAACGTAAGGGTGGCATTGAGGACTATCTGCAAAGATGAGTACCAATCATCCAACAAATGAAACGTTAGTTTTCCATGGAATTACCTTCGTACCCATTTGGGCTGGTTCGGTGGTTATTGATCGCAATGATAAAACCACGGTGCTTCAGCTTGAACGCGACGTTTACATCGGAAAATATCCGATTACACGAAGTCAATACGTAGCGCTAGGCGGTAACCAGATCTGGTTAACGGGACGGGAAAACAAACCCGCGATCGATATATCGTATTATTCAGCCTTAGATTTCTGCGAATTATTGAATCGTGAGGCAAGAATACAGGGGCAGCCTTTTTTCTTTCGCCTGCCGAACGAGATCGAATGGGAGTACATCTGCCGGGCTGGTTCTACGGCGTTGTACCCATACGGAGATAAGCCTGGCGACATTCATTTGCATGCCTGCTTTTCCGGGAACTCGGGCTACATAGTGCCGGAACCCTTTGATGAAGAAACGATAAAATTGCTGCCTTATCATTCTGGTGGATGCGAGGACGTAGGGAAATACTTGCCCAATGCTTTTGGTATTCACGACATGTGCGGAAATGTGTGGGAATGGTGTGAACCATTTGCACGGAACGACGAAGCCGGCCGCAATAACGTCGAAACGAGTGCAAAAGTACTGAAGGGCGGGAGCTGGACCGATGCAGCCGAGAAGTTAACTTGTGAATTCCGAAGATTGGAAGACCCAGAAGTAGCTCGTTCAAACATAGGATTCCGAGTGGTCATGGTAAGAACGGAATCGGAGGCGGCTATTTCTTCGCCGGAACTCGACGACCCCTTGATCACAACATTACCTGAAAGTTCACTGACAAATTCGATTGGAATGAACCTGATCCGGCTCACCGTTGAGAGTAAGATGCCGCTCGTTGATGATCGAAGTGAAACTGGCGTTCGACGGACGAAGAAAATTGTATTTTTTGGCCAGAGTCCAGTAACGGTCTCGCAGTTTGAAGTAGTCATGAATGGGCAGGCAACATGGCGCTACAGGGAGGCGAGGAACCCCATTCAGTCAGTGACTTGGCAAGACGCACAAGAATATTGCAAGAAGTTAAGCAACTTGCCGGAAGAAGTTGCTGCAAAAAGACATTATCGACTGCCGACGGAGGAGGAGTGGGAGTACGCGTGTCGCGCCGGTCATACCGCGACGACCGCCGAACAACTTCGTGACTTTGATTTTGAATCACTAGCCTGGACGCGCGAAAACTCGCGGAACAAGATTCCATTCGTTGGACTGAAAACGCCCAACGGGTTTGGCCTTCACGACATGTTGGGATGTGTGGCGGAATGGTGCGATACGGACTATGTCGAAGAGGCTGAAGAACCGACTCGAAAGCTAAATCAACTTTCTGATCCGTTTGTACCAAACGAATATGGGTTTGTGGCCGAACGGTACAACCCCAAAAAGCCACTGAAACTTGCCTGCGGGGGCAGTTGGCTTCTGGATCGAAGCCAGGCATACTTTTGGTCCCGCCTCGTATTGCCGAAATCGCATCGTTCCATTCATGTCGGGTTTCGAGTCGTACTTGAGCAGCATTGACAGAAGGCTCGAACGAACGCTTGGGAAATGTCGCGCCGGCTGCCGAACATAGTAGAGCGAGCGCCCCGATCGCTCCGGGAGCCGCGAAAGCTTTGCCAGTCGAATGTTTCAATAATTCACAAGAGAAACGGAACGCGATCCGATAGCACGACTACGCGTCGGGATAGGCAGTAAATGAGAAAATACATCGCAGTGAGTGTGACGCTACTTGCCATATTGGGATACTTGGTTATCCATTTCACGGAACTTGAACCAACCCGAAAGTTACAAGCTATTCTAATCATGTTCGGAATTGCGTGTACGTCGCTAGTAGCCCTTTCGCTAGAGTTTGTGGTCCAATCGTTTTTCAGACTTAGCGCGCGAGCTCGATGGACCATATTTTTGATAACGACCAGTCTGGTGGGGGTGTTGGGATGCATGGAGATAATCGCGTATATTAGATTCCGTGATTTCATTCAAAGAAATCGTTTAGAATCCAAATATGAAGAGTTGCTGAGCGAAGCAATTGCTGCGGTCGATTCGTCAAGTGCCAAAGAAGCGAAAGTGCATGTTCCGCAAGATTAATATGTAAACGGTGGGGAAAGCAATGTGCCGCCCGACGTTATGCAACCGCGGGAACGAGCCCGTGGGGGAACGCTGTGAATTCGTTTTATACGCCACCGATTGAGGTTGTGTCGGCCCATTCGGGCCTGTTGCCGACTTGGGGAATCCTTCACGGCGTTGGGGACACGGGTGCCGGTGGCCGGTTGTTGATTGTCACTGGGCTTGAGCTTTGCATGGTGCGAATCATGTACAAACGTCCGCTGCTCGCCCGCGACGGACCAAACGCGAACTCGTACCGATTCGTCTTGCTCGATGCTCACCCGAGCAACAAAGGTATGGACCGCGTCTCCTTCATAGCCTTTCCATTCGACTTGTAAATCTTTCCCGTCGATCATTACAACGTCGCCCTCGTAAACGCCACCCGAATGGGACAGAGCAAGAAAACGCAACGTCTTTAATGCCGGGTGGTAATAAAAGTACGTTTCGAGCAGCGCGGTGATCTCACCGTTGTCTGCTTTGTGGTCCGTACGCACGTAGACATAATCCACATAAGGAACCCATTCGAAACGCGATTGAACTTCGGCCGATTCGCTGTTTGTCCAATCGTCTTTTGTTGCTCCGATTTTTTTCCACACGTGTCCCAAAAATGGCTCAAGGGCTTGCAGGTGTATCGAAGGCTGCGGGAGATCTTCTGGTTGAGGCAGACCCATCGGAGTCCGTGCATCAGCGCGAACGATGTTCCATTCGGCCAATAGCTCGAGTTTTCCATTGGCGTTTTCCTCCAGTAGCTTGCTCTGGTAATTGTCTGGGCTCCGGAAGGAATCACGTAACACCATGTGGCGTTCGACGCCGGTTTGGTACAGCGTGCTTACGGTCTCCATAGTTTCGTCTTCGAATTTGATTGTGCCTTCGGACACACTGCGTTCGAAGGGATTCAAGCCCAACGTATGTATCTGCCTGCGACTCGGGTGCCAGTACAACACCGACAACTCACGCCACGGTTTGTCGGCTGACTCGCCATGAGTGATCACTCGCAGGGAGTGCTTGCCGGGTCCCCAATCCCACGTATCGTATTGCCGGCCCCGCCACTCGCCGTCCAGCATTCTCGCGAACTTTGCCAAGGGGCTCGCGATTTCTATTGGTCCGGGTTGCACGTCGCTCGTCGGGTTCTGGCCAATCAAGGCACTCGGCCACGCCATGACCATTGCCACAAACACGAGGCCGATACATGTTCGAAATCGGTGTTCGAATTCCATTGGAAGATGCCTTGTTGCGCGGAGCAAACGACTCGTGCCGTAGTCAGCTGTCGGCGTTGACCACCGAACCCGCAGGATGTGCTGCTCTGGTTCACGCCATTGGTTGGTGCGACCGAAAGATTCTTGTTGGTTAACTTCATGTTTTTTGCAATCGGTTGCGAGAAGACATGGAAGTTTTGGGGTGACTAGTTGCGTGGATTCGAAGCGATTTGGGCTTCTAGCCTGCAAACTTTCGCTCCCACTGGAATGAGTCAGTGGGCGAATGCTGTAAAACATTTTTATACGCCACCCATTGATGTTGTGTCGGCCCATCCGGGCCTTTCTCTGTTCAAGTCACCGCTCTAACCGGTGGCTCGTGCGCACACCCATTGAGGTTGTGTCGGCCCATTCGGGCCTGTTGTCGCCTGTAAAAATGCACAGCGTTGCCATTCGGGCCTATTGTTGTCTTTCAAAATGCTTCACGACGTTGCCCGTGGGGGGCGGTTGTGGCTTGGGGTTGGTGCTTGGGTACAGAGTGTCTGGGCTTGGGGACGTGAACGGTTGCGCCTGGATGCTGTCGGAGTGAGCGGAGCGCTGGCTCTACTGTCCGAGTCTTGCAGACTTGATCAAGTGTTCGGCGACTTCACGGCCGCTGCGCATCGCGCCTTGGATGGAGGCGATATCGTGCGCATCGCCGCAAACCAGCACGCCACTTGGATCGATCGTAAATCTTGGTCCCGTTGATGGAGGCTGGATCGAGTCTTGATGGGGCAGGGCGTGCGGAATCTCAAACGTGCGCAGATGTTGCCACTGGTGCACCGCCGCTCCGAACCACTGGCTCAGTTCCGTCCGAACTTGTTCAGGCAGCTCACCTTCTTGGCCTTCGGTCGACTCGGAACGAAGGCTCACGGAAATCAACGCTTGGTCCCCCGGCGCGTAACCGGAGCTCACTTGACTCGGGACACACACGCTACGAACCATCCCCACCCCATCACCGTTGAGCACCAGGATCGGGTCTTGGAGTGGGGACTGCGGGGCAGAAAAATAAAGGGTCCGAGTACCATGGGCGAGCACCGGCTTGCTAGAACCTAACAATCGCGCGGCATTCCAAGGATCACTGGCCACCACGACCTGCGCGGCGGCGATGCGTTCGCCCGATTCCAACTCGACATTGGCCGCGGCCACGTGCCGAACCGGCGCCGACAAGCGCACGGCATGGTTAGGCAATCCCGCCGCCAATTGTTGCGGAATCTGACCCATCCCGCCGGCCGGCAAGGTTGCGACGCCGGTCGAAAACAACCGAAACAGATAGTCGAACTTGCGACTGGAGGTATGCAGTTCGTCTTCTAAAAAGACGCCGCCAAAAAAAGGCTCAAAAAATCCTTCGATGATTCGTGCGGAGAAGCCGTGTTCGACCAGTCGCTCACGGGTGGTGGTCTCGGGGCGTTCCAACAAAGCATCAAGATCGCCGCGAGCAACATCACGTTGCAAACTAAAGATCCGCAGCTTGTCGGCCAAGGTCCCAACACCAGACACGGCCGTCGCCAACAGATGCCGCGGTTCTCGCCACGGGTCCGCCAAACGCACGAACTTCCCGTTGTAACGAATCTGGGCTCCCGATTGAAAAGAGCCCAAGTTCAAGCTGGGCAAGTCCAGGGTGTTGGCCACTTCCGGGTACGAAGTCAGCAGCACTTGGAACCCAACGTCCAAGCGAAAGCCCGAACACTCCTCGGTACGAACTCGGCCACCTACTCGATCGGTTGATTCCAAAATAAGGAACGGAACCTGAGCCTGTTGCAGTCGCCTCGCGCAGCAGAGTCCGGCCAATCCTGCTCCGACGATGACAATCGGCAATTCATCCATCAACCAAACTCCGGGGTGTCGTGATACTACCTGCCATTACCGCCGCACAATAAGGCCAACGGACCATTGCTGCAATTGGTGGTCCCGCTCCAAGCGAGTCGCAAAGACACAAATCTGGGGCTCCCCATACCGCTCGTCGGACCGCAGCGCACCAAACAGGCGACGCATCTTCGCTTGTTGGTCGCGCGCCTCGATTTGAAAACGAAACACTTGGACCCAGCCGGGCCGTTTCAGGGCATAGAGTTGGACTTCCGTCAAATGGGCGGCGGAAGTGATGTAACCTTGGGCCTGCATCCATTCCAAGATTTCTTTCTCGGTGACGCGATACCCGATCCACTGATGAAAGGTTTCAACGATCCAGCGTCTCCATCCGCTTGCCATGATGGTGGCTCCTTATTTGCGGAGCGTCGATAACCCACCATCGACGCCAAATGTTTGCCCAGTAATCCAAGCTGCGTCTACCGAAAGCAAGAACGCGGCGGTGGCCGCCAAGTCTTCCGCGCGACCCGTGCGTCCCAGGGGATAACGTGCGTTCAAGGTCTCACGGGCCGCTTCGTTTGTGAAAAACTTCGCTGCCAATGGAGTCTCCGTCAACGCCGGAGCAATGCAGTTGACTCGAATTTTTGGTGCCCACTCCGCCGCCAAACTCCGCATCAATCCTTCGACGGCTCCTTTGGCCGCGGCGATCGAAGCATGCATCGGCAAACCTTGAGCCACCGCAACCGTACTGAACAGGACCACCCCGCGCGAATGGGCGTTCGAATCATGGGTGAGGCCCGCGTAACACTGTTGCAAAAAACTGATGGCTCCTAATACATTGATCTGAAAATCGTTCAAATAGTCGTCGCGCTTCAAACTGCGGAACGAGCGGAGATTGATCGAGCCCGGGCAATACACGGCGCCGTGGATTGTTGTGGGCAATTCAGCCATCTGACAGTCGGCCTGCGCGAAATCACACGCATGATGGTGGACCACCGAGTCGGTTTCCAGCTGGTCAAGCTGTCGAGAATAGACAT
The DNA here is from genome assembly GCA_041741535.1 of Pirellulaceae bacterium. Lineage (GTDB taxonomy): Bacteria > Planctomycetota > Planctomycetia > Pirellulales > Pirellulaceae > M30B19. Next base: position 14,857 of record JBGSJV010000165.1, read on the forward strand.
CAATCCGAGTCGCCTGTTGTCGCAAGCGGTTGACCAGGGCCAGCCCGATTCCTTTGGAACCACCGGCGATTACATAATTGCCTGACATTTCATGCTCCCGTGCCTCGATCGAATATTCCGAAGTCATCGCCAATTGCCCGAACGGCCGGTACGCGAGATAACTCCTCTCGCTACTGCCATCGAAACCTATCTCCCAGTGAAGTGTCTCGCCTAAAAGTGCGTCTGCCGGCGCGGGCAATCGTGCAACACCGAGGTGCGACAAGGCCAAGGTGTGACAAGGCCAAGGCGTTTCGCGGTTAGCAGAGCGACGCTGGCGGAACCTTCACCGAATCTCTATCAACCGTCAACGGGTTGAGTGCGATAACTAGTGCTTTGTCAAATCCAAAACTTAGGGTCTGGTAAAGGTGTCAGGTCTGGTAAAGGTGTCAGGAGTGAATGGCACTGCCGAGCCCCTGGGGGACTTGTGCGCGCAGTTTGTCTATTGACACGAGCCGAAAATTTTGAAAATCTTCTCGAGCCAGGCGAAGAAGTTAAGTTTTTCGCCCTCGATG
>JBGSJV010000166.1:0-9572 GCA_041741535.1 Pirellulaceae bacterium
GCTGACCCGGGGGACACGAGCCGCATCTTCTGGGTACCAAGTCCCCGTCTGTCCCCGTGACCGGGATTCGAAATAGCACCTTCGCCTCGCCACCCCAAAGGTGCATCACGGCTTCTTCGTATAGGGCAAGATCGAAACCTGTTCCCCAATCCTGAATTAGTCCAACACAAATCGATCTCAAGTCTCGGCCACTGCTTGATCCAGCAAGACGTGAACAATCTCGGTACCGTGGGTTCCGCAATTCCCCAATAACGCGGTCGAAAAACGTTGGTCGAAAGATATCCGAGCCATTTTTTGCCCCATATGTTTCTCGCCAAAAGAAGCACCAGCCAACAAATTTGCCCGTAACCGCAGGAGCAGAGCTTGGCTGGGCGCGTATCCGACAAACGAAGCGTCTCTCCCCGCATTCACCGCAAGCAAAAGACGAGCTCAATCCGCTCAACACGAAGACTCACTAGTCGAAACATTTGGGGCGAACGACAACCCAACCATCTCTCGACCCACATTTTTAGACGGCTTGAACCCTGGCCAAGGCCGACTTGTGGAAGGGAACCCTGTGAGCTTGAAAGCAGACCCGGGGCACACGAGCCGCCACTACCAGAAAATCAATGTGGCCGCGAGACTTGATGTACCGCGGACCAATAACTGGTGATGGCCTTGGCGCCTGAAACAAACTTGCGACCTTGGAATTCACCGCTGACCCATTCGCTGGCTTGCGGGAACGGGGCGTCGGCCAAAATCAACACTGGGCAACCTTGGTTCTCGGCGCCAATCAATTCCACGATCTCGGTCCGCGGTCGCATGAATTCGACATAGCGAACATCCAATTGGTAACGCAACTGCGGAAAGTAGGCCAACACCCCAGTGACTTGTGCGCAGTCGGGACAATAGTACGGTAGACCTGCACCGTCTGCAAAATCGGCTTTCAACAGGTACAAAATATCGCGAGCCATCATGATCTCCTGGACGAATTATTCTACCGTAATCGCACGCAACTTCCGGCACACCAGTAGAATATGGTCTCTTCGGAAAAACAAGCCAACCAAAAAAGGTGTCAGGACTCGTTTCCGCACGCTTGGGGTGTCCGCTCAGTGAAATGACCGAGTCAGCAAAGCACCACCATGAACGTAACTTTTGGGCAGATAACACGGGCGAAAAAAGGGGGCGAAAGATATCCCGGTCATTTTTCGCCGCACATCCCAATCAACAAAGCCACCCAGCGACTCACCCGAAATTGCCTGCCAAACGTCTTAGGCAAGTCATTCAAAGTTTCTCCTGTCACACTCGACGTCGTCATTCGTATCGCTCCCGGACCGACAAGGTCGACGTACACCTTTGGCACGGAGAAATCGCATGAAGACCGTCCTCGGATTTTTGGCACTTTGTTTCATTTTGATCGCCTCAAGACCTGTTCAGGCCCAAAACATCGACAGTTACGCCCAGCTAAAGAAGGTGGCCGGTGCCAGCTACTCGGTGACGGACCAGCAGGAAGGTGATTCGGCTTGGTTGGATTGGGTCGCTTCGTACAACCCGCCCGGAACCCAGGAATTCTACGACTGGAGACTGCAGGCAACCATCGTGCGGAAACCTGGCCAATCGGACATTGTGCGGCTGTGGTTCAACTGCGGAGAAATGCCTGCGAAACCAAACGCCGAGCGGATGTTAAAGATGTTGGAATGGAATGGATCCCACGCTTCGAGCGCCGCGTACTTCAAAAGTGGGCCTGGCAGCAACGGGATCCAACTGTCGATCGTCGTGGACGTTCCCCTGAGTGATGTCGTCCCAGGCAAGTTCGAAACAACGGTGGATCACATGCTCGCTTTCGCTTACGAAACCAAAGTAATCTGGGGCGCGCCTGGAGAACCGCTCAGCACCAACGCCCGGAAACATATCACACTCGAAACATTAGCAGGCCACTGGTCCGGAACCGCGACCAAGTACGACACCGAGGGCGGCGAATCGTCGGAGGAAGTCGGTCCATGGTCGGCGAAGATCAAAGCCGATGGTTTCATCGTCGTCTCGCGGGTCGGCTCGCAAGCGGCGAACCCAACGGTCAAGGTAAACCCGGGGACCGCCCGGATCGAAGGTGATAACTTAATCATCAAATTTACCGACGGAACGAAGCGAGAAGAACATTACCAACTAACACTCGTCGAAAATACCCTCACTCTGACCGAACAGGTCAGCAAAGCCATTACCCTGAAAGTCGCCCTGATCAAGCAATTCTAACTCCATCGAATGACCGACGAATTGAATGATTGCCAAACCGAAACGCCTCGTCGTCATCATTCAAATCGGTGTTTGCGTTGGTCATTAGCAGCCACTGAAACCAACGGAAGCATGCACTGACAAACTCGGCATCCAAATACGAAACGGTTAAACGTTGATGTTTGCCGAAATATTCGGCGTATTTTGGATAGTCCTTGTTTCTGCGATAGATCGACGCGATCTCGAGTGTTAGAACCCCTTCTGATCCGCCGTAGTGCATTGATCGTTCACAGTCTCGAATTGCTTCGTCAGCAGAGTCCAACGGGTAATACCTGGCTCGCAAGAAGTAGGCAAACGCCAGTCGATTTCGTGTGGAGTGAATATCGAATACTGCATGACTTGCGGACGGAAGAGGGAACGCAGGGGTTGGAACAAGCCTCGACAATTCGTATTGCTGTTCAAGTTCGTCGACGACACCCGTCAGCAAGTCCAGCATCTCAGGCGCGGAGATGACCGATGCTTTGGGTACTTCCCCTTGAAACTCAAACTGTCCGTGTGCCCAGCTTCCACCGAGTTGTAGTGTACCTTCACGGTCATTCAGAACGGACAACATAGCGCCAGGGTCGTAATGGTGTACAACTCCTTGATCATTACGTAGTTCGACTCGCTTTATGACCGTGACGATTTCTTGACGACTTTCATCAAAAGTGTTTCCCATACCAGTAATCGACTTGACGGTATCAGTGAACTGTGCGATCGAGCGAGTCAAAAACTCAGGCGGTCCATTCAACCACCCCACAAATAGAACAAGCAAATATCCGGCGACGATTAGCCAGAACAAATAAGCGACGGGGTAGAAGATACAGCTACAAAGTAGTCTCCAGCGAATCGCTTTTGAAGTCGAACCCGTCGAGGCAGACGTTATCGATGCGGATGTGGATGTCGTTGGATCGGTCGTGCTAGAAGTATGGACTTCTGAGTCAGGATGCTTCGCTGTTGACATTAGTAAAAGCTCCTTAGCCGTTGGATATAGGCATTTATCTCTTGAATCTCTTCACTTTTGCGAATCAGTATCGGATCTATCATTTTAGGCTGGGCCGATCCGCGTATGACGGATAGCCCTTTCGACGACGACCCAACGTCCGATTTCGGCTTTTCGATCCAACGTATCGCAGGCGGAACAATTTGATACGACTTACCGGTTCCGTCGGCGCCCCAAACGCCGGGCTCGGCAATTGGAATTCTCTCCACCGGAGGAATTACCGAGGCTTGCTCCAACTGTAACTCAATCGCCAAAGTCGACAGTTCCGACTCCAACCAAGCGAGCTGCTTCAACACTTCGACGCGACCGACCGGATCCAATACGATTCGTTCTGCATCCTTGATCGCCAATTCGCAAAGAAGTTTCTTCGCGTCGTGCGGGGTGGCCACATTCGCCTCCGGCGACAGTTCTGTAACGCATTCAAACAAGCGGCATTTCCCCTTAGAGTCCTTGCGTTCCAAGACATATTTAGGCAGCCTCAGCAGAATAATCAGGGCCAATAGCGGGTTCTTCCGCATGATCGCCAATTCGAACGGAGACCGCCCCGCTCCATCTCGAACCTCGAAGCCGCACCAAGTCTCGCGGAAGAGGTATAACGGGGTGTTCCAATCTGCTTCTAGGATCGCCACATGAATAGGCAATGACCCATCCCGTGACTTGACGTTAGGATCCGCGCCAAGCAGAAGTAGATAATTGACGGCGTCTCCGAATCCAAGCCGCACGAGTCGATGCAGGGCCGTATCCCCGTTTGCATCTCGATTGTGCCATTTGTCGCGACCGTGTCTTACCTCGTGCTGCTCGATCGTTGTCGAACTGCCGATCCGCGCAGGGATACTGAGATGGTCGATCGCAACGATCCCTTGTACCAACTGTTCTCCATCGGCTTGCTCCAAAAACTCGAGAAGTCGTACAGCAAATTTTCCTTGGTAGGCCTCCGGCCGTTTTGTTCTTGCGGCTGCCAACAACCCCTCGTGCTTTGCGTCCGCAAAATCTCTCAAAGTCTGGGCATGTCGAAAATCTTGAATGACAAGATAGGCTAATGCGTTCAGGGCCTTGTTCACGCGATCATCCGCATCGTCCGTCGATGCGGCCGTCGTGGACGAATCAGTGTTGGCGTTTGACGTTGTGTCTCTGTCCGGTACGACGGCCTCCTGGCGGTCATGCAAAATCCTGTCAACACTTTGTTCACGAACCGCGGCAATCTGCCGTCGTGACAACTCCAAATTGTAAGGTGGAGGATCATCTGGCTGGGGAACATTGGCAAGTGGCGTCGTGTCTCCCAATCTATCGGGAGCTGCGGAACTGACTTGCCGAATATATCCCAAGCCTGCCAATACGACGGCGGCAAACATTGCAAACTTGATTCTATTCCACGTTCGATGATGCGAAGTGTCCACAGGAACGAGCAATTCCGTCGGCACGGCATTTTCAAACGATTGCGATTTTTCTGTGTTTGGATATTGCGAATTCATCGACATGAACCACGCTCTCAATTCCATAAAGTTAAAGGAAACAAGTGAAATGCCATAAACTGACTGGGTGAACGACTTTCACCTACGCAGGGCTTGAGTTACTTTCGAATGGTAAACACGTCCTCCGTACCTTCAGGAGCAAGTTCGAATGCCGTGCACTGCGAAACTTCTGTCGAAACTCCGATGGGATCATAGGCTGTGACTGTCATTGGCATCATTAGCCCAGCGTGCCGCTCGTAATTCTCGTACTTCCATTGAAAATCACCGTTTGAGGCGTACTTACCCTCAAACATTTGCTTCTGAGCTTCCGTCTGATGTTGCCTTCGTTCAACGAGCAGGTGAGTCCTTGCGTCGAAGTCGAATTCGTGAGTGACCTTCTTTTGCCAAAGGAGCTGGATTCGTTCAATAGTTCTTCCATCCACGACGTACTTGCCGCCGTATCGCAATCGTTCGGGATTTCTTGCAAGACAGGCAACCATCTGAGGAGCAAGATCCAATTGGTTCCAAGCGAAATACGCCGCCTTGTCGGCAAATACTGGCGAACTCTGACCGTACGCGGTTCTCAGTGCTTGATCGCCATTGACAGTTAATCTTATGGATTCGATACGACGCCGTTCGGAGAAGTCATACGTAGAATCCACCGACGAGAGCCGCTTTGAGCCAAGATTGATGAAGAGATTTCTAGTTACTGACAGACTCCCTTTTCCGCGACTTATTTCCCAGGAAGCCCGATACGTTTGATCCGAGGCTTCGACGTTGGAGTATCCCATCGCGTCGATCGCTGCGTTCAATATCTGGGCCGCCTTGTCATCTTGTGGCTCCGATTCGGGATACAATATTCGCCACACTTCCTCATCATCTTCATCGTAGTAGGTCGCCAGGCGGTCTATTACCGCTACCATTTCTTCAGCCGATAACTTCTCCTGATCGAGCAATGTTTTTGCCTCCATCAACGTGCTTTTAGCGAGCTGCGGAATCACTGTCTCCAGTCGGTCTTGGTTGAATTCGATCAACTGCAGCGTCCGGATCACCTGCCTCCGAGCGGTTGGCTTGTGCGGATCAACGACGCGGTCAATCAGTCCTCCACCAACTGCGATCTCCAAGTTCCGCAATCGCTTGAGGTCTGACTGCATCGTTCTCAACTCGGGCAACGACCTGACTTTGGCATAGACTTGTCGCTTTTCGATCGGCATTTGCGAGAGCTTTCGAGCATAGTCCAAGGCTCCTAGCGGAGTCCAGAATCCTCGAAGCGTCAACTTCTGGATCGTCGCGGGCATGTCCCAGGCCAATAAGCACTCGTCGTCCATTTCCCGCGGCCACGACGAAGAAGCGAAGCGTAACGTCCGCAACTTCGGATTAGTGATCTGGCTAACCAGCTCGGGCGAGTCCACCAGACAATCAAGATCCTCAAGATGCATCAAGCGAGAAACACTACGCAGCGATCGCTCACCGATAACGCCACTAACTAAAAGTGATTTCACCGACCGCAAATCGTGAATTCCAACCAGAATGTCTCGAGTGTCCTCTGGCACATTCCACAGTTTCAAATGTTCCAGCGCGGTGAGGCGGGTGAGCGGTTTAATTGAGAAGGGAGAGGGAGCTCTGGTGTGGCCCTGCTGAAACCAGATTTCCAGAGCTACCAGTCTGCGAAGCGCTGCGATCCCTTCGATGGTTTGCGAATTGGCATTCACGACGACAAGCGAATCAATCCTTGGCCCATCGGCCAACAAAGACAGATCACATCCGGCTGATTTCTCGATCCGTAGTTTCCCAATGTGCCGCAATTCTTTAAGCGATGTCCATGTCGCTGGATCGACGGTTTCCTCCAGCACGATATTCGGAACGATCTGGAAGACGTTCAATTCCCCAATCCTAGAATGATCAATGACTCGAGTGTCGTTATTATTGAGCAGTTGATGGTCCCGCCACGTCCAATCGACGTTGCCACCCTCAACGGCACGTATGAACTGAATAGGGTGACCATCGGACTTCAATTTCTCGATCGGCGACCTTATGACATCCCATTGTTCCTTCGCTTTGGCTTCGTCTGCAGAATGGCTAGCCCATAACCGCTCCGCTTCGATTGCCGCCTCGGGCTTCCAATCGTGAATCGCATAAGCAACCTTCTTATCAGGTCCCTTATGATCGGAATTGAATTCCCATCGACCACTCGCAAATTCACCTTGCCAAGATTTTTCCGTTGTGTATCTTCCCAGATTTAGATCTAAGGAGCCGACGACGAGACTGGCTACCGGGCCGTTGATAGTAAGTGTTGCTGTTCGCAATTCCTGTGGACCGGAGTCGTATGGCCGACCGTTGTCGTCATTGATAGTCCTCGCGATTCCGACGTGTTGCGTGCTTTCCTTGACACACAATTGGATGAAATAGACTGGATCATTGTCCCACCCATTGTTCTTTTTCAGAGTGAAACTACAGGGTTTGCTGAAGTCAATCTCGGTTGAATCGACTTGGGCGATTGCTGGCGATGCGCCAACTAAAATAGCGACGAGCAGACAAACGTGAAGTTTCATTGGTTGATTCCTTCTTGGCATTCGAGAATGTACCTGGTACCTGCGTACACGAAATTGATTTGGTTGAGAGTTGGCCAAGCGCCGCACTTCTCAGTTCATTCACAGAATCAAATCCCGTTTACTTCTGAATCAATGATTGTGTTTGCTGAGCGAATTGGCGCACATTGAATTCTGCCGCCTGTAGAAGCTCCGGCACGATCGACTTAAGTTGTGGATTGGTCGGATCGATCTTGGCCAAGGAAATGACTGCGGCACCGCGCAAATGTCCCTTGGTACATATCAGTGCGCGCTCCAACACTGGAATTGACCCTCGTGCATCGGAGCCCATCTCTCCTAGGGCGGAAATGATTCTTTCCGCTTCCATTGGTCCGTCGGAGTTCGTGACAAGACGTTGAACGAGTAAATCCACCGTCTTCCCGGAATGCTTCGCAGTCCAATCTTCAATCGTCTGACGAATCTCCACTTGATCGGACTTCGTAAGGCCCATAGGTGGGCTGGAGATAGAACCAAAAACGCCTCCACCAGCCAACGACCGCAGTGTTTTGATCGACTCGTCGTCATAGCCTTTGATACTGAGAATCGACTCGGCAACACGTCGACGTTCTCGGTTGTCACTATTCTCCACTCGCAGCAGCGGACGTAACGTACTCTCAATCACCGCTTCCGCTGGTTTTAGCCTTCCCAGTGCTTCGATAGCCCGATAGCGCACGATACCGTACCAGTCCCGGTAATCGTCGGGCTGTTTGCATGTGGCCGGGGGCTTGACCTGCGCCTGCGGAGGCTCGCTTAGCACGTTCGCTAACGTGGACAGTACCATCGCTCGCTCAGGAAAGTCTCCTTCGCCCATCGCGCCTATCAGTTTGATGGCGTCACCGGCCAAGATCAAATCGTCGACATCGCGATTCTTGTTTTGCACGAGCTTGACCATTAGCGGTGCTAGTGGCCATGCAGCTGATCCTAAACTCTGCAGGCTGGGGATAGCTCGAAGTTTCGTGGTAGTTGATTCACCTTCTAGCGAATCGACCAGCACTTTCGCCATTTCGATTCGAGATTCGGTATCCGCATTCTGATCGATGAGGAGGTGGAACTCTGGAGCCAAATCTCTGAATGCTCCGCTGGGCGACTGGAAGCTTTTCTCACTAAACGGCTTCCTACTGAATTTATGCAATAGTTCTTGCAGGGACGCCGACTTGCTTGCCGTTTCCCGTTCGAACTCAGATGCTCGCAATAGGCTCAACCAGTGGGTCAGTTCGTTGTCGACAGCATTTCGGGCGGAATGGGATTCGATCCGCGAAACCATGGTTCTAATTTCACTCTCGGTAATTTCGCCTCTTTCCAGGAGAGAAATGGCGGCATCGAGATAAGCAGGGGAGTCGGTCGGTGATTGAATTAACCCGCGTTCGATCAATGACAGAAGATCTTGGCTTGACGCCCCTAGATAACAAAGCGCCATGACCGCGGGATAAATGCGATCATGATCTTGCTCCCCAAGTAAGACTGGAATGATCAACGCGGAATCCAACCTCCTTGTCGCCAGCTCCTGAATGACGGAATGACCTGCCGCGGAATCAACTTTCAGGAGCTCCAGCAGTTCTGCAGTTGAAACGTTATTACTATTGATCTCCGCCAGCGGAAACCGATTTCGAAGTTCGACATAAGCGGTGATGCGATTGGGGCTTTGAGAATTCTCGGCCGCCCATTTCAGCGTCTCCAATGCCTTACTGCCCATTTGATCCAGAATATTTGCAGCGTCCAAACGAACCAGGCTTTGGGGACTGAATCGGGCGGAGGCAAGTGCCGGCGCGGCATCGGCCCCCATTCTCACCAATTTTTGTTTGAGCAATTCCGCATCGACCGCAGCTTCTAAAGCCACAGCCCTGAGCTCCGGATTGACCGCAAAATACTCGACATAATGATCGTCAAAGTCTTCGCGAAAGACCGGAACGCTGTCCATAGAAGCGATCTTCAATGCAGACTTCTGACTAAGGGCATGGGCTTCCGCCCATTTCCGGACATAGACGGACGCCAGAAGATCCCTTTGTCGGTGGTCCGTCCGATTCTTGCTTTCGGGGATCGGCTCTGGTTGGACTTTCGCCAGTGTCCCACCCGGCCCCTGAATCGCGAAACCTGCCAAAACGACCACGCAGCCGGTTACGTACTTGAGAATCTTCATTTTTCAGGATCCAGTCAAATTGTTGTAAGGATGGTTTCGTTCAATAGCAGGCCGATTTGCGGCTCCGGGAGAGAAGCGTCCATTTCCGGATTTGAGAAGTGGCACGCAGCATGAAGCCGCTCGGCCACCGTATCTCGGCGTTCCAA
>JBGSJV010000167.1:0-85039 GCA_041741535.1 Pirellulaceae bacterium
ATGCCAAGATTTAAAAACCCATAGTCAAAATGGTTAGAGATCGTGATCTGAGGCAATTGCCCTCGGGCTTCTTGAACAAAGGCCTTGACCTTCGGCTCCGCTCCTACCGTCGCTCCGCGAAGTCAAAGCCTTATTGGTTGGGTGGCATCGTAAGTCTAATCGCAATTGTCAACATGTTGCCTGAAGGTTGGTTCTCGGTCTGGGACCATGGTAATCGGACAAACAAGTGGCAGCTGATTGAGTGGGATTGGAGTCAGAACTACAACTTTTGGTCAGGTATTTTCGGTGGAATCGTACTGAGCATGGGCACACACGGAACGGATCAAATGATGGTCCAACGGTACTTGAGTGCTCGGAGTCGCCGGGACGCGGCGCTTGCGTTGATCGCAAGTGGTTTTGTGGTTTGGGTGCAATTCGCTTTATTTATTATCATTGGCATTGGGTTGGCGAGCTACTACGAGTCGTATGGCGCGGCAACGACGATGCCAGAAAAGCCGGACCGAGTTTTCGCACACTTTATTGTCCATGTCTTCCCAGCGAATACAGGATTGGTGGGCTTGATGTTGGCTGCGATCTTTGCGGCCTCGATGTCGACCCTTTCGAGCTCATTGAGTGCCTCGGCTTCTGCCGTGATGCACGATTTTGTCTTGCCAATGACCGAACAGAGCAAGCCTTGGACACCAAAACGTTTGTTAGTGTTTACCCAGGGGCTGACGTTGCTCTTCGGTATCATTCAAATGTTGATTGGGATTCAAGCCCAACACTTTTCCGCGTCCGTCATCGATAACTCATTAAAGATTGCGGGCTTCTCGGGAGGGCTATTGTTGGGCCTTTTCTTGTTAGGCATCACGACTAAACGAGTCGGCCAGCCTGCGGCGTTATTTGGCGCCTCGCTGGCAGGCGTCGTCCTGTTGGCGTGTGAATTCAGTGGATTACTAGAAAAACCGCTCGGCGTCCCTTGGCTTGCTTTGATTGGCGCTGTCGTAACCATGACAGGAGGTTGTGTAACCCAAGCCATGTTGCCTGTTAGAGTTAATTCGGCCCGATAACCTTCAAGAAAGTGACGCTTCGAAAACCAGCGCCTGATGTGGTACCAGACGTCAAACGGATCCGATTCTAAAAATTACACCACAGGCATTCGATCTTGGTTTCCTTGACTTTGCCTGCGGAGGCTTTGTTGTCGATTTCGCAGTCATGACGCTTCCAGCCGCAATTCTGTTGCCATCGATCGTAAAGCGAACTCGGATAGCCACTGAGCATGAACTTACCTTCAATCTGCGACAGTATCTGGAGCAATTCTCGATGTTGTTCTCCATTCATTTCGAAATGATACTCGCCAGTCGTTGAGCGGGTCTCATGCAAATAAGGTGGATCGCAATAGAACAGGGTCTTTGGTCCATCTTGCTTTCTAATAACATCACAAGCGTTTTGGTTCAAAATAACCACACCGCGTAAGCGACGGTGAACATCTGGGAGACCCTCAATCACACTGAGCCAAGCGGAGGCTTGCTCGTTAACTCGGGATCGAGTGCGGTTGCGAGACAGGGTGGCAAAATCTCGCATGACCCCCTGTCGCGACTGGCGAGCCAAGATAAAGAATTGGACCGCTCGTTCAACGGATAACTCGTTCGAAGTGGTCGGGGATTGTGCCGACGTAGCGAGTCGGGCATTGGTTGCCGTGGCGGCTTCGTTGAATTCGAATTCGCTGAAGGGTGTGACTTCTACGCGACGGCGAAAGGCTTCAAACGTTTCCGTCGATTGCAGTACTCGCCAGAAATTTGTTAATTCGCCGTGAACGTCGTTGACGACTTCACTGCACCCCTGTTCAGCACCGGCGAGCCGAAGTTCGGAGTCCGCCCACCAATCTCGGTTGGGGTCGCGTGCGAGAAATACACTGCCACCACCAAAAAACGGCTCCACGTAATGCAGGTGTCGCGGCATTAGGCCAATAATCCAGTTTCGCAAATAGTACTTGCCGCCATGCCATTTGAGTGGCTGGTTCAAATTGGTTGTCATGGGAAACTCGGTGCCTGGGGATCTGCGGAAGTTGCAACGGCCAATTGTGCCATGTATGGAGCCAATCGAGAAGTCGTTGTCCGGAATGCCGAATGGTTGCCTAGGCTGGTCGATGGTTGTGGATTAGACTGTTTTTCGCCTGAAATGGGCATCGATCGAGAGATTGTGTCTCAACGATCATCGCCTTGGTGCAGCCCAAAAATAGCTTGGGCGATTCATTCATCGTTTCACATACTAATGACGGGAAACCGCAGATGAAATCGAAGACTTGGTTGTCATGTTTGGTGGCGTGTTTGTGGTTTTCAACTCCCTTGTTGGCAGACGAAACAATTGAAGTCACGAGCCAAGGAACGGTGGAAGTGGTTCCAGATATGATTTGGATTGAAGGCAATCTATCGGGCAGCGGTGATGTAGCCGAGGCTCAAAAAATTGTTAGTGGACTCAAAGAGGATATTCGCAAGGTCTTGGAAGACACCAAGTTCGCCAACATCAAAATCGAATACCACAAGCGCAGTGTGACGTCGGGCGCGAATAGTGCCATGGACGTACAGCAACAGATCATGGGCATGATGGGCGAAGTTGCAGCGCCGGAAGATTCAGACGGAGTGTTTACCATGGCCGAGGATTTTCGCTTGGTCGTGAGCGGCCTTACCGAGGAGAATTTTCAGGCCGAAGCCGAACGAATGCTGCAGTTGGCTGTGGCGTTGAGCGAAAAGCAAATCAAGCTAGGGCGTCCAGCCAATCCGATGGTTTCGTATTACAACGGCGAAAATATGGGCCAATTCATGCGGGTTGGCTTGTCGGATCCAGAGCGAGTCTGGAAGATTGCCAGTCAAGCGGCATTCAAAAGCGCGAAGTCCAGAGCCGAGGCATTGGCGGAAATTGCCAGCGGAAAGTTGGGGAGCGCCCAGTCGATTTTGGTTGACTCACCGGCGGTTGAACCGGATGACGCCGAGCGGGGACTGCAACAAGTCATTGTCGCACAACTCGGCGGGATTTCCTCGGCGATGGGCACTGGCGTGTCGCAAACCTACTTGGACCGAATCCCGGTGAAGGTCACACTTCGAGTTCGCTTCGCTTTTGAACCGGAGGAATAATTCTAAATCGTGCCCATTTATCCACAAGTTTTCCGTGGAAAATAGGAATCGGGTCGACATGGCCAGTTTCGGCGTTTGCAGTCGCGGGACGATTGCGGTACACTGGGTTCCAGGTGCAGAATCCCTCCCCCCGCCTTGAGCTTGACACATGCCTTATCTCGTCGTTCGCTCACGACCGACCGACCATCGTGGTTCTCGAAAGTTGAATATCGCTGCGGGTCTCGCGTTTTGGTTGCTTTTTTGCGGGTGGCTGAGTTTGCCGCAGCGTGTTTGTGGTCAAGAGGGCGAAGCAGAACATACCGATCATCGGACCGCCTGGAAAATGTTGGGCACGTTTTGTATCGATTGCCATTTGGGGGAATCGGCCGAAGGCGGAATCCGTTTGGATATGTTTGACCCTGAATTGGGCAATCCCCTGACGCGAGTAGGGCAGAACGTTGAATTGATCGAAAAAATTGTCCTGGTTCTGAAAGAGCAGCAAATGCCGCCAGCGGACATGGATCAACCGTCTGGGCAGGAACGATTCAAGTTGATCGAATGGACCGAATCTTTGCTGCGGGATTTTGATTTTGGCAATCTGAATCGGCCGGGTCGAGTCACGGTTCGACGGCTTAATCGCGCGGAATACAACAATACGGTTCGAGATCTGACGGGCTTAGAACTCCGTTTGGCGAACGACTTCCCTTCGGATGATGTTGGGAACGGTTTTGATAACATTGGCGACGTGTTGACGTTGCCACCAATCCTCATGGAAAAATATCTGGAGTCCGCCGAGCGCGTCGCAGAAGAGGTGATCAAGAATCCGGACGCATTGTCGCGAGTGTTTCCTTTAAGAGCGACGGATCCTCAGAACTTGGAAGAAGTGGCGGCGACGGCATTTCAAAACGCGAATCGTTTTGCGTCGCAAGCGTTTCGTCGGCCGGTGACGGAAGATGAAGCCATGAGGCTCCGTGGTCTAATGACGCGGGCTTGGGAAGCTGACATATCGCCGCCGGAAATCATGGGGACGGTCATTACGGCCATCTTGGCTTCGCCGAATTTTTTGTTCCGAATCGAAGACGATGCGAGAGCGGCAGTCGTGGATGGAGTCAGGCCGTTGAATGACTTCGAGTTGGCTTCGCGACTTTCCTATTTCTTATGGAGCAGCATGCCCGACCAAGTTCTGTTCGATTTGGCCCAACGCGGCGAGTTGCACACTGCCGAGCAGTTAACCGCTCAGGTTCCGCGCATGTTGGCTGACCCCAAGTCCCAGGCGTTGGTGGATAATTTCGCGGGGCAATGGTTGCAATTAAGGGACCTGGAAAACATGTCGCCTGATCCGGAAATGTTCCAAGGATTCGACGACGAACTTCGACGCGCGATGCGGAAAGAAACGGAGTTGGTATTTGGTCGGATTATATTGGAGAACCGCAGCGTCCTGGAACTGCTGGACGCCGACTATACGTATGTGAATCGCCGTTTGGCCCGACATTATGGCTTGCCCGAGCCGATCAGCGTTTCGACGGATCCTCAAGACGAATGGAAATTAGTCCCGGCAGTTGGGATGCGGCGTGGTATTCTGATGCATTCGAGCATTCTGTTGCTCACGTCAAATCCGACACGAACCTCCCCGGTAAAACGCGGAAAGTGGATTCTGGACAATTTGTTGGCGGAACCTCCCCCACCGGCGCCGCCGAACGTTCCGGAACTGGGCGAAGGGCAAGAAGCCTTGGGATCGCTGCGTCAGCGAATGGAACAACACCGTGCAGATCCAAATTGTGCTGTATGCCATACAAAGATGGACGCGCTAGGCTTCGGGCTGGAGAATTTTGATGTCATCGGAGCCTGGCGCGAGACCGACGGTGTTGAGAAAATCGACTCGACCGGCGAGTTGCCTGGCGGTAAATCATTTCAAAACCCAGTAGAATTGGTGAAGATATTGACCGAGGACAAGAGTACCGAGTTTGTTCGTTGTATGACGGCTAAATTACTCACGTATTCGTTGGGGCGAGGTTTGGGAGTGACCGATCGCATTCATGTGCGTCGAATTACGGAACAAGTTCAGGCCGATCAATATCGATTCGAGACGTTGATACGTGCCGTTGTGACCAGTCCACCGTTTATGTTTCAGGAGGTGAACCCATGAGTCGCTTGACGTCCCAGAAGTTAAATCGGCGTACGATGCTCCGCGGGCTTGGAGTATCGTTGGCGCTGCCGTGGCTAGAAGCAACCTGTGGTGCAGTGCAGGCCAGTTCTGCCATCGCGTCCCCTGCGCCGTTACGCATGGCGTTCATCTTTGTGCCAAACGGAGCCGACATGCGAAACTGGACTCCGACGTCGGAAGGCTACGGGTTCAAACTGCCCTACATTCTTCAACCGTTGGCTCCGCTTCAGCAAGATTTGATGGTGTTGAGCGGTTTGGCCCACGACAAGGGACGGGCCAATGGCGATGGGCCGGGTGATCACGCGCGCAGTGCCTCCGTGTTTCTCACGGGCGCCCAACCGCGAAAAACGGACGGAGAGCAGATTCGTTCGGGGATCTCGGTCGACCAAGCGGCTGCTAAGGCGATTGGCCATCACACTCGGTTTTCCTCGTTGGAACTTGGCGTGGATGCTGGCCGAAATGCCGGCAATTGTGACTCTGGGTACAGTTGCGCCTATTCTTCGAACATTTCGTGGTCATCGGAAACGACACCGGTGGGCAAGGAAATCAATCCGAGACTGGTCTTTGAACGACTATTCTCCAGTGGCCCGCAGAAAGACGTCGACCGCAGCGCGCAGCAGCGAGAGATTCTCAAGAAAAGCGTCTTGGACTTTGTCGCTGAAGACGCGAAGCTGTTGCAAACGAGGTTGGGACGGAATGACAATCGCAAACTCGATGAGTACTTAACCGGTATCCGCGAAATAGAACGGCGACTTGGGTCGTCGCCGGCGAATCAGTCGATGGCGCACGAGGTCGACTACAAAATCCCCGGTGGAGTCCCTGGTTCCTATGTCGAGCACCTCCGCTTGATGTCCGACATGATGGTGTTGGCGTTCCAAACGGACTCGACTCGCGTTGCGACTTTGATGTTTGCCAACGCGGGAGATAACAAGAACTATCGCCACATCGGCGTCCGCGATGGCCATCATGATTTGTCGCATCATGGTCGCAATCAGGAGAAGATGGAGAAAATTCGGACGATCAATCATTTCCATATCCAGCAACTTAGTTACCTGTTGCAACGAATGAAATCGATCCAAGAAGGCGAAGGGACCTTACTGGATCATTCCATGATTTGTTACGGCAGTGGCATTAGCGATGGGGATCGACACAATCACGATGACTTGCCGGTGTTGTTGGCGGGTGGAGGTTGCGGGACACTTGATCCCGGTCGGCATATTCGCTACGACGGGGAGACTCCGTTGTGCAATTTGTTTATGTCGCTGTTGGATCGAATGGGAGCAAGTGTCCCGTTCATTGGCGACAGTACCGGCAGCTTGCCAAACTTAACGGTCTGATGTCCCAACGCTTTGTCTAACTTTGAGTTAGGGCTCGGCTTTGTCCTGAATGTGGTTCGACTCTTTGGCGGGCATGCAAAAACCGGGACAATGAGACACGACGGGAGAGAGGCGGCTCCCTTTTGGGAAAAAGCATGAATTCTTGCGGACGATACGAATCGATAACCTCGAGCTTACCTATGTCGTACCAACGAACTGTGCCAGTAAGTTGCACTCTGTGCTTGTTGTTTTTGCTGGTGAACTCAGTGATTGCTCAACAAGTTGCCGAAAAATCTATCGATCAATTGATTGCGCAATCAAGTTCCGCGGAAGCCAACGATCGACGAGATGCCGTTTACGAGTTGGTGAAGCGTGGCGACACATCGCGCCCGGTTATCGACGCACTCTTGGTAGCATCAAATGACAAAGACGTGCAGGTTCGAATCCAAGGTTTGACCGGATTAGCCCGAGCGGGAAGTGCTGCCCAGTCAGCCGTGGACACGTTGTTGGAGCGGATGGACGAGCGGGATAATCAAGTTCGACTTCGTGCGGCCGATGCTGTCGGCAAGATCGGCCTAGCAGCCATTGAGCCCTTGTTGCAGAAATGGCCCCAAGGTTCGATCGGATTCAAGATTGCCGCGTGCCACGCGTTTCAGACTATGGGCTCATTGGCAAAGCCGGCCGTTCCCGTGTTGACACAAGCCATGCGGACCAGTGCATCGGAGTCTGGGACGGAACGTCAAAGCAATCGAGGCCGCGAACGGGGCCGCCAATCGGACTCCAATGGACCCTCGTCACTGGCGGGTTATGCAGCACGAGCCTTGGCGGCAATCGAGCCAGATAACTTGGACATGCTGCTAATGATTGCCGACCAACCGTCGGCGGAGGCTCGCCGAGTTGGTATATCCGCATTGGCCGCCGTTTCAAATCCGACGCCGCAGGTCATGGAGCGGTTGAAATTAGCGACCAAAGACACCGTACCGCAAATTCGGGAAGTCAGTTTGATTGTCTTGGCCAAGGCCAACCTTCCGACGGAAGAAAAAGAGAGCGTGTTGGAGGCGGCCTTGTTGGATCCCGAGGCATCGGTTCGTTCAGCTGCGAATATTGCGATGCGACGGGCTCGGTTAGGGGGACGCGACTTTGTAGAGCGTCTGGCGGTTCGCTTGGAGAGTGCGGACCTGCCAAGCTCGATTTCAATCCTCGAGGCGTTGTCGGCCGTCGAGTCAGCATCGCGAGTTGGCTTGGAACGCGTTGAGAATTGCGTGCAGCGATTTGGCCTGGAAGAATCAAGCATCAGCAACACGGACGCGCCAGCGGGAACCGGGGAAGCAAACGACGATGTGCCCCAGTCGGAAAAACGGCTGCCGCGAGAATTAGTGGTCAACGTCTTTGCTAGTATGGGGCCGGAGGCTGTAAGCGAGTTGTTGGAGGTAGTCAGTCGCCGACCGGAATTGGAACCGGTCGTTTCGGAGGCATTAACCCACATTGGCCAACCCGCGGTCGAAGCGTTGCTGCAAGGCATGCAGAATGCCAATCCCTCGATTCGTCGGGCGTCTGTTCGCGCGGTCGGCTCCATGAAGCCTTTGACTGCGGAGAGCCTCGAACGTCTGATTTCGGCCAGTACGGATCCCGAAGCAGAACTGCGGGCGGCGGCCATTGCGGCGTTGATCAATTTTGTCGCGGAGAACATTGGAGCACAATCCACAGTCGTGCGGGCCATTGAAGATGAATCCGAATTGGTGCGTGCGGTCGCTGTAGGCGCGATGGGAGATGCTGCGTTTTCGCGAGAACAACGACGCGATGGGTTTCGACGCGGATTAATCGACAAGAGTGTCGAAGTCCGGGTTGCCGCGCTGACAGCGATTGCAAAAACTCCTGGGCAGATGCAACGACACGCAGGCACCCTATTGGAACTGGCCGCGGCTCCCGAGGATCGCGTGCGCGCGGCGGCCCTAAAAGCGATGGCTTTGGTTCCCAAAGAGGTTGTCGACGCGGGACAGTTTGGTGAAAAAGATATCGTGGAGTTGGTTGTGCATCGCAGCTTAAGCGATGATAGTCCGTCGGTTCGAGTCATCGCGACGGGTTTAGTGCCGATCTTTGAATTGTATTCCGCTGACAATTCTGCAGCGTTGATCGACAACTTAAGCGGCTCGAAAGATCTCGTGGTCGCAACATTAGAAGTGCTCCCGAAGTTTTCCAACGAATCCCCGTCGATGGTTGAACGATTGCAGCCATTGCTATCCCACGAATCGTCGGAAGTCCGCATTGCTGCAGTTACCGCTTTGACGGCGGTTGATCGTGATCCAGTGCGGTTGACGGCGGCCCTCTTGCCTATGCTCGATGATCAAGAATGGGTCGTCCGGCGGATCGCAGGTCAAGCACTGGGACAGCAGGGTTCCGTAGCGGTGTCGGCGGTGCCTAAGTTGTTTGAATTGTTGGGGCGACACGAAGACAAGGACTACGCTGGGGAATCCTTACGCCAGATAGATACGGCACCGCCGGATATCATGCCGATGTTGATCGCGCACGTCGATTCCACAGATCGACGCAAAGCCTTTTACGCAGTTGTACTTTTAGGGAAACTTGGACCGGTCGCTGCCGAAGCTCTGCCACGGTTAGAAGCATTGTTGCAAGCCGATTCGCAGGGCGGCACTCCGCTAGATGACTTCCGCAGAAACACGATCAAAGAAGCCATTTCGAAGCTACAGTCAACGACGGACAAGTGACTTGTTCGGGAGCCATCCACCGTCTGGCGACTGTAGACGTTGCACTCGGCAGCTAGGCTCACCAGAGCGTGGACTTTGTCAGGCTTACTTATCACGGCGGACGTAGAGGATACGCCCGTCGACTTCGCCACTGCGGCGGTACCCTAGCAAGTGAAAAATCTGTCGTACCATAAACAATGCGATATGGGGATTGATCAAGACTCGCCGCGCGTCACCGCGAGGAACATGGACACCTGGCAACCAGCTCATCCATCGTTCGCAACGCCATTTTCGCAGGCTCCTGGAAAGCTGTAGCCACACTGGCGGGATCTGCCGAATCAGAAAAAAACCGTCGTCGCCTTTGGATTGATACAGCGGCATGAACATCCGGCCTGAAAATGGCGCTTTGACGACCTCACCGTTTTGCTCGGCCAAGCGTTGGCCCACCGTCACGGGTTGAAAGCTGGAGAAACCTTGGTCCATACGAAACTCGTCGTGCGGCTTCAAACCGTGGCGCAGTAGTACTTCATAGAAGCCGAGCAATTCACCAGAATGTTCCCGCAACGTTTGTTTGGCTCGCAGAAACCTGGGGCGACTTGTTTTCGGGAGACAACCGGCAAATTGCAGGGCACACCACAGCATTTCTCGATGCAAAGTAATCGACTGCGGATCGTCGTGTTGTCCGGCTTCGTAGCCAAACGTGACGACATCGTAATCATTCAGGTAGCTCAATAATGTACCTGGGATGACCTCCTCCAATCCCAACACTGCCGGCACCGGGAAATTTCTGACGAAATCGCGGTTACGAAGTGTATCGTCCAGCGGCATGAACGGTGGTGATTGGCTGGAAGTTGTGTGTAAATCCACAAAATAACATGGCCCGTTAGCTTCGGCCAAAATTTGCTTGATTTCTCGATACAGCTCGTCACGTTCGCGAGTTTCGATGACAAGTGGGTCGCACCGCCATTGGGGTTCCAATGTTGGGGTTCCACCGCCGTCCATGCCTGGCGCTAACGGTGCAGGATTCTTGGCCGCCAACCAGACTCGATTTAGATCGCGATCAATGAACCGCACGCCTTGTTGCAACGCCGATAAATTGCCGGCCAAGCCAACGACGCGTCCGGAGAGTTGCACCTGCGATTGCTGCAGTTCCTCCAACAAATCCAAGTAGGCAAAGACTCCGCTTGGTTCATTGCCGTGTATCCCGGCAATGACGACAACCGTCGGTCCCGCTGCGGAACCATACGACCCCATGTGACGCTGAATAGCAGCGTGTCGATTGGTTTGTCGGTGGCGAATATTGGTCTGCATCTTCGGATTGTGGCCAAAGCCAAGCCTGGGAGTCAATGGCAGCTTAGCGATTCAGGGACTCGTTTGCGTGTTCCAAACGCAAAATGTCGCGTTTCGTGACAATTCCGACCAGCTTCCCTTTCTTGACGACGGGCAAACTGCCGATTTTTCGCTCGAGCATCAACGATTTGGCGTCGCCAACGGTTTGGTCAGCCGGAATACAAACAGGGTTCGCAATCATGCGGTCTCCACATAACGAGTCGAATTCGACGCGCCCATCATCGGTTTGTAGGGCGTCAAGGCCCTTGAGATACTCCCATTCCAATTGGCGAAATTCGGGCAGAAAATCACTGCGCGACAAAAGTCCGACAATTTGGCCATGGGTATCCTCGACGGGAAGATGCTGAATGTTTCTCCACCACATGATTTGCAATGCGAGTTCAAACAGGTCCTCTTGGCCGACGGTGATCAAATCCGTCGACATGATCGTATCCACCCGTTGCTGCATCAAGTTCAGGCTATAAGGCTGTCCGCTTGGGCTAATCGTCCAATCCGCAACCGGTAACCCCGACCTTTGTTTTTGCCAGTATTCACGAGTCAACGCGATTTGCCGCTGATAGGTTTCTGCGCGGGAGTCCGTCGCCCGAAAGTATTGGCGTTGCCACTTGGAACCCGTCATGCGCGTGACGGCCCGATGTTCAATGATGGACAAGTACTTCGAGACATCTCCGCTATCGACTCCGGACTCCAACAAACCCTTCCAAGCCATTGGCAAGAAATAATCCAGAATCAATCGTCGCGCGCTTTGCGTTTGCCCCATCCAGCTTAGCTCGACGTCCATCCCGTGTTGCGCCGCCTTAAGAAAGTTGTCTTTGGCTTCGCGAAAGTCCATCTTTTCCCAGATCCGCTTCATAGACGCCGGCATGCCCCGCATGAGCCCCACCCAAAACGCCGCGTTCGCCATCTCATCCATGGTGGTTGGCCCAGCCGGCAAATAACGATTCTCGATCCGCAGATGGGCTTGTTGACCGTTCGAACCGAAACAGACTCGATTCCATTTCCAAATGGTTCCATTGTGTAATGCCAAAGCCCGCAGCTTGGGTACGACACCGCAGCGGAGCAATTCCAAACTGTCTTCTGGTTCGCCAGTGATCAACAACGGGTATCGCGCCACATCCTCCTGGAAGATTTCCAGCAGATTGTCGCGGATCCAACGATTTCCAAAATACACACGAGCTTGTCGTTGCCGCAGCCCCGCGTCACGCGTTCGCGTGTCCACACTTTGTTGGAACAAGGCGATACGAGTCTCGGACCACAATTCACGCCCCATCAGTAACGGAGAATTCGTTCCAATGGACAACACAATGCCGGATATCGCTTGAGCCCAATTGTACGCGTCGACAAATTGTTTGGGTTCGATTTGCAAATGAACTTGAAAGCTCGTGTTGCATGCCTCAAACAAAATGTTGTCATGCTTCATCATCATGTCGTCGACACCTTGAATCGCCAACTCGGTGTCGCCACCCCCGCGCAACTCGATGATGCGTTTTTCCATCAACCGATAGCGATCCAAAGGAGTCATGTACTTCGAGTCCAATTCCCCTATTCCAATCGTTGGCAAGATCCCGATGGCGATCAGTCGCTTGTTTAGTTTTTCAGCGGTTTGGTCGGCCAATGTCATTAGCTCGACCAACTGCCGGTCCATCGTGGTAAAAGATGGACCGGCCAAAGTGACGGGGTCCAAGTTGATTTCCATCGTGAACCGAGCGACTTCATGCGTAAAGTTGGGGTGATTCAGCGCTTGAAGAACTTCGGGACCATTTAGTGATGGGCGAAAGTCATCATCCATTACAAATAATTCTTGTTCGGCCCCAATCTTGTAGACTCCTGATTCGAACATTCCTTCGGCCTGCATGATGCGGATGGCCTTCAGGTCATTGAGCAGCAGTTGTGCGTATCGCCTGCGTTGTTCTAGCGAATCGATGCTTCCAACGTTTGTTTCACCCATAGATCGCCTACTTAATCTCCATTGCGCCTCGCCCCGTTCAGGTGAGATCATACTCGATTTGATTCTCGGATGCAAAAATGAGTCGCGGGTTAATTTTTTGAATTTGTCAGCCAGCATCGCCACGTCAATAACATCCATTACCCAAATCGTCATTTCAAAAAAAAAGCACCGACCAAGCAAGTCGGTGCTTTTATTCGATTTGGCTTTCGAAACTCCGTAGAGTTTCGTTAGGGCGAAACAACTACTGTTTCGTGATTTGAATCGCGTACAGTTTCGAGCGATCCGAAATATACATGACGCCCGATGCAACGGTCGGCGTCGTGTAGATCGACGACGAGTTCGGGCTCTCGCGTACTTCAGGCGCTACGGTTGCGATCATCGCCTTGATCTCAGCCCTCAGACGACGAACTTCCTCATCATCCTCGGACTCTTTCATGGCCTTTCGTTTTTCAGCGACTTGTTTCTCAAGTTCTTGTCGCTTCAAGGCGAATTCCATGGAGGCGTCAAAAATGCTCAGTCGCCCATCCTCATCTCCTAAGAAGATGTGTCCGTCCAAATACAGCGGTGAACCCCACAATGCGGCCATCAGATCATGTTGCCAATATCGCTGTCCGGTTTTGACGTCCAAACAATGCAAAAAGCCACTCAAGTCCGCAGCAAATACCAATCCGCCGTGAATCGATACGGTCGACATGGTCCGGCGATAAATCGGTTCGCGTTCTTCATCAACACCACCGTAATGCCAGATCACGCCGGAGTTAGGATTAGGCTCACCTGGCGTTCCAATCTCTCCCACTTCGGCACTGATGTCCCCGGATTTGGTTGCGTCGACTCGCCACAAATGTCCAACGCCTTCACCGTGTTCAGGATCTTGGCCAACGGCCAAGAAAACGCTGTTATCGTAAAAGACAGGGGTGCCGATAATGTAGCAACGAGTTCCAGCTCCACCCAATTCATACAAGTTTTCCTTCGGGTTCAGGTCAAACTTCCACAACAGCTCGTGGGTTGCCGTATCAAAAGAATACATCCAGCCGTTGCCCGCAGCAAACACGACTTGGGCTTTGCCATTGACTACGCCGATACATGGCGAACTCCATTGGCCGTGTAGAATGCCGTCTTCTGGGCTATTGTCTTCAAACACCACTTCGCCGGTATTTTTGTTGAGCCCAAGAAAACTTGCGGCACGCGGTGCTGGGATTTCCAAGTGTCCTTCGTCGACGCCATTTCCTGAATTCAAATATAAAACGTCTCCATGAGTCACCGGAGAGCTAACGGCCAAATTGTGCGGGAAAACGCCCAATTCGTTATACATATCAACGGTCCAGATAATGTCCGCATCATTGATCTCTGAATCAACTTCGCTCCCGTCGCCGTCGTTCTCTCCGTCGTGAAATCCGTTCAAGTCCAAGCACATGACTTCGCAGCGATTGGTCACTATCCAAAGACGATCACCCTCAACAATCGGAGCGGAACAAATACCCTGCAATGGCCAATCATTGACGCGCCCTGACGGCATCTTTTCTCGGGATAACTGCCACAGAAACTTCCCATCGGTCGCGTCGAAGCACAACAACACGCCCATGTCTTTTGCGGCAGGATATTTTGGCCGATATCCCGCACCATTGTTCGAACCGACCAGGACTTTACCACCCGCATAGATTGGGTTGCCGTATGTTTGAGACCCCAAATTTGCGGTCCACAGCAATCGTTTTTCTTCCAAATCGAAATCCAATGTGATGCCTTGCGTGGCACTGACCATATTTCGATCCGGAGCACCGCCCCACATGGCCCATTCGACTGTCTGACGATCGGGGGGAGCGACTTTGGTTGATTCACTCGCTTCGCCAGAACCAGCAGGAAGTGAGACACCAGTGACACCAAAATTCAGTGGTGATTTTTCGTCCTCGGTGACGGCTCCCGCAACTGCGGAAGGACCGCTACCCGTCGTCCGCGGTGTCAAATCAGCTCGCCAAGGATTTGGGTTCTCCGGCATCGTGAACTTTGGCTCGGTTTTGCCATCGCCGCAACCAGCCAGGATCCCAAGTCCAAGCAAGCCCGCCAACGCCGATCCCAAAAGTGTAAACTTGATTACTTTCATTGCCTCTATCCTGTTCGAACCCAAGTAACTGCCGAAAAATGCCCAAAATCAAATCATATTCCGCACGTCGCCCCGAACGGTCGGACCAACTCTAATTTCGTCCCAGCAAAATTAGAGCCCACCCTCTTTCGGAACCGACTCACCAGAACCACTTGCACCGGTAGCACCACCTTCGCCGGTTTCCCCGGACTTCGCTTCACTATTCTCACCAGCTTTTTCAGCGGATTCCTTCGTCGACTCTTCGTTTTGTTCCGTCGCTGCTCCGTCACCTGACTTTGTTTCGTCAGTGGCCTTTGTTTCGTCAGTGGCCTTCGTTTCGTCAGTGGCCTTCGTTTCGTCGTCGGCCTTCTTTTCGTCGTCGGCCTTCTTTTCGTCGTCACTCTTTTTGGGAGCTGGCGTTGGAGCAGCGCCACCACCAGGGCCCATTGCCTGTGGTTGGATTCCTGGATGCCAAGGCGCTGGATTTTCAGGCATGATGTACTTGGGTTCGTCTTGACAACCCATGAACATTCCAACCAACACGACACTGCCAACCGTTCCTAATCGAAACCAATTCATCATCTTGTTTTTCCTTGTTTATCGCGGCTATGGATAAATACCGAGTGAAACGCATCAACCGGAAGCTCCCACTTCACGATGAAGTGGCGACATGGTTCCCTACGGCTGCTGCGGAATCACTTGTACATTGTCAAAAAACGACTCACTCGTTGAATACAGGTACAAGCCAGGACTTCCTTTGTAATTCGGATTAGGGTCTTTGGCCACCAAAGTCCAGTCCGCAGGTTCCGCAGCGTCTCGCTCCCAAACTTTTCCCTTGACTTCGGCGACGCCATCCTGAATTTCAACCAAGAGCTTTAGTCGATACCAAGCGCCGGGCTTCACGTTAAACTTCATGCTTGTGTTCAAGCGAAGGTGAGCACCCCATGTATCGATCGTTAGTCGATTCGCGTTGCCATCGAGAATCAGGTTATATCGTTGGCAAGTCACACCAACGCGGGACAAACGTCGATTGACTTCTACCAACTTCGCATCGGCTAAAATCGTGTAACCCGTCATGCTGTCGGGGCCCACATGGACCCAAAGACTCGGACGATCGGGTGCCGGTGCACTTCGCATCGCCACCGACCCATCCACTTCGACCGGTCGCAGTCGCGAGAACGGACGCAACCAAGTAGGCGGCACCTGGGTCTCGGTAAAGCCTTCAAAATCCCATGACCATCTGTCAGCACGAGGGAAGGTACGAATTCTGGCAATCGCTTTCAGATCGCCTTTCGAGACAACGACACGACCGCCGAAGTCTTTATCGCCCGTACCGGCTGTGAAAGTCATGCCTTCCACTTTTCCATCGCCCAAATCTTCGACCGAAAGCGACACGTCGCTCAATTCGCCAATCATTCGTCCGTTGGCATCGTAGCCCAACGCTTTGAACGTCTGAGTTTGGCCTGGGAACAACGCGACTTCATACGGCACAACTTTAACATGCGCCAATTCGCCTACGGGCTTTTCTTCAGCCAATGGCGGAACAGGTTCGCTCGTGCCTTTCCATTCCTTTTCACCCAAACAAATCGTTCGATCTCGACTGACAATTACAACGCGTCCGCGTGAAATCGCCGGCGAAGCGTAAATCTCGTCAAACCCAGAAGCCGATACACCAAGCAACTCGACATGAGAAAGAGTCTCGCATCCCTCGCGGCTTGGCTTCAAGATGTGCACGTTGCCGTTCACTTCGGTCGCATAGATCTTTCCATCTGCCCAAACGGGTGCTGATTTTCCGACCGTACCCAGATTGTGCGTCCATAGTTCGCTGCCTGTTTTCGAGTCGTACGCATGCAGCGTTCCGGTATCTGAGAGGACGTACAGAATTCCATCTTTAACCAAGAGACCGCAGTACCCTGCCTTCACACCATCAACTCGCCAGACACTATGAGTTTCCGTGATGTCGCCCTCACCGACCGCGTTGATGCACTGGACGCGTCCAAATTCTTGGTTGTCGATATTGTCTTCTCCGTGAGACGCGTAAACATAGTCGCCGTCGACCACAATCGTGGCGTTCAAACCACGTCGCGACATTTTGAAATTCCAGACCATTTTCCCAGTCCGAGCATTCATCGCGGAAACACTACCATCACTGTCGCCCGCAATAAGCAAGCGTTGCCCGTTGATCACTCGAACGACAGGCATCGAACAATTTGCGTCGATCGGTCGACCAGGGGTACTGGAAACCCAAAGTAATTCACCTGTTCGCTTGTCAAATGCGTAAAAAGAATTAGTGGGAACCGGCCCTTTGGTTTCGCCCCAATTTGTCGTCACGAAATTCACAATGACTCGATCTTCGTCAATGATTGGAGTTTGGTTCCGACCACCGTATCCCGAGATTTTGCCGTAGTCTTCAAATAGCGATCGTTCCCAGACCACTTTTCCGTCGGGAGCGTAACAGCGGAACAAACCCGAAACAGAGTGCATGTAAACGTAACCGGTTTCGGTGTCACCGGTCATGCTAGACCACCCAACTCGCGGTGCCGGAACGTCGGTTTGAAAGACGTTGAATTTGTCACGCCACAGTACCTCGCCCGTTTCCAAGTCCCAGCAAACGACTTGCTCGCCCGCATTGATCTTTTCGCTCGGAATATTGATGTTGTCGGATGTACGAGAATTCAAATAGACCCGGCCGTTGAGAATCACCGGGGTCGCTCGTCCACCAATGTCGCTGGTCCAGAGCACATTCCGGTTGGTCTTCAGGTCCCAACTTTCAATCAAGTTGGTTTCGCGACTAATTCCGGTTTGGTCCGCCCCTCGCCAATAGGCCCAATCATCCGCGCTGGCGGAACCGGAGCGGAGACCCAACGCGGCAACGCACGCAATTAAAACGGACGTAGGCCACCTAAACTTTGATACGGTCATCATTCGCTTCTACTCCCAAAGAGGGCAACATATTTTGACTTGAGTACGATGACAGGCCGTCGCGACCTGTTTTACAACTTCGTGGGATTTGGAGCATCCCCGTAAACTTCTTGTGGGTCGAAAACTTTCTCGCATTCCTCGAATACCAGTTGTCGCGGTTGACTTCCGTCTTGCGGACCAACCGGGACGCTGCGATAAAAACACGATCGGTAGCCCACATGACAACTGGCCGCGCGACCAGATATTTGGACTCGCAGCCAAACGGCGTCTTGATCATCATCGATTCGCAATTCGCGAATCTTTTGCACCATGCCGCTGGTCGCCCCTTTGTGCCACAAGGCGTTTCGACTCCGGCTGAAATAGACGGCTTCGCCCAACTCGATTGTCCGTTGCAGTGCCTCGCGATTCATGTACCCGTGCATCAGGAGTTCCCCGGAATCATAATCCGTGGTGACGACCGGGATCAGGCCCTGCGCATCGAACTTTGGAGCTAATTCGTGCCCCTCTTCGACTTGTTCAATCGAGACTCGTTCTGCAAACATCCGCATGTGCTCGAAACTTCTACCAAAAATGCCATACGAAACACGGTTTGCTACCGTGCCAACGCAGACGGTTTCAACCGCCAGTCGCGTCCATATCCCCCACTCGAGCCCGGCAGTGCCCCAACCAAACTCGTTGTTGCTCGGCACCCGTAAGCCCCCGAGCGCGCTCCCATTGTACCCCTCACGGGCCCAGCCCGCCAGTCTTCCGCACGACCCGGACGATCGATACGTTCCTCGAAGTCCAAACGACCACGCTGCGGCATTGCCAAGAATAAAAACCTCGCTTCGAGAGGTCTCTCGGCCCGATACAACGCCCAACCGGCATTTATAGACCAGACAAAAAACAAATCGACTCAAATGCCGAGATGAGAAATAGACCGAGGGCACTCCAAGGCTAACCCCGCTCCGACACTACATCTCTAGGGTCACGAAGGAAAACCAATGCTTTTTGGCCTACTCTTTCGCAAAGAATTCCTGATATTGGCAGCAATTACGGCCGCATTTGCGATTCCGATGTTTCGCAGTGGCGAGCTGTCCGTCAGTAAGTTACTGCACTGGGCGGCCAATGGAATTGCACCCGCTGAGCAAGTTCCCCCAGCCCAGGACCCCAGTTTCGGTGTGTGGACGCCAAGCTCCCCGCCAGTAGCGCAAGCGTCGTTGGTGCCTGCAGCGAACGACACAAATGACAGTTTGACTGAGTTTCTGGCGTCGATTTTTGAGACGCAAACTGTAACAGAAAATCCAGGACCCGGTGTCGATGCGACCCCACAACTGGTATCCGCGCCCACCAACTCGACCGCGAATCGTCCAGTGAACATCCCGACGGGTGCTCCGGTTTCCGCCGTTGATCCGAGCAATACATCGGGTCGCCAGCCAATTAGCTCGCCGAGCAGTGAAATTCGACCGAGCTGGATTCCTGTCAAGGATCTTCGTGAGGTCATTCGCTTTGATGTCTCGCCATATTGGGTCCAACAACGTTGGCAGCCCGCGACCCAATTGGACTTGGATCAAGATGGTTATTATGGATTCCGCGTGCCACTGATGACCGATCATCGGGTCGGACACCTTAACGGCGCATTGACTTTCTATTTTGACGGAGAAGCGGTTGTTCAACGGATTCAGTTCCAAGGATTCGCAGCCGACATTGTTCCGTTACAAAGTTTGATGACCCAGTACTTTCGCTTCGAAGCAGTCCCGGATCGGCAGTTGTTGATGGCACCCATTCACCAGGGAGTGGCCCGCGGCATGCTTCGGTACACGGAACAAGTCGTTGAAATCGCCGGACAAACCGATCGGGTCCGAGAGGTTGCTTTCGAGGTCAACAGCACGCAAGGCAAGTACCAATTGAGTGAAGCGTATCGACAACTGGCCGTCCAATAAGCACCGTTGCAATCTGACACTCCTATCTTGGGGTCGTTTTGCTCGCCAAAGCGCGAGGCCAAACGTGAATATCCGTGTTTCGGAACAAGTAGGTCCCCCTTTTGTCAAGTTTGACAAACCACGAGTCTAAAAACGGGGACATTTCGAAGCGCACGCCAAACCGGTCGCACGACCACCGAGAACCTGTCCAGGGAAACTGGTCACTGGTCAGATTCGCGGAACTGGTTAGAATTCCGTCGGTATAAGTGGAGCCTTGAGCGATCGAGGCGAACGATTCCCGGAGGACCGCGCCCGCGATGATTGCCAGCAAAACGAGCCAACTTGACGATAACCAACGAATTGTCATTACTGGCGTGGGATTGACGGCTCCGAATGGTGACGATTTGGCCCAGTTCCGCGGCGGGCTGTTGGCCGGCAAAAGCGGTGTGGTTCCGTACGAAATTCGTTACTTTGGCAAAACGATCGCGGGCGTTTGCAACTACGACGCACTGAGATACCAAAAGCGAAAAGAACTACGACGAGGGACTCGGGCTGGTTCGATTGGTATTTATGCGGCCAGCGAAGCAGTCAAGGATAGCGGTTTGGATTTGGCGAATTTCGATCGGTCGACGATCGGAGTCTACATTGGTGTCACGGAACACGGGAACGTCGAAACCGAATCCGAAATTTACCTCATCAGCGGTTACAACTACGACACCAGTGTCTGGTCCCACCACCACAACCCACGCACCGTCGCGAACAACCCAGCCGGTGAGATCGCACTCACGTTGGAAATTACGGGCCCCCATTATACGCTCGGTGCTGCCTGTGCGGCGGGCAACGTGGGCTTGATCCAGGCTGCTCAGATGTTGCGGCTCGGTGAATGTGACTTGGCGTTGGCCGGTGGTGTTTCCGAGAGCATCCATACGTTTGGGATCTTTGCGGGTTTTGCGAGTCAAGGTGCATTGGCGTCCCATGAGGATCCCACGAAAGCGTCTCGACCTTTTGACCTCCAACGGACTGGTATCGTGGTCGCAGAAGGCGGCTGTATCTATACGGTCGAGCGGCTAGCGGATGCCAAAGCCCGCGGTGCCAAGATTTACGGTGAATTGGTGGGTTATGCCATCAACACCGACGCAACGGATTTTGTGCTGCCAAATCCGGAGCGGCAGGCCCAGTGCGTGCAAAAGGCTCTGGCACGAGCGGGCTTGAATCCCGAAGACATTGATATTGTCAGTACCCACGCGACGGGAACGTCCAACGGCGATTCACTGGAATGTGAAGCACTTCGCAACGTCTTTCGTCAATCGGAGCGGACTCATTTCAACAATACCAAGAGCTACATCGGACACTGCATGGGGGCCGCCGGCGCCTTGGAATTGGCGGGTAATTTGCCGTCGTTTCGCGACGGCGTTGTCCATCCATCAATCAATGTGGACGATTTGGACCCGACGTGCGAATTGCCGAATTTGGTACTGGGGACGCCCCGAGAAATTGGCAAAGTCCGGCGAATCTTGAACAATTCGTTTGGGATGCTGGGTATTAACTCTGTAGTCATCATTGAAGACGTGGGGGCACAAGGCCACTAGAGGAAGCGTCCATTATTTGCATAATGGGGTTCGAGGAACTCGGTGGGCCGTTTTGCGGATTTTGGCCGAGCCTCACGGGGGTGTGTTGGTGGTCGAAGAGAATCTCGTGGCCAGTTCGCTATTGGGTCGAGATTCGTGACCGTTGTTATAGCCACGATATTTAATTGAAAACGGGAGAATTTGGGACATGGCTCCAGAGGAAATTCGAGAAGTCATCATCGAAATCCTAGGTGATATCGCCCCCGACGAAGATTTGGGGTCGTTGGACGATGCCGTGGCTTTTCGTGAACAACTGGAGCTAGATAGCATGGACTTTTTGGACATTGTGATGGAGCTGCGGAAGCGATATCGCGTCCAAATCCCCGAAGACGAATACGTGCAACTGGCGTCGATGCGCAGTACGGTCGATTATTTGACGCCCAAAATGTCGGAAGTTGCGAAGTAGGTCGCTTTCGTCCCCCGTTCGACTATCCATTCGTTCCGAATCACCCCCCATGGCCGAAGCTTACGATACGCTGATTATCGGTGCGGGCATGAGCGGCCTCGCGGCGGGAATTCGATTGGCCTATTACGACCAACGGGTCGGGATCCTCGAACGCCACAAGACGATCGGTGGACTTAACTCGTTTTATCGAGCGGGTGGACGCGATTACGATGTCGGCCTCCACGCAGTCACCAATTTTACGCCCAAGGGTGCGAAAAAAGGCCCACTCTCTCGACTGTTGCGTCAACTGCGTTTTCAGTGGGAAGATTTTGCGCTCGCCCCGCAACAGCAATCGCGCATTGCCTTTCCTGGCGTCAACTTGGCGTTTTCCAACGACATTCGTTTGTTGGAATCGGAAATTGCTCGTTGCTTTCCCCACCAAGTCGCGGCCTTTGCAAACTTGCGATCTCAAGTTCTCGACTACGACGACCTGGACCAAGCCGCGTTCGAGATTTCGACTCGCAAAGTACTCGGACAGATTTTTTCCGACCCTTTACTGATCGAAATGTTGTTGTGTCCCCTGATGTGGTACGGCAATGCCCGAGTTCATGATATGGACTGGGGCCAATTTTGCATCATGTTTCGCAGCATCTTCCTGGAAGGATTTGCGCGACCCATGCGCGGTGTTCGCTTGATCTTGAAACACTTGGTTAAGAAGTTTCGATCCCTCGGTGGACAATTGCTGTTGCGACACGGAGTCAAGCAAATTGTCAGCGAGCATGGTCGAGCAGTGGGGGTCATTTTAGATGATGGTCGCGAGATTCAAGCCAAACGCATCTTGTCCTCAGCTGGTTGGGTCGAGACTCAGCGAATGATGGGTGAGGTCGACGAAGTCGGCAACGACGCGGCCGGGCAACTGACGTTCATCGAGACGATCACGACGCTTAATTGCCAACCGGCGAAATTGGGACTTAGCGATACAATTGTCTTTTACAATGACAGTGATCGCTTTGATTGGCGACCACCTCAGCACGATTTGTGCGACCTGAGGACGGGCGTGGTGTGTTCGCCCAACAACTATCTGTACGAGGACAACGAACAACTCCAAGATGGGGTTATCCGTATCACCTCGATCGCAAACTTCGACCGCTGGAGTGGCTTGGCCGAGGCGGACTATCGTCGGGAGAAGCTGGTTTGGTACGACCGCTCGAGCGACAGTGCGGTTCGATTTGTACCAGAATTTCGCCACCATGCGATTGATACGGACATGTTCACACCAAAGACCATCCAGAGATTCACTTGGCACGACAATGGTGCCGTTTACGGAGCTCCGCAAAAGCGTTTGGATGGACGAACGCAGTTGGAAAACGTCTACGTTTGCGGTACCGACCAAGGATTTGTTGGTATTGTCGGCGCGATTATCAGCGGGATCTCGATCGCCAATCAATATTGTCTCAAGTAGTATCTGTTAGAGGCCCAATTATGCCAAAAGATTTTCTCAAGGACGTGAAAGATCGCTACGACGTGGTCGTGATCGGTAGCGGATTAGGTGGTTTGACCGCTGCCAATATCTTAGCTCGACAGGGACGACAGGTGCTGCTCCTGGAACAACACTACAAGTTGGGCGGATTGGCAACTTGGTTCAAGCGACCCGGTGGACACATCTTTGATATTTCATTGCATGGTTTTCCGTACGGGATGGTCAAGAGCTGCAAACGATATTGGTCAGCCGAGATCGCTGATTCCATTGTTCCGTTGGATGGCGTCCGATTTGATAACCCGATGTTTTCGCTCACCACCAAGTACAATCGCGAAGACTTCACTCAATTGCTGCAGACTCAATTTGGAATTTCCCCCCAAACGATTCAAGAGTTCTTTGACACCGCTCGTGGCATGAACTTCTACGACGAACAAGAGACGACCACCGGACAACTTTTTCAAAAGTTCTTCCCCGGTCGTGAAGACGTCGTGCGACTGCTCATGGAACCGATTACCTATGCCAATGGTTCGACATTGGAAGACCCGGCGATTACCTATGGGATTGTATTTTCGAACTTCATGTCGAAAGGTGTCTATGTTTTTCGCGGAGGCACGGATCGCCTGATCAAGTTGATGCAGAAAGAACTGGAGAACAATGGCGTCGATATCGCCATCAACAGCCCGGCAGAACGAATCGTGATCGAGGGCGGAAAAGTTGCGGGCGTCAAAGTCGGCGGTCGAACCATCCAAGCGCCGGTGGTGGTTTCCAACGCCAACTTGATGAACACACTGTTTGGG
The DNA here is from genome assembly GCA_041741535.1 of Pirellulaceae bacterium. Taxonomy (GTDB): domain Bacteria; phylum Planctomycetota; class Planctomycetia; order Pirellulales; family Pirellulaceae; genus M30B19. The sequence continues at coordinate 23,766 of JBGSJV010000167.1, forward strand.
TTGGTCGGTGAGGAATATTTGGATCCGGGCTTTTGTGATCAAGCCCGCGCCGTTCGAGTTAACAATTCAAGTACCCAGGTGTACATGGCCTTGGCATCGGATCAGTCGGTTGACCGATCGACCGGCGATCTCTTGTTCAGCTCCACCGCCGACCGTTTTCAGACCGATCTGTTGCTAAGTCGAAATATTACCAGCCGCACGTTTAGTTTCTATTATCCGGATATGAGGCCGGACACCAAGCCGCGACATTTGATCGTATCAAGCACCAACGCTCGGTGGGAAGATTGGGCGGACTTGGACGAAGAATCGTATCAAGCCAGCAAACGAGACTTGATCGAAACGACCCTGGACGCCCTGGAGAAATACTTGCCCAACTGTCGCGAGAAAATCGTACATGCAGAAGCGGCGACTCCAAGAACTTTTCATCACTACACGATGCATTATCATGGCTCGAGCTTTGGCACCAAGTTCGAAGGGCTGGGCGTCAGCCGTGAATTGCCGCAACAAATCCCTGGCCTGTACCACGCCGGAAGTGTCGGCATCATCATGTCGGGTTGGTTGGGAACCATCAATTACGGTGTGATTGTCTCGAACGACGTCGACAACTATCTGATGGCCTCTGCTGCGAAATAAACGCGTTGCCGCGTGTGCCGGAGTTCACAAAACACACCGACTTTGAGCCTATCTCAAAAGGGCTCATGGCTTCGGACTGCGGAGGGAGAGAGCCGTGGCCGAGAATTTTATTCGCCGAAGATGTCGGTCAATTGAATCCACGCCTTCTCGAGCTCCTGGACGTGTCCGGGTGAACGCGACTCCAATCGGACGCGCCAGGGTTTGCCGGCTTGGAGTGGTGCAAGGTCCTCCAAGTCGATCGCGATTTCGAGCACAACTTCTGAGTCGGCCTGGTGTCTTGCGGCAAAGATCGCGGGATTCCAATGATCCAAACCATTCTGTCGATCGCGGATTCTGCCCTGTGAATCAAACACAACTTCAAAACTGGCCATGTCGTCCGCGTCTGTATCGACGTATAGTACCAACCCATTTTCTAAACTCGCTTGATCGCGGGCGAGGTTTGCTTCATGATTCGATGTTGTCACCGAAGCGTTGCCGCCAATTGGAAACGCCTCCGCGGGCAATCGGATTCCGACGAAAAAGTATTGTTCGTCTTGGGCCAGTGTCATGGGTCCAAGGGATGGGGCGTTTTGCCATAACAATTCGTTGAGCTGGCCGTCCAAATAAGGACGATCCAAAGTCCAGTGAACGGTTAGACTTCGCGCCTGAGGACTCTTGAGCGCGGCACCGGTCGAAACCACGTGGGAAACGGTTGCGACCGAAGCTGGAACACTCACAGACTCCAAACGAAAACGATCGCCGTATTCCGCCATGGCCACGGAGACCATCCGCAACTGTTCGAGTTCCGGGAGCGACGACGTCGGGCAGTAGTTGGAACCGGCCAGCCATGGGTTCTTATTCATGTCGATAAGTTTGTTCCAGGCAACTTCCGTTTGGGCGACGTCGCGGAGTTCTTGGCGGACCCGAGCCTTCAATTGCCACCATTCTGGTAGACCGTTGAGCGACGGCCATAAGGACTCCGCCCGACGGACAAGATTTGCTGCCAACTGAAGTCGTTGTTCGGTGGAGAGATCCACCAACGAACTTGCTGGATTCGTCGGCGGCATAACGGACGGTGCCGACTCAGGTTTTAACGGAGTATCCCAGGAGACTTCCGTTGTATGATGTTGGAGTTGCCCCATCTTGTTTTGAAATTGTTTGGACTGAACGTTAGTGACCATCCTTGTTTCCGGGACGGCTGCCAATTTCGCGATTTCCGGATCTGGGTTGATGCGCCCGGTGCGGGTGGCTTCGCGTTGAGCTTTATCCAACAAAAGAATCCGTTGAACGGCTTCCGCTGGCACTTGGTCCTCCATCCCTGGTTCAACTCCAAAGCGATGCAAGGCTCGTTTGCGACGTTCCTCTTCAGACAATTCGCCTTCGGCTTCCTCTTGTGCAAACAATTCTTGCAATTCCGCGAATCGTTTCAATCTTGCCGCCCGGGCTTCGGCTCGCCCCTCCCATTGGGCTTCGTCACTAATCAACCAATTTAGAGTGGGAATCAAAACCGCCAAGCCATCGGGTTTGTCCAGAGCCGCGTGCAAAATCTCCCATCGAGCCAAAGTGGCTTTTCGTAGATCGCCCCGAATGCTGCAGTACTGTGCCAAGTCCGCCAACCAGATTGATTGAAGCGATTCGGGAATTGAAAGTTGGATCCGCAATTCTCGCAGCCATTGCTCTCGCTCGGCCGCCGTTGACGTTGGGACTTGGTTCAGTTGGTGCATCCAACTCGACTTCCGCGCCATTTGATTGATAGACTCCAAGTTTGTGGCAGACGTGCGAGTGCGAACGGGACGTGACGACAGGGTGCGCCCAAAAGAGTCCTTCTTCGCGGTTTGCGGTTGGAACCAACTCATATCCACAGGCTCAAGGGTCGCGAGTCGTCGAATCCCCCAGGTCTGTTGCCCGCGCTGTTGGATATCGGCCGACGTGACGTCTTGTCTCCACGCGTCGACCAGCGTCGTGCTTTGCCAAGCGACATCATTGAGTAACTGGCCAATGTTGGTAGCCAAAGCGTGATTGGAAATGCTGGTTTCCCCGTCGCCCTGAGACAGGGTCGCGATCACCGCAACCCCAGGATTTCCAGTTCGATGTTGTTCTTGAGCAGCGTCCAACCACGACGCAGCTTGAACTTGCAATGCAGCGTGGGAATCTCGATTCACGAGCTGGCTTCCCGATCGACTTGGCGGGCAAACCAGGATGACTCGAGGTTGCAATGAGTTTAAGTAGGTTTGAATGCAAGTACGAAGTCGGCCGCTCGGCTGATAGGGATCAAAAGGAGTCGGATCGATCAAGACGCTGGACACTTCATTTTGCCAAAACGCTTGTTCGCATACGCCGCTTGCAATTTCCGTGCGACCACACAAAACGCCAACTTGCAGACCTTGGTTCACCGCCAAATGGGCAACCAGCTCTTGTGGAATCTCTTCGGCAGTCGCGGCGAGCAATAGAACCGCCAGCCCCGCGTGCGTCCGATGTTGTAGCTGCCAATTCGTTCCCCCATCATGCGTGGTCCATACTTGGCCATGGGTCCCGGCGATCCAACCCCATCGCTCATCGGCAAAATAGATGGCGTTGAGCTGTGTAGCCGAGGGCAACGTCTGGCAAGTCCACTGCTGCGACCGATTGTTGAAGTGGTATAGATTCTGTCCAACACGCGGCGCCAACCATAAAGACTCACCCGTGGTTGTCAGCAACCGAAATTCAACGTTGGCGTCGGTTCCAGGCAGCGACAGGCACGGCTCCCACTTTTGACCGCGATTTTGGGAGAAGTATAGTTTGCCGTCCGTTCCCAATGCTGCCAATCGATTTCCGAGGTTCCGAATTTCGCGGAACCGCAACTCCTCTGGAACCATCTCCGACGTCGGAGACGATAGTGTGATGGCAACTCGGGTTGCCCGATCCCCAACGCAACGAAAAATTCCTTTTCGATTGGATAAGATCCACTCATCGCCCAAACAGATGGCTACATTGGCGATCGCATTCGGTTGTTCCTTGGACTCCTTCATTTCAGTTGCAATTAAACTCGATGCCGCGTTTGTAGGATTGTCGACATCCATTTGCAGGGTGACATCATTCCAGTTCTGCCCTAGATCAAAGCTCTCGAACAATCCGGCGGGAAATTGGCCGTCAGGTTCGCCAACCGCCCAGAGTTTCTTGTGCTGGTGGTCGTAACCAATCCGAGTTAGCCTCGTCAATAGCGTGGACGACAGCTGTCGCCAAGTGACTCCACCATCCTGAGTTCGCAAAACAACGCCTTCGTGTAGACCACGAATTGGCAAGGCACGACCGCCGACTATCCAACCGTTTTTTGCATCGGCGAATACCACACTCTGGAGGTCACCGGTCCAGTCGGTGCGAACGGCATTCCACTGTCGCCCACCGTCGGATGTTCGCCAAATAAGTCCTTGATTCCCAATGGCAACGCCGGTCTTCCCATCCGCAAACGCAAGGTCATTGATATGGCCCGGGGAAATCAATAGTTGTCGATCATTGACGGGCACCAAACTGACCGGGTTGCCATGAAGCGAATCGGAGTCACGTTCACTTGGTGGAACTGCGGAGAATGGAGTTTCGGCAATGAGAGGTTCGGCAACGGGCGTCACCGGTAGACCTTGTTGAATCGGTTGCAGAATATTTGGCCGAGATTGAACGGTTGGTGGTTGATATTGCAAGGCCGCTCGCCGCGGACTCAGCGGTTGTGATGGATTTTGTGCTTGTCCCTGGGCGGTCGTCGCCATGAACAATGCGAGGATGATGCACGAGAATTTCCATGCGGTACGGAGGTTGCGAATTTGCTTCATGATTTATTCCTTGGACTCACGTGGCGACAATGCCCGGCGTCAAAAACTCCGCAACGGAGTCCCGCATGACCTAGGCTCTTTCCAAAAAGGGGTCTGCCCCTCTCCGGTCATGTCTATTTGTCCGAAATTCTACGTGCCCTCCAAAGGGTCAGCCCCTTGGGGGCAGAGCCTCGAGCCGCTGAGTCATTGGCAGCGACCTATCGCCTACTACTTTTGGTCTTCGACCGGCGGCAACGACACCATTCGGACGGGCGATGATGGAGCGGACGTCTGTGTACTCGAGCGAATCGGTTCAGCGGGAGTGCCGACTACCGCGCGTTCTGGAATCACGTCGCTGAGTCCCTCGCGAGAGATCTCTTGCAGTCGTTCCAAAGCCTGCTTGGCGGACATAGCGGTTTTCTCGTCCTTTTCTGCCTCCGCATAGCGAATCGATTGCTGCATCAACTTTCCGGCAGCGACCAACTTGTGCGGAAGCTTCTGTTTGGCACTGGCCAAACCCCACCGAAAGAACAGTGTGGCTGGAGTCACTGGTAAAGTTGCGTGATCGGGATCGCGTTGCCAATGTTCGGCGATTTCAGCTAGAAGAACTTCTGCCTCCGCGTACTCGTGCAGCAACATCTTTACCGTTGCCGCTTCGCTGGTCGCTTGCCATTGTAAGGTAATAGCGGTTTGATCTTTCGCATTCCTCAACGACTGCAAGGCCTGACCAATTAAAGAGTTCGCGAGCGCGAGATCAAGGGCCTGTCGATCCGTCGGTTTTGTTGCGGCTTCGGCCATCTTGGACAGTGCGTAATTTCGACGACTGATCGCGACCAACCGATGCTCGTCACCGAGGGCTTCGCGACGAATCTGTAGACCGCGCTCCAACCAGTAGTTGGCTTTGGAAAAATCACGAGCGACACCCGTGGCTTTACGATTCTCTAGTCCGTAATAGAACACCCCGAGGTCATTGGCACAGGTCGCATAGGACACATTTTTGATTCCCCAAACCTGTTCGGCGCTTTGAGTTGCTTTGACCAAGCAATCTTCCGCCAGCGAATCGTCATTCAATTGCTGTGCGATTTGCCCCATCAGTTTAAAAGCGGCAACGGTGTCCGGATGCCGAACTTGAATCACCGCTTGTCGCTGTGACAAACACCGCTCGGCGGCAATCAAGGCTGGTTCCCACTGTTCGATACTCATCAATGTCTCGGCTTGGTTGAACGCCAAATTCGCCAAGAGGTGGGAAGGCTGGCCAAACAATTGATGGACGATTTTGGCTTGTTGGTCCAACACGTTCAATTGTTCCTGGGTGGCCGTTAGGTACTGGGGGGGCGTGATCTTTCCGGTGTACCGAAGTTCTGCCATCTCATCGCGGTTTTGCAGAAACTGATTCTCCAACGTTTCAAAACGCTTCCATTCGGCAATTTGTTCGGGGCGCAGTTCCGCCAACCGGATGGCCACCTGCCGACTTAGTCGCGCTCCCGCAGTGATCCAGTTGCCGCTGCCAATCGTTTGTTCCAAAACTCGAACAACATTCTTCCAGTGCTCCGCTTCATTTGCATATTGACCGGCTCGACGCAGTTCGGCGGCAGTGCGAACCTGTTGTTCCAACCACTCGCTGCCACTCACCGTTGGCACCTCGTCTAAGGAACCTGACGTCGTTGTCGGAGCAGATAGGTTGGGCATCGCGAGACTTGCATCACCGGTCAATCGGCCTTCGTCGCCTGGTAAACCCGGACCAGAGGTCCCGTCATTGGATTCCTGATCGTTGCTCGCCGTTTCGTTGCTGGTTCCGCAGCCGCCGATTGTGAACAGACCTCCAATTAGAGTTACTCCTGCTACCAAAAAGCCAATTCCCTTGCGCTGCCATTCACCAATCATGTGTAGCCACTTCATAAAGAAATCCTGTCGGACGGGTCCGGTGCTTGATGGGAGATAGCAAAAACAGTTCATGAGGAAAAGTCGGATCTTCCCGATGAAGCCGGTTGTATGCCATCGCGTCCAGAAAAAACCGATGAGTGCTAGCGTTCTCTCGTGTTTTGCTCCCAGTGATGGTCGAAACTAAACTGATGAGCGACCGGCGGGAGTGAATTGGGAATCGTGTGAATATGGCGAGCAACATCCAGCCCATTGTTTTGGTGATTGACCCAGATGCCCTGACTCTGATGGGCCTATCGGCGACGCTGTACCATCAGGGACTCGAGGTACATGGCGCCCGAACTCCAATGGCAGCTGCCCGAGCGGCGCGCGACTTGGCGTTGGACTTGGTGATCATTGACGGCTGGATCGACGATGGCCATGGTTTACCGATTCTTGAACGCTTGCGGGAACTACCACACCTGATCGACTTGCCTTGCATCTTCTTGTGGGAAAGTGCTTTGGCGCCAACTAACATGCCAATCTCGACTTTCAGTCTGTGCAAACCTTTGGATCTGGAAGCATTGGCCTCCATTGTCAAGCGCGCGTTGTGGCTGCCGCACCTGACGAATCAACCGATGGTTGTCCCCAGTTGTAAGTTTCTCCAGAATCGCTCGGTCCAAGCGTAACGACCTACTCTTAGACGGTACCCATGGAGTCTGAATACATTGCGTGGTTGACAGCTGAAACACAGCGTCGTCAGCAGGCGGCTCAAGTTCCGGCAGTTCCGTTGGGGATTGGCGATGACGCGGCGATTATCTCAACGTCGTCCCAGACCGTTTGTTGCGCCGACCTGTTGGCGGAAGGAACGCACTTTCTTCTGCGCGATACGGCAGACCTGGCGCGTGTTGGTCGGAAAGCCTTGGCGGTCAATCTGAGCGACATGGCCGCCATGGGGGCCAAGCCCGAAACCGCATTGTTGTCGTTGTTGGTCAACCGGGAGTTTGGTTTCCAACAAGCTCAAGCGGTCACTCTAGGATTACTGGATTTGGCAGATGAGTTTCAAGTTGCCTTGGTCGGTGGCGACACATGCAGTTGGACCGGTGGTTTGGTGGTCAATGTCGCTGTCCACGGAACGCTCCTCACGTCGCATCCATTGCTGCGCAGTGGAGCCCGTCCGGGCGACTCTATTTTAGTAACCGGGTCATTGGGTGGCTCGATCCAACAACAGCACTGGGCATTTACCCCCAGGTGTCACGCGATCGATTTGATTCTTAAAACGTTCCGAGTCCACGCAGTTACCGACATCAGTGATGGATTAGTTCGAGATCTTGGCCATATCGCTGACGCGAGTTCTGTCGGGGCGGTGTTGTTTGCAGAACAAATTCCTGTCTCGACGGCGGCAAGCAAGTTGGCAAAAGCATCTGTGGCCGGCCCAGTGGATTTTGACGGTTCAGGTGGCACCGAAATCTCACCGGCATTGTCGCACGCCTTGTACGATGGCGAGGACTTTGAACTGCTGCTTACCATGCGACCCGATTCCGCCCGACAACTCATGGACCTTGTTCAAAATGGCGAGCTGGATTTGGGATGTCCCTTGTCGCTAATCGGTGAAATTACTGGCAGTCCAGGGTTGTTCATAACCACGCTGCGCGGCAAGCGTCCGCTGATCATGGGCGGCTATCAACACTAGGCGTTGTCCCAATAGCAATGTGACAACGCACGGGCATGTCCGCCGAAGCAACCGACTACTCTGCCAGTTTGGTGTTGGCCAAGAATTCTTGGAACTCGGGCGAGAAGCTATCCATTGCGGCTCGATCCCCTTCCAACTTGATGTACCACGCGTGTTCGCCCTGCGCAATTCGCACGATTTGGCTCCCCTTCGCGCCAGCGGCAACTTCAGTGTCCGCAACAACGGGCCAAGATACCATCTCCGCCGGTTGGCCGGCGACGGTTGTCGCACGGACGGCGGCGGCAAAGGTGTCCTCGCTCGGTGGCGGCGCACCAAGTCTCTCGCCCCAAATTGAAACCATTTCCATGAATGCTGCGTCCGACGGAAACTTGAACACTTCCAATTTTAAATTGCCGGCCGCATCGTTCTTTTCCCAGCGAACGACTGCGACCATCGACGGCGGCATCGAACTCCATGCTGGGCTCAACGGTGGAAAAGCAAATGGGATGGGAACCATTGCACCCGCGTTGGCGGCGGGCACACTCGCTGACTTTTCATTGGTAGACGCATCGACCGGCGCGGCATTGCTCGCAGTGGCATTGCTGGTTGTCGAATTGCGTCGGGCATCATAAAGAACGACCTTTTGTTCCCCTACTTGAATCGATTCGATTGGCAGTGCCGCCTCCGTCGCTGGCGGTAATCCCAATTGCCCCTGCCAACGGTTCACGTTGGACAGAACTTCTTGGCCAGCGGTTAGTTCGGTTACAAATATTTCGATACCTGACGGAGCCTTTAGCGTCGCGATACGAAACATGGCCCCACCCTCGCTTTCGGTCCAGCCCTCGGGTAGCTGCCATTGAATGCGACTATTATCAAACGTTAGCGACTGGACGATTTGATCGAATTGCGGGCGAATTGCATCGATGGCCTCAACCGTCGGCGACTGAATTCGCAAGAAGTAAGTCGCATTGGGTCGGTCGATCATAGCGATCAGTAATCGTTCCAATGTCGCCGAGCTATCCATCGCGCCCATTCCTGTCCCGCCCGTCCCCATCGCGCCGCCCGGGCGATTGCCCGCTTGAAATTGGGGAGCATCCAGTCCCGAACGTTCGCGCGGCACGCGGACCTCGCGAATCGGTTCATCTGCGCAACCCATGAAGCCGCAGACGGCGACGAAACCGCCCATGGCCAACAACCGGCCACGGGTGGACGGCAGTGGCTCGCTACGACAAGGACGCATGGGAATCTCCTGGTTAGGTGTGGTCGCTAGAATTTAGCAACGCCGCGTCCAGTCGTGACGGTCGCTGCAAGATAACTCGGATCAAATAGCCAAACAAACGACTTAACGATTGAGGTTCGATGCGGTTGGCAATCTGCCAAGCTTGTTCCTCGAGTCGTCGGACAATTTCCGCAGCTTCCCGAAAAACGCCCAGATCCCGATACAGTTGGCGGACCTGTTCGATTCTTGCCGATGCGGAATCACGATTGTTCGGTTCTACCAACGCGATCAGGCGGGCTCGTTGCTCCGGATTTGCGGCTTGCAACGCCAAGGCCCACAGCAAAGTTGGGCGTCCCTGCAATATGTCGCCGCCGGGAGTCCCTTTATTCGAATCGTCCTCGCACCAATCCTGCAAATCATTCAAAATCTGGAAGGCCACTCCCAAGTGTTCGGAAAAAGCTCGAACCGACTCAACTTCTTCTCGAACCGGCCCAGCCAGGCGCAGTCCCGAATAAAACGCAACCTCAAATGCGGGCGCGGTTTTCAGAGCGTAGACCTTCAAGGCGTTGCTAGGCGTAAGGAACTTGTTCGGAGAATCTCGCCACAGAAGTTCGGCCCCCTGTCCCTCACTCAGTCGTTGGTGGGCACTCGCGAGGCAGTCCAAAAGGTCGGCGACCGTATCGCCTCCCAGTTCCGCCTTGCAGCCTGAAACCAAACGATACCCTAATCCGACCAAGTAATCCCCGACGTTAATCGCGGTCGGAGTGCCGTATCGTTTGTGAATGGCGGGTTCGCCGTATCGTAGATCGTCATTATCTTCGATGTCGTCATGCACCAAAGAGGCTTTGTGGAAAACCTCGATCGACATCGCCGTCCGCTGGACACCCGTCGACCAATTGCCCAGAGTACTGGAGGAATCGGTTCCGTGCTTTCGATCCAGCGTCAAAGCGTTGTAGGTTGCCAAAGTAATGAAAGGGCGAAAATATTTGCCACCACGACTCAAAAATTCGTAGGCAATGTTTGCCGTCCCCGTTAACGGGTCCAGTGATCGGTCGTCCCAATGGTCCTCTGGATTAGTCGCTCCGTTGGATCGGTTCTTGGACCCGATGCCGGTCGTTTCATGAAAAAAAGTCAGCGATTCGCGGGGAACCAATCGGTCAAGATTTTCCAACCGGAATAACTCGCGGGCTTCGCGCATCAACAAGTGGTAACGATCGTGCACTTCATTCACTTGGGGACGGAAGGGCAGGCGAATCATTCGTTCGACCGAATCCTGATCGAGCAATTCTGGTGAATCCTCCAACAATGGTTCGGCCATACAGGGAATACCCCAAGCCATGACATGATCCACGGCTTTCTCCAAGCCTTGTAGGTTGGAAACGCCCACGACCGCATCGATTTCCCCGGCCCCAATCGACTGGCTAATAAAAGACAAGTGGTTGGTGTCCATGATACGATACCCCAAACTCTCCGCGACGGGTCGCAGCCAAGCGAATTCTGCAGCTCGACGTTCGGCTTCACATCTTGCATTCCCGGCTCCACCGGTCGATGGCAACAACAGCAGTCGACGATGGTAGGGAACGGCAGCAACGGAATCCCGCCAAAAACTACTGGCTAGAATTACCATCAGCCAATTGCGAAACCCAGCGGGCTGCTTTTCTTCATTCAGAACGTGTTCCGCGATAACGGCAAGTTCCGACTGTTGCAGGTGTGCCGGAAATTCGCGCCAATCAACGCTGTTCGCGCGGGCTCGCAACCGTTTCCGAACGTCTGCGTCACACGGCACGTCAATCAAGCCAATGGGCCGTTCCGGGGTATCCAACGTGGTTACTCGTCACTCAAAATCGAAACAAATGTCAACTTGGCCGAACCATCCGCCGACCAAAGACCGGCGAATGATACCAAAATGTTCAAACAATAGAACCGCTCCTCACCATACAATCTCACAGGACATCCTGTCGCAGGGCAGAGTCGGCGTCAGGGACAGAGCGGCAAATCCGGACCGCGTCCGAGTTTCGATAAGGTCGGCCGCACTTCCTTCGCCGGCGGAAAGCCGGAATTCCCGCGCCAAATTCCCCAGCAACGAACTCCGGAACCGATTCTCGCCACACGACTAAACGGCTGGCAGCCCAATGATTCGCCGCCACGCGCTGACCTGCCCGAGATGTGTGTTTTCATGGACCAACATCAAATACGGAAGAACGATCCCGGCCTGGGGCATGATGGGTTTCCACCGCTCCAGCGTCGTTTCCCTTTGCAAAGCAACTTCCCCTTCGCGCCGTAGGCTGGAGATCACCAACTCGTGCCCGGCCAAGAATTCGTCCAACAGCTTTTGTTTGGTTGCATAGCGCTGGCGATCGAGCTCGGGTTTCGATTGCATGCCGAATTCGTGTGATTTGGGATCGGCAAACGGTTGGCCATTGATCAATGCTACCATGATCGGCAAATAGATATTCAAATGACTTAAAACCCAAGCCGGATGATTCGCAACCGCCGCCGAACCCGAAGGCTGCCCGACCATTTGGTCGTCCGTCAAATCCGCAACCAATTTGGTGGCGTAGTCCATATTTTTCCTAAATCCATACACCAATCCTTCAATCGCAATCGACATTTGATCCTTCTTCTCCAAGAAACGTGAATTTGTGGATGACAGTATCCGCACAGAGTCTTTTAACGCGGGCGAATTTCCAATCGTTTGAAGTCGACGGTGTCGTCAAACGAGCCGAAGCCAATTTGTCCCGCTCCAATCGTTTTGTCGACAGCCGTCATAACCGGTTTGTCCAGGTCATCAAAATAGATCGCAATCTCGCCTGTCTTCGTATCACGGATCACTCGAACGTGGTGCCAACCATCATCCCACCGAGTTCCCGAATTTGTTGTTTGAGATATTTTGGTTCGATCCGCTTTGTTAACTAAAAAGATTTGATTCGCTCGGTCGTCCATTTCAGAGGCCATGTGTACATAATAAAACGAGTCGGGAGCGGCAAAGCCAAAAAACAGGCAAACATCGCGGTGCCCATATTCCTCGTGTGTGCTTCGAACCCAAGCATCGAGTTGAAAACTCTCAAGCGTCTTTTCCTTGAGCAAAGCGATGTGCAATGGGCTGCGATGTGGCGGCTGATAGTCACTTGTTTTTAGAAACTGACTGAGGACTCGTTCACCGTCGTGTTCTGCAAACTTCCAACCCGCGGGATCCTTGAACTCCCAGAATTGGTCCTGCGACGAATCTTCAGCGACCCAAGTGAACGTTTTTTCGGCCACTCTTCCTGGCGGAGCGTCACCCGACTGGGCGACCGCAAGATCGGTTTTCGTGGCCACAATCCAAAGAATTGCGAGCAAACGGATCCAAGCCCATTTTGACCGACGTTCCCGATTATCAACACGAACGTTAATTGAGCGAGTCATTGCTTCCATCTCCATAAAGTCCACCGAAAAAAACGGTCCGACAATCGCGTTACACCGAGTCGGCGATGGCTCGCAGTTCTTTTTCTGCGGTGCGGAAAAATTCTCGACCTTGAATCTTGGCGGCCTCGGTCGAACTCACCGAGGTCGGTTGATAATAGAACATGTAAAACTTGACTTTGGGCTCAGTTCCGCTGGGGCGGATCGCAATTTGATTCCCTTGATCATCCAGATCAAAAATCACCAAATCACCTTTGGGTCCGTCCAATCGGCACGGTTTCTGACCCGATCGCAGAATCTCCAAGTTCTCGTAATCGCGGATTTGCAGAACGGATTTGCCAGCCAATTGCGTGGGTGGGTTTTCGCGCAAGCGAGCCATCAGGGCTTGCATTCGTCGCATGCCGTCGGAACCGTGCATGAAAATGCTGATTGTGTGTTCACCGTGGTAACCATGCTGTTGGTAGAGCTCTTCAAGTCGCTGGAACAGCGTGATCCCAGCCGCTTTGCATTTGGCCGCCAACTGACACAACAACAAACACGCGATGACCCCATCTTTGTCCCGAGCATAGGTCCCGACAAGATATCCGTAAGACTCTTCAGTCCCCAGCACAAAGTTGGCCGCTCCCACCTGGTCCATCACGTGACAAATCCATTTGAAACCGACCAAATTGTTGTTATAACATCGAGCTCCATAGCTTTCTGTGACCCGTTTGCCCAACAGCGAAGTCACGAGCGTCGTTACTGTGAAATGATCCGGAGTCAGCTGGCCGGCAACCCGCATTCGTTCCAGCATGAAGTCGATCAACAGTGCCCCGAGTTGGTTGCCGGTCAGCGTTCCCCATTCCGAACCTGGAGCGGTGGTTCGAGGCGTGGCGGCCCCCACACGATCGCAGTCGGGATCGGTAGCGAGGATCAAATCACCACCATTTTGCTTGGCGTGAGCAATGATTGCATCAAAGACTTCCGAGTTTTCGGGATTCGAAACATTGCCCGGCACGTTTGGAAAATCGCCGGACGGTTCGCGATGGGGCCCATAGACTTCGACGTCGTCGAATCCACACTTCGCCAGCAACGTCGCCACGTTAAACTCGCCGACCCCATGCAACGGCGAGTAAATTACATGCAGATCTCTTGGCCCCGCATCGTTGAACTCCAGATGCGCTTCCAATAACGCGTGGTCCGTTTCGGGGCCGACCATTTCGATTTGGCCACTATTTACGGCCTGTTGAAAATCGAGGCGCCGGATTTGATCAACTTGCATCACTTGATCAATAACGGCTTTATCATGCGGCGGTACCAGTTGCCCACCGGTCGACCAATAGACCTTGACCGCGTTATCCGACGGAGGATTGTGACTGGCGGTGACCATGATCCCGCAGTCGCACTGTTTGTAGCGAACCAAAAAAGATAGTTCGGGCGTGCTGCGATAAGGTTCGATAAAGAAAACTCTGAACCCGTTGGCGACCATGATACTTGAGCAGAGTTCCGCAAATTCGCGGGAGCGATGTCGAGTGTCGTAAGCAATGGCAAATCGGAGTTCACCCGTCGGTCGTAGAGTCCGCAAGTAATTCGCCAGGCCTTGGGCACTTTCACCGATCGTCCGTTCGTTGATCGCGTTGCAGCCAATTGGATACATTTTGCCGCGACGCCCACCTGTTCCAAACGGAATCACGGTCCAGAACACATCGTCCAAAATCTGCCATTTCTCGATATCGATATGTTCTAAGACTTGCGGGACGTATTCAGCATACCTAGCGTCGGTTAGCCACAGACGGATATTGTCCCCAGCGGCGGCCGTTAGTTTGCGGCCCGCAACCGCGGCGGCGATGGCTTCCAACGCTTGCGAGACCGTGGTCGCCAAGGTGGATTCGTTACTCATGGACAACTACTTTATTGCTTCAAGGGTGCCGACGATTCAGTAAAAATTCCGACGTCATTCGAGGAAATCGGGCGCGCGACGATTCTGCGTGCTAAAATGGTCACTGTCGATTCACGGAGTACGTTCTGCCGGTATCCGCGGTCGCCCAAGATTTTAACATCTTCAGGGGCACAGTTCGAGTAGACTGCAGACGTGAGTTCCGTCAGTTGGACTTTGCTTTCCCTAGAAATTTTGCGGTACGATACATGAATGTTGATGAACACCCCATCATCAGTGTTTCTGGGCTGCGTGGTGTCGTCGGGACCAGCCTGACGCCACTCACCGTCGCCCGTTATGTTGCGGCCTATGCGAATCGCGTGCGGTCCAATCGTCCGATGAATTTGCCCGGGCGGCCACGGATTGTCGTCGGACGAGATGGTCGGGAGTCGGGCCCGATGCTCGTTGATGTGGTGGCCGCAACCCTAATGTCGTGCGGGGTCGATGTGCTGGTGGCGGACTTGGCGGCGACACCCACCGTCGGCGTGCTCGTTCGCAGCTTGAATGCGGATGGCGCGGTGCAAATCTCTGCCTCGCACAATCCCCCGCCGTACAACGGCATGAAATTGTTTGGACCCGACGGGCGCGTGATTCCAGCCACCGCGGGGCTGGAAGTGTTGTCCGCGTATGAAAAATCGAATTTTCCGTGGCAGAGTTTTGATCAATTGGGGCAACGCCAAGTAGTCACCGATACGACGTCCGCACATTTGCAGGCCGTGCTGGCGACCGTTGACGTTGCTCGCATTCAAGCGGGTCATTTTCGCGTGGTTCTGGACTCGAACCATGCCTGTGGCAGCCTATTAGGACGGCAATTGTTGGAAGCGTTGGGATGTCAATTCACGATCGTCGGCGATCAGCCAGACGGGCAATTTTCGCATCGCCCCGAGCCGACCGCAGAAAACTTGGCGGGCGTCACGAAACTGGCTCAGGAATTTGCCGCCGACGCCGTTTTCTGCCAAGATCCAGACGCAGATCGCTTGGCAATCATCGACGAGCAAGGCCAATACATCGGCGAAGAGTACACCTTGGCTTTGACACTGCATCACGCATTGACTTCGAGAAAAGCCACCGGTCTTCCTTTGGGACCGGTCGTTACCAATTGCTCGTCCAGCCGTATGACCTTGGATATCGCGACTCGGTTTGGCGTGCCCTGTTTTCTGAGTAAAGTCGGAGAAGCCAATGTAACGGACCGTATGATCGCGGAAGGCGCCGTTTATGGCGGCGAAGGCAGTGGTGGGCCAATTGATCCGCGCGTCGGGTACGTTCGCGATAGTTTTGTCGGAATGGCGCAAGTCCTCGATGCGATGGCCCAGTCTCGGCGACCAATTAGTGCGCTTGTGTCCGACCTTCCCAAGTACGAAATTCGCAAAACGACCGTTCAACTCCCCGCACATTTGGAACTTTCGATTGCCATCGAACGCCTATTCGGGGCGGTTTCGGCGCGATTTCCTGAAGCGACAGTGTCAAAACTCGATGGACTCCGGCTGGATTGGGATGACGCCTGGCTGCTGATTCGCCCGAGCAACACCGAGCCGATCGTCCGGGCAGTAGCCGAGTCCAAATCCGTTGAAAGGAGCGTCGCTCTCTGCGACGCGGCAACCCACGCGGCCACGAGCCTCTGAGTCCAAACAGCCGGGTTTTTCCGAATAAAGGCCGTTTCGACGAGTGCCGTGAAAAGGGAAATGGGTTTACCTGGCGCTGGTGTCCCGGCGTCGGCCAGTCGGAATTAAGCAAAAGCCTTTTTCAGCTAACCAACCGGCGAAAAAAGCCCCATTCGTGTCGTCAAGACGCTGTACGATCCTGACAAAGTTGGCTCGCGGAACGATCCGCAAAACCTGAATTCATGGGATCACGGAGCGACCCACGACAACGACCGGTCAAAACGTTAAACTCGGCATAGCCCGATGGGGTGCTTTCGCGGGGTTGGTGCGATTCGGGAATGGCGGGCTGTTTGGCCGGTGTTTCGTGATTACAATGAATTCCCGTCTGTGGGCAATTGAAACGACGAAATCTCATCTGACGGAGTCGAACTCGACGACTGTGTACGGGTTCCCCAGGTGTCAAAGTTTGTGCGAGGAAATGGCTACATGGAACGACGCGCGGTACGGACGGGTGGGCTGAAGTGGGTTTGGAACGGGACCGTCGCTGGCGGCATCGCGATTGGCTGGCTTGCGAGCGGTTCGACCTTTACATCGTCGGCTCTGGCACAATCGACCGAACAAGTTTTCGGCGCCAATATCCATCGCTACTACGAAGGCCAATACGAGCCGTTGATCGCCGAAGTTTCCGCGATTGTGAACGACGATTTGGAAGACCCCCGAGTCTATTATTTGCGGGGATTGGCATTCCTGAAAACTGGACAAGAACAAGCCGCAGCGGACGACTTGCGAAAAGGTGCCGAGTTGGAAGCGATGCAGTACGGCAAACGAAATTATAACATTGCCCGAACCATGCAAAGAATTCAAGGCAATGACCGAGCGATGTTGGAGGCGGCGCGAAGCGAGGCCATGAAACGGCGTTCGGAGTTAAGATCGGCCAAGGCTGGAATTCCTCGGTCGCAGATTCTGGCGGAAATGGGCCGAAGCATTCTTGATCCGCCTCCAGTGGCCACGACTTCTCGCCCCAATTTACCGGATCCCTCTTCGCTGTCGGACAGCACCGCTCCCTTTGGAGATGGCTGGGATAACGCCCCTCGACCTCGCCCCGCTCCAACTACGCAACCCGCGACCAATGCAAATGAAGCGGCTCAACCCGCGGTCGATCCATTTGGTGGAAATGATGCTCCGGCTCCCCGAGCGACGACCGTCCCCGAAACGAATGAAACAGATCCGTTTGGCGAGCCAGCGGAACGCGGTTCAACGGTTCCAGCGGAAAAGGACGACCCGTTTGCTCAACCGACAGGCAATAGCGATCCATTCTCCGAGCCAGCACAGCCAAATGCTCCAACAAAAACGGACGAGGCAGGAGAGGTCGCTCGTGGGACCGGCAGTGGCGGCAATGTGAACGGCGGCCGAGTTTTGGGGAAGCTTTTTGGGGCGCTGACGTCGCCGATTCGACGTGCTGCGGAACAAGGAGCGAATGCGATGCAGAATGTCCCTGGGATTGGAATGGGACCGGGCGCACCACCACCAGGTGCATTTCCTGAAGGACCGCCGGCTGAACTTGGTGGAAATTCAGCCGATCCGTTTGGCGGTCGCTGATCATTTGCCTGAAACGCCGACGAGCTTATTTAATGGTTTGATAACGTCGTCGATTGGCGAGCTATTGTCTGGTTTAATGATCACGTGATCGTTTGCAAGAATGTCGTAATCGTATTGTGGTTCGATCGCGCGTCGTTTTGGATCGTACTTGGCTTTCATCCGCACCAACTGGCCAGTGTTCTTCGAGACCCGGACGACGGTAATGTCCAAATTGCCGTAGCGACGGGAAACACCTGACTTCTCCAGGATCGTTTGCAGGGGGACCGGCCCAGAAAATGTCTCTCGAGTCGTCGTTGGATTCGACCAATTGCTATGTATTTCCACAGAATACGACTGGGAGTCGGCGCCGGTATTTCCTAGTGCTACCGGAGACATGGGGGTACTTGCCGTTTGGAACATCGATTGGCATCCGGTTCCCACCAATAGCAGCGTTGCCACAACCAATCCGACGAACTTTTCTCTCGAATTTATGACGGACATGGTCATGCTTCCAATCCCTGTATAATCGGCAAAGTTTTCCCAAACAGCCCACGCCCTACATTGCCATCGACTAGTGGAACAAGCAACTTAAGGTCGTAAGGCCAGCGAGGCGCGCTTTTTCACGGAATATCTGGGACCCGTGCTAGCTGGCAGTTCAGCGGAACACATTTAGTTCAGCACGGGCGAGACAGCCACAAGTGAGTTCGGAACTGCGTTGGCGATAGGCAGAATCAACAGAGTTCCGTGAGTCGATTGTTCAATCGCCGCAGATGCCGCAGCGCAATCGGAGTGCCATTTTTCGGAGACGATCTGTTCGCCTGGCATCGGGCGACCAAAATAATAACCTTGAATCAGCTCGCAGCCACACTCGCGTAGGATTTGAATTTCGGCTGGCGTTTCTGCGCCCTCCGCTACACAGACCATACCAAGATGTTTTGCCAGAGTAATGATGGCGTGAGTCATGGCAACGACTTGGCCCGACTTGCTAAAGCTTGAAACAAACGACCGGTCGATTTTGAGTATGTCGAATGGGAATTCATGCAAGCAAGAAAGCGATGAGTGACCGGTCCCGAAGTCGTCGATGGCGAGACGAATGCCCATCGATTTGATATTGCGGAGGACCTCTTTCATCAAGTTCGGGTCTTTCATCACGGTTGATTCGGTAATCTCAAAGACGACTCGTTCGGGCGGAATGCCGGTTTTTGTCAGCGATGCGGCCACGCGGGCAACGAAATTCGCGTCCGCCAATTGAACCCGGGAGATATTGATCGTGACGTATTCGGGGGCTCGATCTGGTGCTGTCTCATGCCACGACAACCATTGTTGGCATGCTTGCTCCATGATCCATTGGCCAAGATCCAGAATGACATGGCACTCTTCGGCAATTGCAATAAACTCCAACGGCGAAACAAAACCGAGGCGCGGATGATTCCAACGAATCAAGGCTTCCGTGCCCATGAGCGAACCGGAATAGCCATTGACGATTGGTTGATAAAGCACGTGGAATTGATCAAAGTGCTGTTGGGAACGCAGTTCGTTTTCAATATTGAGACGTCGTTCGACCGCTTTCTGCATCGAGTCGTCAAAAATGACCCAGCGTGCTTTGCCTTGGTTCTTGGCCTCAAATAGTGCGATATCTGCGTCACGTAGAATTTCGTCCGCGCGCTCGTACTTCGGCGAGCCCACCACAATGCCGATACTGGCAGAACATTGGACAGAATGTCCCTCAGCCGAAAACGGTCGCGAGAGTTCCGCTAGGATTCGTTCTGCGATATCGACCGTGACTTCGGGCCTTTCCAAATGGTCCAGTAGCACAACAAATTCGTCACCACCCCATCGAATCGCTGTGGAATCATCCATTGCCGAATTGACCATCACGGAATCGCTACTGCGCAACACACCACGCAAGCGAGCAGCAACTTCCTGCAGGACGATATCGCCGAAATGATGCCCAAGGCTGTCATTGATCAACTTGAATCGATCGACGTCCATAAACAGAACCGCAAATTGGTAGTCTTGGCGGCGGTTTTGCAATTCCAAGGCTCGCTCGAGCCGACTGCCCAAATACTTACGATTTCCGAGGCCCGTCAGTTCATCTGTCCGAGCAGAAACGGCCAGTTGTTCTTCGCGGGCGACCTCATCCGAGACATCGCGTTGGATCGACACGTATCCTTCAACCTGACCATTGGGAGCATAGAGTGCCGTAACCGAAACATCCGTCCAATACCGCTCGAAGACACCGGATTTAATTTCGCCGTGTTCGTCCGGACACCGGCGACGAATATTGCACTGACGACCACTCCAAGGTTTGCCGGATAGAATGGTATCCCACATCGCGCGGTAGGTGTCCGCATGATCGCGACTATGCTCCAAGCTTCCCAACGGCTTCCCAATTGCCTCTTCGCGTTGGAAACCGGTCATTTCCTCATATGCTCGATTAGCTTGCAGGATGTTTCCGACTCGATCTGTCAGTAGCACCGCATCAGAATGCGAATCGATCGCGGTTGCCAACCTCCAGACATCCGCGGTTGCTTGCTGCAACGCCAACTCCGAGTTCTTGGATTCGCTAATGTCCATGGAAACGCCCATGGCTCGAACTGCCACTCCTTCGGAATCATATTCCGTAACTTTGCCCACGCTCGACAGCCACGCCCAGGTCCCATCGATTCGTTTGACCCGATACTCAACCCGAAGTTCCGTGTTCTTGCCAGTCAATAACGAATGAAACGCGTTGTCAACTTGTGCCACATCCTCGCGGTGAATTTTGTCGTACCAGCGACGAGTACTCAAGAATTTAACACTTTTATCGAAGCCGAGAATCGTAAGTCCCAAGCCACCAAAGTGCATAAACTCGTTCTGAATGTCCAAATCCCATGTTGCCAAGTCAGCCGAATGGATTGCCAGATCGAGGCGATTCGCCTGGCTTTTCAGCAGATTTTCTTGTTCGACCTCTTGGGTAATGTCCTGCGTGGACATGAGTAGTCCACCGATTTGTCCGTCGTTGCGATACCACGGTAGGATCTCCCAATGAGCCCATTGACTCTTGCCGCTGGGAAGATGGACCACGTCACGCTCGATCGTTTCGCGAGATCCTGTGAGACAGCGACTGTGAATTTCCCGAAGTTTTGGCGGAGTATTGGGCACGACATCGTAATGGTGAAAGCCAGTGATGTCGGCATCGACGTCAATGCCGTAGATTTCCAACCAACGACGTGAAAAGGCAATGTAACGCATCTGATTATCCAGCATGGCCACAGCCGTTGGCGCATGTTGAATAAAGACCTTCATGCGTTGTTCGCTTTCGGCGAGCGCCGACATTACCTTCTTGACTTCACGTAAGGCGATGGTTCGATTGTGAAACGTGTACCAGATCAGAGTTGAGATTCCTCCGATCATCATCACTCCAATCAGCAGGCTGTACTTGCTACGCGATTGAGTATTGGCAAGAAGTTGGTCGTAGTCTTCGCTGCGTCGAACCAGGCAAACAACCGCGTCTAGAGTATTTTGCGAAGTGTGCAACGGCGCAAAAACGAGAAAAAATCGTCCGGTTCGTTCTTCGGCGGAAGGGAACACGACCAATGGGTCGGTCGTTGACAAGAATCGATTCTTCACGTCTTCAGCGGCGAGCGTCTCAAAGAAGCCGATTGTGGGTGCAAATTTGGAACGCTTGGGATCTGGGTTCGAACGATGAGATGTTTGCGGATTTGCTCGAACGACAATAGTCGGGCCACTGGTCGGGAACCGAAGTGTAAATGCATCCACATAGGCGTTGCCTAGAGATTGTCGGAGTTCCTTTTGGACGGCCTCGTAGTGCTCGTCGTACGTCAATGGAGCCGATTTGACCTTGGCGTGACGGTCGGGATTGATATGTTCGACGACAATCTCGGCACTTACCTGCAAGTTCTCGGCAAAGGTTTCGTTGAGCGTTTGGCGAGTCTGATCGAAGTCCGAGTAAGTCAAGGCGCCGAGAATTGTCGAGAGCAAGGCGAACAGCACCACGCTGAGCCGCACCGGATGGTCCGTTGGCCAGAAACGATTCGGCTTCGGCGTAAGTGGTTTCGGGAATGTCATTGGATTAGGCTAGGCTTCCGCAATGAAAATCCAGCGGCGTTACCGGGACGTCCGGGCGATTTATCCCGGATGCACCTCATGGCGCCAAATACCTGAATCTACATTTGTGATGACCGATTTTCCGCTCGGGCGTGGCAAGACTAGTTCACAGAGTGGGCTGCCTGAGGGGAAATCGATGCCTGATCGCTGCCGAGAATGAAACAGTACTTGAATGATCGTCTATTTTGGTGCAAATAGGAAAAGTCGAAAAAACCGATCAAGCGATACAATTGTCGCAATGGGCCTGAACGTGCATGGAAATGAATTGCCAGCGGGTGGTGGGTCGGCGATGGTCGAGTCGCAGCTCGGTCAACTTGAGTACAATTGGGCCATCGGCGACGCAAGAAAAGTCTGGGTGTGAACAAAGCACAGGACGTGAACGCAGAATTATCGGTGATTTCTTACGGCTCGACGTGCCAGAACAACTACTGAGAATTTTCCACAAGCAAGCAATTAGCTTGGCCGCTTTCGCGTAAGTCCCAATACGCTCGAGAGACGACACGCCGATCGTGTGTTGTTGGGAGCACGACGATGATGAAATCGAAGGCCTGTGCGATCTGACGCAAATGCTGTAACTGGCGCCAGAACTCGATGTGACCAAGATCGACAATTACTCGGCTGCCGCAATTGGTTAGATGATTAACAACCCGACTCAAGGTTTGAGTTATCGGACCGAGTGCTTGTGTCGGCAGAAAATACCGAGCCGAATTGGGACGGGTCGTCGCGGAGCCATTGATTTGTGCTGACTGGGAAGCAGCTGAAATTCCACACGACAATGGCCAAATTCGGATCTGATCGTTGCCGGGTAGTTTTGTGGCAATGTTTGGGACCCGATCTTGTTGCAAGTCGGTCAAAGTTGCCGTACTCCATTCCAACCATTTTTCGTAGTTTGAAAGCGAAAGTGCGGTTGCCAGCCCTGGGTTGGAAAGGTCTCCATCCAAAAGGATCAAGGGTTGATGTAACGTTGTGGCTGGATTGAGACGGTGTTCGACATGACTCAAGGCCAAAGCGGCCGCGAGGCTGGTCGTTCCACAACGAGGTTCTAGTCCCAGAACACCGACTTTTTGCTGTGATTGAATAATCGCGTGAATCCCGTCCCATTGGGCTCCGTTCTGTGCCACCAAAGCCTGCACCACGGTCGGCCAAACAAAGGGACAGGCGACTTGAGTCTGCACCTGGGGACAGGCCAGCGTCTGACGCACGTTGGGCTCGTGCACGTCGCGACCGGGTACCTGGGGACAGGCAAGTGAGTACGCGGCCTGAAACCGATCGGGCGTTTCGTTCGTCGCTGTCTCTAGTGCCGGTGATCTGCGAAAATGCGGTGCGGGCGGCTCGGTCGCGAAAGTGCCGACGCTTGTCGCATGCTCTGAGCGCATTTTTTCCGTACGATTGTTTTGTCCCGTGTGACGCAGTGCCGTCATGATCTCACGCACGGACCGTACGGAACCAGAACCGCTCGCGGGGGTCATTCCGATCTCGTCTGAGGATGGGGCGGTACCGTGACCACTTTTGGTGACATCCGACGGACGCAGAAACAGAACTTCGGGGACAGGCAGATTTGCCATCATTAGAATCCGTAAGGACGAAGTGGAGTCGCATTACCGCTCGTTTTGCTGTTTCCAAGCAGCGATACACGCGAACTTTCGGAAGCGAAGCGCGAATCGGGTCGCGCGGGTACCAGCACCTGTCGAGGAGTGAAGTCCGTCGATTCACGAACAATATTCGCAAATTTGACCACCAGAATAACCAGAAGTGTTCCAATCGCGATTTGTACCAAGGCAACAACCCAATACGGATAATCGTTCGCTTTGGCTTCGTTGGCATTTTCCGATGGCAAGACCGACAGTGGAGACTGTCCCGGTGGAAATGCCTCGCGAGCCATCTCTTCCAAGGTGGGGTTGAGGACAAATGCGTTCGCTACAAATCGGACATCCGCATGCGCCCGCTTGTTTGGTGGTTCAGTTGCCACAGCCGGAATGTCGGTTTCGGGGACAGGTGAAACTGGCTGAACGATAGGAGCAGTAAATGGCGAACCATGTGTCGGGTTGTTGGGGACAGTTGCCTGGTTGGGGACAGTCAATGATCGCGTGGCAATTGTGAAACTGGCCGATTCCGACTCCGACTTCGTCCGCAGGTCGATGTGTGGTGAGGGAATCAGCGGGGGTGAATCGAGTGCCACTTCAGCGGACACTCGGAAATGAGGAATTCCTGGTACTTCAAGTTCCTCCCGAGGCATTGGGTAATACGCTCGGATGCTCGGATTGCATTGTTCAGTCGATTTCAATGACATGCTAGCATGTAACTCAATGTGGAATTCACGAGGTGGACACATCCCACTGGTGAATCGACAAGGACTTTTGGTAATCTTTAACGGTTTGCACGATTACGCGGAAATGCTCACGTTTCGTGGGTCATCCGAGTTCTAACGATTGATACAGAAACGAACCGTTTAAGACCAAGCGACACCTTTGCCCCTGTTGATGCGACTTCGCGTCTACTCCAGACAACACTCTCAGTGAAAACTTAAGATAAAAAGTATTTTGCCGGTTGCATTCCACTGGGCCAATTGCTAAATTGATGGCCAAACAAACATGTCTCCGGCGGGATTCGGTGGCTTTCGTTGATTTCGGTGTACCTCGACAGAGATGTCGTGGACCCGGCCATCAAAGATCGGAATCCTATCATGGCTCGCCGTGCACGAAAAAGTTCAGTTGAACCGACCACAATTCAAGTGCTTCACGTTTGGAACCGGTGTGTCCGTCAGGCTAGACTCTGCGGAATTGACCCAGTTACTGGAATCGACCGGGAATATCGCAAGCAATGGTCTCGCCAGAGGTTAGAACATCTCGCAGGAATATTCGCGATTGAAGTTTTGACCTATGCAATTCTTGAAAATCACACACATCAAGTTTTGCGATCTCGCCCTGACGTGGCACGACGCTGGACGCCGGAAACAATAGCTAGGCGATGGTTATCGATAACGCCTAAGTATGATCGGCGCACTGGAAAAGTGCTCGAGCCGACCGCGAAGGCAATCCAGGCTATTGTAAACGATGTCAAGCTGGTGGAAAAGCTGAGGCACCGACTCTCGGACGTCAGTTGGTGGATGCGTTATTACGCCCAACATATCGCAGTGCGTGCCAATCGTGAAGACGACACTAAGGGACACTTCTGGGAACAGCGGTTTATGGCCCACGTATTGATCGACGAAGAGGCCATCCTGAAGTGCATGTTGTACGTGGATCTAAATCTCGTTCGAGCAGGAATCGCTGACTCGATCGAAGACTCCGACTATACCGGCGCAAAGGACCGTTTGGATGACCTAAGAATTCACCTCGCGACGGAAGGAACATTGGAAATGAGAATGGAGTATGGATCCGAAACCCTACAATGGGAAAGATTGGATCCTAAAATCAGTGGCTGGCTCAGCCCGATTGAAATCGACACGACAAGACCACAAGGTGTTGATGAACAGGCGACGCCAAGTCCCGAATCGACAGAAGTCCGTCCGGCGAGACGCGCCAGCAACCGGGGTGTATTTCGTATTTCTTTGCCGAAGTACTTATTGTTGCTCGATTTGGTCGGGCGCGAACGCCGGAAAGATGCGACGGGGTTCATTCCCCCGACGACCGTTTCGGTCCTCGAGCAATTATCGATCGAACCGACCGGGTTTATCGAGTCGGTTCTAATGTTCGGGCGCCGATTCAGAACCCGGATTTACAGTCGGCCCAGCGAAAAGGTGCCCCCTCCGAGTAACCGTCCGGTCGCTTCTCTCGCGTTTTAAAGACGGTTCTCGGGAGTCAAAAGTCGCGTTAATACTTGGGAACTTTTCGGGCAAAGTTTCTCAGTCACGGAACCTTACGCTAACCATACGTTCGATATTGCCAGAGTGCTTTTTCTGGACTGTACGTAGTCCAACCCGCGACCGATGGAGGGTGATTCCACTCGCGCAACCAATTTCCTCGCCATGATCTACACGTTTGCCCGGCACGGATTACTGAATTGCGGACACTAAATTGCCTGACCCTACTCCTTCTCGGTCCCTACTGCTTCTCGGTCGACTTCGTCGCGCGGCATCTTCGCACAGGCAGTCGTAGGGTCGCGCACGGGGACACGGTCGCGCACGGTCGCGCACGGGGACACACAACTTCCGCTCAGTTCTTCGGGGGGGCGCGAACGGGGACACACAACTTCCACTCAGTTCTTCGGCGTCGCAACTTTCAGCACCCTCGTGATCTCCCGAATCAGCATCGTTTACCCAGTCCAACGATGACACGTGGAAAATCCACCGCCTGTCCCCACGCGTGACTTGCAATTTCACACGGCGCAAATTCGGGGACAGGCAACTTCCCCTGGGGTTCGGGGCTTGCGTCTGTCGTCAAGTTTTGCAAAACGAGCGTAGAAACGACTGCCCAGGATTGTTGGCGGCACGTTTTTATCGGCCTGTCCCTAGATTGGAGCCCCTTTACGATTTGCCTGGCCCCAGCTTGGAGCCCCGTGACGATTTGCCTGGCCCCGGAGTGGCTAGCAGAGACGGCGTTGGGCCGGCTTATACCTCGAGAAATAACCGGGCCGGTTCTTCCAGCACTTCTTTGATGGTCTTGAGGAATTGGACCGCTTCACGACCATCGACCAACCGATGATCGTACGTCAACGCCACATACATCATCGGCCTGATCACAACTTGACCTTTGATTGCAATCGGTCGCTCTTGAATCGCATGAAGTCCCAGAATCCCACTCTGTGGCGGATTGACAATTGGAGTACTCAACAACGAGCCATATATGCCGCCATTGCTGATGGTAAACGTTCCACCTTCCAAGTCCTCGGCCTTGAGTTTGTTGTCCTTCGCCAAAACCGAGAAATCCCCAATCCGACGTTCGATTTCGGCAAAACTCATCCGCTCCGTATTGCGAAGCACCGGAACAACCAAGCCCTTCCCGCCGCCAATCGCAACTCCGATATCAAAGTAATTGTGGTAGTGGACATCCGTCCCTACGACGTACGCATTGATTGCTGGATATCTTCGCAACGCCTCAACACTGGCTTTGGCAAAAAACGACATGAAACCCAATTTCACACCGTGCTTCTCTTGAAATGCGTCTTTGTAGCGTGACCGCAATTCCATAACCGGCTGCATATCGATTTCGTTAAACGTCGTCAGCAACGCAGCGGTCTGTTGGGCCTGGACCAAGCGCTGAGCGATCGTCCGTCGCATCATGCTCATCGGCTTCTTGTCGGTGACTCGAGAATCATCCGTTCGAGAAACAAACGGGGGGGTGGCTGGTGGCTGTGGAAAATCGTCGACGTGTGTACCGGCCCCGATCGAAGTTAGCGCCGTCGTTTGCGCCGTCGAATCGACGGCCGGCTGTAGGTTTCTCTCTTGTACGTACCGAGCAACATCTTCTTTTAGCAGGCGCCCACCAGGGCCGGTTGGCGAGACCACATCCGCAGAAATCTGGTAGTTATGAAGCAGCCGCTCGGCCGCGGGCATGACAATCTCGACGTTCGCCTTTGGAACGGCCGCAGCACCGACCGCTGCCAACGTTGCCACTGGTCCTTGAGACGTAACCACACCAGCAACAGGCACTTCGCCCGCCTTCGGCGGTCCCGGCTCCAGCCGAGCAACCACCGCGCCAACGCGCACGAACTCGCCCGCCTTCACCAGTAATTCGGTAACGGTTCCGGCTTCCGGTGCCAGGACTTCTTGCGACGCTTTTTCCGTTTCCAATTCCACCAATGGCTGGTCTCGCTGCACCCACGTTCCGGGCGTCACGAGCCACTGAGAAATTTGTGCCTCTTGAATCGACTCACCAAACTCTGGGATCTTTATTTCCATCATGTCACGTCTCCCTAATTTCCGAGGGCTGCCTCAATTATCTCTTGTTGCTCCAATTTATGGGCGTTCTTACTTCCCGTCGATGGACTGGCTGATTCTGGCCGCGAAACCAAATTCAGTTCGTACTTACCGAACACGCGTTCGCCCAATCTTGAACGTAGAAACTGCCAAGCCCCCATGTTCCACGGCTCTTCTTGAACCCAGAACAATTGAAAGTCCGATCCATAACCCGCCAAAACCCGCTGCAAATCGGCCAACGGCAGAGGATACAATTGCTCCAACCGAACGATCGCGATGTCCCGCAGCTCCCGTTTGTTGCGTTCTTTCTGCAAATCAACCGCGATTTTGCCACTGCACAACAAAATCCGTTTTACGCCGGGACCTGGAGTCACGAAGGAGTCGTCCAAGACATCGTGAAAACACCCCTTGGTCAGGTCCTGCAACGGGCTACTCACGTCCGGATCTCGCAAAAGACTCTTCGGAGTTAAGATCACCAACGGCTTCCGCCAATTTCGTTTGACCTGACGGCGAAGGACATGAAAGTGCTGGGCCGCCGTTGTCGGATAAACGACTTGGATATTGTTCTCGGCGCTCAACATGAGATAACGTTCCATGCGCGCACTGCAATGTTCCGGACCGGCACCTTCAAAACCGTGCGGCAACTTCATGACCAAGTTGCTGAGTCGTCGCCACTTGTCCTCGGCACTGGTGATGAACTGATCGATGATAACCTGGGCCGCATTAGAAAAATCGCCAAACTGCGCTTCCCAGACCGTCAGACCTTCAGGTGTGTCCAAGCTGTATCCGTAATCAAATCCCAACACGCCGGCCTCCGACAATGGACTATTGATCACATCGACCATGGCCTGATCGTCCGATAAATTCTTGATCGCACAGTACCGTTTTTCATTGACGGTATCGTGCAGAATCGCGTGCCGTTGAGAAAACGTACCGCGGCCACAATCTTGGCCGCTCAGTCGAATGGGATGTCCTTCGAGCGCCAACGTTCCGAAAGCGGCCAACTCCGCAGTTGCCCAATCAATCGGACGTTTGTCGCTGGCCATCTCCGCACGTAACTGCAGTGGTCTCAGCAACTTGGAGTTTAGGTTGAATCCTGCCGGTACTTCAGAGAGCTTGCTAACGACAAAGGAAAGCTTCCCGAGCGGAACTCCCGTGTCTAGATAACGCTCTTCTTCGCGAAGTTCGCCGCCATAATACGATTGCCAATACCCACCCATGGTCTGAGTATCGGGTTCGTATTTTTCACTCGCTGCCCGATCAAAATCTGCCTGAAGCTTGTTGGTGCGGGCCTCCGCAATCCGATCCGCTTCTTCGCGCGTCACGTCGTTCATCTGCAACAAATGTTCCAGATAACAATCGCGCACCGTTGGCCGAGCATCAATAACTTCGTACATCAACGGTTGCGTGTAACGTGGTTCATCACTTTCGTTGTGACCCAAGCGACGGTAACAATACATGTCGATTACAACATCGCGTTGGAATTGATGTCGGAAATCCATTGCCAACTGAACGACTTGAGCGACTGCTTCCGGATCTTCTCCATTGACATGGAAGATCGGAATCTGCAGCATCTTCGCCACATCACTGGCGTAGGTCGTCGAACGACCCTCCTGTTCCGTGGTCGTAAATCCTACCTGATTATTCAAGATGACATGGATCGTTCCACCAACTTGATATCCCGCTAGTTGGCTAAGGTTCAGCGTTTCCTGCACGATGCCTTCACCGGCAAACGCAGCATCTCCATGAATCAGAACCGTGAGAACTTGTTTATGATCAAAATCCTCAATTCGATCTTGTTTGCTGCGGCAACGGCCCATCGCAACTGGATTGACAAACTCCAAGTGGCTCGGGTTAAAACAAAGCGAAATATGGATATTCTGGTTTTGACTTGTAATCCAATTGGTGCTGTATCCCAAATGATACAATACGTCACCAGCGCCACGATTCGCGTTTGGATTGGGATCGTCAAACGACCAAAAGATATTTTCGTTGCGTTTGCCCATGATATTCGCGAGCACATTCAACCGCCCGCGATGGGCCATCCCCATCACGGCTTCGCGAACTCCATGTTCTCCAGCCTTCTCCATCACCATATCCAGCAACGGAATCAGACTCTCCGCTCCTTCCAGCGAGAAGGTCTTGGCACCCACAAACTTCCGCCGGACAAATTCCTCAAACACCACGGCATCGGTCAATCGAGTCAAAACTCGCAATTGGGTTTGTCGATCCAAATGCAACCGATTTTCGGTACCCTCCATCCGATTTTGCAACCAATTGCGAATATCGTGATCGTCGATGTGCATGAATTGCGCACCGATCGAACGGCAATAGGTGTTGCGAAGACGCTGGACAATCTCACCCAACGAACGAATGTTGTCGCCAAAGATCGTGCGGGTCGAAAACGGACGTTCCATGTCGCTCGGTAATAGTCCGTAGGTTTCCGGATGCAGGTCGCGATTCATCGGCCGCGGACGGCCCAATGGATCGATCTTCGCTTCCAAATGCCCTCGAACGCGAAACCCGCGAACCAACTGATCGACTCGATCTTGCAATTGAGCGATGCTCATATCGCGATCAGAAATTTCTTGGTCGTCTGGAGAGGTCGCCGATCGAAACAAAGAATATGCACGAGACGGTCGCTTGAAACTGTTCAAATTCCCGTTACTTTGCTCCGAAACGGACACGGCGTGCCCATTGGAATTCTCCGTCTTGCGAGCATTCGCCGATTCCAAGTTCGTTTGACTATTCTTCCACGCGCTAAACTTCGTAAAGTAGTCTCGCCATTCGGGCGAAAACGGCGTCGGGTCTCGTTGAAAGTCCGAAAATAGACGTTCGATATCTTCGCGGCTCTGTACACTCATTGGTATCTTCTAACCATGAATCACTGGATTTCAAATCGCTTGTTTTTCTCACAGCCTACCCCAACCCCTATTGTTGAGATGTTAGGTCGATTTGGAAAGGCGACCAGACTGCAAAACCGGAATAATCAACCGAGTCTTCGTCGACTGGTTTCCACCGTTTTACGGACCAGGACCACACGGTCCGACAAATGACATGATCACGCAAACGCCCCGCAACCCTTGAGCCATTTTTTGTCGAACCATGTGAAGGCTGACCCTACCGCAACATTCCGACCGTTTAGGCCGAATGTGCCACTCGTTGGCTTCGCTCTACAGAAACCACTTTTCCTAAAAAACACAGGAAAGTTTTAGACTTCCTGCATCGCAGTCAAAGCAGAGGCTTGATCCGAATAGATCTCAACCAGCTCGTTGATCTTCATGATTTTAAAGACTTCAGCGACATTGCTAGTGATTCCACAGAATGCCAATTGAATCCCGTTCTTCTTGCATCGATTTCGCAAATCAACCAATTTGCCAATCATCGCACTCGACATCAGCAAGACATTGCTAAAATTTAGCAGCAATTTACCACTTTTCGCCCGCGCTCCAGCTTCCACCAGTTCGCTGCCCAAAGATTGAACGGTCGCTTCGTCGAGGATCCGAGCGTGTTGAAAATTTACCACGCTTACTCCATTCTCTTCCGAATGTTCCAACATCGTCAACAAACCTTTAATCTGGTGGAGGAATACGGCGAACAACCGAGTTGGTCTCCGATTGTAACCAGGGAATCCTCGTAAAGCAAAGGCTGATTCAGTTTTTGAGGACCGACCGCAGGATTCCCAGCCCGATGGCCATTGTGACCACATTGCTGGCCCACAGACTATAGGGCGGCAAGTGTCCCGAGCGAACGGCATCGGAAACAATAGCCAAGATTGGGTAATAGACGATCAGGATCGGGATGAAGCAGAACAGAAAGATGCTCCAAGAATCGGAAAATCGAAAGCGGATTGCAACCGCTGCGCCGACCACAGCAAAAGCCAAGCAACTGAACCCACCGGCCCAACGTCGGACCCCCTCGATCTGCAGTTTCTTGAGGCGGTAAATTGCCTGATCCAGCTCCTGGGTTTTGACCGACCACTGCGAGGTCTCCGCCCAATCATGGCGTCCCCCGACCAGTCCCAAGGCCAACTGACCGGCCATTTCCGCTTTCAGAACTCGTACTTTCGCGTCCTGGCGTTCAATCTCGCCCGCCAGTTCCTGACTTGGGATCACCGCCGGGCTCGCGTGGACGTCACTTTTCTTGATCAGGTGTTCGAGACTTATGGATTCGCGGAACTCGTTTGGAAACCGAAAACTCGCGTCCTTCGTTTCCAACTCGCCATTCTGCGCGATTAATACAAGCTGATTCTCGCTCGGATCGCAGTCCAATTGTGCCGAGGCGGAAACGAGCCGCATCTTGCCCTCCAATTCAATTACGGGCCGAATCAATGATTGCCCAGCGACATCGTCGACGCGAATCGAGATCGGCCCTTTGCGATAGGCCCGCTGCGTGGTCAAGGCCCCGTAAATCGTGTGATGCACCGAATGTAAAACGATTCGATACATTCCGGTCCGCCCCCACGGCACCGCGACATCCGTGAGATAAACTGTGATAAAACTGAGCGCCAAGGCCAAAATCACGGCCGGCTGAATGACCCGCCATGGCGAGATTCCCAGGGCTTTGATGGCCACGATTTCATTATCAGCGGCCATCCGACCGTAAACCGAGCATACCGCGAACAAAATTGTCCCGGGGACCGCAAAAATCAACGCCCCGGGGATGGCGTAGGGAATCAACTGCAAGGCCGTGAGAGGGGTCAGGCTTTCCCGCAACATGTCCTGGACGACAAAGACCAACATGATCACACTAGTAAGGCCGACGAGCGCCACCAGGAAAACGCGAAGCAGCTCCTGAATGATGGTGCGAGTTAGCGCGTTCATGGGGTGGGAAATCGTGTCGCCATTGGGTTTAGTTTTCGCGATCCAAAGAGAGCGCAACCAGACCCACTGTAGCGTTTATTCGAAAAACATGAAACGTCGAATGGTTGAACCTACTTCTGACCGGGATACGTTTTACGACCAAATTGAGGAAAAGCACCCATGCGAATCGGTCCAAAGCACATTTTTGTTTTCGGCGTCGCTGTTGTACTGGCGTCTTTAAGTGCTGGAAAATGCGTGGCCCAATACGGGGAGGTCGCTCCGCCTCCCGCGGAACTCGCGAACGGATTTGATACGATCTCCGCAGCGCAAGCCGAGCAATGGCTGGGTTTGTTGGCGGGTCCGCAATTTGACGGTCGAGGCACTGGGCAAGTTGGCTACAACAAGGCCGCTCATTGGGTCGCTGGAAAGTTGGCGGAATTTGGACTTGAGCCGGTTGGTGACGGCGAAACTTATTTCCAAATGATGCCGATTACTCGCCGACTTCCCGAAATTGATCAATGCCGGATTTTAGGCCCCGGCGATACCGTCATCGAAGGTGCTGGGAATTTGGGAATTGAACGATACGTGGATCAAGGCGAAGTCCGTGGGCAAGCCGTCTTTATTAGTTTTGTTGGTGCG
Organism: Pirellulaceae bacterium; assembly: GCA_041741535.1. GTDB lineage: Bacteria > Planctomycetota > Planctomycetia > Pirellulales > Pirellulaceae > M30B19. The sequence continues at coordinate 56,815 of JBGSJV010000167.1, forward strand.
CGACCTGAATTGGCCGAGGACCTGGACCTGCGCGAAAAAATTATCATTTACACCGCGGATGAAGCGGCCGCACCGTCGGTCCCGCGATTGTTGGCACGCCAACGACCCAGTGCAACCATGCGTCTCATCGAATCCGCACCAGTTTCGGCACCACAAACCCTGTTCCCGGGTCGCCGGAGTCGCTCGACCAGTGTATCGGGGACACTACGACGCGCCGAAGGACTGCGATTGGCAACGGCCTGCGGCGCGCCCGAAGGTTGGGAGGGGGCGGGAAAAGTGTTTCAGTCGGGACAGGACGTAACGCTAAGTCTTCAGCTTCGCGAACAACCGGCCGGTGCCCCCAACGTGATTGCTTGGCTGGAGGGATCGGACCCGGAACTGAAACACGAATACGTCGTTATCGGAGCCCATTTGGATCATCTTGGCTTCAGTGGCGATCAGCTCTTTCCAGGAGCCGACGATAATGGTTCGGGGTCGGTCGCCGTGTTGAGCATTGCTCGGGCAATGGCTGCGAATCCGATCAAACCAAAACGTAGCGTCCTGTTTATGTGGTTTACGGCCGAAGAAGTTGGCTTGCTGGGGTCTCGCTATTACACAGACAATCCGATTCTGCCGCTTGAGAACATGACCTGTATGTTCAACATCGACATGGTCGGGCGCAACGAAGACCAAGGTGAAGGGGATGCCAACGCGGACAACGAAGGCCACATTCATTTGGTTGGCAGCCAACGTGGTGAAACGAAGTTGCACGACTTGATTCTTGATGTCAACAAACATGTCGGCTTCGAATTCGAGATGGACATGGAAAGTGTTTGGAACCGCAGCGATCAAGTCAATTTCTACAACCACGGTGTTCCGGTCGCGTTTATGTTTGGTGGCTTCCATCCCGACTACCATCAACCGACGGATAAACCAGAAAAAATCAACTACTTGAAGATCCAGTCGGCCGCGCGATTGTATTATCTGGCCGTTCATGCGGCTGCCAATCACGGTCGTTTTCCCATGAACAAATAGATCGGAAGGTCCATGTCGCCGGATGCTAAGTCGCTCAATTGGAACAGTCGCCACATTACGAAAGGTTGGCAACAAGGGGCGACTGCCTTCTACTACGGGCTGGGATTTTCGGAACACGATTTCACGAAAGCCCAAGTTGGAATCGGTGTGCCATTGCTGGAAGGAAATCTATGCAATGTTCATGCATATCCCCTGGCAAAAAAAATCGAGCAGTCTTGTCGCGCGGCAGGACTGTTGGGTTTTCTGTTTGGGGTCCCGGCCGTCAGTGACAACATCACGCAGGGTTATGCAGGAGGAAGTGCCAGTCTCCCCAGTCGCAACATGATTGCCGCAGCCGCCGAAGCGGTGTGTGGTGCCCACTCGTACGACGCCGTGATTGGCATGCACAATTGCGACAAAAATGGGCCGGGCTTTGCCATGGGACTGATGCGACTGAACTTTCCCTCGCTGATTGTAAATGGTGGCAGCATACGCCCCGGCTGTTATCAGAATGAAAAGATCACGATCTTAGACGTTTATGATAGTCAAGCGGCGGCCGCCGCCGGGGACCTGTCTCCGGAAGTCGCGCGCGGCATTCTGCGATCGGCTTGCCCTGGTCCCGGTGGATGTGGAATCGCAGCGAGCTTCAATACTTGGGGAATTGCCCTGGAAGCCATGGGCTGGTCGTTGCCTGGCACGAGCTCAAATCCGGCGGAGTCACCCGAAAAGGATGCAGAGGTCGAGCAAGTTGGAATGGCCCTGCGGTACTTGCTTGAAAAAGACATCCGCCCCAGTCAGATCATCACTCGTGGCGCTTTGGAGGACGCGACCGCTGCGGTTGCGGCCATGGGTGGTAGTACCAACGCGATCATTCATTTGCTGGCCTTGGCACAAGAAGCCGGCGTGGACTTCACGCTCCGCGATATTGGACAAGTCCTCCAGCGCACTCCCGTGTTATGCACGTTTGCCCCACGCGGCAAGATGACGATGTTGGACTTGCATTTGATCGGCGGCACCCCGGCCCTCATCAAACACTTCTTGCAAGAGGGCGTGCTCAAGGGCGAACATCTGACGGTGACGGGCAAGTCGCTCCGCGAAACTTACGAGTCGTATCCGTCCGCATCGGAAGGTCAAGAAGTTTTGCGTCCCCGCTCCAATCCGATCAACCATCGATCGGATTTGCAGATTTGTTTTGGGAATGTCGCACCCGATGGCGTTGTCTTCAAAGTATCCAGTTTGAAGGACTCGAGATTCTCCGGACGGGCCATTTGCTTTCGATCGGCTCAAGAGGTCGCTGAAGCCGCAGCCTCCGGACGAATCCAGCCCGGACATGTGGTCGTGTTGGCGTACTTGGGGCCAGTCGCGGCTGGTATGCCGGAAGTTTTGGTGGCCTCCGCCGCACTCAACTCCAAAGCGCTGTACGGGAAAGTAGCATTGCTGTCCGATACCCGCGTTTCCGGTGTAACTCATGGCGCGGTCGGTGTGCATTGCTCTCCCGAAGCCGCAGTGGGTGGTCCCATTGGCTTGGTTCAGGACGGTGACGTGATCCAGTTTGATTTGGACGCGGGCTCCATCCATTGGGAAGTGACTCCTGATGAGATCGCAGCGCGGCGGCTCACTTGGTCGTGGCAACCGACCTATTCGAAGTCGGGCTACTTGGCGACTTTTGCCCGCCACGTAACCGGCGCCGACAAAGGTTGTGTACCCGGCTAGGCTCGGTCATGCTTACCAATTGGGGTAGTGGCGTTGGCGAAACTTTGAATATTCCTGTTAGGAACGACGCTTTGGCGAGCGTCGCTACGCATAAATTCAAGTGGTGACAGGACCTTTATATCACGCGGCGAGTGAACACGAACTGCCGATTACTCCCGACAGCTTCCGCCTCTTCCACAGAAAGTAATTTTGGCATGAGTGAGTCTCGACGAACGATGACGGTCCCCCGTTTTCTGGCGGCAAAACGCTCGGGACGAAAACTGACCATGCTCACAGCATACGACTATTCATTAGCTCGCGTGGTGGATGAGGCCGGTGTTGACAGCGTGTTGGTTGGCGATTCGTTGGGGATGGTGATGCAGGGCCAACCCAATACGTTACCAGTCACCGTCGACGAGATTATTTATCACACCAAATGCGTGTGCCGAGCGGTTCAAAATGCGTTAGTCATCGCGGACTTGCCGTTTCCAGTCAATCACTTAGGCGTCCACAAGACCATCGAGCTGTCCGCGAGAATCCTGAAGGAGACCGGATGCCACGCGGTCAAGTTGGAAGGGGGTGCCGATCAGGCGTCGGTAATCGAGGGACTGGTTCGGGCTGGGATTCCGGTAATGGGCCACGTGGGGCTGCGACCTCAGAATGTCTTGATGATGGGTGGATATCGGGTGCAGCGCGATGGTGAAGTCTTGTTGGCCGACGCGACGGCCGCCCAAGCAGCCGGGGCGTTTGGCCTGGTATTGGAAGGTATTCCCAGCTTGTTGGCTAAGCAAGTGACGGACCAGTTGTTGATTCCGACGATTGGCATTGGAGCTGGCCCGGATTGTGACGGCCAAGTGTTGGTGTTGCACGACATGTTAGGACTGACTTCGGGCTCCGTCCCGAAGTTCGCAAAAGCGTTTTGTAATCTCCGTGAGATCGTCGCTGGCGCGGTGGGCCGATACTGTGACGAAGTTCGACAAGGGACCTTTCCAGACTCGCAACATAGCTACGAGTAAATCGGATCTTGCCTTCAAACGAACCATCGCGAGCTGGGTTTTCGACGCCGAACCTCAAACAAAGGACGCCCCGTTTTCTATTGGGGCGGTCCCCGGCCGGAAACAAAGCCTAGGAGAATCTGCCGAGTTTTGTTAGACTGGGACCGGGGCGTTAGGGCAGGATTTCGACAAATCAACTGGGAGTCCAGCGTGGTCTTTTACGAGTCACCTAAAGGTTCGGTGAAAGTGGAATTGGGCAATCGCTATTTGGCGGCCCTTTACGCGTGGTTGTTGCCCGGGGCGGGCCATTTTTATCAACGCCGGTACACCAAAGGACTGCTGTTTTCGTTGACGGTCCTGACCACTTACTTTGTGGGCTTTTGGCTCGGCGATGGACGGGTCGTCTATGCGTCTTGGAAAACCAACGATGTTCGCTGGCAATTCGTGGTGCAATGTTTCGTTGGAGCCCCGACCTTTCCCGCGATCATTCAGGCCGTTAATGCCAAAGAAAACGTGGCGCCCCTTTGGATCCGAAACTATCGCTACCCGGCCAGTGATCCCGGGGGAAAGCCTGGGACACCAGCGTTTAGCCGCGTGACCGACCCGAAGGAGTTGACTCGGTTAGCCAATCGGAAAATTCCCGATGGTTTCATGGCGGCTCCGTTTGGCCCCGTGACAACCACCGACCCGGACGTTTTGTCGGCCTGGCATGCCGAATTGGGACACAATTTTGATATCGCCACGTTGTACACGTTCATTGCCGGGTTGTTGAATTTGTTAGTAATTTACGACGCCTTTGCTGGGCCAGGCATGTTCTTCGAAGGTAGCGAAGAAGAGGATGAGGACCAAGACAAGGCCGAGTCCTGAGGCACCTCAAATTGCGTCACGTCGGAAGTTAAAACCAATTCACTCCACATTTGCCGGAGTTCATTAAAGACATGTTGCAACTACTCACATCGCACTTCATGCATATTTTTCCTTTGGTCGCGGCGGCGTCGATTGTCTACGGAGCAACCCGTGACGAACGACCAACATTCGTCATGGCCCATATCCTCCGATCGGCCGTCTGGATGCTGGTATTTCTGGGGGTCATTTTGGTCGTGCTCTTCCTACTCGGTTGGTGGATTCCGTAGAAAGTAATTCCGCCTTTGGGCGGACACGTCATCATACATTGGAGCGACTTAAGCCTGTGCCGGAACCAGACCAACGATCGATCGCCGACGAACAGTGGGACGCTGGCGAAATGGGTTGTGGCGAGTTGATTTTGAAACTAAATGTTCGACTTAGGAAGATGCAGCCAACGCAAGTGCTGCACCTGACGGCGTTGGATACGGGTGCCATTGCAGATATTCCTGCATGGTGCAAAATGACTCGGCACACTTTGGTGCGAGCTGAGCATCCCGACTATTGGATTGGCCGCCGCACCGATCACTAACTGTAGGAGTTATGAGATGCCAGGAAAGTTCTGTGTCAACCTGACTCGATCAACCGACGATCCCGATCGTGCGACCGTTGGCTTTGTCGTCGCCAACGCCGCATTGGGCTCGGACAAAGAGACGTTGGTTTTCCTTTCCACCGAGGGAGTTCGGTTGGCCGAGCAAGGCTATGCCGAGCAGATTCGTGAGCCTGGTTTTGCGCCGTTGGCGGAATTGATGAGCAGTTTTATTGACGCCGGTGGGCTGGTTTACGTTTGTTCCCCGTGTTTCAAGAAGCGAGGCTTGTCCGAGGACCGCTTGCTGGCCGGGGTCACTATCGTGGGCGGAGCGAAACTCGTGGAATTTCTGGCGGACGGTACACCCTGCGTGTCTTTTTGATCGAGCACTCGTTCCCTCGATAGAACCTCAATCACTTGGTCACAAGATCCGCGGTGTCACCCTACACGAAAATTGGGTCGGTTGTGTTCTGCATGGCTCCGGTTTGAAAATCGCGAACCAGTTCGTAATTCAAACGATCTTTCAGCGCCAACCGATCGATCAAGCGGGTTGGCGCGCGGCACCTTTTCTATCGTGAACCGCCGGGGGTTAACCTTCACCGTCCACGATATCGTAACGAGCGGGATTCAAGCTAACACGAAAAAGTGCTACGACGACCAACAACAACAGACACGCGGCGGGGAAGCCTCCGAGATACGACAGGATCTTGATCCCTTCGACATCGGCGAATGCGATCATGACCCAAGCGACCGTCCCGACCAACGTTCCCCACACAACTTTTAGCCAAGTCTTGGCCTCAGGATTCTCAAGCGTCACTCCTTTGGAACTCAAGCTTGCCATCGCAGTTGTATTCGAATCCGCCGACGTGACGAAGCAAACAAACGCACTGACGATGTAAAAGATCACGAGCACAGACCCCCAAGGAAGCGCGGAAAGAACCGCAAACGAGACCGTCTCCGCTCCTTGTTCTTGCATGGCCCGTAACAAGCCGCCACCCTGTTGTTCCAAATGCAACGTCGTGGCACCCCATACCGCCATCCAAACGAAGGCAAATAAAGAGCTGAGCACAAGATTCACAAAGAGAAATTCCCGGACGGTTCGACCATAGGCGATACGACCCAAGAAACAAGCCGTCACGGGTGTCCACGCCATCCAAACGGCCCAATAAAAAATGGACCACTTCGTGGCCCACTCGTCCTGCGGAAACAGGCCCTCGACTAGCCCCGTTCGCAAGAAGACCCAACCAAAATCCACGGCTCCCCAAAAACTGGCAGAGACAATTTTGCCGATTGGACCAACGACCAAAACGAAAAGCCCCAAGGCAAAGAGGCCCTTGGCATTGATATCGGACAAGATACGAATTCCGCGCATCAAACCAGTCGCGCTGGAGACGATAAAGGTGACCACAATGGCTGCGGCAATCAATGCCCATACCAATGCCGAGCGTGGCCAACCAAAGATCGAATGCAACCCACCACTAATCGTCAAGATTCCCGTGCCTAATGTCGCAGCCATCCCAGCTACCAATGCATACAGACATACCGAGTCAATGACTGGGCCAATGGTGGCCGATTTGTGCGAGCCGAACAATGGCACCAACATGGAACCGAGTGAGAACGGCAGCTTCATGTTGTAAAACGCAAACGCGAACATGATCGAAGCCACACAGTAGATCGAATACGGAACAATGGTCCAATGCAAGAACAAGGCCGACATCGCAAATCGTTCGGCAGCGACAGACTGGGGTTCGATCTTTAAGAAACTAGGCGGATCGGAATAGTGCGTTAACGGCTCGGCAGTTGACCAAAACAAAATCCCGGTCGCAATGGTTGTACACAAGGTGATTGCAAACCAGTTCCAGAAACTCATCAGCGGTTTCGCCGAACGTCCCCCCAAACGTACGGACCCCAAACGCGTGGTTCCAACCCATACACACAGCGCCAACGAAACAAATGCCGTCGTCGTGTACAACCAACCAAAATATTTCAACAACCAATCATTGACGCCGCCGACCACTTCGCCAAACGCCTTCGGCATCAACAAATTCAAACCCACTGCGGCGACCAACAACAGAAATGGCGGCCAGAACACGATCGAGTTCAGCTTTGGCGTCGGGTCTGGTGAGTTTGGCTGGCGAGCAATGTCGTTCATGGGCGAGATCATGTTTCTCCGGGTCCCCACCGAATCCGGGGACATTTGAAATCGAGCCATTGGCACCTACGAACTCGACCGTTTCGACTGCAGGCGTAGACATCCGGCCTGCGGTTGACCGGGCGGTTTCGGTTGGTCACTATTCTAATGGGGTTCAAATCTCGGCGATACGCGGAGTAACGCCCGCTCCCGATAATCGGAATCATCGACACGACCGACGCAGGTTTCGGATTTCAAACCCGCTTTATTGTCCGCGATTGGACTACCGCAAGCCAAATTTTAAGGATCGCCGACCGTTGGGCGATGCGGCACCCCGGCATTGCCCGTCGAAGAAGAAAAACGGCACCACGGAGCTCGCTGCAGCAGGGAACCCACCGGCACTCCAAGTCAACTTCCACTCCTTTCGCGAAACGGCATGGTCTTCATTAGGCTGCCGTGAACCTGATCCGAACATGACATCAGCCAAACCGTTAACTCAACGACTCGACGCGATAGACAAGCTCAAGGGACTGGCCATTTTGCTCGTCGTCGTTGGGCATCTCGTGGCCCGCGATGCGCCGGCTGGGAACGACTGGTACGTAACACTGAAAAACACGGTTTACTTGTTTCACATGCCGTTGTTCATGTTTTTGTCGGGTCTAATCTTGGCTTACTCGCGGAAACCGATCACAAGCCTCGCGGGTTACGGCCACTACGTGCAGGGCAAATTCAAGCGGCTGATGCCGGCTTACCTGCTGTTCTCGTTGGTCGTGTTCACGGGCAAAATGTTGGCGGGCCGATTTTTGCACGTCGATAATGCGCCCGAATCGTGGCTCAATTACTTCGATGTGATTATCAATCCGCTTGGTTCTTATTGCGCCTATTTGTGGTACATCCAAGTCTTGTTCCTGTTCTATGCGATCATGCCGCTGGGTTACTACGCGACAAATCAACGGATCTACTGGCTCTTACCGCTTTGTCTCGTCATCCACTTTGTCCCGTTGCCGGGCTATTTTGGATTATCGAGTCTCGGCGAATATGCCCTAGTGTTCTGCTTAGGCTGTCTTGCCGGTGATCACTATTCGGACTACTCGAAGTGGGTCTCGCGATTTGGTGTCCTCTTCGTCCTACCATTCCTGTTTGCGTTGGTCGTGGCCACGTCTTGGGGTATCCCGAAACTTGTGTTGGGATTCCTCTCCATTCCGGCTTGTCATGTTTTGGTTGGGTTGTGGGCCACAGATCGATGGAAGGTTTGGAGCACGATGGGGCACTACACGTTCCCAATCTATCTGATGAATACACTGTACATTGGCGTTGCCAAAGCGGTCTTGTTCAAATTTGTCAGTTGGGATGGAGTGAACTTCTTGGGGTTTGTTCCGATCTTGTTGGCCGCGGGCATCGTAGGGCCAATCGTGACCTACGAAATTTATCGTTACGCGTGCCACGTTCATTTGACGGCGTTGGCAAAGTGGCGATGGACGGCGAAGTCCACGCCTCATCTCCATTCCTAAACGAATCAAGTCCTCCGTTCCGTTTACCGTCGAGCGACCTCGGCCCTGCCCTGCCCTTTCCTGCCCTGCGGTCTGAAATCGGTCGATAAGGCACGACGCGCACCATTCATTTGCTACAATTCCGTTGTATCGGAGGCCGCGATTGTGGGCAGGTCGGACGCCGCTTCTTGTTGTCCTTTTAAGCTCCCATGACGGATTAGGTGCGTTCAAATGTTAATCATGCGGTTTGGTGTTGGACTGGCGTTGGTTCTGAGCCAAGAGTTTTCTTCCGCGGTGGCGCAAGATGCAGCGGTGATCGACACGATCGAGTTAGTCAGTGAAAGCGATCTGCCGCAAGGGTTGGGATTGGCCGCAAAATTGCCCGCCGCAGCAAAGGCCGAGCAACATCCTTCGATCATTTTTGCCGATGATTTCGAAACCGGCAAACTCGGTGAGAAGTGGGACGAAACCAGCGATCGGGATAAGCAATCATTGGCATGGGTCGACGAATCGGCTTCAGCCCCGGAGATGGGAAAACGGTCGCTCCAAGTGACCGCTCGACTGGACTCGTCAACCGGCGGAGGCTGCACCAAATGGTTCCAATCGTCCGATCGACTCTTTATTCGTTTCTACACCAAGTTTCATCCGGATTGCGATTACGTTCATCACTTTTGCACGCTGCGCGCCAACAAGTCCTTACAAGGCGGCGATCGTTGGAGTGGATTTGGCGGAGCGGGCTTACTGCCCGACGGCGAATCGAGATTCTCGACGGCCATCGAGCCGTGGGGGAATTGGGGCGAGTGGGCTCCACCGGGACAATGGAACTTCTACAGCTATTGGCACAAAATGAGTGCGAGTCCCGATAAGAAATATTGGGGCAACGGCTTTCGCCCCGCATCACAAGCCAACATCGAGCGCGGGAAGTGGATCTGCGTCGAGTTCATGTTGGATCACAACACGCCCGGGAAACCGGACGGAGAGCAAGCGTATTGGATTGACGGGGAACTTCGCGGGCATTGGCGAGGTTTTAATTGGCGCACCAACCCTCAGTTGATGGCCAACGCTTTTACTTTAGAAAGTTATGTGACGGATCGCTGGACCAAACAAGAAGTCAACATAGTGTACTTCGACAATGTGGTAATCGCCAAAGAGTACATCGGACCGGTCAAACGAACGGATTAGGCCCGACGAATAGGTGGGGGTTGGCAAACGCTGGTTGACCGGATCCAGCTCAATACTGCCAAGTCGAGGATTCGATACTCCTCGTTTCATGACTTCAAGGTATTGTGCGAAAGCCGGACCACCAGCGCTGGCGAACTAGGCGAAAGGACTGTCCGATTAACGCTTTTGCAGGGCGTCGCGGATTTCCCGAAGCAATTGAATATCTTCAGGAGTTTTGGGAGCTTCCGCGGCGACGGGTTTTTCAAACCTCGCCTTGGCGGTGTTGATTAGCTTGATCACGATGAACACGGCGATGGCGATCAACAAGAAATCAACGATCGCCTGGAGGAACGGACCGTAGTTCAAGATCGCAAAGTCCCGCATCGCCATTTCGGGCTTCCCGTCAACCATTTTCATACTGCCATCTGGGTTCATTGCGGGGGCGTTAAGAGGAATCTTCCAAGCCATCTCGTTGAAGTTGACATTCGCTCGGGCGGAGAGAAGATTCAACGGTGGCATCACGATATTGGCCACCATCGAATTGACAATTTTTGTAAATGCGGTGCCAATCACCACACCAACGGCCAGGTCCATTACATTGCCGCGCATGGCAAAATCGCGAAATTCTTTAATCCAACCCATCGTCCCAATCCTTCTCTCAAGAAAACTCTGAATTTAGTCCAGTCTCACCCGAACAAGCCGCGAATGATATGATTTGGACCGAGAATTGACTATAGGAAGTTTTCGGATCAAAACCAACGAACAAACGCTGCGGTGATTTGGTCGTAGATCGGGCCAGGGAAGTAGTTGCTTAAATGACAATAAGCCCTGTTGCTCAAGCCACTCGTTGGGCATCGGGTAGCGTAAAGCCGGCGTGCGCGACATCCGCCAATACTTCTTGCGACTGAGCGCGAGGTTGATCGCCAGTTCAAGACTCACGCCGAGGGCCACAACGTTCTGCACCTTGGAGCGAGGATGTCGCCACTGTTTCCAGTAACACATCCGGACGCGACGCCTTAACCAGCCATCAAGGGTTTCCGAGGATCGACTCGAGTACGAGTACGAACCCACCACCGAAACCTGACGAACATCGGGTAGCCGCCGTCATTTCTGACGGCGGCTACCACACTTATGGTTGGCTGACTCTCCCGGTGGACCGGCCTTGAATCAAGTTGCTGTGCGTCGCCTTGAAGCTTTGATGAAAAAGCGGCTGAGTGGCGACTGTTGCCGTACGTCGCTTCTAGTACTTGTTCCTTTCCGAAATCACATTTGGTAAGCTGTCATTCTTAAAAGGGGACTCTTTCTCGTAGGGGACTCTTTCTCGTAGAGGTGACTTCCACCCCACAAGTTCGTCGGCATGCTAGGGATACCAATCGCATGCAACGGAGCCGGCGGTCGGGTTGGTTTTGAAGTCAACACGTATCGCGCCGGCCCACGAATGCGAAACATTATTCTGCAAACCGACTGCCAAGTATGAGCGTTGCCAAAGCACCACCTGAGAATGCACGCCCTGTCGCGTTGATATTAATCGCAGCGACAGCGATCGTTGCTGGAGCCGTTATAGGTGCATCTACAAACGCAATCAATGGCGCGTTGAGTCCTCTCTATTTTCGCAACATCATGCGATGGCACGATGTTGAAGATGTCTGGCGTGCCAGCATCGCCCAAGGGATATTCGAAGGTCTGTTATACGGGCTCCTGTTTTCGGTCGTGTTCACATTAGTCGTCGGACTCGTGTCCCGCGCACGCTGCTCATTCAAATTGGCATTCCGACACATGTTCGTGATTGTCTTGGCCATCTATTGCTGCTGGGCGGCCGGTGGCCTTATTGCCATGGGACTCGCGACATTGAGCCCTGAATTCTATCGCAATGCGTTCATTGGTGTTCCCGATGACTTTGCTCCCATGTTACGATACGCTTGGGTTGGTGGCTCAATTTGGGGTGCTATGTTCGGTGGTCTGCTGGCGGTCATGATCGGCTCGGTATTGTTCGCAGTTCGCTGGCGTCGAGTCCAACACGAAGCAGAATAGCAAGAAAATGCACGTGAGTTGCGGGTCGCGAGTTTCCTGATGTAAGTCACTCGGCCGCAACCGCGTGATTTTTGGTCGTTCCGCGACATACTGATCATCCCATTTATCTCCGAGGAGTCATCATGCAACGGTTGTTTTTAGCGCTAGTCGTAAGTGCCACCATCATCGCCACCGCGTTCGGACAGGCGTCAGCCGATTCTGCCAATGCGATCAAGTTGACGCCGGAGCAAAAAAACCTCGCGGCCTATGTAGGAACCTGGGATCTTTCAGTTGAGGGCGTCGACAAGAAGGGCATTGCTGTAATTAAACCAATTCTTGGCGGCCGCTTCATTACCGAAGATGTCAAACTGCCGTTTGGCGACTTTGATATGGAATGGCATGGCGTCATTGGCCACAATGACGCCGAAAAGCAATACTCCGGCATCTGGTTCGACAACGCAAACAACACCACGCAGAGCGACTCAGGAGAAGCTCACGAGTCTGGTCGCATCATTACTTTTCGTGGCGAACAAGTCGGACATGGAAAATTCATTTGGCGAATCTCAAACGACGGTAAAAACGCCATGACGATTGAGATGTTCCAAGTGGCGGATGGTGGAATAGAAACAGCGGTCATGAAGGTATTGGGAACGAGGCGGAGCCCTTCCGCAGAACAAGACGTGAAATGAACACCGAAATCGGGTAGCAACCATCATTGCGGACGGCGGCCCCCACACCACCTTGCACGTGGGTCCGCACTTGGCGGTTCCACGACGCGAAGCTCGCTGGTACCCGAGATGCTTTAATGACAGGAAGCCCTGTTGCTCAAGCAACTCGTTGGGCAACGGGTAGTGTAAAGCCGGTGTCCGTGACATCCGCCAATACTTCTTGCGACTGAGCGCGAGGTTGGTCTCTTGTTCAAGACTCACGGCGAGGGCCACAACGTTCTGGACCTTGGAGCTAGGACGTCGCCACTGTTTCCAGTAACACATCGGGACGCGACGGCGTAGACAACCATCAAGCGGTATCCGAGGATCGAATCGAGTACGAGTACCGCGAGGCTGAGTACGAGTACGAACCCACCGCCGAAACCAGACGAACATCGGTTACCGAAGTCGCATCAACTTTGCGGTAGGCTCTAAATCAACCGTTTGATAGCGCGATGTTCTACCGAACGTGGACGACGCTGACACAAAACGACCGCTTGGTGGCCGTAGGATCAGGTCGTTTCGTGAATGCGCTGGCTTTTATGTCGTGTACTCGGAATTGAACTTCACGTAGTCGATGGTCAAGTCGCTCGAATAATGAGTCGCCGCGCCTGGCCCAGCCCCCACCTGCAGGTCGATCTGAACTTCGAAATCTGCTCGAATGCTTTGGCTGACGATCTTGGCATCAAACAATTCCGGTCGGCCCTTTGCGAAGATCAAATGACCGTTGAGGCGAAGTTCGGTCGCCGTTGGCTCAAATACCACGCCTGCGTAACCGGCGGCCGATACGATGCGTCCCCAGTTCGGATCGTTGCCATGAATCGCACATTTGACCAGAGCGCTGTTGGCGATGGCCCGCGCGATCTGGTCGGCCGCCGAGTCGCTGGACGCTCCATGGACCCGAATGTTCATCAGGTGTGTGGCGCCTTCGCCGTCGGCCGGAATCAGCTTCGCGCACGTCAAGCAAGTCTGTTGCAAAGCCGCCACGAACTTCTGATAGCCTTCGTCGTCAGCCGTCAGATTCGGATCAAAACCCGAAGACAACAACACGAGGGCATCGTTGGTACTCGTGTGCCCCTCCACGCTAATGCGATTGAAGCTATGGTTTGCCGCAGATCTCACGGCCACCTGAGCCAGAGACGGTGACAGCGGGAAGTCGGTCGTCACAATTGCCAACATGGTGGCCATGTTCGGCCCGATCATACCGGCGCCTTTGGCCATGTTGGCGACGGAATAAGTTCCACCGGCGTGCGTGAAAGTCCCGGTCGCAACCTTCCTTCGATTGTCCGTCGTTGTAATGCCGTTGGCCGCTCGTAAGTAAGCTTCTTCGTGACCGGACAATGTCGGGAATCGCTGCCAGGCTGTTTCAATCGCCGGCATCGGCAGTTGCCGACCGATCACACCGGTCGAAAGCACCAGGACTTGCTCCGCTTGGCAGCCGACGTGGATTCCGGCAAGTTCCGCGAGTCGCCGGTTGTTGGCTTCGCCTTCGGCTCCGGTACATGCATTGGCATTACCGGAATTGATCACGATGGCGCGGATCTGGTCACTTGGGGTTCGGGCTCGGCACCAATCAATCGAGGTCGCGTGGACCAAGTTCTGGGTGTAGACTCCGGCCGCGACCGCTGGGCCCGTTGTCGCAATCAAACTAAGATCCAATTTGCCGGACTTCTTGATGCCGGCCACCATGGCTTCGTAAACAAAACCACTCGGTAGACGATCGATTGTTTGTTGGTTCATGTTTTACCTTAGGGCTATTTGCCCGTTTGCTCGCCGCCCTTTGCCCGTCACCTGTCACCCTTACGTTCGAGTCGCCAAACGAATCCAATCGACCTCCACTGGCAATTCATCCGCGTTGTACGGGATTTCGGCCAGGACAGGCGTGCTGGTTCGTTTCTCGATTTCCTGGCGATTGGTTTTGACGCTAATGTCTCGTTCTTGAAATTGGATATTGTTAAGGATGATACCGGAGACATTCAACCCGTTTTCAAAGGCAGCAGCGGTAATGAGCGTTTGTAATGTTTGGTTGATTACCCCAAGCACATTGGGAGCAACGACCAGAATGGGAAAACCGAACTCGAAGGCCAAATCGGCCACATATTCCGAATCGCTAACCGGCGTCATGAGTCCGCCGACACCTTCGACCAAAACAATATCGTAGCCAGAAGCCCACTTTTCGAGTCCCGTTCGCATCAAGTCCGAATCCAATTCTTTGCCTTCGGCCCGGGCCGCCAGATGGGGAGCCAACGGGGCACGAAATTTCTGCGGGCAAACATCGTTAAATGTTCCCGGTTGACCGGCCGCGTGCCACAGAGTTAATGCATCTTCGGAAATGACTTGGTCGCCATCGTCGTAACAATCACTGGCAACTGGTTTGTACACGCCGACACGCTTGCCGGCGTCGTGCAAATGCTTGGCGATCAATGCGGTCACGTAGGTTTTTCCGACTTCGGTATCGGTGCCGACAATAAACAAACCGACCGGGGGGTACTTGGGCATGCAGGGCTCGATCAAGACGCGGACTGTTTCTGGAGCGGAAAAAACGTAAAATCCTGGCTCCGGAAAATTTCGGGAGCGAACATCATAAACTTGGTACGGGGCAAAGAGAACTGGACCACCATGACAACAAACGACGACGCCGAGAACTTTGAGCACTTGGCAGACCCAAATCTCGGGCGGAAACCCTCCGGTCCGATACGAATTGCCGCCATTCAGAATGCTTGCACGGCAGATGTCGCGGCGAATGTGGAAATGGCGGTCCAGTCGATTCGG
Organism: Pirellulaceae bacterium; assembly: GCA_041741535.1. Taxonomy (GTDB): domain Bacteria; phylum Planctomycetota; class Planctomycetia; order Pirellulales; family Pirellulaceae; genus M30B19. Next base: position 72,198 of record JBGSJV010000167.1, read on the forward strand.
CAAGCCGCCGAGGCCGGAGCGCAGGTCATTTGTCTGCAAGAAATGTTCACGAGCCTCTACTTTTGCCAAACCGAAACGCACGCTCATTTCGCGTTGGCCGAAGCCATCCCAGGCCCCACGACCGAATATTTGTGTGAGGTTGCCGCTCAATTGGGAGTCGTGATCGTTGCGGGACTGTTCGAGCGGCGTGCGCCGGGCCTGTATCACAATACGGCCGTGGTGATCGACGCCGACGGAACGATCGTGGGCATTTATCGGAAGATGCATATTCCGGACGATCCATTTTACTATGAGAAATTTTACTTCACGCCGGGCGACCTGGGCTTTCAAGCCTTCAATACTCGGTTTGGCAAGGTCGGGGTTTGTGTTTGCTGGGATCAATGGTTCCCGGAAGCAGCTCGCTTGACGGCCCTCGCGGGAGCGGAAATTCTGGTGTACCCCACCGCCATCGGTTGGCTGGCGGAAGACAAGCCCGTCTATGGGGCGGCTCAACAGGCTGCTTGGCAAACCATGATGCGCAGCCACGCGATTGCCAATGGCGTTTTTGTGGTCGCCCCTAATCGAGTCGGGGTCGAATCCAATATCGAGTTTTGGGGAAGTAGCTTTATTTGCGACCCTTACGGAAATTTCATTACCATGGCGGGTGCTCAACCCCAAGTCCTTTTGGCGGATTGCGACTTGCAGTTGCTGGACGTCGCTCGAACGCACTGGCCATTTTTGCGCGATCGGCGAATTGACGCGTACGAAGGTTTGCTGCAAAGGTACGGGCGGTGATGCCGCGGGCTATGATTCTGGCGGTGGGCCTGTGCTGTTGGCTGGCCAGCTGCAATCCCGCCCGGCTTTGTGCGACTGGGGTTCCTGAGGAATCAACGATCCGTCCAAATGTCGTGGTGTTCCTAGTAGATGATCTGGGAGTGATGGATTCGTCGGTGCCATTCTTGACGGATGCAAATGGAAAGCCCCAGCGGTATCCGCTCAATGACTTCTACCGCACGCCGAACTTGGAAGCACTTGCATCGCAAGGTGTTCGTTTCAATCAATTTGAAGCGATGAGCGTATGCTCGCCAACCAGGATATCCCTGCTCACGGGGCAATACGCGGCCCGGCATCGCACCACAAATTGGATCAACCCGACCGCCAACAATCGCGCCGCTCGTGGTCCCAAGGAATGGAATTGGCAAGGATTGCGAGCGAACTCGATTACCTTACCGCAACTGCTTCGCGAGGCGGGTTACCGCACCATTCATGTTGGCAAAGGACATTTGGGACCGGTGGGCTCCGAGGGTGAAGACCCTGTTCGCGTGGGCTACGATGTCAACATCGGGGGTTCCGCGATTGGACAACCGGGCAGCTATTTCGGGCTCAAAAAGTTTGGCGCCGGCGGAACCCATCCGGTTCCGCATTTGGAGGCTTACCATGGACAGGACGTGTTCCTGACCGATGCCTTGACTCGCGAGGCGATCGCTCGGATTGATGAAGCCTTGGCGGCCGGGCAACCGTTCTTCCTCAACTTCTCGCATTACGCGGTTCATGCCCCGTTCCAAGCCGATTCGAGGTTTGCGAATGAGTATCAATCGTCGGGTCGCTCGCCCCAAGCCCAAGCGTTCGCGAGTTTGGTTGCCGGAGTGGATCACTCCCTCGGAACACTATTGGAGCATCTCCGGCAGCGCGGCATCGCCAAGGATACGTTGTTTATCTTCATGGGCGACAATGGATCGGATGCGCCATTGGGCGAACCACACGAAGTCGCTTGCGCGGCACCGCTCCGAGGAAAGAAGGGGAGCCATTACGAGGGAGGGACGCGAGCACCGTTGATTATGGCTTGGGCCGAGCGAGACGAAACGCATTTGGTTCAACAACAATTCCCGATTCGCTCCAATGCCATCCAAACACAGCTGACCTCGGTTTGCGATTTGTTTCCCACGGTTCTGGACGTCACCAAGATCGCAATCCCCGACGGACACCAACTAGATGGCAGCTCGCTGAGAATACTATTGGAAGGTGATGCCCCGCGACCCGCGAGTTTCCTGATGCATTATCCGCACGAGCATCGCAGCAGTTACTTTACTTCGTTCCGCAACGATCGCTGGAAAGTTGTCTACCATTATTTTCCCAACATACAATCCGGCGGAGCAACTTACGAACTGTTTGACTTGCAGGCTGATCCATTCGAATCGACCAACGTGGCTGCCGCTGAATCTGAAATTCTGCGAACGATGATGCAGAAATTGGTCGCCGGTTTGCACGCTTGCAATGCGGTCTACCCCGAAGACGAAAACGGTCAACCGTTGCGCCCCGTCGTACCCTTAGCGAAGTCCAAAATTCGAGAGACCGTTAACGACGCTGCCGGTCAATGAAGGACGGTAGTAGGCACAATCCATGTGCCGTGACCATCAAAAAGCACTCGTTTTTTGAGGACCGGCGGACGGCACACGGAGTGTGCCTGCTACTTATTGAACGGTATTGCAGTTAAACGCGTTACCCAGGAATGGAATCGAGCCATTGATCGATGGTTTGACGGACCTGCTTGGCGTCGGCCGGTAGATACACTGGCGGATTCGCATGGCGACAATCGATCTGACTCAACGTCCGTTGGTGATAGCCAACTTTGAAGTCCGTGAACTTCAGGCCGTGAGCCGTGCTGATGACCACCGTTCGATCGGACGATTTGATCTCGCCCCGCTTGATCAATTTGTCCAAAACGGCGAGTGCCACTCCCGTGTGTGGGCAGCACATCATGCCGGTCAAGTCCGCATTGGCGGCTGCTTCCGCCAACTCCGATTCAGAGGCTTGTTCCACGATCCCATTGCTTTCCTGAATCGCAATCACGGCCTTTTGATAAGAGACGGGATCGCCGATCCGAATGGCATTGGCCAAAGTGTCTTGAGCGGTCACAGAAACTTTTGCCGAGAACCCAGACTTGTAGGCTTGAAAGAACGGATTGGCCGATTGGGCTTGAGCCGCCACCAATCGCGGCATGCGTTGGATCAAACCTAAATCCAACATCAACCGAAATCCTTTGTGCAGAGCACTAATGTTTCCCAAGTTTCCGACGGGGATAATGATCCAGTCCGGTACTTCCCAATCGAATTGGCGGACGATTTCAATGCCGACCGTCTTTTGGCCTTCGATCCGCAAACTATTCATCGAGTTTGCCAAGTAGATCGAACGATCGGCGGTCACCTGTTGGACGATCTTCATGCAACCGTCAAAGTCCGTGTCCAGAGCCAGAACTTTTGCACCATTGGCAACGGGTTGAATCAACTGGGCGGTGCTGACCTTCCCAGCCGGTAAAAAAATGATGGCGGGGATTCCGGCGTAGGCGGCGTACGCGGCCAGCGCTGCGCTGGTGTCCCCGGTACTGGCGCAGGCCACGGCTTTGACCGGACTGCCTTGGGCCATCATTTGTTTGACCACACTCACCAAGACAGTCATCCCCAGGTCTTTGAAACTACCCGTGTGGCTATTGCCGCAGAGTTTGATCCAGAGATCGGGAACGCCCAATTGCTTTCCAAGTCGGTCGGCCCAGAAAAGATTGGTGTTCCCTTCGCACATGCTGACAACGTTTTCGTCGCGGAGTTCAGGAATGATCCATTCGCGGAACGCCCAGACCCCGCTGCCGTACGGCCATGTCGTGGTACTGGACCGAGAATCGAACAATGTCTGCCATTTGTACGGATTGCGTTCGCGTAACGGCTCGAGCGGATGCTCGACTTCCAACAGCCCGCCGCAACTGGGACAGGTGTAAATCACATCGAACACCGAATAGCGGCCAGGGCAGCCGCCAAAACAGCGAAACTTCGTCCCCGCAGCGGAGATGGTCGTCATGGATCGAATCGCCTCGGCAAAATGTTATCGATTCAACAAAGGCAGGCTACCGCGCCCAAAAACCACAAGTCATCAGACCGTGCAGATCGTCACACCTTGCTGCAACGATGCTAATTTGTCGGCCCGTTTGGGAATAAATTCTTGGCCAACAAATCCGGCATATCCCGTTTCCACGATGGCGCGCATGATCGCAGGGTAGAACAGTTCTTGGGTTTCGTCGATTTCGTTGCGACCGGGAACGCCACCCGTGTGGTAATGGCTGATCCAAGCATGATGCTTTCGAATGGTGGCAATGACATCACCTTCCATGATTTGCATGTGGTAGATGTCGTACAACAGCTTGAAATGATCCGAACCAATTTTCTCACACAGAGCCGCGCCCCATTCCGTATGATCGCACATGTAATCGTGATGATCCACCTTGCTATTGAGCAGCTCCATCGTCAGGGTGATCCCCAGCTCCTCCGCATACGGCAACAGTTGCTTCAGTCCTTTCGCGCAGTTCTCGATCCCTTCCTGATCGTCCATCCCATCACGATTACCGGAGAAGCAAATCAAATTCTTGAGGCCCAGGTCCGCGCACTTTTTCAGCTGCTTCTTGTAAGCTTCCGTCAACACCGCATGATACTGCGGACGATTCCATGCCAGTGAGATCCCACCCACGGTTTGACCATCGTCGGCTTTGGCGGTTGGGTTCGAAACAATGGCACAGGTCATGTCGAACTTGCGAATGGTGGGAACTTCCTCGGGTTGCAATAGCTCGACCGACTTCAAACCAAACTTCTGACCTGCCTCGCAGATTTCTTCCATCGACACGCCGTTGTAGCACCATCGGCAGACCGAATGATTGATCTCGCCGCGAACATCCTCCGAGGCGGCGTCGGCCGCTTGCAACCGACCTCCCACGGGACTAGCCAACGTGCCGGCCATCGTGGCAGCAACAGCGGCACCTTGTGCGGATTGCGAAATAAAACGGCGTCGATTCACAGGTTCGGACATTGCAGGATTCTCCAATGGATGTTGCGAAATGGCGTGCGACACGGATCCCCACCCGGACTCTTGATCACGGTTCGCGTTCCTTGATCAAACTACGGACGGCCGCCGCCCGCTTCTTCCGATTGTACACAACACCAACGGATCAAGCAGCGGATTTGCGATGCAAGGCCGAGCGATTCGGGCGAACAAGATCCTTGACCAATCCCATTTTTTCCAGAGCGACCAAGGTTACAAAGGTCAGATCAACTTCCCACCAACGATGGCCGTGCTGAGCGGAACGAGGGTCCGCGTGATGATTGTTGTGCCACCCCTCGCCGTTCGTCAGCAGCGCGAACAGCCAGTTGTTTCGACTGTCTTCCCGAGTTTGGTAATTGCGGTAGCCCCACATATGCGAGAACGAATTGATCCCCCACGTCACATGCCAAGTGAACACCGTTCGCATGACCACTCCCCAAACAGCAAATTGAGCGGTGGTTTGCAACGTTCCCGCCAAGGTCCCGGTCCAAAGCCAGCCCACCAAAGCCCCGATGCCGACGATCGCCAGCGCATGGTACACATAGACCAAGACCCAGTTGATCCCGCGTTGGAGCCAGAAGTAATAGGGATCACGCATGACGTCGCGGGCGTACTTATCATAGGCCGCCCCTGTACTCAATTCGCGATTGTCCACAAACAACCACCCCATGTGTGCCCAATAGCAGCTCACCTTGGGAGTGTGGGGATCTGGGCGATGATCGCTATGTTGGTGATGAACTCGATGGACCAACACCCAACGGGCTGGCGAATCTTGGAAGCTACAAACGCCCAAAGTCGTCAACGTGTATTCCAACCACCGAGGGCACGTAAAACCGCGATGGGTCAATAACCGATGGTACCCTGCCCCGATTCCCATCGAAGTGAAGAAGTAGTTGCCAATCGGCAAAAACAGTAACCCCCACCATGAAAAAAAATACGGGATAAACGCGACCGGTATCAACAGATGCAACGCAATGACCGGGACGACATATTCCCACATCACGCGACTTTTCTCATCGACCTTTTCCGGACGAGGCAGACGCCCTGACTTGGCATCGACAACCTCCGATTCAACGAGATTATCCAAGGAGTTGTCGTATTCTCCCAGAACGTTTTTGCTGGATCTTTTCGTTGCGGTATTCATCAATACTCACGGAACTGATTGGTGATTCGTGGATCCGTTCGAATGCCAGCTCCAGTCGGTTTTCGCAGACTCGTTTCGAATCGTTGCGGTGTGGTTCGCACGGTTTCTTTCGAGGGCCACTTCCGTTAGAGTAAGCAGTCGGGACAAGATACCAGTTTGCCGGAATCCTGAACAGTCTGAACCTACCCGCATCTGGCGGCACCGACTGGACTGCGACAGAATGACTTCTTTGGAGAAAAACCGTGGACAAAATCAAACTCAATGAAGAACTTGTCGCTATCCACGAGGAGTTGGGCCGCGCGATGCGGCAACCGGAAGTACTGGATGGCCCGATGCTCCAGTCATTACGGTTGGTCGCTGACGATATTGAACGTGTCTTGAACGCCCAAAAAAAGACCTCCGAGTCGGGGGCGATTCACGAGTCACCCCAGGTCGAAGCATCGCCAAGCGAACCCACAAAAGAGGAACTTCCACGTACGTTGGAGGCGTTGGCCGAACAGTTTAGCGTGGACCACCCAGAAACGGCCGCTCTACTAAGTCGGATGGGGTATCTGCTAAGCAACCTCGGAATTTGAGCGAGCGACCGGTCTGGTATTGCGACCGACTGGTGAGTAAACGATATTGATAGCAACCTTCTCTGCGCCAACAAAGGACTCGGAAAAGGCCGCGAGCGATTGGGCCAATTTTTTGACAACGCTCGACGTTTCCCACCTCCGTATTTCCCCACCTTCGATAAGGTAATCATGCATGACCGAGAAATCACGAACCACGACGGACCGAACGGATACTTCGAGCAATCGGCGACAATTCTTGGCGGGCTCTGCCGTTGCGGGGACGGGAATTTGGTTGGGTGGTAGTCAGGCCGCGAGTGTTCCGATGGTGCATCGATCCGGGAACGAAATTCTTAAAGTGGGGTTGATCGGCTGCGGCGGGCGCGGAACGGGAGCTGCCCATGATGCCATCAACGCGGACTCGTTCACCCAGATCACGGTTTTGGCCGATTTGTTCCCCGATCGCATTCCCAGTTGCTTGGAATCGCTGGAAAAAGCGTTTCCTGACCGAGTGAAGGTCCCCGAAGAGAATCGCTTCACGGGGTTAGACGCGTACAAGAAAGTCATGGAATCGGATGTTGATGTCGTTTTGCTGTGTACAACGCCACACTTCCGACCGCAGCACCTGGAAGCGGCCATTGCAGCCGGCAAGCATGTCTTTTGCGAAAAGCCCGTCGCCGTTGACGTGCCCGGCGTGCATCGAGTCTTGGCGGCCTGCCGCGAAGCAAAGGAGAAATCGTTGGCCGTTGTGTCCGGGTTGTGTTGGCGTTACGACTCCAAGGTCCGAGAAGTCATTCAACGAATCCAGGACGGCTCGATTGGCGACATCATCGCGATCCAAGAAAACTATTTGACCGGTACGTTATGGCATCGCGGACGCCAACCAGAATGGTCGGAGATGGAATACCAATTGCAAAATTGGCTGTACTTTACTTGGTTGTCGGGCGACCATATTGCCGAGCAACATATCCACAGCTTGGACAAGGCCTTGTGGCTCAACAACGACGAAGTCCCGTTGAAGTGTACGGGCATGGGCGGACGCCAAGTTCGCACGGAAGAGAAGTGGGGGAACGTTTACGATCACTTTGCTTGCTGTTACGAATGGGAAAATGGAGTCAAGGCATTCACGTTTACTCGACAGATGGCCGGGTGTTTCAACGATGTCGACGACTATATTTTGGGAAGTAAAGGCAACGCTCAAATTTTGCGCGGGGTAATCAACTCGCCTGGCGAAAACTGGCGATATCGCGGGCGGACCCCTAGCATGTACGTGCAAGAGCACGAAGCACTGTACAAGAGCATCCGGGAAGGAAATCCTATCAACGACGGTGTCTACATGAGCCATTCGACGTTGATGGCGATCATGGGACGGGAGGCCTGTTATACTGGTCAAGAAATCACTCGCGATGCTTTGCTGGCCGACACGACCGTCCTTGGTCCAACGTCGTACGAGTTCGGTGACGTGGATCCCGGTCTGATTGCCATGCCCGGCGCGCCTGGCAAGAAAGTGGGAACCTAACTGGATGAGTATCTCGGTGCGTTGGGCGTTAGCCGGACCAGACTTTGAGAGCTTCCTAAATCGCCATCGCCATCAATTGGCGATCGTCCATTTTTGGGCCGATTGGAATCCAGTCGACCCAGGAATGTTTGAAGTCTTTGACGAGATCCACGAGGCGGTCGGCACGGAAGTCGCTTTGGCGCGAGTCCAGGTTGGACCACTGGAGAATCAGGAACTTTGTCAGTGGCTGGGAATCCTGCAAGTCCCGACCGTGATGTACATCTTTCGCAATCGAGTGATTGACTCGCGGGTCGGATATTCCAAGAACCGGTTAGTGGGGCACGTGCAAATGCTGCTGAACCATTGCCGGTTCGCCGGTACCGAACCGGTCATGAATTTGCCACCGCCCCCCAGCGAAGAGACGGGTTATTCGGGGCCTAGCTTGTCGTCCCCTGGATTCGGATCGATCAATGCCAGCTTGGGAATGCCAGGAGTTTGGTCAGGTGGACAAATGCCCGGCGGACTGCCATTGGAGCCGCAACGCCGGTTTGGGCTGGAGGTCGTTCCCCCGTCCACCCCGGTCGTTGTCGAGCGACAAAACAAATCGTGGCTGTCTCGTTGGTTGAGTTTGGAATGAAATCGAACGGAAACTATGTATCGCAAACCGGCCTTCGTGTATTTTGATTTGGGTAATGTGATCTTGCACTTCAGTCACGCGCGGATGTGTCAACAGATCGCCGTGCTGTTGGGTGCTGCCCCCGAAGAGACACGCAAGTTTCTGTTCTCTCCAGAAATCTCGCTGCCTTACGAGCGAGGTCGCCTGACAACGGACGACCTGATCACAAAACTCAATGAACGTTTTCAGTCGCAACTTTCGGTTTCTCAGGCCAGGCAGGCGCTTGGTGATATTTTCTGGCTCAACACGTCGATCATTCCCTTGATTGCGGGTTTGAAATCGGCCGGGTACGGAATCGGCATCCTGTCAAATACTTGTGACGCGCACTGGGAGGTCGCCCGCGAGAGATTCTCTATCCTGGACTCGATGTTTGATGTTCAGGTGCTGAGCTTTCGGGTGGATGCGACCAAACCAGATCCGGAAATCTACGACAAAGCTGCGGAAATTGCGGGTTGCGCGCCGCGAGAACTTTTCTTTGTCGATGATCTGTTGGAAAATGTCGAAGGAGCAAGACAAGCGGGCGTGGATGCGGTGCTCTTTACGAACACCCAGTCGCTGGCGGACGACCTGCGCCGCCGCCACTTGTTGTTTCGCTACTAGTGCTTTGTCACCATTTAATTTTGGGGTCGGTCTGGTAAAGGGGTCAGGAGTCAATTGCCGGAACGGCCTTTCGGGTGCTTCGCACAATTGACTCCTGACCCCTTTACCAGACCCCAAGTTTTGGTTGTGACAAAGCACTAGTGCATTGACCTTTCCGGGGCCTTACCCTTGGGAGGGCAGACAAAATCCCGGCCCATAAAGGCAAGCTTGGCGCGGTCAGCTCCGTACTAGGACGATGCCGAGTCGCCGCTGTCTGTTCGTCGGGGTTGGTTAGCCTTTGCGGCCACAGCGCGGTATTCGGGCGGTCGATTCGCTCAAAATCGTTTTTTCTGAGAATCAGGTTCCAATTGATGACAAGTCTTTTCAACTCACCAGATCTTCGCAACGCCCTGGATTGGTTGGGCACACAGCACGGGGCGATGCTGGAGTTGGTTCAGGATTTGTGTAACCAAAATTCGGGAACATTCCACGCGCCAGGAGTCGCAGCGGTTGTCGATCGCTTGCTTGGTGAATTTAAAGGGGGCGGGAAATATCCACCTCTGGGTGATTGGGTCGAGCAACAGCCAACTCCGGCGGCCGAGATCCTCAATGACCAAGGGCAAATCGACGCCTTTCCGTTGGGGCCGACACTTCGTGCGGAAGCTCGCCCTGACGTCGCGCAACAAGTATTTCTGTGCATTCATACCGACACCGTCTATGATCTAGCACATCCGTTTCAAAAGTGCCAATTTCTAAATAACGGTCACCTGAATGGGCCCGGGGTGATTGATGCAAAAGGCGGTTTGGTCATCTTGCTGTTTGCCTTGCGTGCCTTCGAGCAAACATCGCTGGCGTCACGACTGGGGTGGAAAGTGGTACTGAACCCCGACGAGGAAATTGGATCGCTGGGCAGTCATTCGATTCTCAAGTCGGTCGCTCAGCAATGTCGGTTTGGTCTACTGTTTGAACCAGTGATGCCAGACGGAGCCATGGTAAGTTCGCGAAAAGGATCAGGGAATTTTACCCTGGTCTGCCGGGGTAAAAGTGCGCATGCGGGCCGCAACTTTGCTGCGGGACGGAATGCCATTGTCCACTTGGCACGCTGCGTGACAGAATTGGACGCGTTGAATCATACGGTGCCCGGTGATTCGACTGTGAATATCGGACGACTGCACGGCGGTGGAGCCGTCAACGTCGTACCGGATTTCGCGATGGCTAGAATCAATGTTCGTGGCGTTGACCCGGAGCAAATCGATCGGATCATGGGACACATTCGCGATGTTGTCGAGCGCTTCAGTCGCGACCCCGATTATCAATTGAATTTGACAGGCCAGATTACCTCGCCGCCCAAGGTGCTCGATGCTGCGAGTCGCGTGATCCAGGAACGAATTGAAGAAACGGGCCGTCACATGGGCGTCCCGATCAACTGGAGGCCATCCGGCGGCGCCAGTGATGGGAACAAGCTCTCCGGGTGGGGCATCCCCAATATCGACACACTCGGGCCGGTCGGGGACCACTTGCATTCGCCCGACGAATACCTCGTTGTGGACAGCTTGGTTCAACGAGCGCGACTGGCGGCAGCCTTGTTGATGAGTTTTGCCACGGAACCACTGTAAACGCAATAAGTGACGCGTTAACAATCGGCCGTTCGAGTCGCTGGAGTTTTCGATGAAAACTGGTATATTTGCCTACGCCGAATTTGACAGGTGTCGCGTTTTTTTGACGTATTGTTTGGCCCGATCGAAAAGGAGTTATCGTTGAGTCGCGAAGAAGTTCACCCCGAGCCGTGGTATAAAGATGGCCTACGGTTTTCGTGCTCCCAGTGTGGCGATTGTTGCACGGGCGGTGAAGGTTACATCTGGGTCAATCAAGCAGAAATGGAAGCCATCGCGAAACAAGTGGGATTGGGCGACGACTTGGAGACGTTCAAGGCCAATTACACTCGGAAGGTGGGCATTCGCTATTCCCTAAAAGAGTTCTCAAATGGCGATTGTTACTTATTCGATGGCAAGGCGCGGAAATGTACCGTATACGACGCTCGCCCAAGGCAATGTCGGACCTGGCCGTTTTGGGATTCGAACTTGAAAAGTGAACAAGCATGGGCGGAAACCTGCGAAGTGTGTCCGGGTAGCGGACGCGGCAAGCTCTATTCTTTGGGACAGATTGAAGAACAGCGGAAAGTGTTTCACGTGTAGGTGAGGGTAACATGGAAGACGATGAAGCGGGTTCACAAGCCATCACGCGAAAAACAATTGTCCGCGCGCTCGCGCAGGAAATGCAGTTGCCCCAACCGATCGTCAAGCAATTGGTCGAGAAACTGTTTGACGTGATCACCGACAGCTTGGTGGTGAATCAACGCTTGGAGTTGCGAAATTTCGGCGTGTTCGAAGTCAAGAAGCGAGCCCCTCGAGTGGGCCGCAATCCGAAGACCAAAGAAGAGATCCCGATTGGCTCGCGTTATGCCGTGACCTTCAAACCGGGAAAGGCCATGGAGCAGCGATTACAGCAGTTGATGGCCGAACGCCATGGCGAGTGAGTTGGATCGAGAAAATCCATTCGAAGTTCCTCGTTCGCTCGTGAGCCTATCCTTTGAAACGGCGTTACCTTCCGGTGCACGACGGCTCGGAATTTGGCACCTCAGGATTTCGTTGTTGTTCCTGCTTATTCCGGCCGCATACAATACCGCCCACTTCAACGCAGCAGCGTTTGTTGGCTGGCCCAACCCACTGATTTCCCTGCTATTTCAATTGACCAATTGGTTTTGGCTGATTGTCACTGGTTTGGCGCTGTGGTTCGGCGGGCTGTGGTTGCTTGAGGGCGTTACGGGCTTGGCCCATGGATGGTGCTCTCGTCGTGACACGCGACTTTCCTGGAGGCAAGCTTTGTACACCACATTGCAAACAGCTCCGCTTCTGGCGACGTTTGGTGCACTCACTTGGGGGTTTTGGGTATTCGCGTTCTATCAACTAAAGTGGGATTTTTTTCTGATTTCGATCCCAGCCGGCATCTTGGGCCATGGACTAGCCGCGGGACTGTACGTGCCGCTCTTTTATCGCTGGTATCGGCGCGGCTAAGCCCGATTCGAACTCGCAGTTCGAACCGCTAAGGATTTGTCGCGAAATAAGTTCCAAATTTAGAACGTCGAAAGCTTCCGAATGACTCTCGCTGTCTCTGGCGTTGGAATGATTAATGATCATTGAAGAATGAAAAACTCAAAAGGTACCAAACGTCTAGTTTCAGCCATTCCGCGAGCAAACGATGGCTGTCAGCATTTTGCATTTTGCATTTTCCATTTTTCAGTACTCATTTCTGAACCGCGTGTGAACCAAAGACGATCATTTGCCTGGCTGGCGGACTTCCCACGGATGGCAATGCCGAACTGCGGATGAATACATTCGCTGCCTGCGGTTTCGAATTGAAGACCGTCAAAGTATTAGTTCGGAAGTTAGACCATGGCAGTCGGACAAGTTGCTGTCGGTCATGGAAGTGTCCGCGGACTGTTCATCCGCAGTTCGGCTTTGCCATCCGTGGGACTTACCAAACGCTCTCATTTTG
>JBGSJV010000168.1:0-16695 GCA_041741535.1 Pirellulaceae bacterium
ACTCCTGAACGTGAGGAAAAAACACAAGCGACGACCAAAGCCGCCGCAACCGCACTCAGGAGAAGAGAAAAAGTTTGACCAGGCAACCAACCCCGGGTAGAATGCCGCCCAACCCGCCGCGATAGCGGCTTACTTGAACTACTACGTAGTTGCGACCTCCGATCTGACGGGTGATCGCTTTGATCAAGGTAACTATTATCTGGCGGTTCGCTTCGATCAACCCGCACAAATTCTGGACATCTTGGCCAGTGGGACGCTGTCAAATTTTTCGCCCCAAGCCAAGCAAAAGCAACACGCATTGTATGTTGCGGAAACTCAAATGTTTCATTTATCGCTAACTGCATCGTCGACAACTCCGCGGGAACTGGCCCAAGTCTGGGTAACGATCTTTGACCGCGAAGGCAATCCAGTTTACCGAGTGTTGACCATCCCCGGTCAGACACGTTCGGCGCAGAGCGTGGTACTGCGGCCGGGTAGCTACACCATCCTCACATCTTTGGCGACGGCCACTAACTCGCCGCTATCAAGTATCGATTATGTGTTGAAAGGCGTCGACGTCGTGGATCCCATTGGTCCTGAACTGATCGATCCGTCCAAAAAACCGTTCAAGAAAATTGACGGTACAACCTATGTCTATCCAGGAAACAGGCTATCGCCCAATACATACCTTGTCGTTGACGGTTCTCCCGGAATCACACCGGATCGGCTGCTTTCGCCTCCTCCTTCCGTCGATGCGAACGCCTGGTATTGGTATGAGAATTGGCTAACCAAACGCGTCCCAGTCATGTAGCTTAAGAGAATTTAGCCAATCTCAAATTATTCTGGCGGATGCCTACTCGGAAACGAACTCACTATACGAACAGAAGACTTCAATCGAATTGGTGGTTCGAGTCGTCTTCCACACGAAGTGAGTTTTTTCGAGGAATTGGACATGGTTACACGCCGAAAGCTATTTAGCGTTGCTGGACTGATGATTGGGTTGTTGTTTGTTGGGTTACAACCTTCGGAGGCTGCCCCATCGGCTGGTCGAGATGTACGACTTTTCGCTCGCATGACGGCCGGCATCACCAAAGGCGTTGCGAAATACGAAGAAATCAAAAACGACACTCGCCGGAAGTTCAGCATCGAAATCAGTCAAGCAATTCCAGGGACGGTCGTTACGGTATGGGCTGGACAAGTTCAAATGGGACAAGTGGCAATTGATGGATTTGGCCGTGGAAAGTTAGAACTGGACACTCGACTCGGACAGCCAGTTCCCAAAATGCCGAAAGGCACAATGGTGCAGGTCAAATGGAATGGCGTTACCGGAATGAGCGGTTCCTTACAGTAACCAATTGAAAACGGTCGATTCGCCTTCCCCTTGAGCCAGCCCGAGATCATCGGGCTGGCTCTTTTTTTGACTGCGAAGGGCAGGCATGGAACGACGTCGCCACTCTGGCTGAAGGAGGCCATTTGACAAGAGCCTTTCGAGAGCAAAAAAGGAAGAATCCATGATGCATCGAACCTATTTCCGGTCTCGTCGAATCACACAGATATAGTTGCCGCTGGTCGGCGGGGCGGCGCCGGCACCGGTATCTAACGCTCCTTCGAACTTGAACGTTAGCCCAGGGTACTTCGCCGAACGTATGGGTTCGGGATGGTAGGCCCCTAAAACGGTCTGGATCATCCTCATGATTCGCTGGGCGTCGGCGTCATTGACGTCACGATTGGTGATGGGTCGCGCTCCATTGGTTGTCGGATCGAAACCCGTCGAGTTGATTTTCCCAAACGACTCCATGGAAATCGTGGCCGTAACGTAGCCATTCTTTGCCTCGAACAGATCCGCACAATCCGGCTCGACGCGTATCGCATGATTGTGATAGATCTCGATCAATGCACCGGCGACGGCTTCGTCTTTTGCCAACTCGGAGAATCGCTCGGACGAGAGCTCGAGGTTTTCCATGGCCAACTCCAGCAGTTGGCGTATCGTTGCATTCTGTTGCTCCTGACTGGCCACGGTACCAAGACGAACCGACGAAACGGTTGGTTCACCCGCGTCTTGCGCCGTCAGTCGCGAGCCGTTCAAGCCCACCGAAACTCCAACCAAACCAACCAGCAGCAACAAACTCCTGACCATACGTTCCCAAGTCTTGTTCATTCGAATCATCCCATAAAAAGGCGACAAACAACCCTGCAAACCGCAACGTCCAAATGTTCCGCGGTAAAACGGAGCCAATGACCCGCTTCGGAGCAGGCGACGGCGGCCGACCAGCTGTCCCGCACCGTTGCACGACGCCTTCTACCTTACCGCTCGTCCGACTAACTAAATGCAGCGACTTGCGGGATCTGACGCAAAATCCAACAAATATTCGATGAAGTGCCGCTTCGCTCGTCAATTTCTGATTCAACCGGCTTACGTTCTTCCCAGAATGACAGGATTCGAAACAACCTTGAATTCTGCGAATTTTTCGCGCAAGATTCCGTCGGACCGCTCCTTATATAAAATGGGTGATTGTAGAAATCAACCGTTTTGTTGTCGGTCCGCACTGTTGCCGTGGAGTAAGCCTTGGACGATCAAGTCACTCGTTTGAGTTTGATCTTGCGGCTGCAGAATCAACGTCGCTCCGAAGACTGGGAGACATTTGCCGAAATCTATCAGCCATTCATCCTCCGCATCACTCGACAGCTGAACCTTAGTCCCAGCGATTCTCAAGACGCGGCTCAGGAAGTCTTCTTGCAATTGATCCAAATTGTTGATCGATGGTCACCGACCGTTCCCGAGGCGACCTTTCGCGGCTGGCTCTACCGAGTGGCGAGGCATGTTGTGATCCAATTCATGCGGCGTGAAGGCCGAGTTCGTCAACAGCAATCGATCTGGAACAATTCGCAACTCGAGAAATTGATATCCGATACCGACCAAGAAGCCATCGCCCATGACCGGGAGTTTCGTCAACAGGTTTTCCGCCATGTTGCCGAAAAGATTCGCGACACTTTTCAGCCGGCAATGTGGCTATCGTTTTGGCGAACCTATGTGGAGAACCGATCCATTGCCGAAACGGCACATGAGCTGAACTTGCGAACCAGCGACGTTTACGTTGGCCGCAGCCGTGTCTTGAAGAGGTTTCGAGTCGAGGCCGAGAAAATTGAGAGCCGGGGCTGGCTCATACCCAACGATCATCATTCAACACTTTTTCCCACAGTAACCGCCGAATCGAATTCTACTTCCAGCGGAGGAGATTCTGAATGAAGTCTCATCAATTGATAACAGGCTTCGCTCATTTGACGGAACAACAAATCTCGTTAATGTTGCAATTGGACACGCCGGAAAGCCTGATAGAACCAACGTGGCTCGCACATCTGGACAGTTGTAGCTCGTGCCAAAAACAAATGGCCGAAATGGCAGATGATTCGTGGTGGAAAAGTACGGGCCGACACTTGGTTCCGCCTCAGATCCCCGACGAGATGAACAATCCGGGTCTCGAACCCCCGCGGGTTCTCGCAAATGTTGCTCCGACACTTCCATCGTCTTCAGGGATTGATGTCTCGAGGCATTTGCAGCAGCACTTTGACCCGATCGGCCAATCAGAATTGTTGGGACGAGTCGAGGAATACGTCATTGAAAGTGTCCTAGGTGTCGGTGGTATGGGCGTTGTCTTCAAAGGCTTTGACACGGAATTGAATCGCGCCGTGGCAGTCAAGTTCTTGTCGCCACTACTGGTCGGCCAGGAGTTGGCTCGCGAACGGTTCTTTCGTGAAGCCAAAGCTGCCGCAGCCGTTTGCCATGAAAATGTCGTCCCGATTTATCGCGTCAGTACCTGCCGTGGCTACCCCTATTTTGTGATGCCGTTAGTCTCCCACGATTCTCTCCAATCGATTGTGGACCGAGACGGCCCACTGCCTTTGATTGCCGCCGTCCAAATTGGACTCCAATTGGCAGCGGGAGTCGCGGCGGCCCACGAACAAGGTCTGATCCATCGCGACATCAAACCGGCAAACGTCTTGTTGGCGAACGGTCTCAATCGCGCGTTGCTTTCCGATTTCGGGTTGGTCTACGACCTAAGCTCCACCCCTATCACGCAGACTGGAGTCCTGGCCGGCACGCCCGCCTACATGTCACCAGAACAAGCCGCTGGGGACATGGTGGTTTATCGCAGCGACCTATTCAGTTTAGGAAGCGCGCTTTGGTTTGCGGTCACTGGCTCACCGCCCTTTGCCGGCGACAATGTGATTCGAGTTCTGGATCAAATTCGACATCAGCCCGTGAAGCTCCAGGAAGCCAACCCCGATCTGCCCGCGCCCTTTGTATTCATTGTCGAAAAGCTCATGGCCAAGTCGATTGACGATCGGTACGAATCCGCCAGTCGCTTGAGGCAAGTATTGGCGGAGTATTTGTCACATCTGCAGAACCCGACTCAACATCCACTGCCAACGTACTTGCGACCCA
The DNA here is from genome assembly GCA_041741535.1 of Pirellulaceae bacterium. Taxonomy (GTDB): domain Bacteria; phylum Planctomycetota; class Planctomycetia; order Pirellulales; family Pirellulaceae; genus M30B19. Next base: position 4,424 of record JBGSJV010000168.1, read on the forward strand.
AGAGGCCGCGCAGGATAAGGTCCTGGGCTATATACGCAGTTTCTTCGGCGATCATTCTCGTACTGTCTTACGTGTTCGTGAACAGCCTCGGAAAATCTGACTTGGAGCGTCAATCGCCGTCAACCGTTTCTTCTCAGGAAATAGACCCCGCAGACTCGGTAGCCGAGACGATGGCCCCAGACTTATCGAAACGCTCGGAGCTAACCCCAAATTCGACGCCCTCAAAATTCCTCGACACACAAGCACCCTAATGGAAAATTCCCCGGAACGTTCGGTACCGGCCGAATCTCTCCAGCGCGTCGAAAGTCGACGCGAGGCTCGCGACGCCGCGCTCTGAATTTTATATCAACCCGAACGAGAACAATGCGAACAGCGACAGGAACGGACGTCGAGTAGGCGAGAAATGTGGAGGATCGTATACTCTTTGGCCTGTGGAGGCGTCTGGTTCAACGCCAACTTCCGCTCCGCTGCCCGTTCCAAGTGACGGGGTTCGGCTGCACAGAGCCGAGAGAAATGCCTTGCAATCCGCGCCGCCTACGTGGGTCCATTTCGTGAATCGAGAATCTATCCAACGAATGATCGGCCAACGGCGAAATCATGCCGCTTGGCTGCTGTTGGCCTCGCCCAAAGGGCCGCTGATCCTGGGGATCCTCAAACCATTGCTGGAAACCCAACCCAACGGTGTCGACTTCGAAGAGGCCGTGGAACGCTTGACTGCCGCCTTCGCTGATCATGCCAATGATAGCGAATTCGATCTATCCGACGATCATGCCATTACTGCACGGCGCGAACTACGACAATGGCTCAAACGTGGCTTGATCGTCGAACGCAACGGCCAGTTGTTGGCAACCGACGCCTTGCAACGCTGTCTCCAGTTCGTCGATTCCCTTGAACAAGAAACGATGACTTCGACCGCCTCGCGTTTGGCGACGGTGCAACGCGCCATCGAGTCGTTGGAGGCCCAACTCAGCCCCAGCCAGGCGGGTCGAGAGAGTTCGCTGCAGGCCAAGATCGAAGCCCTATCCCGAGAACTAACCCAAGTAAAAGCCGGGATCTTTGCCGTCTTGGATGGCTCGTCTGCCGAAGAAGGCATTCGCGAAGTCTATCAATTGGCCATGAGTTTGCAGGCCGACTTCCGCCGCGTCGAAGACTCGTATCGTGATGCCGATCGCCGGCTGCGACAACGAATCATCAGCGAAAAACAAAACCGCGGCCAAATCGTTGACGAGCTGTTGGATGGAAACGATGCCTTGATCCAAACCGTCGAAGGACAAGTTTTTGAGAGCTTTCATTCGCAGTTGGTTAAAACCGCAGAGCTGGAAACCATGAAGGCTCGGCTGCGTTCGATCCTCGAGAACCGCAATACCGATCGAGCGTTACCGCGAAAGCAAAAAGCCGAACTCCGACAATTGGTTTCGCGGCTGGTGCAAGAGTCCGAACGAGTCATTCAAGCTCGGGCTCGCAGCGAGCGCGACGTGCGCAGCTTTCTGAAATCGGGACTGGCTGACGAACAGATCCGCGTTGGTGCTTTGCTGCAAGAAGTCTTTCAAGCCGCGTTGGAAGTCGATTGGCAATCGACTCGGGTGCGCCGCTTGCCCGGCCCTTTGCCACCGGTCGCCATCTCGCTGGCGAACTTGCCAGTCGTTGAACGGTTGTTGCCCAAACAGTGGGAGCTGGGTGAAACCACCGAACTTGAGTTGAACTCCGCGGGCGCGGACACGTCGCTCTTGGATGAAGAGTTTTGGCAAGCCTACCATGCCCTGAATCGGGCCAAGTTATTCGATGCGACACTCGCCTATTTGCAAACGGCCCAGCAGCCCTTGACGATCGGCGACTTGGCTCGAGCCTTGCCGCCCACCCATGACTTAGAAACACTTGCGTATTGGTTGGCAATGGCCCGGCAGGCAGAGATTCCCTTGCACGACCAAGTAGAAGTCGTCGAGTTGCCCGACCCGGATCATGGTGTGACTCGCTTTGAAGTCCCAAGAGTAACCATGGCCTACGACACGGTGCGAAACTTGGACACGGGAAGCCTGGAATGAAGAACATCTTTGATCGGCTCAGCGCACGCAATTCGGATTCCGACCGCGATAAGCATCCCGAAATGGACGCTTCGCAAGTTTCGCCGCACTCTTCGTCAAATCCAAGCGCGGACCGCTCGGGCGCTAGTCTGGGCCCGCAGACCGCTCGTGATGTAAAATCGGCGGTCCAAGAATTGCTCAAACAGGGTTCGATCGATGAAGCGACTCGGACCGAAGTATTTCGACATCTGATGGTGCATCAAACAACGATTCAAGCGGTACTGGAGCCGTTGGACCTGACGTTGCGATTGGACACCCATCGCGGCATTGCCTTTTTGGCAGTGGCCAACGCGACATCCGAGGAGGCGGGTGCCGACGAGGCCTGGTCTCATCCTTTGGTGCGTCGCCAACGATTGACCTTGGAACAGACCTTGTTGATCGCGATCTTGCGACAGGCGTTTGTCATCCACGAACAAGAAGTTGGTGTTGGGCTGAGTCCCGCTAAAATCGCCGTCGACGATTTGCTGCCGCAGTTCCTAACTTACGTCGGCGACTCTGGGAGCGATAACAAGAACGAGAGCCGATTGCTGAGTTTACTGGATCAATTGAAATCGTATGGAGTTGTTTCCGAAGTCGACAAACAACACGACGTCATCATTCGCCCCTTGATTGCGCATATTGCCAACCCCGAATCGCTAAGCGCCTTGCTCCAGATGCTGCAAAAGCAGTCCACAAGCAGCCGACCTTCACCGGACCGCGAACTGGAAAGCCATGTTGGTGAAGAAAGTGAAACCGAATGAAAGGCGATCGACAGCAAACACTATTTGACTCGCAGGACGATTCGGACAACGATTCCAAATCAATCGCCAGCTCACAAGACGCATCATTTCTGCTGCGGCACTTGGAAGTTTTCAACTGGGGACCGTTTCGAGGATTGCACCGTGCCGAGTTTGACCCGCGAGGCACCGCGATCATTGGTCCCACGGGCAGTGGCAAAACGACGTTGGTGGACGCACTGATGACCTTGCTGGTGGCACAACCACGCTACAACTTGGCGTCGACCGGCGGCCATGAAAGCGATCGAACCCTGCACCAGTACGTGCGCGGCGTCTTGGGTGCGGACGGCGGTGATGGTCGCTCGGAAGTGGCTCGCCCCGGCAAGACACTCACCGGCATCTGCGCCACCTATCAAGGCGGGCAGCAGACATTACGGCTGGCCGGGCTAATGTGGTTTGATGGCACCAGCAGCGCGAACGACGACCTCAAACGACGTTGGTTGTTTTCCTTAGCACCCGATCAAACGCTCGAGCAATGGCTGCGACTCGTCCACGACGATGGCCTGCGCGAGTTGACGAAACTTGGCCGAGAAACGGCGGGTCTGCGAATATTCGACAGCAAGAAAGCTTACTTGGCCCACGCTCGCAAGTTTTTCGACGTTGGGGAAAATGCCTTTACTCTGCTGAATCGAGCCGCCGGACTCAAACAACTCAATAGTATCGACGAAATTTTTCGCGACTTGGTCCTCGACGACCGCTCTGCTTTTGACCGGGCCATCGAAGTCGCTGCCGAATTCGACAACTTAGCGGCGATTCATGCGGAACTGGAGACAGCCCGGCGACAACAAGAATCGCTAGTTCCCGTTGCTGACGAATACCGGCGTCTGCAAACAACCCAAGCCAAAGTGGAACGCCTCACCGTTCTCAAACGCTTGATCCCCATTTGGTACGCCTTGGTTGCCCGCGACAAATGGGCGGCCGAACAAAATGCGCTCGAGCAACGGATCGCCGCGATGCACGAACGCTGGCTCGCCGAACAACAGGGCGAAGCCGACCTTCAATCGCAAGTGGATACCCTGCGGGAGAGCTATCTCAAGTTGGGCGGCAACGTCATTGGCGAGTTGGAAAACACCATCGCGATCCAACGAGAGCGTCTGCATGAAAGAAACAAACATTCGGCCGATTATCGACGATTGGTGACTATGTTTGGCTTGAGCGAAGTGCTAAGCCAAGAGACGCTGAGAAGCAATCAGGCAGCACTATCCCAGCAACGACAAAACATCCAGGAGCAGCGCGACGAACGCTACGAACAGGCCTTGGTCGCAGTCTCGAAACAACGCGAACACGAAACCGCTGCCCAAGAATTGCAGACGGCCATTCGCAAAGTCAAGGAACGTCCGGGCTCGAACATCCCGCCCAAGTTCCAGGACTTTCGCTGCGACTTGGCGCGACAGGTGAACTTGGCGGATAGCGACTTGCCGTTCTTGGCCGAATTGGTGGAGGTCAAAGCCGAACAAGCAGCCTGGCGCGGTGCGATCGAACGAGCAATCGGTTCGGAACGACTGCGAATTCTGGTGCCCCACGATACGTTGAGCGACGCTTTGGCTTGGGTCAACTCACGCGACAACCGTCTACACGTTCGTTTGCAAAGTGCGCGAGCAGACGATAACCCCGGCCAGTTCCTCTCGGACGGCTTCACGCAAAAGCTAAATTACAAACCCCATCGCTTGCTACCAACCGCCCAAGGGTTGCTGGCCAGTCGTGACTTGCACTGTGTCGCCTCGGCCGAGACCTTACGGACCACCGAACATGGCCTGACGAAAGAAGGAACGATCTCGGGACGACACGGGCGATTCGAGAAGCAAGACCAGCGGCGACTCGATGAAGACTGGATGACCGGCTTCGATAACAAGGATCAACTGGAGGAGTTGTTGCGACAGTTGCACGCGGTTCAATCACAATGCGAACAGTGTCGACAAGAATCCGAGTCTATCCAGCACGACTTGGGGCGATTGGACCAGCAATTGCTGATGATTGATCAATTGCTCAAGTTGGAATTTACAACGATCGACGTGCCCGGGGCCGAAGTCGACTTGGCTCGTTCCCAGGAACGGTTAGCTGCGTTGCTTGATCCCAATTCGAATGCCAGTCAGGCGAAAGCGGCGTTTGATGAAGCTCGCAAGCAATTGGAAATCATTCGCGCGGAGATTCGGGAATTGGAGAATCAGTTGGCCGTCGCGCGGCGGGATGCCAAGGCCGCTGAAGAGCAGCGACTGAAAGCCGAACAACGAGCGCGCATGGGCTTGAACCAACAAGAGCTGGAGTTGGCGGAGCAGCAAATGGCGGTCCCAGCGGAACTTCCCGCGGCCGAAGTCGCGGATGTCGAACGGGAAGCTCGCGAGAGCATCGACCAAAAACTGCAAGTTCAGAAAGATCGCGTGCAAGAGATCGAGCAACGCTTGATTCGCTTGATGGAAGCCGCCCGACGGGTGGACACCGGGGCGTTGATCGATGTAGGCTCGGGGATCGAAGACATTCCGCATTATTTGGAACGACTGCGAATTCTGAATGACGAAGCCCTACCGGAGAAACGTGGTCGTTTTCTCGAGTACCTGAATCGATCGTCCGATCAAGGCGTGACACAACTGCTGGCCAGCATCGGGGAAGAAGTGGACGCGATCGAGCAGCGGATCGCCGAGTTGAATCAAACGTTGGTGAAAGTCGATTTTCGCTCCGGGCGCTATTTGCAACTGCAGCCGGTTCGGATCACTGACGAACGCCTGCGCGCCTTGGACGTGGCGATGCGCAAGGTGCGCAGCGAGGCGTTGAAAGACGATGGGGGAGAAAGTCACTACAAAGCCCTGCGTGAAATGGTCGGGATCTTGCGGGAAGCGGGCGAGAACCGCAGGTTGCAAGCCTCCAAGGCTTTGCTGGACCCGCGTTTTCGCTTGCAGTTTTTTGTCGTCGAGGTGGATCGGCAGACCGGGGAAATATCGCCGCGACGCACCGGCTCGCAGAGCGGCAGCGGCGGTGAGAAAGAACTGATGGCCAGCCATATTCTGACGGCGTCGTTGAGTTACGCCTTGTGTCCAGCGGCCGCGACGCGACCGTTGTATGGGACGGTGGTCTTGGACGAGGCTTTTTCGAAGAGCTCGCCGTCAGCTGCCACGCGGATCATTGAAGCCTTGCGAATCTTCGGTTTGCATCCCATCTTCGTGACTCCCAACAAAGAGATTGGCTTGTTGAAACAGCACACGCGAAAAGTCATCTGCGTCCAACGCCCCGGCAAAGAATCAACCCTTGCCTCGATCACCTGGGAACGACTAGAAGAAATGGCGGAACGCCGCCGAAAGGTGGAAGAAAGCAGCGAAAACGTTTAATGGTTTGATTTAGGCGTACTCGGCCAGTGGCAACGATCGCGGGAACTGCGACACAGTTACCTCTTTTGCAACTCCTGCTCGATTTCGTTTTTGGGTCGTGGCAAATGGCCTTTGGCGATCAGGTGAAGTTCCAGCAAACACAGGGACGGCTGTAGGTATTTGGGCCGGGCTTGGCCGGTGATCAGATTGGGCATGTCGAGCTCTTTCTTCAGGACACTCAACAAATCAGTCATTAACTGGGCCTCGATCTCCAGCAACTGTTTTCGGCAGCGATCAAATTCTTGCCGAATTGACTGCTTGGTTTTCTCGTCAAGCTCCGGTCGAAACAAAACTTCCAACGGCCCGGCCATGGTTCGATATTGCTCCCTCATTAGTTCGGTGATTAGTTCACGCTGACGAGGCAGCAATATTTCGTTCCAGCCATCCGTGATGTGTTTTCGGGCGATCCGCCGCCATTCCTTCTCCAATTCTGCACGACTTAATTCGCCATTGATTTCGTCAGCATCCTCGGTGGCACGCTGACGAATTTTAGCCAACTCAACACATTGTTCCTCGGATAAATCAAACTCATTGATATTCAAATCCTGCTGTTGTTGATAAATTACGCCGACCAAGTTCCAGAAGCTATGCCGCAAATCACCGACGTTATGGTTCTTTACTTGCCAACGGCCATCGCATTGCAACTCCAACTGAAAAACGTCTTCAAAAATGACAGGGAAGTCTTTCTCATGAATTGGCTCTCCGATGTATTCAGAAAATTGCTCACATTTCAGATATTGGCAAACAACGTCTGCATAGACGGCCCGCTCGAAATTGGCTCGCCTTTCTTGCCACCATTGCTGCGTGGTCACGTGCTCAGCGAGGCGTTCCTCAACTTTGTCTATTGTGGCCAACCAATGTTTCCGCGACTTTTCATGCGCGGTCTGCTTCAACTGAGTTTCTTTATCAGAAATCACATTTCGAATCGCGACACTCGAAGAATCGATCGCACCAACTAGCTCAGCCAGGTAAAGTGCTTCATGGGAACGAAGGGCAGTGTATTGATCAATCTCGCTCAATCGGCGCCGTTGCACGACGGACAGTATTGCTAAAATCGCATCTTCCTTTTCGATCAACTGTGGCGGTTTCGCGTAACTAATCTGCTCGCGGATGTCCATCGCCCGGAAAGTGGTAGGAGAAATCTGTCCATACGCGTCCAGCACGGCGCTTTGATGCTCTTTGATCGCTTTATTTAGATCATTGTGCTTACCATCTGTGAGCCCTAGTTCACGTAGTACTGCGTCAGATTCAAGCAGCCGAAACCCAGAGTGCTTGAAGTATCCGCTAACCAATTGAAGACGAAGAGTTCCAAGTTCCGGCATGGCGAACACCGTTGCCTCAAGCCGATATTTTGCCAGTGTGTCGGGTTCATCCGCAAAAGTGCTTTGGTAGGTCGATGCAATACTTACCATCGGAATCGAAAGCATCAAGAAAACGATGCCTGTGAATGTAAAAATAACAAGTCGCCTGAGGAGAGGAGCAACCCGACCAGGATGTTCAGACGGTCCTTGAGAGGCGTTCGCCGAGAAACGGCGTGATAGCTGATGCGTGTTCATCCCCGCTCCGATGTCCACAACAATGGAAAAAACTCGTGACTCCCGGAATTATAGCGCTCAGGCAACCCCGGGTCAACAACCGAAAATTCGAAGAATATCCGAATGTCATTTCAAAGATTCTTAACATTGGCTTGATCACTCCTCGACAGCTCCGTTGCGGAATCGTAGCAGCCCAAGAGTTGCGCGTTTGAACGGTGTGCTTTATCCGTGACCGTCCGATTGCGTCATAGAAACTCGCAAACAAGTCGGAACTGCCTGCGGATGGCAGAGCCGGACTACGGATAACGAAAAACGAAGCGTTGTCATTCGCTGCACTTATTCATGCGTTGAGCAGCAGTCGTCGCAGTCAAAAGATGTTGCGGTCCGCTGTCATCCGCAGTACGACATTGCCATCCACAGGCAACCTCTTCCCCAAATAGCCCGCAGGACCTGGCCGTTCCTCAATGTTCATCACATAGGCGTGATGTACAACGAAACACCTTGGACAACACGCCAACCCCACGTCTCCAAAAACGCATGCACCGAATAAAGCACGCTTGGTGGTTCGCGAAGCAAAATACAGTTGGATCGCGGAGCAATCCATTACACTGAACTGTTGGATCGCGGAGCGAGCCACTACACTGAACAGTTGGACTGAGCAGTTGGATCGCGGAGCGATCCACTACACGGACCGGTCACAGAGTCGTGGATCGCGGAACAAGCCACGATGCCACCCGGGCGATCCCCTTACTACCATAGCATATCGCAACTTGCCCAGTTTGTGACGAAAACAGGCGGTAATTCGGGAACGTGATCAGCAATTCACGTGGGAACAAAGCTGCCGAGTCTACCGAACTCAATAGGTTGAAAAAGCTTGCTTTTTGCTCTGCGAAAGTTTATCGTCAAACAAGGTCGCGGATTCGTTGTGTTTGAATCCGATACCGTTCCACGAAGCGAACTTGTGGTGGTGCGTTCCGCAAGTCGTTTGATTGTGCCCCTTTAGCCGGCATGCAACAGCCTGCAAGCAGCATCCAGGATTGTGAAGATCCCGCGGATGGACGATGCGACTTGCTGCAAGCACCCAACACTTAGCACCGAAACTATTTGCGAAAGGTTCCTAAATGCTTTTGGATTCGATCCAACAATTGAAACAATCCCTTTTGCTTAAGACGCGGAATTTGGGCGTTCGTGAAATGCGTTTGGCTGACGGTCATCGCGTGACCAAGGGCGTAAGGTCGGACGCAACACCTGCACACATCGCCGTCGCGTATGGTGCCGCGCCGATGACCAAAAAGCATCAGTACAAACTGGCCGTTCGAGTGATGGGGGCTCGGCTTCATGAGGTTCAAGGCCTGTTGTCGGAACTGGCAGGAATCCCCGACTCCGAAAAGGACGTCGTGGATGGCATCAAGTTTCGCAAACGCCTGAGCTTGCAGGCCGGCGGCTCTTGCGGGCATCGAAAAATCACGGCCGGTACCTTGGGCGCCTTTGTCGAAGACGATCAAGACTATTACATGCTCAGCAACAACCACGTGTTTGCCAATTCTGATTTAGCTAAAGTCGGCGATCCGATCTGGCAACCCGGTCGCAGCGATATCGAGGACGGCAAGTTCGAAGTCATTGGCTTCTTGGAACGTTGGTCGAAACTGGACGAAACCCGCCGTGACAACATCGATGCGGCGCTGGCGGTGTTCTCCGATCGAGTGAAATCCTTCTACCCCTGGGACTACACCGGGATTGGTCGAATCAAACGCCAGCCCGTGGAAGATCGCTATACCGTTACCAGTGTGGTAAAACGTGGCCGCACTACGGGAGTCACCCGCGGACAAGTGACCGCCTTCGACTTGGATGGCGTGGAAATCGACTTTGGCTCTCGGACCAAACCAAGAGTCATCCAATTCGACAACCAAATTGAAGTGATCGATGTTCAACCGACTCGGCGAGACTTCAGTGCGGGCGGCGATAGCGGATCTTTGATCATTGATTCTGCCTCGATGCGACCCTATGCTTTACTTTATGGCGGCGGTCCGGACGACCAGGGCATCGACCGGACGCTGGCCCATTTCCTCCCGGATGTGTTGGACCGGTTACAAGTTCGGCTGGTGCAATAAACCAACGGGCCATGAGTCCAAGTATCATGAATCACAAAGAACTATTGGAAGCAGCCCAAGCGGCCAAGCAACAATTGTGCGAACGGATCGGCGACGAGCCCTGGTGCAGTGGGATCGGCGTGGCTCCGGCGGCTGACGGTGGGTTTGCGTTACGAGTCAACGTCGACTCGCGGCAATCGGACGCCGCCAAACTGCCGGACGTTTTCCAAGGTCTACCGATTGTTCGGGTCGATATGTTGCCCTATAAAAAACGTACCGACACCAGTCCCAAAGCGGCCAAGCCGGTCAAACCCGCGCCCCAAGCGAGCCCCAAGCCACGCAAGAAAAAATCCTAAGTGAAATCGCCGATTGATCTGAAGACAGTACTGCGGCGGCAGTGGGAAATCGGAGCACGGCGTGAAGCTCGGCTGTTGGGAGCCGAAACGGCTTGGCCTTGGCTCCTATCGATCGGGCGACCTCGGCCCCAAGTCTTGCGCGACGACTTGGATCATGTCAAACGACATGTCGCAGCGTGGCGGCAGGTTCAAATCGGCGAAGTAGTCTGGGAGGCCATCAAGTACCGGGCGACCGCGACAGCCATCGAGGTGCCGGTCGCTTGGAAGCTGAACCGCCCGTCCGAATGGGTCCAAGCGTGCAACGATTCGGGGATTCGGCAGGAATTTGAAGCCTTGGCGATGCTTGTTGAGCAAACACCCACTCTTTTTCATGCGATCTGGGTGCGTCGGAGGTCTTTGTGGGTCGACAAACCACTTGATGAAATCGTGCGAGCAGCACGTTTGGCCGAGCAACTTGAACCGGGCTGTGCCAATGGCCGCCCATTACGGGCACTCGACCAGTACACCATCGACACAAAATTCTTCGAACGACATGCCCGACTGCTGACGACGTTGTTGGATGTGCGGTTTGATGGAGAAGTTGGCCGACTGGGGTTGGAGTGCTTTTTGAATGCCCTGCCGACCGGCGAACATTGGGTGTTGATGGTGGATCTGGATGGTGGCTTGCTCCCCTTCAGGCGAATGCGTGCAAGCAGCGTGGATTTGGAGAGAACCGCGACGCCCGGCGAGAGTTTAATCGTGATCGAAAACGAAACTTGCGAGCATAGTCTGCCGCCGCTGCCCGGCACGATTGCGATTTTAGGGTCTGGCTTCGATTTAAATTGGATGAAAGCAAACTGGCTACGCAACAAACGAGTGGCGTACTGGGGCGATTTGGATACCTGGGGTTTACAGTTCCTGGCAAAAGCTCGCGGACACGTTCCAGAATTGTCTGCTTTAATCATGAATGTCGATATTTGGGAAGCGTATCAGGCACATGCGGTCCGTGAACCAATCCCGGCGGGTAGAATTTCGCCTCCCAACCTCAATCCATCCGAAACGTTCCTCTACACGCAAATGCTCGAAAAAGAAAACGGGCGTTTAGAACAAGAACGAATTCCCACGGCTGTCGTGCAAAACGTGTTGCTGGCTTGGGCTAATGTGCAAGACAGCGCCGAGCCTGCCTCTGCACCGCGATTTTAACCTGAATAGCGCGACGGTCAGATCAGTCAGATCATTCAGATCGGACTGTCCCCGTTCTGCAAACCAACCATTCGAAGCGCAAAAAAAAAACCCCGAATCTTCCGACTCGGGGTTTTTTAAAAAACCGGCAATACCTACTTTCACGCTTGCAGCACTATCATCGGCTCAAAGTGCTTAACTACTGTGTTCGGGATGGGAACAGGTGTGACCACTTTGATATAGTTACCGGAAAAACGTCGTTTGGCTTGTTCACCCAAACGACGCTGGTGACTCTTTACAATTTGCAGCTTAAGGGAAAATGACATTTGCAGAGATCAATCCTAAGACTGATCAGATGCCGACCAAGCAACTCGTACTACCTCATGCGAAACCGCACGAACCAGCACCGATTTGCCAAAAATTGTTGCCGACGAATCGACAAGCTCTACTGTTTGGAAAAACAGGTTGTTGTCATTGACCCGGAAAGTCAAGGACAGTTACGCGTTGCCTGGCCACTCTTCGATAGCGTACAAAAACGCTAAATATTAGTGGTCAAGCTTTCGTCCATTAGTACTGGTTAGCTTAACGTATCTCTACGCTTCCACATCACAGCCTATTAACCTGGTAGTCTTCCAGGGGACTTTCGCTATTGCTTACGAAACCTAATCTCGGGGCGGGCTTCACGCTTATATGCTTTCAGCGTTTATCCGTTCCGTAGTTAGCTATCCAGCCATGCCGCAAGCGCGACAACTGGTACACCAGAGCTACGTCCAACAAAATCCTCTCGTACTAAAGTTGAACCCCCTCAAGTTTCGAACGCCCACGGCAGATAGGGACCGACCTGTCTCACGACGGTCTGAACCCAGCTCACGTACCACTTTCATTGGCGAACAGCCAAACCCTTGGGAGCTTCT
>JBGSJV010000169.1:0-21184 GCA_041741535.1 Pirellulaceae bacterium
AGTCTGAAGTCTGAAGTCTGAAGTCTGAAGTCTGAAGCCTGAAGCCTGAAGCCTGAAGCCTGCCCCCTGAACCACGCCACAAAACAAAAAAGCCCCAGGGTCTACCATCCGGCAAACCCTGGGGCTTGAATCAATTCAAAAACCAAAACCAAACCTACGCGCGTCGACGCCGCAACAAACCAGTGCCGATGATGGAGCCGACTAGCAGCAGGGCAGATGGTTCAGGAACAGAGGAAACTGAATTCGAAATGCTAATGTTGTCAATCTCGAACCGACGGGAACTGTTCACTTGGTAGATTCGAAATCCGCTTGCATCCTGAAGATTGGTAAAGCTCAGGTCATTTCCGATCAAAACTCCGTCGAGATAGATGTCCATTCGAGAAGCGCCAACCAAATCTGAGATACCGTAGGAAACGGAATTGGCCGTACCATTTGCCACGACTCGAAGGTTATAACCTATATCCTGAGTTATCGTTCCACCCGTAACATTTGACCAGGCATTTGAAACACGATACTGTAATGCTCCACTAGTAATTTGCAGTCCAAAAAAAAGATCGTTGTTTGCAAATGTGTTGTTAGTAGTAAATGTGTTTCCTGAGCCCATTAACATTACTAGCGTTCCGGTTGTTCCGTTGATTGCTCTCAAATCCAGACTAAAGTCAATTAGCCTGTTTGATCCAAGCCCAGTCTGGACACCAACTCCAGTTAAACTCCCCCCCGAACTTCCGCCCAAATTCAACGACGACCCACTGCCGAAATTCGAAGGATTTAGTGCTACGACTGAACCGCCGGTTCCCGATCGCACATATGTAAAGTCCGTATTTGACGTTGTTATCGTTGCGTTGTTGGAAAGCGATCCGAAGTTCTCCGAGAAGATCAATCCGGCATTGCTCGTTTTGTTAACTGCAAGAGCATAAAATACCATCGCAGCTAAAACCAAAATCTTCTTCATTCTCATCCTCCGAGGTTCGCGTCCGAACCTTGTTTTCGGTGTTTTTGGGCACACGATTTTTTCATCGCGTGCCTGCGGCTAAATCCGAGGACTTTCCTCAGATCCGTCTTATCTTACACAAACCGCCAAGTTTGATTAGCCATGCTCGCGTTAATCTTCGATGAAGTTTTGCCAGCGACAAACGCGCGTTTTATTAACCGGAAAATCCGAGGCAGTACGCTCCGTACTTTTGACCGAGCTCTTCAAAACCACCGAACAACCCGAACCCAACCACCGCATCCCCACCGCGCCTCCATCTTCGCCCCCATCATCCTTCTCCCCAAAATTCTCCTGCCCAAACCATCCCGCCTTCCATCTTCCTGCCCAAAATTTTCCTGCCCATCTTCCTCCTCCCCCGCCTCTACAATCTTCCCGGCCCCCGATCTTTCTCCCCAAAATTCTCCTGCCCAAACCATCCCGCCTCCCATCTTCCTGCACAAAATTTTCCTGCCCATCTTCTTCTTTCCCTGCCTCTACCATCATCCAGCCCCACCGAACTTTCTCCCCAAAATTCTCCTGCCCATCTTCCTCTTCCCCCGCCTCTACCATCTTCCAGCCCAACTATCTTTCTGCCCAGAATTTTCCTGCCCATCTTCTTCTTTCCCTGCCTCCTTGCCCCGCACCACAAACCGCCGGGCAAACACGTTACAATTTCTCACTCATCTTCGCCCGACATTTTTCACCAGGAGATCCTCCCATGCCAATCACGTGCATGTTCGACCGAGCGTTCCTGCCGCACGCCGAGTTCAAACGACTCGATTATCAAGTCATGCGACACGCCTTCGACTGCCACAACACACTCGGAGGGCTGGCCGACGAACGAGTCTATCAAGCAGACATGGAACTGCGATTGTTGGACGCTGGATATGATGTCCAACGCGAAGTCGAGATCTCGCTGGAATACGCGGGGTTCCGCAAGTCCCTCTACGTGGATTTCCTCGTCAATCAAGCGACCATCTATGAACTCAAAAAAGCGGCCGCCATTTCACCCGCCCATCGCGCGCAGTTACTGACCTACCTGTACTTGTTGAATATCCCCCATAGCAAGATCCTCAATTTCGCGCTGCGGCTCGTAGAATACGAGTTCGTCAATAACATGATGCCACACGACGAGCGGTTCCGTTTTGCAGTGGAACAGGACTCGTTCTTGGGCCCCGAAGACTTCATGCTATTGGTCCTGGGATTGGTGCGCGAATGGGGAACTTGTTTGAGCCAGAGTCTCTACCAGGAGGCCGTCGTGGCGTTGCTGGGTGGCGAGCAGCGAGTCGATGTGATGTTGCCCATGAGTCGAGAAGGACGTCCGATCGGTACCCAACGCTTTCATGTTCTGTCGTCGACCGATGCGTTTGTTCTGACGACACTCGCCAATCCCGAGCCGCCCGTGCCGACCCAGTTGCGGAGACTGGTGGAACACAGCCCTTTGGACCAACTGCATTGGGTAAACATCGGCAGGCATGAAGTCCAGTTCACAAGCTTGCGGCGATAACGGGTTCGGCAGGAAGATGCGGGGGAGAAGATGTTGGCAGGAAGATTATGGGCAGAAAGATGAAGACGGGGAAAAACAAATGCGCTAAGGGAAGTTGATGGGAAGACAAAGAGAGTGGCAGGAAGATGTCGGGCAGGAAAATTGGAAGAAGTTTGGCGGTAAGATCATATTGGTTGGCGAGTGATGGACAACTCAATCATACCGCAACTCGCGCGTGAAAAACGATCACCTTCCGCCCCGTAATAATCTTTCCGAATTTCCTTCCCCCGTCTTCATCTTCCTGCCAACATCTTCATTCCATTACAGCATCTTCCGCTCGAACGATCTTCCTCCGTTCTTATCTTTCTGCCCATAATTTTCCTGCCAACTTCTTCCTTACAACATCTTCATTCCATTACAGCATCTGCCGCTCGAACGATTTTCCTCCGTTCTAATCTTTCTGCTAATAATCTTCCTGCCAACTTCTTCCTGCCAACATCTTCATTCCATTACAGCATCTTCCGCTCGAACGATTTTCCTCCGCTCTTATCTTCCTGCCCATAATTTTCCTGCCAACCTCTTCCTGCCAACATCTTCATTCCATTTCAGCATCTGCCGCTCGAACGATCTTCCTCCGTTCTTATCTTTCTGCCCGTAATTTTCCTGCCAACTTCTTCTTGTCCAATCCATTTGCCCCAACAAAAAAAAGCCCCAGGGTCCACCATCTGGCAAACCCTGGGGCTTGAATCAATTCACTAATGCAATACTCAAACTACGCCCGTCGACGTCGCAACAAACCGGCACCAATGATGGAGCCAACTAGCAACAAGGCGGTAGGTTCTGGGACCGCGTTGAACGAATGGAATCCAATGCGTTCCGTAGTTCCAACAGCCGCGTTGTTTACATCTGCCAAACTAACCTCGGTCCAATCCGAAGCATTAAAATCAGCATTCGTACCAACCAAAACATTGGCCTTCCGAACAAAAGACTTGTCTTGCGCCGTGTTCCCGGTCAATCCAAACGCGTCAACCACACCGCTAAATGCAAATGCCGCTCCTGTCCACAATACAACACTGTCATCCCCATTAAAATTAATGACCGTATTGGCGTTCTGATTGGCGGATGCGTAAGCGGGTGTCGTGTTTGCTGTGTTGCCAAGGATGTATGACGAACCACTGGCCAACACAAAATTCGACAATGTCACAGTCGCATTGGCGGCCCCGCCCGTTTTCCAATTTTCACGTGCCCCGTTTGAGAATATGGAGATCTTGAAATCGCTTAGTTGGACGTCGCTGGCTCCGACATTCGTAATCTCGATCCATTTGTTCGTACTAGGCCCCTCGTAGTACTGGCTAATCATCACACTACCAAACGTGAACGATGATACGGCCATCATGAAAACGCCAACCATCGCAGCCAAAACCAAAATCTTTTTCATTCTCGTCCTCCAAGACTCGCGTCCGAGCCTTTACCAAATGGGGATCATACTTCGCAGCGCGGCGACTGCAGGCTCGGGAATCGGAAATCCCTCGAGACCGTAATAGCTTACACAGATTGCCCGATCTGCTTAGTCCCCAAGTTGTTAATCTTTCGTGAATTCTTGTCTCGCCCAAACACGCGTTTATCGCGACATGCACCAGCCGCAGTCAATCCACCGACTTTGTTATATCCAAATCCGTGAACACCAAGCATCGTACATCGCCGCTACACGATAGATACGTGCCAAAAAAAAGCCGTGGGTGGCGACTTCTTTGGTGCACGGCTCCGTCCAGGCATCCGTGCGTCCGAAACACGAGAATGAAGTTCCGCGCTCATTTTTTTCCTACCTGCCGACGATAAACTTCCGCCAATTCGGGTCGGCCCGTCTTCTGATAACAAACCGCTAATGAACGATGCACCGATTCCAGGTCCTGGACTCCATTCGCCGCGATATCCAAATCGGCAATCGCTTCTTCCCATCGCTCAAGATTGAAGTAGATCATCCCCCGCGTTTCTCGAATGTCCGGACTACCTTCACGCATCTCGACCGCTCGATTCGCGTACGTCAGAGCTTCTTGGCGTCGATCGGGATATCCGTTATTGATTGCATGGGCCCGATTGTTCCAAGCAGCTGCCAGCATTGGATCAATCTCCAAGACTCGACCCAACACTTCGTCGGCCACCGCCCATTCCCCCGTACCGGCGGCCAAAGCTCCAAAATGTTCCATCATCAGGACCGGCAATTCAGGGTGTTCAAATACCTTCGCGCGGAACTGTGCAAAAGCAGGAAAACGAGATTGGTTCTGGATCACGTAAGAAATTCGCATGCGGACCAGATCGAACTTTTCCTCGGGTAACAACCGAGCCGCTTCGACCAACGCGGCTACCGACGACGATAGCGTTGGCATATCCGGTTGTTTCATCCACTTGTCAAACGTCCCCAACAATTGCAGCCCACGGTTGGACTTGGCGTCCGAACTATTCGGATTGGCTTTGTACCAACTCTCGATGGCCGTCTCGACCGCCTTTTGATCGCCGATCAATTGACTGGCCGAAACCTGCCATTGTCGTTCCGTGTCGGTCAATTCCCGACCCGCGTCCGTCAACAGACTCAATTGTCGTAACAATGCCAGCGCATCTTCGCGCGCGTCGGTTCTTTGATCTTGTCGCAAGGCGATTTCAATCCGCAGGGCCAGCGCCGGGGAGAAACTGCGATCGATCTGACTCAAGATATTCTTGGCAGCCGCGTAATTTTCCACCCGAAAATTGGCCAACGCTTCCATAAACGACAGGTCCGGTTGGTCTCCGATCAAGATTCGCAGCATACGAATGTGATCGATCGCAATGGCCGTCGCTTCCTCGACCGATACGCCCAACTTTCCATCCAACATATTTTGGGCGATCCAGTAATGGGCACTGGGAAAGCCCGGTTTGTCACGCGGCGCGATCTGTTGCATTCGCATGTACGCGCCGTCTAGGTCGTTGGCGGTGGCCATTGCCAATGCCACTCGGTAGTCACCTCGATCCGTTACAACACCTAACTGTTCCAGTTTCAAGCGGAATCGATCGGCCTGCTCCGTGTCGCCGGCGTTAATCGCCTCAACCAAAGCCGATTCGTATTTTGCAGCGAGTCGCGTGTCCTCAAAAAAATACCGGTAAAATGCAACCGTTGATAACAACCCGACAATGACAACCAACGGTATGCCCCACCAGATCACGGCTCGCGATCGAGTACGAACAAACAAAACACCAAAAGTAATCAGACCGCTGAAGGGACGTAGGGCCCAGGCACCCACTCGCCCTACCCACGAGTTGGCCAGCATTGTGTTGCGGCGTTTCGCTGCCGCTTTCTTTTTCAGCGCGAGCTTCAGCGCGGCTTCTTCCGCGCGGGGGTCCGATTTCTTCTGGGGAATTTTGGCCTGAGCACGCAAATAGTCCATTTTTTCGACGGGGCGTCGAATGAGCCACAACAACCCCAACAAGAAAGAACTCACCCAACCCTCGGCGCGGTTCAATACCCCGCGATCCTTCGAGCGACGAGCGAACCAATGAGATAGGTTGCGGCCCAACCGAGCGGGCATATCCAGCCAATGGCTGAGCCACTTCGACAGCCTGTGAAAAAGTCGTTTGCGTTTGTTATTCATACCAGTTTTTTTGTTTCGAAACCTAAACGCTTACGAATTCGCCGCGCCCGATCGCCGAGCGCTAACCACCGTCCCGCCGACGATTGTCCCTTGGGCATACCCCAAGGCATCAACCTTGACTCGATCGCCCAAGACGCTGTTTTGATACACGAACGCATTGGAGCCCACCAAACATCGCTGGCCCATGACCACCCCGCCGCTAACCTTGGCACCCGGCAACAATATCCCTTGCGAACCAATCACGACATCGTGTCCAACCATCGCTTGAAAATGCACCAGACAATGCGCACCCAAACGGGCTCGGCACGAGACCACCGCGTGGGCCGCCACAAAACATCCCGGACCAATCTCCGCCGACGGATCCACATACGCCGATGGATCGATCACCGTCCATGGCTCCCAACCCAACTGCGTGGCCAGATCCACAATCGCCACCCGCAAGTACTCGTCGACCACGCCGACATGATAAAACACATCCCGAAAGGAACTGGCCACCCGTTCGATCTCGGCTGCCGAGCCATCCTGTTCGAAATACCATTTTTCCACTCGATCAAACGTCGCCGCAAAAGTCGACCGCCGAAACGCAGCCATCACTTCATCCGCCGTACGATCACCAAAAACAATCAATATTTTAGACATGACAGTACCCGCCGCACGTTTCGATATTTAGCCGCAAATGGGCACAAAGGACACAAAAAACAAACATTCAATCTCCTGACGGAACGACGTCAATGTCACTGGTTTCCACAGTAATAAAAGCAGGTCTTGTTCGCATTTAAGACAACTACCTATAAGAGTACTCACTAGCAATTCAGCTTTTGTGTCCCATGTGCTCTTTTGCGGCTACCATCACCTACGCGACGACATATTCCTGGCCGGTGATCGACCGGGACTCGGGGCCGATCAAAAACGCGACGGTGGCAGCGACCGAATCCACTTCTACGGCTTTCCCCAACGGACGGCGGCGATAAATTTTCTCACGTTGTTCGGGGCTTAAACTCTCCGACATCCGAGTTTCCATAAACCCGGGGACGACACAGTTCGAGCGAATTCCGCGGCTGCCCCACTCCCGAGCAACTCCTTTGGAAAATGCTTCCAACGCTCCCTTGGTCGCTGCGTACATGGCCAAGCCCTTGTAGCCGTCTCGCGTACTGATCGATGATACATGGACCAAGCTGCCAGGCGTCTGATGCAAGATCATGTTGCGAATCACCAACTTCGACAACAGGATCGGCGCCAGGACATTGACATCAAACATCGAGGCCAATTCATCCACCCGAGCGTTACTGACCAAGTCATCGTAAGCCACCGCGGCGTTGTTCACCAACCCAGACCAACAACGATGCGGATCGATCAGCGGCTGCCACGACTCGAGCGCACGCCAATCATTCAAGTCAAACTGCAAGACTTCCAATCGTTCACCAAATTCCGCTTGCAAATCGGTCAGCGCCAGGGACTCGCGCCGCACCACCGCCGACACGGAATAACCATCCAACAGCAACCGCCGTACGACAGCCAACCCCAACCCACCCGCGGCGCCCGTCACCAAGACGAATCGATTCGACAAGTTCATCGCAAATTCATTGGAAATAGGAAGGTGATTCGCCGCAAACGAGCCCAGAGGACGCAAAAGAATACGGCAACAGATCGAAGGAAGTGGATTGGTAGCACGGTTGATTTACGGGATGTCCAAGACCTTCGAGTTGTCTCAAGTTGTTTTCTTGTTCCGCGGCAGGGTGTGGTGTAAATTTGAAGGTCGTCGCCAGGTTACCACGTGATTATTTTTCGGAGCGAGACAACAGTGAAAGATCCAATTTTTCAATTGACCGATATCGTGCGGGAAGTTGCCTATGCCATTCACGTTTACCATGGCACAGGGCATCTGGAAAAAGTCTACGAGAATGCCCTGGTTCATCGTTTGCGAAAGCTGAACATTCAAGTGGAACAGCAAAAGCCGCTTACTGTCTACGATGAAGACGGTACCATTATTGGCGAATATGTGGCTGATGTTGTTGTGGGAGGCGTTTTGATCATCGAGTTAAAAGCCGTACGAGCGTTGACGGACGAGCACATGGCTCAAATTCTCGGATACCTTCGCGCGGCAAATTTGGAACATGGAATTCTCATGAACTTTGGGTCCGAAAAATTCCAAATCAAAAAACTGATCCACACGCGAAAGTAACGCCTGAAAGTTGATTAGCCCCAGGTTTCCATAGCCGCAAAAGAACGCAAAGTACGCGAGAAATTGTCTGAAGGTCTAATTGCCCCGGGAATAAACGCGAAAGAATTTCCCACTGAAAACGGCGTTGACAAAACAATTTTCTGATTGATTTCTTTGTGTCCTTTGTGCACTTTTGTGGCTATCGACCTCCCCGTTTGACTTTCCCGGCTGCCGTTACTGTGATCTCTTCAACCACCGTGACGATTCTGGGAATTTCGGCTGGTCGCAATTCTTCCTGGAGTCGTTCGCGGAAGTTGGCGATGTTCATGTCCTGTGCCTCGGAGTCCAGCACCACTTCGCACGCCACGATCTGGCCCGTGACACTGTTGGCGACTCCATACACGCGAGCGGCTTGAACTTGTGGGACGCGAGTCATGATGGCTGCTTCGACTCGTTCGGGGCTGACCTTGAACCCGCCGACGTGAATCACGGCACTGGATCGACCAATAAAGCGAATCATCAGCGCGGAGGTCTCGTCGGTCACGTCGCCCGTAACAATGTCGACCAAATCACCACTCGAGTAGAATTCGTCGCGCGAGCCCGTTGTCTTGTCGTTCGGTGGGTTCACAAACGTGCCAAGCAGACGGCGGTGAATCGCCAGTTCTCGATCGACGATCGCAAATTCATCGCGACGATGTGCGGGGATGGTAAAAACATCGGAATCGGACGTTAGCAGCACGCCCGCTTGAGTCGAGGCATACACGTTGCGAATCTTCGCGGCAGGAAATTGACGCTGGATCGCCAACAACGCTCGCGAGTCCAGGGGCTCGCCACCTGTGGTAACGGCCCGGACGGAGGTACAGGGTGGACCGGCCTTGTCGAGTCGCCGAAAGAACGTCGGCGTCCCGCTGAGATGGGTTACAGTTTGTCCGTTGATTTGCCCCAGTGTTTCCGCGGGTCCAAGCCGATAGAGATCGACGATCGGATTGCGATTGAAGAGTGCTTGCAGGATCACTTGCCAGAAGGCATAAGAACCGGGCGCGTAAGTGCAACCCCAGACATCGTGGCGATGTTTTGCACCACCTTGGATTCCGCGGAGCAGGGACGCGGCGGAGTGTTCGACATGTTGGGGCTGGCCAGTGGTCCCGGACGTCCAAATCCCGATCCGCCCGGGCGCCGAGCGCAATCGTTCCTGCCACGCATCGAGTCCCTCGTTCCTGGTCCCCGCATCCCAACCCGCATCCCCCAACAACGCCCCGACTCCTGCATCAATCGTCGTTTGCAGTTCGGAGGATGAGATGGGAGCCACGGGTTTGGTTGGAGCCACGGGTTTAGTTAGAGCCACGGATGAATACGGATTGACACGGATGGGTAAACAGCCACAAAAGAACACAAGGAACACAAGAATTCACCGACCACCCAAACCCAAGAACCAAGAACTCCCTTTGCCTCATGGTCTCCCTTCTCCCATTTGGGGGAGAAGGGCAGAGGATGAAGGATTTCCCAACGCGAAAACAGGCCCGAATGGGCCGAAACAACCCTAGCCGGTGTGCGCGAGCCACCGGTTAGCGCAGTCTCTCGACCAGAAAAGGCCTGAAAGGCCGACACAATGTCGATGGACTACAGTCCGCGAAAATCGGTTCTGTTCGTTCCCGGTACTCATCACAAATGCAACACTGTCACTTCGTTGCTGGAGGACTTCAATAGTTTGGTAAAGGGACATCGCTTCGCTGGTTCGTAGTTCTTGGTCTGAAATCTCAAATATCAAAAGGCAGAGAAAACTAGCCACGGATAAACACGGAAGAAATGCCAAAGGGTTCGCAGTTGGGTACTAGGTTCTAGGCATTGGGTACTAGGTGCTAGGTACATCGTAACGGCGGAACCGAATCGTGAAACGTCGAATCTCCTTTGCGTACCTTGTGTTCTTTTGCGGCCATTCCGCCATCCGTGTCCATCCGTGTTCGTCCGTGGCCCCAAACCATCATTTCCCAATCCAAAGCTCCGACATCCAAATATCTTCCTGCCTACAATTTTCAAAACCCGATTTACCTTCTATTCGCTTTGTGGTCCGCCAACCGGCGACGCATTTCCTCCGAGTCGACCACGTTGCCGGTTGCGTCGTCTCTTAATCCGGCTTCAATCTGTTGTCGGACATAAAAGTGGTACTGAATATCCTCCCACGAAGCCCCATCGGGTATAGAATCTAAAACCACACGGGCGGCATCCTTTACCGAATCGAAAGTGGACGACATGGCTGTTTTCTCCTCACGAAAAGTTATACGCCGCAGCCAACCTAGGGTCCATCCAACTTCGTTGAAGTTCCACTGGATCTTGGTCAGGAATCTCCAATCTCTCCGCCCGTCCACCGCTCGCCTTTGTCCAGCCTTCATCCGTGCCAATCCGTGTTCATCCGTGGCTCCAAACCACCCACGACTCCCGTATCCCGTAATCCTCCGGCCAAGAACCGCGAAGCGCCTATACCTCAAAACTCAATTCAATAGCATCGACGTCATCCAAAACTAGCATCAGCGGGTCGGTGGCGGGCAGTTGCCGATACATGCCGGACTCGAGATGGAATACTTCCAAATGCTGCGAGATGGGGTCGGCAATGACGTAATAGCGAACGCCTTGCGATTGATAAAGTAGAAACTTGGCGTTGCGATCTTTCTCTTCGGTTGCGGGAGACAAGATTTCGACGACCAACACGGGCGGGACGGTCAGGTGACTGTTGGTCGGACGCCCAGCAATCAGCATCAGATCGGGTCGCACCACCGTATGTGGATCAATAATCCAGTCGATCTCTTGGATCAGCGTCCAGCGATTCGTTTTGGCTCGCTTGAGCGCATTCTGTAACGCGCAGGCCAAAATGGGCGCAAAAGCACCATGTGGCAAGAATGGAGACGGTCCCATAGAAATCGGCACTCCGTTCCATAACTCCCAATCACCCACCCATTGTTGGTAGTCGGAAACCGAGTAGTGCGGGATGAGTTGAGGTATTGAATTCATAAGTCAGTCCTCCCAGAGTCGCGATTGGTCTCCCATCGCACTACCATTTTAGCCATGGCCAAGCCAGAATCCACCCACCCCAACCACGAGCTAAGAACCAAGAGCCAACAACCCCGAACCAAGAGCCAAGAGCCAAGAGCCAAGAACCAAGAACAGCCTCTGCCTCATGGTCACCCTTCTCCCCTTTGGGGGAGAAGGGCCGGGGATGAGGGGGTCATAGTCTCCGCCCCAACCACAAACTTCACCTCAGGCATTAACCCCGAAGCAAACCCATTCCACTTGCAACCAAGAACCGAAAACAACCCCGAACCAAGAACTCAAGAATTATCAACGCTGGCCTGTTCTCGCTCTTTCTGGCGAATTTGATGACCCTCTTCGTCGATTTGCTTCATCAAGGGGCGATTATCAAACATGCCCAGCGAACGTCGCCAACTCTTTTGCGAACTGTTTGCAGGAAGCTCGATTCTGTCCAAAATATGGCGCACCTGTTGTTCGAGTGTTTCGAGCCGCTCTTCGACCCTATTATGTTCCATCGTGATTTCTCCCAATACAAATATACCCCAAGTATCGAGGTAAAGTCAAAATCGCATGTCGCGTTTTTGAAGGTTGCCTGCTCAATGCTCAAGGAACTGGCCACACAACAGCTGGCAATGGATGCCAGGCATCCAATGCTGTGAAGCTTTTTTTCTTCGACTTTAGCCCGAGCTTGAAGCGTTGAAAACTGTTGTTTCATCGTTTCTTCTCGGATTGAGCGCTTCTGTTCAATCCAGCGGTCACTCGCAAATCCACAACCCCCTCATCCGTAAATCTTCCTGCCCAAAATTTTTCTGCCTTCATCCCAAACCCTCTGCCCCGTCATATTTTCGCCCGCAGCAAGGTGGTCGGCAGAAAGAGAATGGGCAGGAAAATGCGGGGCAAGAAAATGAAGAACTAAAAATGAAGAACACTCATTCCTTCCATCCATCCATGCCAATCCGTGCCAATCCGTGTTCATCCGTGGCTCCAAACCATTATCTTCTAATCCACAACTCACGCATCCCGAAATCTTTCTGCCCTAAATCTTTCTGCCCTAAATCCTTCTGCCCTAAATCTTTCTGCCCTAAATCTTTCTGCCTCCATCCCAAACCCTCTGCTGCATAACCTCCGCGCCCGCAGCGTTGCGGCGGAACCGGTTCGTGGATCGTCCGATCTACTTTGCGTCCTTTGTGTTCTTTTGCGGCTATTCCGCCATCCGTGCCAATCCGTGTTCATCCGTGGCTAATTGACTTTTGCCCTTAGCTCCCGAGTTCCTCGATGACATCCCCCACGGTTCTCAAGTTCCGTTTGGCAAACACATCGACGCCAAACTTGGCCTGCAACCGCACGGTCAATTCGGCGAGGTCCAACGAATCCAACTCAAGATCATCCATCAAGCGCTCGGCCGCAGAAATTTTCGCAAGCCATCGCTTGCCATTTCGCTGACGGATGAGGTTTATTTCCGACGCGATGGTTTCAGCGAGTCGGAGTTCATGCTCCAAATCGGTTGCCGAGTCCAGTTTTCTCGGAAGTTTTCGGGATCGTTTGTCCACAAGCGCCTCAGTAATTGTTTTACGATCTCGATGTGGATTCACGGTCACCGTCCGCAATCAGATAAACCCAGCAACTGGCTTTCGCGAAGAATAATCGGGCGTTCATCGACATCCCGCAGAAAAATAAGATCGGAGTCAAACTGGTAGTCGATTCGCGATTGATCGAAAACTTCGGGAGCTAAGAGCAGGCGGATTGTGTCCATTGGAATATTGGCGCCTGCTGCTGCTAAGACTTGCGTAAAAGCAACGTGCCTTACATTAATTTCGGTAATCCGTGGCACACCGGATAAATCCTCTTTCAAGTCAACGGTATAGATGCCATTCAACGACACGGATAACTGCATGGATAGTAGTTCCAACGCCTTTTCGGATAACTCAACGACTTTTGGTTCGTTGATTAGTCGTCCAAAAGCAGTGTTTCCAGTAATCCCAGACGGAGCGACTTTGGACATAATGTACGTTACTCGTTCGGCACAAGCAGTGCGAACGAGCCGATTGTTGAAATAAAGGAGCTTACACGCCAAGTTTCTGCCTGGCAGGTACTCGGTCGCGATAAAACTCGGAATCGCTGAGTTTAGCGTTAACCAATTCTTAAAGCTTGATTCGTCCGTAACCAGCAGCGAACCGAGACCACTGGATCCGGTTGCGGATCGAATCCAAAATTGCACACCGAGCGACTTGCAGACGTCCCCAAACTCGGTAACCCCTCGCTCCACCCGAATATGCTTTGGAATAAAATCGGTGGCCTCAAGCGCCGTGTGCAATGACGACTTATCTACAAGGACCTGAGCGAGTTTGATGTCTGGCAAGTGCGTCTTGACGGACGCGGGTATTCGCTGGAGATTTGAGGCCCATTCTAGAACTTCGACTTCTGGGAGTACCACCGC
Organism: Pirellulaceae bacterium; assembly: GCA_041741535.1. GTDB lineage: Bacteria > Planctomycetota > Planctomycetia > Pirellulales > Pirellulaceae > M30B19. The sequence goes on from JBGSJV010000169.1 coordinate 13,702, forward strand.
CGCCTCAATCTTCTCACGTTGGATGATGTCGAGAAGCGCTGGCCAATAAGAGGGCGAACTCACCGGCGGCACCAGATGAGTCTTCTCAAAGAGATCCGTCGCATACAAACCATAGGCTAATGGATTGCAGTCGACACCAATAAATCTAATCCGTAGTCCGGCAGCGGAGGCGTGTGATTGAACCGCGCGAACGAACGACCGAGGGGTCGGACCACCAACGCCAGTGACGAGAACATTCTTCATGATCCACCATTCATTGCTTGTTTTCTTTTAACGTAAACGTCAAACCTTTCGACCGTGAACTTGCCGTCGGGGGCGATGTCGTTCCGACGAATGACTTTCCAAACCGTCATCCAGAGAATCTTTAGGTCGAGCCAAAAGGTTCGATTGTTCACATACCAAACATCAAGTTCCAATTTTTGCTCCCACGAAATGGCATTCCGTCCATTAACCTGCGCCCAGCCAGTGATTCCTGGCCGAACTTCGTGTCTTCGATTTTGTTCGGGAGAATAGAACGGCAAGTATTCCATAAGTAACGGCCTTGGTCCGACCAGACTCATGTCACCTTTGAGAACGTTCCATAACTCAGGCAGCTCGTCTAGACTGCTGGAGCGTAGGAAATTGCCAAATTTCGTCGAACGTTGCTCATTTGGTAGCAACTGACCGTTCGCATCTTTTCCATTAGTCATCGTTCGAAATTTGTACATCCTAAACGGCTCTTGGCCCATTCCAGGCCGCACTTGGGTAAAAAGACTTGGAGCCCCGAGCTTCCGGCGAATCAACAGCCACAGAACGATTAGGACTGGAGTTGCAACGACCAAACCAATAAGACTAATTGCGATATCGAACAAACGCTTCAGCATATCAACATTCAAAAACACGAAGACTCTGAGTTATTCCGTTTCTTCACGACCATATAGCAACGTTACTCCCACCAATCAATCGAATCAAAGACTTGGGTGATATGTATTGGCAATCTTCTTCCGCTTTCCCGACGCCAACAGCGGAATCTCGTCAACATATTCAACTTTGAAATTCGCGTCGGCGCCTAGAAACTTCTTAAACTCTTCGATAAGTTGCGATTCTCGCTTGAACGAACCATCCATATTGACTTTGAAAAGATAGTCCTTTGCACCGTATTGAACCAACTGATACTGATTGATCTCCGTATATTGCCACATGTTCTTATAAACTATGTATGACGACACCAGTCGACCGTCTGTGGCATACAGTAAATCTAACTTTCGTCCTTCTATTCGATCCAAGTACTGGTTACCCTGTTCATCCGTCTGCTCCGACAAGGCTCCGACGTCTCCCGTGTCGTATCGAATCATGGGCATCAATCGATTGTAGAAATCCGTAACAACAATTCTCCCTAATTCACCAGGATTTGCTGGCTGGTCGCAATCACTTTTCAACACTTCAATCCAATAACTTGCGGAATTGACTAGATAGCGACAACCGCTACCAGGAACTTGTTGGGCAAGAATTCCATTCTCAATGTTTGAGTAACGTGAATACACCGTCACGCCAAAGTACTTCTCAAAGGTCGTTTTTGTATACTCGTTCAAAGTTTCGGACATCGAGATTGCCGACGAGATTTTCGACGTCTTTGGTCTTATAGACAACCTATCGAGGCATTGACAAATTCGCTCAAAAGCCGACGAATAGCCAAGAAATGCAACCATCGAGTTGTCCTTGTTCAACGACTCGATCATCCGAGTTACCTCCGGCTCATTGAACGAGATGACATCAATTGGAATAATATTCTGCATCTTTCTGGCGAGATTAGATTTCTTGTTGTACTCGCTCCAAATCTTCATGTAATAAAGACGGTCTCCAACACGATACCCAGTACGTTCTGCGAAATACAAAGTGTCCGCAATATTCCGAGTTTTCTTTTCTGAGTGCTGTAACGTTTTAAACGGCGTTCCCGTCGACCCGCTGGTCACCATGGGAACTCTTTCCTCGGGCCGAAACGAACTTGATACCAAAGACTCGAAATTCTCGCGTATCTGGGACTTGTTCATTACTGGAAAGTCTTCAATTGAAGTCATGCCAGCCAGGTCTTGGTAAAATGGAACCGTGGTAGATGCATGGCGGAGCAGGGCTTCTAATTTGACTGTCTGCCGGTCAACCGCGTTGTCGGATTTGGCTGAAAGTTGAGAAGCAATTTCCTCATAGTGTCGCCGAAACGACGAACCGTTCATGCGTTGAAAGGCCCAAAAAAGATTTTCTCGCGCCGTTTGAGTAATTCGTCTAGTCACGTTTAGCGAACTCCTTGGGAATCAACAGAATTGGCCACCAAGCACTGGTATTTGTGCGGCCACATCACCGACAAGAACTTCACGACTGCCATTTGAGCAGTTTCAACTTTGCCAAGCTCCTGGCGATGTTGGCTCGGGACTTCAACAAGCGCGTCAGCAGGGCATTGCGCCAAACTGCATAGGGATCTTTAAAGATCGGAATGAGAAATCGTTTACGACGATGTCGTCGGAAATAATTCAAGTACGAGTCGTTGGACCGGTCGAAGGGCGAGCATTGGCGGAGTCTCTCCGATTCTTCAAACGGCGCCGATTCCAACAACTCCAGAGAATGTCTGTCTTCATTTTTGTATGCAAACCAATGACAGGTTCCATTTAGCGATACGGGGTCCCATTCAAACGCAAGCTCAAGTCTTGAAAAATCGGGAAAGGCTAGTTTGCCGTTAGCAAAAGTACTGTAAGGCAAGAAAAAGTTTCCGAGCCCGTATACGATGTAAGCATCTTTGTATTTTTCTCCACCCTGCACACAATGCGAATGGGCTCCGATGACCAAATTGGCGCCGGCATCGACTAAGGCCATGGCAAGCCTTCGATACAAAGGATAAGGCAATATCTCTAGGTCTAAGCTCCAATGCAGATAGATGACAATCCGTGCCCCGGGTCTCGTTTCCCGAATCTTTGAAACATCATCAATTAATCGCACGTTATCAATTTCATTGACGTGGACACCTTCCGACGGATTTTGTTGGTGATAGAGAAGAAAGTCCCAACAACCATTGAGAAGCACCACTTCCTTCCCTCGGTCTACGAAAACAACGGGTTCCATTGCCGCTGCTTTCGATTTCCCAGCACCGCAAGTCGAAATTCCATTATCTCTCAGCAATCGAATTGTCGAATCGAAACTACCGGGCAGATCCAGCGTATGATTGTTGGCCAATGCCGCCACCTTCACATTACCGACCTTAAGAGCGTCGATCACTGAGGAATGATTGAACAAAACAGGAGTATTGGTTTCCAACGAAAATTCATCACAAATCACGCCCTCAAAATTGCAGATCGTCAAATTATTTGAGAATATGGAATCGAAGTCCGTAAATACCTTTTCCAAGTCTTCACTACTACTTGGAGTTGGAGACGCAATATCACCGACGATAATCACTGGTTATTCAAATCCTTCAAGTAGACTTCTAGGTACCGATCTGCGTTCGCGGACGTGTACTCCCGCGCAGCCAGAGTGGCGTTTTCACTATATTGCTTCTGAAGTTCAGGTGAGTTCTTCACATGAAGGATGTGTTTACCAATCTCTGCGACTTGTCCGTCTTCAAAATTTGCCCCCAATCCGTGCTTTTTCGTCAGTTTGTCAATCTCGGAGTTTGTCGGCGAAATGCTCAATACTGTTGAGCCGACTGCCATAACGTTGAAGACCTTACTTGGAATGCTGACATCCGCAATCTTGTCCTCAATCAATACGACACTGATGTCCGCCGCCGCGATGGAGTACCGAATCATTTCATCAGGTTGAAACGGAAGCACTTTGCAGTTTTCAAGCTGATATTTCTCAATCAATTGTTTTACCAGAGGAACCTTCAATCCGCGACCAATGATCAGAAACAAAATGTCCGTGTGATCGCGAAGCGATTTTGCTACTTCAATCAAAATTTCGATATTATGAGTCGCTCCGATGTTTCCCGAATATTGAACTACAAATTTGCCGACAAGCCCATGCTCGCGAATAAACGGATTTTCGTTCTTCGGAATCGGCTGAACATTTGCCAAACCGGTCCAAAGTGGGATGACATGAATCTTCTCCCGGGGAGCATATTGGGCCATCAAGTCTGCCAGTGCATCACCAATGGTATAGATCCGATGAGCTCGCGCAAATAGTCGTCGATTGCACATTGCCCATAGCCAATAGACGGGATTTCTCGGACCGATCCTGATCATCTTTAGAACGTCCGGATAAACGTCGAACATTAGCAACGAAAACTTGTTTCCCAAGAACAAAGAACCCAGATACGCGAATGGTGGCAAAGAGACGTAATAGATTTCATGCTTCCGAAAACGAAAAAGCAAGAGAAAGAATACTTGCACAGATGCAACAAACCACGCCAAGAATCTCGTTAAATGCGAGGTCCGAGATTTCTGAACAATTCTCGAGTATGTAACCTTGGGATCAAGAGGAACATCCTGAACGCGAATATTTCCATATATCAGATGAACTTCGTCAAAATGTTTGGCAAAGCTATTGATAATGTCAATGGTCAAATACCCAGTTGACTGATTCACAAATACAATTTTCTTAGACATTATTTCAAATTCCGACTGCTTCCGCCATCTCGGCAGTGGACATGAATTCGACGTCTGGCCAACGTCGGACGATTTGAACCAACAACTCGTTGAGTTGGCTCAATCCATTCTTACGATTTGTTTCATCAATGTGGCCACAAAAGTTAACACGATGAGACGAGATAACGGCCGGCTTTCTCCAGCGGAAGGCTGCTTCTATCTGAGCAAGCCCAAACCCCACCCAATCACTAAATGTTGGATCGTTGGGTTCGAACACGCAGTTTCGAACAATGTGTCGGACATTATGTGTGGTGCGCTTGCCAGTATAATTCAAAACTGTCCTAGTTTTGCCAGCTCCTTGATGCTCCCTTTGTATCAATTGAGACTCAACATACTTGATCTCTCTTCGGGACGCTGCTTCGAGAAGAACGTGATGGCTTGACGCGCCCGGAGCACAAAACACGGTGGGTTTAAGATCAAATACTCTTTGAAAAGCCTTTAAACCATCGTCAATGATGAGCGAGAGTTCTCGATTTTCATCAAACAACTCGAAGTCAAACGCGCAATTCCAACTAACATGTCGGAACGGTCCCGACGAAATTCTCGCGAGTGATCGATTTTCAAAACAAGTCAAAACGTCCCTGTCGCCACGTTTGAGCTTCTCCATAATCGTTTTTACGTGTAGATGCTCGCGTCCATGAAACTCAGGTTGTATCAACCCTTCCCGAATACCTTGACGCCAGTAGTCCATGACTTTGCAATGATTATGACCGAGCTTATTCAAGGTCTCCGGTAAGAGCTCATAAGTATACGACCGAAACTTTGATTCAATCATCTCTTCAAAGTTGATGTTTGCGGGTAGCGCATACGCAGTGAATTTCGCCGGATTACCATGTTTGTCCTTAACTTTGCGTAGCACCTCAAAAAGTGCATCAAAGTCATCATTTGTTTCCATTGCGTCGACTTCGTCGAAGCGCGATCGGGCATTAAGCCCAGCCTTTTCAAGATTGTTTCGCGCTTGCTTAGAATGGAGTCTTACGTTCCCATAGTCATCGATATCGAACACGACGATTCTACGATTAGTTCGCGCTCCCGGGAGAGCATTCTTAAAGTTTAGCTTTAAATTTGAGGCGATCGACATTTCAAATTTCAAATCAACATAGGACGGATCAAAGCACGAATCTTTGCTAGTTTTCCTTTACAAAGACAACTCACGCACTCAATTTAAACTAGCGTTAGACCAAATGCCAATATCCAACGCAAGACTTCTCAAAGGCATGTGAGAAATCACTCATTTAAAATAGGTCTCCACAAACAAATTGGCATTGTTCGGCAAAAAGTGTCGGGAGGCATTTCGTGCGGCCTCGGACATTCTCTCCCACTGTCGCCGATCTTCTGAAATCGAAATAATAAACTCGACAATAGACTCGAGATCAGTGGAGGCAAAACAGCGAGCATGATTGTAACGGACGGCATCTAGCGCCAACTGGCTCTCGGCGGACGAAATATAAAGGGCCGGAATCCCGAAATTCATCAAGTTGTACGCTTTGCTTGGCACACTGCCCCGACTGACGGTTTCGCTCAAAACGACTACGCCCAAGTTTGCAGCAGACAAAGAATGGACGAACATACTATCAGTCTGGAAAGGCAATAACTTTAGATTCGGAAGTGCCCTTTCTTTAACAGTCCGCTCTAATTCCAGAAGACGCTGGCCGCGACCAATTATTTGAAAGACAATCCTCGGGTGCGACTGCAAGCATTCAGCAATCTCGAGTATCACATCGACGTTTTGCGTTACGCCAATATTTCCGGAGTATTGAACAACAAATCGATCCTCTAAACAATGTTCCTTGATAAACTTGTTCTCAGCTCGAGGAATCTCGGGACTTTCGAAAAACGATGACCAGATCGGATGATTTATTATGCGAGAGCGATGGACATACTGCGAAATTTGCTCTGCTAATACGTCGCCGATAGTAAAGATTCTGTGGGCTCTTCGAAATGACAATCGGTTTAGGTGGCACCAAAGTCTATATACCCAACTCCTCTCCGTCATTCCGACCGCCTTAAGTACATCGGGGTAAAGATCCCAGATAACCATGCTGAAGCGATTCGGTAGGATCAGGTTAAGCAAATATCCCATTGGCGGGACTGAAACAAATAGAATTTCATGATTCCTGAATTTGGTCATCGCTAACATCCAAATCTGTACCATGCCTACCAAGTAACTCCAAGCTTTTCTCCAACCAGACGAATTACTCATCTGAGTTATGGGAACAATTTTGATCGCTGGATTGAGATATTCCCCCTGGGTGTGAAGTACACCAGTTACAAGTGTCACCGAATCAAACTTTCTCAAGAATGCATTCGCCAATCCAGTGGTCAAATAGTTTGCTTCTTGATTTACAATTACTAAATGTCGCATTTAACAAGACGTTGCTCTGTTTCCGTTTATCTTTAACCGGTCTTTTGCAATAATCGCGGTAAGCCATCCAGTCGAAACTATGTCTGGGTTCGCTTCGGTCGATTAAACATAACCATCGTTCGTTGGAAAAAGTTAGCGGCAAAGAAGCTCAAAAGATTCTCCTAGGAAACATCAAGAAAAAGTATCGTCTTTTATAATTTAAGCATCTGGAACTTGCTCAAAATTCGCTCACGCTCGGACGAATGGACGAACACGTAATTACACAAATTTGGATTGAAATCCGGGTCGAAATGCTGAATCTCCTGAAGTCCCGTTAGGTGTGCATTTTTATCTTCGATAATTCTAAAAATGGCGTAGTTCAAACTATTAGTTCAAGTAAGCCGCTATCGCGGCGGGTTGGGCGGCATTCTACCCGGGGTTGGTTGCCTGGTCAAACTTTTTCTCTTCTCCTGAGTGCGGTTGCGGCGGCTTTGGTCGTCGCTTGTGTTTTTTCCTCACGTTCAGGAGT
>JBGSJV010000170.1:0-85493 GCA_041741535.1 Pirellulaceae bacterium
TTACCAGCTTCCGCCGCCACCGCCGCCACCGCCGCCGCCACCTCGGTATCCGCCGCCGCCACCACCGCCACGATCGTCCTTGGGACGAGCTTCGTTAACCGTGATGTTACGGCCGTTGAATTCGCTTTCATGCAGACCGTCGATCGCGGCTTGGGCTTCCGCATCCGAAGACATCTCCACAAAGCCGAATCCCTTACTCCGACCGGTTTCCCGATCCGTAATGACCTGGGCACTTTGAACCTGGCCATACTGAGAGAACAATTCCTCCAAACTTGAACTATCCACGCGGAAGCTCAAGTTTCCACAATACAATTTCCTTCCCACTACTAACTCCAAACGAACAGGGAGGGATTTAGCTCACATCTTTTACTTTCCGAGCCAATTAGAAAGGGGCCAACGTGGCAGCCCACCAGGAGGGACGGACGAGTCTCGGAGCAAGCACAGCCTGAACACCCAACCTATTTGAAGCAGGTCTCGGGTCTTCTCTCTACGCAAACCAACTGTCGAACAACGAAGGTAGTCCCCTCATGGCCCCACAGTTACTTCCAGCAATCATCGAACCAACCGCTGAGTAGTTTAGCAACTTCCAAGGAGTAAATCCAGCGAGATTTGTTTTTTTGCAAGCCTGCTAGATGCCTCCATGGGCGCGGCCCTTCTCCCGCTCGGAAGAATAAAGCGCCACAGCAATCCCAGCACGATCAACAGCATACGGCAACCAAACAAACTGATGTTTCAGGACCGCCACATCGGATTTACGCGGCTTGACCTCGGTGCTAACGAGGGGAATTTCGTCCGCGTTCCACTCCGACTCGATCTCGTCGACCGCCTGTTGGAATTCGGCCTCCAATTCCTGCTTCGCCTCCTCCAAGCCTTCCAGCGAATCCTCGGCGTGTTTCATTTTCGTTTGACCCGCCACCGTCTGCCCGGCCTTCTTGATGGTACTGGCGGTTCGACCTACCGTCGTGGCCGAAATCGCCTTCTTTCCCATCAGGGCCCCCAAGATGGTCGTTCCCATCGTCAGCGCCGTGTCCCACTTCCGCTGCGATTGCCGCGATTGCTCGGCTTCGATCTTTTCTTTCGCCCGCTGGATCTTTCCCTCCAGCGACGAGAACTTGGTCGCGAATTTTTTTCGCAATTGTTCGGTCTGTAAATCTCGCCGCTCCAACAAACCCTGCCGCAAGCGAACGCGAAATTCTCGTTCCGACTCGCCAGGTTGCGAAACCGCCTTCAACGGCCCACAACTATGCAACGCCAACATTTGTTCCCGATACAGAAACGACAAAAATTGTTTGTTCCAAAGTTCGAAATTCTTCATGCTACTGGCTTCCGGCGGCAACGGTGCCAACTCGGTCGACAATCCTTGCTCTTCGAACTGGACATCGCTCACCGTTTCCACGTCGGTCCACAAGTCGGCCGGCAACGGCGCGGACAACTTGACCAAAAACGTTCGCTCCTCCCAAGAGTCGACTTTTTGTGCGGCACTGACAAAATGCATTCGACCTGTGGCCAGGATACCCGGACGATACACCAGCTTCTGTCCGGTGGGCAACGATCGATCGGGCAACAGATACTTGGCCACGATGCCGGCTGGCAAGACAACCTGAGGGGCGTTGGCACCACGTGAATCCGCCGCACTCGCAGGCGTGACGACTGCCGCGGCAAATGATCCAGGCGTTCCCGTAACCGCGGGTGCGGGCGAATCGGTTCGCGAACCTACCAAACCCTGAGCCAAGGTCTTCAATTGATCGCGCGACAGTGGCCCGCGCAAATACGACATGGCCCAACGGGTTTCGAACAGGGTTGGCTCACGATCGTGCACGTTGTTCATCACAAAACGCCGCGCTCCCAAGCCCGACAAGGTCGTCTCCATTTCGCTACGTGAGAAGGAACTGCCGGTGGCCGTCGACGCGCCTTCCAATCCATCCAAGATCCGCTGCTTGTCGCGTTCGGTTTGCAAGCGACCCAAGAACCACGTGCCAATGTTCGACAATCCTTTGTAGTCCAAGTCCACGGGGTTTTGCGTGGCCAACAACACTCCTAAACCATAAGCCCGAGCTTGCTTGAGCAGCGTCAACATCGGGCCTTTGCTCGGTGGATTCGATAGCGGTGGAAAATAGCCGAATACCTCGTCCATGTACAAGATCGCACGCAGACTACTGGTACCCGACTGCGTTCGCATCCAAGCAATGACTTCGTTCAACAACAGTGTGACAAAGAACATTCGCTGGGAGTCGCTCAAGTGCGCAATCGACAAAATCGAGACCTTGGGTTTGCCCGTCGCGGTGTACAGCAACTTGCCAATTTCCAATGGCTCGCCAGACATCCAGCCCGCAAAGGTGGGAGACGCCAACAAGTTATTGATCGTCATCGCCAAGTCGGTTCGATCCTTGGCAGGAAAAAAGGACTCCAAATCCATGATTCCCACATGAGTGAGCGGAGGATTCTGCAATTGGCCGATCAATTGCGCTAGCGTCAAGCCTTTTCCAGCGGTCCAGGCTTGCTCCAACAACTTCGACAGCAGGATGTGCTCTCGACTACGAACGGGGTCGGCATCGATCCGCATCAGTCCCAATAAACCGCTGACCGCCGACGCAATTCGATCCTGCAACAAGTCAAAATCTTCTAAGATCGCGGCAGGCGGTGGCGTGAACTCGCGGAGCAAACTCAACGATCGCGCCGTATTCGAACCGGGCGTGTAGAGCGCGATCTCCACCGCGTCGCGAAACATCTGAATTCGCTCGGGCTCCTGGTCCCATTTCGCCAAGCCCTCGCGCCACTTCTTGGCTTCCAGTTTGGCGAATTCGTCGACGCCCAGTCCTTGCCGCACGGCTTCTGCCGGCTCGACCCACGGTTCAAAATCTTCCACACTCAAGTTCGGAAACGTCAGCAGCAAGTTCGCGATGTCGCCCTTGGGATCAATGACCAGCGCCGGAATGCCGTCGATGCCCGCATCTTCCAACAGCGACACGCACAGCCCCGTTTTGCCGCTGCCGGTCATACCGACGACCATGCCATGCGTCGTCAAGTCTTTCGAGTCGTACAAGAGCGGCGTTGGAGACGTTTGCCCAGTCGCCCGCTCGACGGTTCGTCCCAGGTAAAAGACGCCCAACTTCTCGTACGCTTTGTCGTGCTGCGACATGCCATCTCTCTCCAAACGAACCACACGAGGTGAAACTCAGGCGGCATTTTAGCCCGCCCCTTAAAAATGTGCATTGGGGAGAAAATGACGGCTCCGGAAATGCCGCAAAAAATCCACCAAGACCAAGCCGGTACCAGCGAATATCGGCGCTGGAACAATGACTCGACATGAACCGACCCCATCAAACGACGCTGCGGCACTTTCCCTGCCCCCGTTGTCGAACAAATCGTTCGGAACTGGAAGCGCCGTGTCCCGCGTGTGCTCGGCAACCAGCCCCGCCAGTTCCTGAATCCGCTCGCACTTCCTATGTTGACCTCCAAGAAGCAAAAGCTTGGAACGAGATGAAAGAAGTGCTGCGCGTCGTGTATCCCTACGCGACCTGGATTTCCATCGGGGTCTGTTTCTGTGGTATTGCGCAAATGGCGCAAGGGCAGGGTCTCGAAGTCGTGTTCGGAGGCGTTCTGTTTGCTCTCGGCGGAACGAGCTCTCTACTATTGCTCCGCCACGCGCTCCGCCGCTTGTAGATCGGATGGCGAGTTGAGATTGATGAGGCTGCGGAGATCAGAGTCGTACATCTTCAACTCCGAGTCGGAGACCCAATCCACTCGCAATCGCCCCAACCAACCCTTGAGACTGCGGCCGCCTTGCTCCAGATGATTCACCAACGCTGTTCGACTACTCAAGCGATAGGCCGCACAAAGTGGAAAACTGTCGCTAGGACTTTGACCGGGCACCACGGCATCACAGTCCGCTTGGTCTCGCAATCGTGCCACCAAGTAACGCAACAAGGCGGGCTGCAACAGCGGCGAATCGTTCCCGGTCAACACGACGATAGGTGACGTCGCCTTGGATTCGGCAACTTCCCCGTTTGCCGAAATTGTCATGTCCGAAAAAAAAGTACGCTGCAGATAATCCAGTCCAACGCGCGCCGACGCCGCCGGACCATCATGCGGAACATCATCAAGGAGAAAGTGCGGCGGTCGTTGCCAGACAAGAGTCGGCAATGTTTGTTCGGGCGCTGACTTCACCAAGATCAACGTCGAACAGACTTCCTCCATTGCAGAGACCACCCGCTGGAGAAGCGTTTGACCCGACCAAGTCACTCCGTTCTTGTCCTGGCCCATGCGTGTGCTGCGTCCTCCGCACAGGACGATTCCGGCCTCGGCGCTGGGCATGGTCGTAGCGTCACTCATGGTCGTAGCGCCGCTCATGGTTGTTGCGACGAGGCTTCTTCCAACAGGAGTTCGACCACGATTTTCAACCGAGACTCGGACTGCGCGCCGACCATTTTCAAGCGGACGCGGCCGTTGCGATCGATGAGCAGTGTGGTTGGAAACCCTTCCATGTCGGGGATTGTCTCCAAGAGAGCATCGTCAATCAACGCACAGGGATAGTTGAGGTGAAACTCTTTGATCGCTGCTTTAACGCGTTCGGCTTGGTCCGCTACCTTGGCATCGTTTTCGCTGTTGAGTCCCACGACTTGAACGCCCTTGGGACCATACGTCTCTTGCAAGGCAACCAAATGGGGCAACCCAACGCGACACGGTGGGCACCAAGTGCCCCAGACATCCACGACCAAAACTTTGCCGTGCCATTGACTCTTCGACACAGGTTCACCGGTTACGCTGGTCAAATTGAAATCGAATTCAAACGACTCGAACGTCTCCAACTCCTTCTTGAGACGCGCTGCGATTCGTCCGGGGACCAACGATTTTTGCTTTTCGAGATACGCTTGAAATTCCGGTTCGGCCAAATAGTCGGAGAAGGGCTTTGCCTCTGGAATCTCCGACCAGCGTTCAAAGCCCAGGTCGCAGGCTTGATCAAATGCGGCATACATCGCCTTCGAGTTTTTATCCGTGGCGTACGTTTGCGCTGCCAAGAAAAACACATCCGCGAACATCACTTCCGCGGCGAGCAGATGTTTGGGGTCGGCCACAATCGTTTTCGCCAAACTTTCGGCACGACGAATCGCCACGTGTGCCGCTTCCACTTGCTCTTCCGACAACTGCTGGACACCGTGACTCGCGTTCAAACTGACCGCCATCAAATACAAATCACTGTCGGTCGGATACTTGTCCAAGACCGAATCCAAATACTTGATCGCGGCGGGTACTCCCGTGGTTGGCTCTTCCAGGAGTCGGTTCAGTTCACGACGCACTTCCAGTTCCGTGGGAGTTTGCGCGTCCTCTTGAACTTCTTGTTGAGCGCCGCTGGAGGCTGGCACAATCAGAATCAACAAAAGGCAAATCCAGGGAGCAACAGAGTGTCGAAATGCAGTGAACCCAAACATGTTTTTCCTCATTCGAATTGAAGTGATCCAGGCGATACCTACATAGGGGCTCGCCTCTCTCCGCTCATGCTTTTTTCCGAGATTTTGCCCACCCACAGAGTCAGCCTCTTTTAGGACAATGCCGAGCAATCTTTACGCCGTGCGCCCGAAGCAGACCAAACACAAGTCGTCCGCTTGCGGGACTCTTTCCGAATGGATCCGCAGGTCGGCGATCACACCCTTGCCAATCGCTTCGACGCCTTTGTCGGCGTATTTCTTGATCTCTCGCTCGATGCGGTCGCTGCCATAGACTTCGCTGGCGGTATTCACCTGCTCGCTCAGTCCATCGGTGAAGATGACGACGGCGTCGCCAACACCGAGATCAAACTCCATTTCACGGTAGCGGGCCTCTTCCACCATCCCAATCGCAAAGCCGTTGTACACCACATCCTGCATTTCGATTCGCCCGCCCCGGCGCGTGATGGTCGCCAGCGGGTGGCCAGCGTTGATCATTTTCAACTTACCTGTTCGCGGATCCAGCACACACAAAATCATGGTGATAAATCGGCCCAGATGCCAATTGTAAATCGCTTGATTCAATTGATGCCCGACTTCACTCAGTTCCGCAAAACCCAACAGGTTGTACCGGACCTCGGTGCTAAATTTGGCCATCAACATCGCCGAAGCCACACCGTGACCGGCGACATCGGCCACGATAATCGCCAAGCGACCGTCGGGCAGTGACAAGTAGTCGTAGTAATCGCCACCCACCTGATTGGCGGATCGATAAAAGTCGTAAAACAAGTAGCCGGGCAAGTCCGGTCGCTTCTGCGGCAGGATCGCGCGCTGGACTTCGTTCGCCACTTTCAGATCATGTTGTAGCTGCTGTTGCGCCAGTTCTAATTGCAACAAGTGAACTTTTTCGATCGCATTGGCGGCCTGCATCCCGACGACCAACATGAGCTCCAAATCTTCCTCGCGAAAAGCGACCGACTTGCGAATCGAGTCCAACTGCAGCATGCCAATCGCGGTTCCTTCGCTACTAAGCAGAGGGACACACATCATGGAACGAATCTCGATATCGACGATACTGGCGGACGAATCAAACCGCGAATCAGACGCGGTATCCGCCGACAAAATGGCCTGTTTGGTTTGCATCACATGCTCAAACACGGTGCGACTACAGCGCATCTGACGTTCGGAAACGCCACTTCGGTTTTTGGCCGCGATCACGCGAAAAGCCGAACCTTCGCGCAAGACAATGAAGCCACGATCCGCGTTGGCAAACAGTTGCAACAAACAGTCCAAAACTCGAGGACCAACTTTATCCAACGAAATGGCTCCACTCAGGGAGCGGGTAATTTCCATGAGAGCGTTGAGCTTGAGCGTTGGATCGACTTTGGTCCGCCGCCGCGAGTCCAGCGCATTTCCCAGATCCATGTGGGACATGATCGTGGACCCTTCTTCTTCCCCCGGCGACTCGTCCCACACGACCATGTTGTTGCCAATCATGGTCGCGTCGGCGACTCCGGCGACTGAGTCGCGGCGAACGGATCGGCCCGAACCGCGAGGGTCCGTATCTTGCGTGTGATTGGGATTGCGAAAAACCAATGAGACATCACAAATGCGAACTCGATCGCCATCGCGCAACGGAATCGGCTGATGCAAACGAGCCTCATTCAAGTAAGTGCCGTTGCGACTATCCAAGTCCTCCAAAAAATAGTCTTGCCCATCGAAGGCAATCTGCGAATGAAATCGACTCACCGAGGAGTCCTCGATCACGATATGGCAGTCGGGATGACGGCCCAAGGTCATCAGCTCTTTGTCTAGGGGAAAACGCTTCGGGTTTTCACCATTTGTTTCGGTGATCAAATACGCCATATCAACTTAAAACCTGTTTGCTTCCCAGTTTGATTTGCTCAGGCCACGACCATCTCGGCCAAGGCGGCTGCCATTTGTTCGTCGCGACTAATCTCCAGCAGCTTGTAGCTGGAGTGACGTACTTGCTTGTACGGGCTGTTGCTGCGCGCGTTGTAGCAACAAATCAACGACCATCGTGAACGGTCGCTGCGATTCGCGTCGCTGCGATGCAACAAATTGCAATCGAAGAACAACACATCGCCAGGTTCACATTCCACGTAGGTGGGTGGTCCTTGTTCCAACAACACCTGTACCCGTTCCAGATCGGCCCCCGTTTGACCGGCAACTTTACCGTGATCGATTCGCCCCAATCGCTGCGAACCAGGCAAGACTTGCAGGCAGCCGTTCTCCCGATCCGCGCGATCCAAGGCGATCAAGCAACTGATCATGGCCGGTCGCAAACAAGCGTAGTTGTACCAATACCCATAGTCTTGATGCCATTCCCAGGCACCGCCTGTTCGCGGCTCCTTGAGCATCATTTTCGAGTGATAGTGATAAATCTCTTCGCCCAACAATTGGGTTGCCGGCTCCACCAACCGTTCGGATCGAGCAAAGCAGCCAAACAAATTTTGCGGAGGGTCATCCCACAGGCTGAGCTTCGTCTGATTGCCTTCGGCATCCAATCGGCCCGTAATCCGCGCCATCATGTCCGCATCTTGTTGAGCAAAGCGAATCAAACCGGACACCTCGTCGAGTGCGAACAACCCGCGACGAAGCACAAATCCGTCCGTTTTGTATTGTTGAATTTCTGCAGCGGACAACCACATATTCGGATCCTCTTGATCGGTCCCCATCTCTCCCTCAGGCTGGGATTCCTAAGACCGCATCCAAATCCTGCGCGGTCGGAAGCCTGGAGCCTGGGATGAATCGTTTCCACAGCCTGTGCTGTTATTGTAGCTCGGCGGGAAAGATTCCGTAAGTAACACCGACCGATCATCACCGTCACCAGACCCAGCAACGGGCTTGTTTGGGCCCCGCTAGTACGGCTTCAAGCCTCGCGACGGCCACGGATACTGCGGCGTTTTGTACCTGCGGCGATTTTCTACCAACCGGCTTCCATCTGATGAACGATCTGTTGAGCCAGTTTGCGAATCAACTCTTGTTGGGCCGTGGTCAAAGATTGGCCGACTTCCGGCACAAACGAAACGTCTTCGGTGATTTTGATAACGCGGCCTTCCGTCAAAGGATTGCCGTTCCGATCGGTCCACGTCACTTCGACTTGGCCCGTATAGCTCAAGTCCCGACCTTCGTCGTTGGCGTTTTCAATCAAGATGGTTTTGCGATCCGCAACCCATTGAGCCCGCAGAAAACTGTCGGCCGAACGCGCGTCTGCGATCCGATACGGCGTCCGCAACTGAACCTCTTTCGCGACCGCTTCCGTCAGCCACGGTCCTAATCCACGACGGAACGTGTCGTTTTCGAACATTTGAACATGCACGGAAGACACGTTCGGCGTGTACAACGTGCAGTTGCCAAATCGGTACATCGAGCAACCGGTGGTCAGCAAAAGCCCCAACAGCCAACACCACTCGATTCGCCACAGGCTCGAACGAGCCGACCGAGCCGACGTGGTCCCACGCCAAACAGCATGACGGCAATCTCGCAATGGTTCCAAGGCAATTCTCTTGACGTTCGGAAGTTACTTGAGCGAACCGCTGCGAATGAGCGGCCGAGTGCTTTGCGGCTCGGGGAACATGTCGACCAACCAGCCGGCGACTTGGGCGGGTTGGTCCGGCTTGCCCTCCAAAGATTGCAGTTTTGTCCGCGCATCGCGAGCGACGTCGGTTTCGGGAAATCCTTCCATCAATTGTTCCAAGTAAAAGCGCGCGGCCAAGTTCTCGCCACGGTTGATGTGGTAATCGGCCAGCGCCATGTCTCGTTCCGCCAACATGTTGCGAATGGACGCCGCCTGCTGCATCAACTCGTCTTTCAACTCGGCAGATTCATTGGGAAATCGTCGCAGGATCAAGCGCAAAACTTCTTCGGCTTGCTGGAGCGGCAATCCTTCGTAGTACTTGCCGTCGTACATCGCCAAGCGACTTTGAAATTCCATCAAGTGAGCATGAAACTGATGAGGACTGCCGGGATAGTTGTTTCTCAAGTCCGCGAATGTCTCGGCAGCTTCAAAATACTTGTGAGCTTCATGTAAGGCTTTGCCCAACAAAAACGCGGCGTCGTCGGCCAACTTACCCGTTGGGTCGTCCAAGCGAATGCGATCCAACACACGTCGGCCATGACCGGCCCAGTCGTTGGTCGGATATTTTTCGTCGGTCAAATTGACGGGACTGCTGACGACCGATGTCTCTTTGGCGACATCCAGCCAATACTTGGCAATTGCAAAGCGATGGGCTTGAACTTTATCCAAGTAACGCGTCGCTGGGTACAGTTCGACCAATTTTTCGTAGGTCCGATTGGCTTTGGCGTATTGGTTGGCGAAGAAATGGGATTCCCCCAACATGAACAGCGAGTCCTCTTCGATCGTCGAATCGGGCCACCGCTCGGCGGCTGTCTCCAAGTCGGGCACGGCTTCGAGAAAGGCTGCTTGCGTAGCTGGGGCGTCGGGCTGAGTCTCCCAACTACTTACGGCGTCGCGGTACTTTTGTTGTCCGGTGGCCATGGCCGCTTCGGCGACTTGTCGATTGGGACCGCGGCCAGTCAACTTCTTCCAGGTTTGTGGGAGCTT
The DNA here is from genome assembly GCA_041741535.1 of Pirellulaceae bacterium. Taxonomy (GTDB): domain Bacteria; phylum Planctomycetota; class Planctomycetia; order Pirellulales; family Pirellulaceae; genus M30B19. The sequence goes on from JBGSJV010000170.1 coordinate 10,012, forward strand.
CTCGGGAGCAAAGTCCTGGGCCTTGATCGAGGTATCGTGCCGCTCGCTATAGATTTCGCTTTGGTTCTTTCCCCACGCCTGTTGGCCCGTTGCCAGACGTCCGCGTGGCATCAGACTCAGTTCGTCGTTGGTCATCGAACGCCCCGACCACGCCGAACAACCACTCAGCCACAAGCATAAAAACAGCATTAGTCCACCCAACGGCCGCAACCCGGTCGGCCAACACGACATGGGTGGCACAAGACGGTCGGAAGTGTGCTGATTCGCAATAGAATGCCGTCGCCAGCCCGTGCTGGTCGCCTGGATGAGATGACTGGTTTGTTCCACCGTACAGACGCCTTGTCACTGCCGAGGTGCAAATACCGCGGGTCCCAGTTGGGACGATCCGCCGCGACCGGTCCAAAATAAGGGATCGTCGCACGGAGGATTTAGAGGAATCCAAGATTTCAATCAAGTCCGATCTGCCCGCCCGTTTTGATCTGGTTGCGGTTCCGGCTGGGAAGGCGGCCACGCGCCCCAAAACCAAAAACACCCTCTCAAGCTCCAAATATTGGGTTTGCCAGAACTTGAGCTTTTTTGTACTTATCTCCTGGGGTTTCCTGATTTTGTTTTGCCGCTCAGCCAGCACGGAGGTGCCGATGTCTCATTTTTTGAGTCCAGTCGAATCCACCACCATCCCCATTTTGGAGAAAGTGGTCGGATTTGCGCAATCTCGACACACGGTCCTGGTCGGCAATCTGGCGAACTCGGACACCCCGGGGTACCAGGTTCGTGACTTGAGTCGCGACACCTTCCAGGAACGCCTGCGCGAGTTGATCGAGACGAAAAATACGCCTTACGCCTCCTCGGCCCAACGGGTCGACAACTACGATTCGGCGATGAAAGAAGTCAAAGACTCGATGAAGTCGATCCTTTACCACGACAAGAGTGACGTCGGCGTCGAACAGCAGGTCCTGGAAATCTCCAAGAACCAAACCTTGCACAACATGGCAATCGCCATCATGCAAAACCAATTTCAATTGCTCAATGTAGCCATTAGCGAACGAATCTAGGAGTGACTTATGTTGACTGCCATGGACATTAGCACGAGCGGCCTGATTGCCCAACGCACGCGGTTGGACACCATCGCCAGCAACATCGCCAACATGTCGACCCTCCGCGACGAAAACGGCGAAGCCCAACCATACCAAAGTCGACACGTGATTTTCCAAACGACCGAAGACATCGGCACATCTTATGGAGCCGTCGGCGTCAAAGTCGCCAGCGTCGAGTTGGATGAAAACGAACCGATTTATCGCTGGCAGCCCAACCATCCGTTGGCGATCAAGGCCGGCGAGAAGAAAGGGTACGTGGCTTATCCCAACATCAACTTGAACCAAGAGTTCGTCGATGCGCTGAACGCAACGCGGTCTTACGAGGCCAACATCGGCGCCATCGAAATTAGCAAAGACATGGGCAACCAAACCCTGCGGATCATTGCCTAACCTCACGTTTCATCCATGATTGAAGAGATTTCGCCATGAATCCAGCCCTTAGTTTAAGTTCCTTGGGAAGCCTGCCACCCGGCATGTTGCAGCAACTGAACCAGTTGACGCGACAGGGCCTGACCACCCAAGAATTTATGCAGCCGACGAAATCGCCCGAGACCGATTTCAAGAGCCTGATCATGGAGTCGATCAATCAAGTCAACGACATGCAACAAAACGCGGATGTGGCGATTGAAACTTTGATGACCGGCGGCGACATCAATCCCGCCGAGGTTTTAACCGCTATTCAAAAAGCCGACATGTCGTTTCGCATGATGCAGCAAATCCGGAACAAGCTCATGGACGCCTATCGCGAAATCAAGGAGATTCGAATTTGATGAGCCGGCGTTAAACGGACCAAACCGCTGCCTCGGCAATGACGCTCGACGGCTGATTCGATACGGTCGTGATCTCGGATGGATCACGCAAGATACCACAAGGACTCAAGGACGAGCCAATGGATTTTATCACTCGAAATTATCAATCGCTGCTGGCCTTGCTGCGTTCCATGACGCCAGCCGCCCAGATCAGTTCGGTCCTGATGTTGGTCGCCATTGGGGCCAGCATGTTCTATCTGTTTCAATATCAGCTCAATGGCGGAACGACGTATTTGTTTGGTGGGCAGGAATTTTCGCAGGGCGAAATCGGGCACATGGAAACCGCTCTGTCGCAAGAGGGTCTCAACCAATATGAAGTCGTGGGCAACCGAATCCGCGTCCCCCTAAGTTCTCGTGACAAATATCTCAAAGCAATTGCCGACGGCGGTGCCGTGCCTGCGAGCATTATCCGCAAGGAAAACGCGATCGGCTCCAACCCATTCGCCAGCAGCACCGAGCGGCAACAACAAATCAAGGCCGCCAACATCAAGACGATTGAAGACATGATTCGCCAGTCGTCGAAGATCGCCTCGGCCACGGTTCACTACGACGAGCGAATGGAAGGAGCCCCGTTTCGCGAAGCGAGGATTACTTGTGTGGCCACGATCGTGCCTATTGGCAGTCATCAGTTGTCCCGCGAAGACATCGTCGGCATTCAAGACGTCATTCGTGGTTCGTTGGCCGGCATCAAAGACAAAGACATCAAGATCTTTGACGCAACTAACCGTGAGTCGTTTACGGGCGATATGTTCGCAATGGATGCCGCCGAAAGCGAACTTATTCGCAACAAGAAATGGTGGGAAGATGAATACCGCAAGAAGATCTCCGCCCAATTATTGGCCTATCCAGGAGCAACCGTCGGTGTCGAAGTGGAACTCGATCCAACGCTTGGCACCAACACCTACCAACGCACGTTGGAAACGCCGGTGACCTTGGAGCAAAATGCCGAACGGACCACGACTCGTTCCTCCACGGGCGGCAACGGCGGCGCTCCCGGGACCCGAACGAACCTGCCCGCCAACGCGGCGGCAAATACCCAAGCTTCGCTCGGCGAATCACGTCAGTCCTCGACGGACATCACGAAGGAAAACAGTTCCGCGATTGTTGGCGGTGGCATCACCCACACGCAGCAAGCGGGCCTCAATGTCAAGCGCGCCAAAGTCTCGGTGGGTGTCCCGCAAAAGACCGTCGAAAAGTTGTTCGCGGCCGCCAATCCGGCACCGGATGGGGCAGCGGTTGCGATCGATCCCAACAAACTTCAGGAATACTTCTTGCAGAATATTCGTCAGCCGATCAGTGAAAAAGTTCGTGCGTTGATCCAACAAGGAACGACGGTGGGCCAAGATCCCTTCGAAGACATTGTCGTTCAGATGGATCCCAGTCTCGAAATGGACGCGATCCCTGCCACGCCGATGACGGAAACGGCTCTCTCGTGGTTGGCCGCCAACTGGCAGAACTTGGGCCTCTTTGGCTTTGGGCTTTTCTCCCTGGTGATGCTGCGTTCCATGGTCAACACGGCGAGCAAAAACGATGGCGCGGTCGCTCGGGCGGAGTTTGAATTGAATCGGATTCTACCACCCGATGAAGCCAGCGACGACACCGAAGAGATCATCGTTGGCAAAGACGGCTCGACGCGAATTGTCAAACGCAAGAAGCCCATCGAATCCATCGAAGAACGCGAAGCACGCGAGAATCAACTGAAAAAACGCTTCCAAAATCGACAACCCAACATTCGTGAAGAACTCGCGGAATTGGTCGAAGCGGACTTGGATGCCGCCGCCTCCGTCCTCAAAGCTTGGATCGGGGAACCGACCTCCTAAACGAATCCTTTGGAGTGCCCTGCGAACCGTGAACCAAAATCGACACCGAGTATAACGGAACAACATGACCCCTAACCGCCTGCGACAAATTGCCATTCTTGTGGATAGCCTCGATACGCTGGCCGCGGATCGGTTGCTCGATCAACTGCCCGAATCGCTTCAACAGCGAGTTCGTGACGCGGTGGTCGACTTGGATTCGGTTTCCGATAGCGAGCGGCAAGCGGTCTTGGCCGAATTCCGGCGCGGAACGGCCGGCGGCGAACCCAACCAATCGGAACGCGAAACACAAGCCGAGCCCAAGTCTGCAGCCCAGTCCACGTATCAACCCTCGTGGCGGAACTCGTTACCGACCATCGCCGCCACAACGAACGAGCGAACGGAACAAGAACCTGCAAGTCGAATCGCTCCACCAGACACACCACGCCTGCCAACACGGCCAGCGCCCCTCGACCGATTCGGCTCCATTTCATCGCCCCGGCTGGAGCCGACGCCAACCGAAGCAAGGTCACTCGCACCAGCACCTGGCTCCGATCTCAGCGAAACGTTGGCCGAGGTGGATGTGGAAACATTGGCCAGTGTTGTGTTGCGCGAATCGCCTCAAGTTCTCGCAGCCGTCTTATCGCTCCTGCCGGCTTTGCGCGCCGCACAATTGTTGGAACTTTGCCCAGCGGAGCTGCAATCCGCCGCACTGCAACGATTGCATTACTTGGAAGAGCTGGAAGATGACGTGGTTCATCTGTTGCAACAAGAACTTAGCCTAGTGATTCGGCAACGAATCAAGTTGAAGCAAAAGCAAAGGGTCGGCAGTCAAGCATTGGCGGAGATCATGGTCGCCGCGCAACAACTGAATAGCTCGACGGTGACCCGGATGGTCCGTTCGCAACTGCACGGGGAAACCAAATCCGTGCCGGACAACCGGCCTTTCCCACGTCCCCTGGCGACGGGACCGACCGGTCCTGTGCCGACCATTGCCACATCGGATCGCGTCGAACGGTTAACCGCCCGTTCTCCCGGGCCCGAGCCGATGGCGGAGCGATTGACGTCGAACGAACTGGAACAAGCAACCGCATTGGCCGACTTTGAACCTCGGCAAAACTTTGCGGATTTGGTGGACTGCGATGCGGCTTCGTTGCAGGCTTTATTGGCTACGGCCAAGCCACAGCTCACACTCTTGGCGTTGCGCGGCGCGTCGCAGGAACTGCTGGATCGTGTATTAAAAATGTTGCCCAAGAGCGAAGCCAAAGAAGTCCAGTTTCGCGTGCAAAATCTGGGACCGACTCGAGTTCAAGACATTCAACAAGCGCAGCAATACTTGTTGCGATTGGCCAGTCTGCTCGAAGACATGGGACGATTTCGTCGACCACGCGTGCGTGCTCGATCAGCGGCTTAAAGCTTTGTCAATTTATTAGGACCACCCATGCCCGGAATTATCAAAGTTGGTAGCGAAGCGCCGGCCATGAACGGCGAACAAGATCGGCCCTATTTCCACTTGCAGGATCTGGAGCAACGAAGTGAGTTGTTCTTGGCCCAAGTTCGCAAGCAAGCCGCTGAGATCTTGTCGCAAGCCCAAGCTCAGGCCGAATCCCTTCGCCAACAGACCATCAAAGCCGCCAAACAAGAATCTCTCCAAGCCGCTCGGGCCGAGATGCAAAGCGAGACCGAACGTCGGCTGGCAACGTTGGAGCCGTTCTTGCAAAAAACGATGAGCCAGCTGCAACAAGAGTTGGCGAAATGGCGAATGGAATGGGAAACTCGCAGCGTGGGACTGGCCGTGGAGATCGCGCGACGAATCTGCCGAAGAGAACTGCGCGAGCAACCCCAAATCGTGTTGAGCCAGATTGAAGCGGCACTGCAATTGGCCAGCCCCGATGACTCGATCGAATTGCGAGTGCATCCGGAGGATCTCAAAGCGTTTGAACCTGCGATTCAGGCTTTGGTAAGTCGTGTGAGTAGTGTGGCACGAACCACCGTCTTGAGTGACGCTCAAGTCTCCGCCGGTGGTTGTATCGTGCGAACCATGTACGGCCAAATCGACGCACAGTTGGAAAGCCAGTTGGCGCGAATCGAAGAGGAGCTCTTGCCATGAGCCAAATGTTGCAGTCCGAGTCACCCGTCGATCACGTCGTCACCTTGTCGATTCGTGGCACAATCCACGGCAGCGAAGGCAATCTCATCACGGTCGAGGATTTTCCCGTGCCTTTGGGGGCCGTCGTTCAAATTCAGCGAGCCATTGGAACGCCGATTCAAGGCCAAGTGGTGGGTTTTCGCGCCGGCTTGACTCTGATCTCACCGTACCACGAGCCCACGGGGATTGGGCCCGGCAGTTCGGTTCGCTTGTTCAAATCCCATCGCCGCATCAGTGTCACCCCATTCTTGCGTGGCCGCGTTATCGATGCCCTCGGACAACCGATCGATGGCAAAGGCCCGCTCCCGCCCGGAGAGTGGCGGTCGATCTTACGCGAAGCGCCCATCGCCACCCAACGTCCGCGAATTGACAAAGTGCTTTCGACGGGCGTCCGGTCCTTGGACGGACTGTTGACCTGCGGGGTGGGACAACGCATGGGTGTTTTTGCCGGCTCGGGCGTCGGCAAAAGCGTGACGATGGGAATGATCGCGCGCAACACGTCTGCCGACATCAATGTGATCTCCTTGATCGGCGAACGAGGCCGCGAAGTGAACGAATTCATTCACGACTCCCTCGGTGAAGAGGGTTTGAAACGTAGCGTGGTCGTGGTGGCGACCAGTGATCAACCGGCATTGCTGCGTGTACAGTCCGCTTACGTTGCGACAGCGATTGCCGAATACTTTCGTGATCAGCGAAACAATGTCTTGCTGTTGATGGACTCGTTAACTCGATTTGCGATGGCCCAGCGCGAAATCGGCTTGGCCGCTGGCGAGCCACCCACCACGCGCGGTTACCCACCCAGTGTGTTCTCGATGTTGCCACGATTGGTCGAACGAGCCGGCCGGACCGAACTGGGCAGCATCACGGCCTTTTATACCGTGCTCGTCGAAGGTGACGATTCGAACGAACCCATCAGCGATACCGTGCGCGGGCTGCTGGACGGTCACACCTACCTCAATCGGAAACTGGCCGCGAAAGGCCATTATCCGGCGATCGACATCAGCACCAGCTTGTCGCGTTTGATGAACGAACTTGTTAGTCCCGAACATCGGGCTGCGGCGGTGTACGTGCGCAGTATGTTGGCCAAGTACGCCGAGAACGAAGACCTGATCACCATTGGCGCCTATCGAGCAGGCTCAAACCCGGAGGTTGACCAAGCGATCGCGATTCGCCCCGCGATTTTGGCGTACTTGCAGCAAGGCATGCATGAACCAAGCAATGCCGTCGACTCCCTCAAGAAGCTGTTGGCCGTTGCTCAAGCCAAATCGACCGCGCCACCGGCGCGCAAGGTTGACGTTGCGAACTGATTCGAAGGAAAACGGAGGACATGGCCGAAAAATTTCGCTTGCAATCGGTGCTGCAATTGCGTCTGAACCTTCAAGAAGAGCGGCAGGCGGAATTGGCTCAGGCGGTTCAAGCAATCCAGATCTTGCAAGGGCAAATGAAAGACGTCGAGCACCAATTGGTCGAGATTGAAAACGATTTGCGAGCAGGAGCGGCTCAGCACGTCAATGTGGATCATTTGATGGCGTTGCGACGACATCAGACCGACACGCGGGCTTTGCTGCGACAGTTGGAAGAACAACAACATTTGGTCGAACAAGAAATCGAACGACGACAGAATCGACTGCGGGAGGCCAATCGGGACGTCAAAGTCATTGAGACCTTGGCCGAGCACCACCGCGCGGCCCAGGTCGCTCATGGGCTGAAGTTGGAACAAGACACGCTGGATGAATTTGCGCAAAAACGCGTTCCCACAGACGTCGACGGATAAAGAAAGGAGCAAACCATGAAATTGATCGGACGATTGGCCAGTTGGCTGGGAGCAGGTCTGACGGCATTTTGCATTGCCACCTTTTTGAGCCAAGGCGTGTTGCTCCTGATGCTGTGGCAACGCGGGTATTTGACGACCGACAAGGTCGCGCGTCTGCAAGCGGTGATGGCGGATGTGGATTATCAGAAGATCCGAGCGGACCTGCAGCAAGCATCGCAACAAGCTGCCGCGGACCCCAAGACGCTGGCCACCAATTCGCTGACCAAGAGTCAATCCGCAGCGCTAAACCGAAGAGCCAGCGATATCGCCTTGACCGAATTCCGCTTGCGCGAAGATGGGCGCCGATTTGGCGTGCAAGAGGAAGCCTTCAATGGTCGAGTCAACACTCTGGAGTCCGACGTTGAACGAACGACCAAAGGGCAACTCGTGCGAGCCATGAAGAACATGGCCAGCGACCAAGTGAAAGCCAACATGCTACAAATCGTCAAGGACGGCGGACTCGAAGACGTTCTGGCCGTTGTGCGACAAATGACGGCGGCCGAACAAACCAAGGTCTTTGCAGAGTTCCAATCGGACGAGGAAAAAGCAACGCTCAACGAGATCCTCAAACTCATGCGGAAGTCACCATGATCAAACTATTGTCGGGACTCTCGTCACTCCTGGTTTATCTGGCCATTGGAACCGTCGTGTTCCAGGCAGCAGGTTTGGCGTGGGCTTGGAAACAGGGAGCCGTGAATTCGGATAAACTGCAACGAGCCCTGTTGGTGTTGTATGGTTTGGAGCCTGAGGACCTTAAGAAATCTCTTCAAGAAGAAATGCTAGCTCCACCAAGTTTGACTCATCAGGAAATTCGGCAATATCGTTTCAAAATGACATTGGACCAAGATTTACGCGAGAGTTCTTTGGTCGGAAGCGCCGATGATTTTAAGTACATCGACGCCGAGTACTCGGAGCGCCGTCGCCGGTTCGAACGAATTCGCAATGACTTCGACGCGACGATCGCCCAACTACAAGGTTCGGCCACGGACAAGGCGTTGAGCGAGGTTCGCGAGACCATCCGGTCTCTGAAGCCAGAGCAGGCGGCGGACCAAATCATTCGCATGCTGGAGTTGAGTCGCACGAGCGGGGACGCTCGGCATCGCGATGACATGGTCACGATCCTGAAGACTTTGCCCGAAGCAACGCAGCGAAAGCTGTTGGCAGAGTTCAAGTCCGAAGAGCGGGCTCCCTACTTGCACGAGATGTTGACTCAGATTCGGCTCGGCAAGCCGGATATTGATGCCATTCGTGAGACACGCGACAAGCTGCAACAGTACAGACAACGATTTTTGGATTCGGGCGACCCATGACACGAGTACCTGCGACAACGATCGATCCTTTGCTTCAGGCCAAGCTGAAGGGATCCGATTTTCGCAGGGCGACTTCATTAGCCGAAGCCAACTCCGACTTCTATAAAACGCTCTTGGCAACGGCTCCACTGCAAAACGTGGGGGAATTCGCCGCCGGTTTGTCATTGGAATATTTTACTCCGTTAGAGCCACCGACCCAGTCCTCGTCGAATCAGAAGCACTCTTCCGACGACGAACACGAAGACCGCGAAGAACCGACGAAAGACGTTCCCAGGAATCAGCGACTTCGTTCCGGCCTGGAAACGAAGACTGACGAGGCCTCTGCCGAAGGCCCATCGTCGGTTCCATTGGTGGGGCGCTTTTCTGAAGATAGCCTAGTCGTCCCGGTGATTGCTCAGCCCTTTGTCGAACCAAAATCGCGTATCATCCGACGCGAAAATCTGGATCGGTTGTCCGTTGACGATCGACTTGCCGTTGACACGCCGAAAGAGCGTGTGGCCCCAACGGCCGACGAAGTGACCAAAGAATGGGCGTGGTTGGGGCAATCGGACAATCCCGCCAACGTCTGGGTCCCCAATGTTCGACCGCCGGTCGCTGAAACGGCTGACCCGATTGTCCCCGAACCAATTGCCGCCGCGATTCCTCTCGAACCGGCCGTGAGAAGTGAAGGGTTTCCCACTGCTGAAAAAGCCGCGACACGAGTCCTGAAACAATCCGCGGCAAATTCCAACGGGAGTGTGGTGAAAAAGGAAACGTTGGTCGGCCAGATTTCGTTGGAAGATCTGGTTGTTGACCCCAGCGTCGTCGAAGACGCTGCCGTAGAATTGGTTTCAAAACTCAAACCGTCGTCGGCCGATTCCGCGGTCGACCTTCCGATTCAAAAAGCTCAAGAACCAAACCTCGAGTCTAATGTGGATTCCGTGGTTCAGGCCCGCCTTCAAACATCCTCGGTTGATTCAGCACAACAGACGACACTGGACGAGGGCTCGGCAATTACGGAGAACGTTGCCAGCGACGTGGAACTTGACGAGACCGTCGAGATTTCCTTCAAGGGTGATGCTCCGGTTGTTCAAAAAAATGAACGCCCGTCAACGCGCGGGAACAAGCGGGCATCCCTTCGTGACGAGCGATCCGATATTGGGATTGGGAACCGGCCCGGTGTCCAGGAACCACTGACAGCAAATTATGGCCGTCCCGATCGGCCCAACAATCACAAGGTTGTGGGGGAAACGACGAACTTCTCGCTGGACGAAATTCCCGTTCTGCCTAGTGCCCAGCGGGTGGTTGCGCAATCGAGTTTCGCCACCGCGACCGCCGGACTGCCGCCGACGGCGGTGACCTCCGATATTGCCTTGGAATTGCCCGGGCAATTGGACGGCTCCGTTTCTTCTATTAGTCAAAACACGAGTTCTTCCGCAACCGCTCAGGTTCCCGCAACGGCCGTCGGTTCCGTTTCGTCGACGAGCGTGATTTCTACGGAACCCACATCCGCGGTGGAAGACCAGATGACGGGCACCGATCGGACGCCGGTTCCGGGACGAGTGTTGAATCAAGTAGCGCAAGCCTTGAAGCAGGTCCCTGCCGGTGATTCGACGATGCGTTTGCAGTTGAATCCTATCGAGCTAGGACAGTTGATGATCGAAATCTCGTTCCGCGATGGCGTGATGCATGGCAAGTTGCGGGCAGAACAAGGGCAAACCGTGCGGATGCTGCAAGACGGGCTAGAGGGTCTACGGACACGATTGAGTGAACAGGGCATTGTGGTGCAATCGTTGGAAGTGGAATTGGGCCAACAAGGTGACTTCACACAACAACATCAACACCGCTCCTTTTCACAGAGTCAAGAATTTGGGCAGCAGCGACAATCGAACGGCTATTTTTCGGGCGAGGGATCGCCCGTCCGAAAGTCAACACCGGTTCCCGATGCGGATGCCCGCCCAACGAACCAATCCATTGATGGCCGTTGGGCCGTCAATGTGATCGTTTAGCGACGACTAACGACAAAAAGGAATTTGTCATGTCACAAGTTAACCTGCCAACTTCAAACCTATCAACCGATCTGTCTCAGCAACCGAAGAAAGCGACATCGGTTAACGAACTCACGTCCAACGACTTTCTCAAATTGCTGATTGCAGAATTGCAGAATCAAGATCCGTTGGCACCTACCGATTCGGTGCAGATGCTGCAGCAAGTCAGCCAAATTCGCCAGATTACTTCGAACGATTCCATGACCGCGACGATGAATTCCGTCCAAATGGGACAGGACGTGGCGACCGCTAGTCAGATGGTGGGCAAACGCATCTCGGCGTTGGATAGCCAAGACAAAGAAGTCGAAGGCGTTGTGAGTCGAGTCACGATTACGGCCTCCAGCGCCCAGACTGGTGGTCGAGAGATTCGCTTGCACGTGGGCGACTCGCAAGTCGAACTGGGCAAGATTCGCAGCATCCTGCCGTCGGCCGCTTAACCACAAACCAGATTCGTATTCGTAGCACGCTTCCGTTTCCCTCCTCCCTTTTCCCTCCTCCTTATCATGACAACTTGAGGTCTACTCATGGGTCTCGCCTCAGCAATGACGACGGCACTGTCGGGTTTGACAGCCGCTGAATCCAAAATTGACGTTTTGGGTAACAACTTGGCCAACTCGCAGACCGTCGGATTCAAGGAATCGGATGTTGTTTACGCGACGCAGTTTTTTCAAACCTTGAGTATGGGGTCGGCACCCAGTGAAGGTAGCGGCGGAGTGAATCCCCGGCAATTCGGCTTGGGAACTCGGGTGTCGGGCATTTCGACGTACCACACACAAGGCACAATCACACTAAGCAATAGTTCCACGAATATGGCGATCCAAGGTGACGGCATGTTTGTGGTCCAAGGTGTAGGCAACGAGCAACTCTATACACGGGCCGGTGTTTTTAGTACCAACGCCGACAATGAGTTGGTAACACCCAATGGCAATCGCTTGCTGGGTTACACCGTGGACGAAGATTTCAATTTACAGACCAATGCACTACAACCGTTGTCGGTACCCATGGGCATGGCTGCCGTGGCCCAATCGACGACGCAAGTGGTCTTGGAAGGTGGATTGCCGCCCAATGGCGAGTTTGCCGATACGGCCAACGTCGTCCAAAGCCAACCGATGAGCGTGTCTTATATCCCCCAAGCTACGAATCAAAGTCTGACCGGCAGTGCCAGTCCCGCTCCCTCGGTCTCGTCCACGGTAGTCAATTCCACGGATGGCGGCGGATCGCATCCCGAAGGCGTGACGTACGAGTATCGTTTCGTGTTTGTGGATTCCTCTGGTAGCGAAAGCAGTGTGTCGTCGGGCGTCACCGCCACAACGCCGGTCGGGAATACGCTGGCCGACAACGTCATTCAACTGACGAGTCTACCGCCCCAGCCCGCCACCTACGATTTTATGCGTGTTTACCGCACCGCAGCCGGTGGCAGTGAGTTCTTTCGCTTGACCGATCTTGCTCCCGGAGCGACCAACTTTACCGACAACAATTCGATTGCCTTGTCGTCAACGGTGCTGAATCAGGACACGCTCTCCGGTGGTTACACTTACCGCGTGACCTACTCGATTGCGGGCGAGCCCGAAACACGGCCGTCGGCTCCCATCGGTCCACTTAGCGTGACAAACGGGCGGATCCAGCTTGATGATTTGCCGACACCACCGGTACCTGGCCCTGGCGACCGGTTTCCCGGCTACGATACCGTCAACATTTATCGCGCTTCGCCCAACGATCCTGACACGTTTTATTTAGTACATTCTGGTGTCGCGGGGGAATCGTTCACCGATAACCGCTTGGAAGAGGACATCACCGATTTAGATAATGCAGCCAATCGTGTCCTCAATGTCGACGGACCGCCAATCGATTCGGCGACTCTATTGTCCGAGGTCGTCATGCGGGACGGCGACAATTACATCTCGGCCTTTGAGTTGGGCGACTTTTCGTTGACATTGCGAAAGGGGGGCGATGCCGGCAAATCGTTCACTCGGTCGATGGAGATCACGAACACTACCCGCGTCAGCGATTTGCTGCTGTTCATGGAACAATCGGCCGGCATTGTTCGCCCGAGTTCCGCGAATGGTATCCCACAGTCGATAAATACAATTTCAGGCGAGAGTGGCATGATCTCCGCGGGCGTCAACATTGTGGATGGCGCGATTCGCATTGTCTCCAACAATGGAACCATTGCCGGGATCTCGGTTCCTGCCACGGGCATGAAGATCACGAACAACGATGGAATCACAGAGCTGGGGCTCACTTTTTCAAATGTGCAGAAGCCCAACGGAACCACGGCGGCGACCGAGTTTGTCGCCTACGACTCGTTGGGAATTCCCTTGCAAGTGCGAGTTTCCGTGGTGATGGAATCTCAAGACCGTAACTCGACGATTTATCGTTGGTTTGCCGATTCACCCGATAATGATCCCACCAGTGGCGACAGCACCCATGTCGGAACCGGGTTGATTGAATTGGACGGCGTCGGTCGATTGAAGAACGTGACCAATAGCACCGTGACCATCGGCCGATCGAGTGTTCCAGCTGATCATCCGCTCTCTTTTGAACTGAACTGGGACATTATCAGCGGTTTGGCTGCCGACAAAGCGGTTGTTACCGCGGCCAGCCAGGATGGTGCGGGTGCCGGAACGCTGACCAGTTTCACGATCAACCGCGATGGTTCGATTACGGGTGTGTTCTCCAACGGCAGTTCCCGATCGCTCGGGCAGGTGATGTTGGCCGTGTTTTCGAACCAAGAAGGTCTGGTCCAACGTGGCGAAAACATGTACAGCCATGGCGTCAATGCCGGTATCGCCTTGCGACGCCCCGGAGACGGCAGCGGCGGAGAATTGATCTCGGGTGCCTTGGAATTGTCCAACGTCGATATCGGACGCAACCTAATCGACTTGGGACTTGCGTCCACCTTGTATCGAGGTAACTCGCGCGTGATCTCCACGACCCAGCAGCTCTTGGACGAACTGTTGAATCTTCGCCGTTAAACTTCGAACATCACCGGAGCCGGTCGCGGCAACGCGGTGAAGCATTTTTCGCGGCGAATTGAGCCCGAATGAGCCGACCACACCCTCTGCCGGTGTGCGCGAGCCACCGGTTCATGTGGCATCTCGATCAGAAAAGGCCTGAAAGACCGACACAACATCAACGGGCGGCGATTCAAAAATGCTTCCCAGCGTTGCGGTCGTTGGCGTAGATTTTGACGATTAAAGCGAAGATGCAGTCAACTTGGTCGAAATCTGTGACGATAACACTGGAAGGGTGAGCGTAGCTACGTTTGCCAAAACGTGGCCGGATCATGATTCGGACAAAGGTGGACGGTGTGATTCGCTTGACCAAATTGGACGGTACTCCGATCGTCTTGAATGCCGACTTGATTCGTTACGTCGAACAACTACCGGATACTTACATCACCCTAACGAGTGGTGATCGTATGATTGTCCGCGAGTCGATGGAAAACGTGATGGATTTGTCGATCACGTACCAACAGCAGAAGCAACTGCTGCCCAAACAGCTACGTTTTTTGCACTCCCGCGACATCCCTAGTTGATTTGCCAAACTTCATGAGTCAACGAGTGTAGGGGATTGATTATGGACATCGCGACACTAGTTGGACTGTTGCTAGTCGGCGCTCTATTGGTCATGTCGATCATCATGGGTGGCGGTACGTTTAGCAGTTTTTATGATACGGCATCGGTTCTGGTCGTGATCGGGGGTGCCATCGCCGCCACCTTAATCGCATTCCCTTTGAAAGACTTTTTTGGAATCTTTAAGGTCATCCTTAAAGTGTTTTTGAACAAAGCCGAAAATGTCAACAAGATCATTGAGCAAATCGTTTCGTTGGCCGAAGTAGCTCGGAAGGATGGACTCTTGGCGCTGGAGTCCAAGCTGGCAGACATTGATCACAAGTTTATCAAACTGGGCATACAGATGGCGGTTGATGGTTCGCCGCCCGAAGTGATTGAAGACATCATGCGGACGGAACTGGATTCGTCCGCGGTACGGCACTCGCAAGGCAAGCTGTTGATGGACACCGTTGGTCGCTACGCACCAGCTTACGGAATGATCGGAACCTTGATGGGGCTGATCATGATGTTGGCCAACATGTCGGATCCGTCCAGTATCGGTAAGGGCATGGCTGTGGCCTTGATCACGACGCTGTACGGTGCGATCGTTTCGAACGCCATGGCGCTGCCGTTTGCCGACAAGTTGAATCTATTGAACAAAAAAGAATTAACCGCGATGGAAATCGTCATTCGCGGCATCATGGCGATCCAGGCTGGTGAGAATCCCCGAGTGATCCGCCAGAAATTGAATTCGTTCTTGGCTCCCAAAGCCCGACCCAAGGAAGACAAATAGGCCGTGGCTCACCAAGAAGATCCACCACCATCCGTGCCGGAATGGGTCGTCACCTTTGGCGACATGATGTCGCTGCTGCTGACGTTTTTTATCATGTTGGTTTCGATGAGCGAAATCAAATCGGAGGAAAAGTACCAAGCGCTGGTCGAGTCCATCAAAAAACAATTGGGACATACAACCAGCATGGACAGCACGGTCCCCGGCCCGTCCAAGCCCCAAAACTCGATGGTGCAACAGGTCGCCAATTTGGCCCGCGCCAAACGAAAAGATTTAATGCAGGGCGGACAAAAAGTTGAAGCCCCGACGGGAGAGAGTAGCACCGTCCAAATCGTTCGCCCAGGTAGCCGCACCGTGGTGGGCACCAGTGTTTTCTTTGCGGACTTTGACATTGATTTACGCGCTGCCGAAAAACAGAAATTGGCCGAACTGGTGCCAAAGATCATTGGCAAACCGCAGAAGATTGAAGTTCGTGGCCACGCCGGCAGACGTCCGCTACCATCAGGCACGCCGTATCAGGATCATTACGAGTTGGCCTATCAGCGAGCAAGGCAAGTGCGAGAGTACTTGGTTAATGAACTGGGTATCGAACCCAACCGACTCCGGATGATCTCGGCCGGAGCGGACGAACTGATGCACGCCGGAATCGACCCCGAAAAACTCAAACTCAATTCTCGCGTCGAAGTTTTCTTACTCGACGAACTGACTGAGAGTCTATCGGGCTCCTCCGCCGAACGCCAAGAGCAATTGATAAACCTTCCCCAATAGCGGTCCCTCCTTTACGACTCGGCCTTGACCAACACAAACCCGATCAATCGCAGAGGAACCACGAGGCAAAAGGTGACGATCGCGGCCGAAAACCAAGTGCGAAACAACCGCGCAATCAGTGGCGCTTCGCTATCAATCGCGTCCAACCAATCGCGTACGAAACGGAACCGACTCTCAGAGCCGGACTCGCTCGCAAAGTAGCTTATAGGATTGAACTGTCGCAGTCGTTCAAACCAAGAGGGCGACTGATTTGTCTCCTCGGTAATCCAAGGCACCGTCTCCGTTACGGCATCTACGGCCGAATCTTCCCGCGCTTCTCGCGTTTGCTCCGGATCCGTGGTCTGCGATTCTGGGAGTGGAATTCCCCATTCCTGGATTGGAGTTTCCGGGACCGGGACTTCCACAGTTGTGTTTTCGGTTTCTTGGTTGACCACAGGTTCGACGGCAACCGCTTCGGGAAAAAACGCAGCCAACCGTTGGATGTCCATCCCCAGGACCGGCACGATCCCGACCAGACCAAGCACAAACAAGAGCTTTGGCCACGACACTCGCGTCAGAATCGAAAAGAACAACAGCGACGAGACCACGGTGACTCCTATCGCATACCACAATCCGCGAATCAACGTCCACTCGCTAAACCGCTCTGGTGCGCTTAGCCAGCCTTGACGGGTCGCGTGGTACATGGCCAGTGTGGCAATCACACCCGCGACGACGATCAACGCGACGTGGAGCAGCGCCTGTCCCAGCCCCAACTTCCCTGGACGGAATCCCGTCTTATCAATGGTTTCATGAATAACCCGGAAGCCGAACCAGCGCAAAAATGCGAGCCAAAAGCAGGACAATGAAACCGCTGCAATCACAAAACTCAGGGTCAACGACGTTTGCGTCGTCTCTCCCAGGGTCCACCACAGGAGCGCCGCGCCAAACCCCACAAACAGCAATCGCGAGAACCACCCAAACTTCCGCAGTATGGTCCAGCCGGCGAGCAGCAAGAAGAGTGGCTGAATAACGGCCCAATCCAACTCCAGATCCCAGTCAAGTATCGCACCCGACCGCGCGTGCTCGAACGCGGCATGCACGACATCCAAAATCACCGGCACACTGAGAAAGATCAAGAGAAACCAAGTCAGCCCCAACATCTGAAATACGCGCGCGCTCCGCGACACCGCGATCTTTGGAACTTTGGGCTTGGTGGCTACCGAGCGAGCAGACTTTTCTTTACTCACCCGTGGTTTCGGCGCAATGACTTGTTGGGAAATAGGAATCCGCTTCACGACTTGAATAGCTTCTGAACGCACATCCCACTTTTGAAAATTTGTCTCGGACCCCGTGGACTTGCAACCGGTGCAAATTCCCATGGTTCCATTTTTTTCCGATACACAGCTCGCGTGATACAAGGCGCCGCATTTGGCGCATTTGGCGGCAGCTTCTTTCTTGCCCGGCGGATTGATCGCCGTGAAGCAAAGTTGGCAACCGTAACGCATCTCGAAACTCCTAGAATCTGACACCGACGTTGATGAAAGCACTTCACGCACTAGGCCTTGTCCCACAAGGAATCTGACCCTTTTGGGACAAACCCTAATAGATCGTGACCACGAGCGAACACTGCCCCGGGAAAAACAAAAACACCCGCCACGAGTCCGTTGTCAGTTGGCTCGTTTGCTGTGAAACTCCAGCAACCAAAACAGCGGGTCCAATACTCGCATGGGGCGCGGTGGAACCTCTCCTCGTGTCTTGTCGGGCTCGGCACCCCACGCCGAAATCAAGCAAAACTCCAACTGCATTTTCATCAGGTTCGCTCGAGTGATCAATTTATCGCCACCGTCACGATTCTCCGCGACCCATTGGCGAATGCTGGCGCTGGCGCGGCGCATCTCCTCCAGATAGGTTTCCATCCCCGCATTGGTGGACATGTCGATCCGCGGTTCCCGACCATCGATCTTTTGCCGAATGGGATCGTTGTTGAGGTACTCGCGCAGATGAGCCGGCAGTCCGACCAACTTGTCGGCTTGCACAAAAACCACGATTCCTTTTCGACCTTCGCTCGCAATATCGCAGCCCTTTTCGATCAAAGTTGTTTCATACTTTTCCAAAATTTGCCACCACAATTTCATCCCCTTCTCGTCTTCAAACTTTTGATCGAGATAGATAATAAAGATGGCGCAACGAGAACTGACGCAAAACTTTGCTTGCTCTTCCCGAATTTGATAATCCTGATAGGCTTCGCCTGGCACGTCCCGAAACACCACAAATCGACTATCCCAGAGGGGCAGTTGGTCCATTCGCATGAAATAGCGTTTCTCGTCTCCCCAATCGGTCGGCACTGCCGGCTTGTTGGCATTCAATTGCGAGTAGATTTCGCTGAGAAAGTCGGAACTTTCCTGATTGCACGCCGTGACAAGTACGGACGGATTCTTCGATTCCAACAGGACATGCGTCAGGCCTTGAATGAAAATCGATTTACCCGATTGAGGGAATCCTACAATCGGGGCGGTCACCGGCCAGATGCGCTGAGATGGGTTCGTCAGGCGCAACGTTTCTTGCAGATACCGCATCGGAATGGATTGGCCACACCCACTGCAGGCAAGTGCCGTACGCCCCACTTCGGGCTGGTTCGAATCCAATGGATTGTCTTGACCACAAAAGGGGCAAACCACAACTTTCGGATTCGGTTTCTTTCCAAATAACCAACTCAACATCGAACCGTTCCTATTCTGTAAAAAGGGATGGGTAACTCGTCTTCGAACACAAAGCAAATCTTTTTCTAGTACTTTGTCACGACCAAGACTTCGCGTCTGGTACAGGGGCCAGTAGCGCATCGTGCTCCGCACCCGAAGGGCCGTTCCGGCAATGGACTGCTGAACCCTTTACCAGACCGACCCCAAGATTGAATAGTGACAAAGCACTCGCCCACGATTTTTTCACACGCCTCGGACGCCTTAGGATTTTCTTCGCCATAGCCAATCCAGCCAATTCGGATCGCGGATCGGCTCCTGGTCCTCGATGTCCGCGCGAACCGCGTTTGCCGCAGTCGGCTTGTCACCGGGTAGGAGATTCCGGAATGCGGGGTGTCTTTGAACGACGGACTTCAGTCGGCTCGGATGCATCGCGGAAATTCGCAAACCAAGCACGTCCATCACTTCATCCATGAATGCCAAATCGTTGGGTTCAATCCTCTGCAGCAGGGCGAGCAGTTCCAGATCCGTCCATTGTTCCGCCGGTCGATCGAGCACAAACGCCATCGAATCCGTTGTCCGCCAAATCTCATCGATACTAATCTGAGGAAAATCGCGAAACAATTGCTCCGTCTCTGATTTGGAAAGTAGCCGAGGCGTTTTGGGACGATCTTTCTCGGAAAGAGCGCCCAAGCTAATCGCGACAAACCAAAGGAGTGCCTGGCCAGCTTCGGCGGCTTTTTCCGCAATCCATTGCCAATCCCTGTCGGCGAGTACTCGATCCAGCGCACCAGGATTTTCACGCAACCACGAATAACACTCGAGCAACAAGTCCGACACCATCATCTTACGTTGATCCTGTGTGTACAGGATCCGCTCAAAATCGTGGGCCGCTTTGCCGAGCGAATGAAAGACCAACGCGCGGGCCAAATCAGGAGAAACACCCTGATCCATGCGACGCTGAATCGCAGCGCGAACTGCACGAGGTGCAACGTCACGCCAGAAGTCACGAATGAGCGGCTCATTCAGATCGTCCATTGTCGTGGCCGTCCCGGACTCGGCACCATTCGTCAAGTGCTTGAGCACCCGAACCGTGGGAAACTCTTGCAAACATTGTTGCCACGATTTTTCAGTCGTCGACTTCAACCAAGATTCAAAAAAAAAAGGAACCACCGACATTCCTTCGCGGAACCATTGGCTGCCCGCCGTCGGGGTCTTGGCCTGAGGCAGCGACTTTGGAAGGTGAATCTTGCGGGAGCTGACGTCGACAAAAATTTGTTCGGGATGTCGACTTCCCGCTTGCAGGCAATACTCCAAGCGATTCTCTTGATTCGGAATGGTCGTAAAAAACAATGGCCGTTGCCGACTAAATGGTGTTGCATGCAGTTGCTGCACAAAACTCAATATTTCGGGATGACTTCCACCGACCTTGATCGGCCAAAAACGAAAATCAAGCAACTTTTTTAACTCACTCTCTGGCCAATCCAGCTCTTCGACATCGGCGTCGGAGACCGAAACGTCAACAACGTGCCACGGCTCTTCGCTAATTTGCTCCTTGCGTTCATGCAATTCATGGACCGAAGCGACTAATGCCGACTCGGAACCACCGATCACACGAAACGGATTGAAACCAATCCGCTTCATTTCCGATTCTTGGATCAACAAAACGTGATAGATTGGGCACTCACGCCCAGTGGAATCCAATCGCTCGATATCTTGTCGGATCAGAAGCGTCGCGATGACATGCTGCCCGTCGGGCAATCGCCCGTACAGATACATACTGGGCGAATTCGCCTGATACTTCCAAAATCGCTGGACGGCTTCGGGCGAGCACTTGATGAGAGGCAGGATCGTTGTTTCGATTTCAACGGGATCGAGATCCGGCGAATGCGCCAATAGCCCGTAGCCATTATTCCTTAGGCCAAAGGCGTCAGCACGAAACCGACCGTAAATAAATTGCTTGCAGCGAATCGAATCACTCATCTAATTCCACCAATAGACGAAAGCCGAAATTCTGTCGTCGTTCACTCGCGTCGAACACCCATGGTAAACCATTTCGGTCACCTAAGTGATTTCCACCAAACGACGATGGTGGAAATCCCCGGACCGAAAACGCGCTTCCCTGGACGACCAATTCAAACACGCCGCCGCGCAAGAGCATCTGATGTGACAATGATTCGACCGCCGTCTCTTGCTCGGAGAACCAGCCGGACGAATCGGATTGGGGCACACCCCGTGTTTCCCTTTCCAGACCTCTCAGGCAAGCCTCCACGCGCGGGTTCCATTCACCCACAACGGTTGAATCCTCCCAACGCAACGGGGGCTGCGCATCACACCGGGCCACCAAATGTTCCCATTCGGATTCTTTCAACAACCGACAACATCTTAATTGTCCGGCAACTATCGGAGAACGCCCCTGAAACCACTTTGCGTAATACGAGGCTTCACCCGCGGTGATATCGGTCATAAACAACTGATGGTAATTGGAACCGCTGATCGCTGTGGCAGACACCCGCGGGTTACTAATGATCCGCTGGTCGTACCAACCTTTGTTGAACCGACGATTCACCTTCTCATCACACAAAAGGTACTCAAATTGAATCTTCGTTACCGGAAGAAAGTTGGTCCAAAATTTAGTGTCTTCGATTTGAACCCAAGGCCAACCGAAACTATCGGTAAGAACACGCATGAACCGCTCCTTGTGGATTGGATATTGATCTCAACTAGGCATTGTCCCCAAAGGGGTCTGACCCTTTAGTGGGCATACAAAACCCGGACAAAAAGACACGACTGGAGAGGGTCAGACCCCTTTTAGGACAAACCCTAGTCACGACTCAGGAGTCTGACAACTTCATTTTGTACGGCTGGAAAATCGTTGGCGTCCCGAACGACCATGCGATTCTCGTCCAATTGATTTAACAGATCCAATTCGGTACCACACCATAAAATTCTTGTCGCCAACGGATGCCGCTTGACGTCTTCGAAGTCGAATGGCAACCGATCGAGCAAAACCACGATCAAATCCGGACGCTGTCCACCGGAGAATCCGTTGCGGTGACACAATGGATCCAACAATGGGCAAAGCAGGTGTGGGAATGAGCGATTCAACGGCGGCAAATGAGAGCCAACGCCATCACCCATTTGAGTCCGGACATTTCCCATATAGTACGCCTGCTTGAGTCCGAACGAACTCAAATACGTAGACAGTTGCTCACCCAAGATTTCAATCTTGGGTTTTGCTTTATCTGCTTGCACGACGACCGCAACCTTGCCGGGCCGTTTGGGGGCGAAATCACATTGGAAGTAGACGCTCCAAAAAAGCGGCGCCAAAACACGCATGGGACGAAATGATTTTGGGTCAACTTTGCCTCCATTCGCAATGCCACCCGTCGCCGAACAAACACAGAACTTCAAATCAATTCCTTGAGTCTTCGCAGAATTGACCATGATGGCAATGTCGGAAAATTTTTCGGAGAGAAAACTTGCCAGTTCCTGGGAAATGGCTTCCGCGCGTTGCATGTACTCCGCAACGTCGAACCCTGCTTGCAATTCGGATAACTCGTCCTCACGGAGATATTGCTGAACGGACGCCGGCAACTTATCCAAAAAGCGATCTCCACACGACAAAACAATCAAAAAGGGTCGTCGTTGGTTGGACCGACCTGATCCCGGCATCCCCAACGCTTGAACAATGCGTTGAAAGACCGGTGGCAGGTCTTTGGGACGGCCCGTTGTCGGATGGTCCGTTCGAAAGAACAACCACGGCATCGGACAGTTGCCAACGGCCGCCATCACATGGTCCGGAATGGGCTGCTCACGCCCGGACTGAAAATACTCGCCCGGAAAATCCAGGAAACCTACCAAGCGTCGAATGTTCCGGCCCGCTAGATGACTGGGGAGGTTGCTCAACAAGACCGCCAAATGTTGTTCATCTCCCTCTTCGGTCGGCGCGGGAAGTAACCCTTGGTCCAATCGATCCTTCAAATGTGTCCATCTAGCCAAAGACTCCGAACCTTGCGGAATCAAGGCAAAGTTGGGGATGTACCGAGGTGCCAAAGCTTGCAGTTGCTTGAACAGGGCCACCTTATAACTTGACTTTCCATGTTCCGGCAGGCCCAGCGTCACCACCGTCATCGCCTCGGACTCTGGGATCGGACCCAAGTTGCAATCACTGATGAATTTTGAAATCACTTCTTTTGACATGTGCAAATTCCTTAAACGCGAATCGCCGATAGTTCTATACTGTGGGGAAATTCGAATACCAAACGAAAGCCGTGAGTGTCACGAGCTCCACTGCCCGGGCGCGGTGCACCGGCAGACGGATCGATATGATCAACGACATTCTTCGAAAGCGTCGGATGCAAACATCCGCGATATCCGAGTTTGTCTTCGCTCTTGCTCCACTCAAAAACACCTTTGACGAGAAACATCTGCTCGGCCAAAGAATTCCACTTTGGCGATAACGACCACAGTCGCCGCAGGATGGCACTGGCTCGCCAACTCAACCCAAGCGACTTGAGTTGACTTTCCGCCAACGGCGGCTGAGTAGCCATACTGCGGTAACAGGCGACCCACTCCTCGTCACGCGGCAAGCGACTACCAATGATTTCTAAGTTGACGGGAAAACACTGATCGTACCAATTGGCCAGATTATTGACACCTTCGATCGGATCCAAATTTCTCAGAAAGCAATCGTAATAGTTCGTCTCTTGATACATGTGAATACCAAGTCTTGGCCGCCCTTGTGCCGTTGGCGAGGGCATGTTCTGTTCGTACCAATTCCCCGAGTAATCGACGGGTGTCTTCGGATCACACAAGAAGTGTTCGAATTGAACTCGAGTGATTGGCAAGAAAGACATCCAACGATTGCGTTCTCCAAATCGAATGATTGGAAACCCAAGCGGGTCACAGCTTAATTCCATCCGTTATCTCCTCTTCAGTAAACTAAACGAAAATTTCTCTAACAATTTTTCGGCCTTGGAATCGGCCGTGCCCAGCCCCAGATCCTTGTCATGGATTTGAAACCAATGGCCGTCCTCTTTCAATTGGTCGCTCGTGGTCAGGAACTCCGCGTTGCCGTCGAAGTGCTCGATACACTCGGCCCAATCCAAGGGTGGCGTGTCCGCCAACAACAAGACGCCCGCTAAACGCTCTGCGATTGGTTCCAAAACTGGGTAAAGCAGATTCGGATACTCCAGGCTGTGGTGCGTCAGAACACTCGTATCAAAGTAGGGTCGTCGCACACAGACCGGCTTGTCTAAACCGATTCGGTAATAGGCCGGGGTAATTTGCGATTCTTTCAGGACATGACGTAACCGTTTGAAAAACGTCCCTCCAATTTGTGCAAGAACTTTTTTGCCACCGTTTCCACTGCCTTGCAAAACGATCGCAAATATCTTACTCCCATCGTTGGGCAGTTGTTCGGCGCGACGAATCGTCAAACGATACAACCAGTCATCCAAAAATTCTTCACAGGCGACATTTAATGACTGCAAACGATTCTGTTCGTCGTGCGTGGCTTGGATTCCCGCGTTGTCCCAAAATCCATTGGTTACCTCGGAAGTTTGAACCGCCGACAAATGACTGGAATTCGAAACATGTTTGTTCCGCCACGCTGCAATCCTGTTCCCATATTTCTTGCGAAAACTGTTTGAAGGCGTCTCTAAAATCGTTTGCCATGACGCGGCGAGCCGTTCCATTTCGGCCAAGAACTTGGGATCGGAACTCCAGGCATAAAACAGTTGAAACAACAAGTCGATTTCCAAGTCATGCCGATCGGAGGCTTTGGCCAGCGGGGTCGCCGCATCCAAAAGAGCCGAAACCAATTCCGGACGACATGTATTTCGAGCGTACAAGAATCGAACCGCTAATAGGAAAAGCGACTTCCCCAGCATCGCGTAAGTTCCCGCGCCATTTCGGTTCCACCCGCCCGTTAAGGTCAGAGCCGATTTCGCGTCCAAGGCCAAGAGCAGCTGAAACAGCGCTGAAATCGACTCCAGGCCGTGCAGATCATCGGTATCACCCGTTTTTCGCTCCAATCGCGCCACCAAGTTATCGATCGCCCCGCCAATCGCGGCGGGGGACCCAAGGTCCACGTCACCATGTCGAACTGCCAACAATCGCTGCCAATCTTCCACGCTGCGCGTCGCCAATCCTCGAACCAGAACCATTCCCACTTGACGCTCGATTCGCCGAATCAAGCTCAGACGCGAGCGTATACTCAGCTGCAAGTACTGCGGATGTGTATCCGAAACTGTGGTCAACAAATCGTCCTTCAACCGGCTCGTGGGCGAATTGTCATTTTCATTGGCGTTGTCCTTCAACCGCACCACGAGAACGCGACTGCACCATCCGTCGGCCGCCGAATCGGACGAAAGCCAATCGGATAGATCGCTGCGAGCACCCGCGGCAAATTGGCCGTCCACAATGACGGACGACCAGAAGCAGGCGGCCAGGAAAGAAACGTTGGTTGGGCCAACCGCTTCCAGTCCGGGACTTACCAACCAGCACCGCGACTCCAAACGATCAAACTCTCCAGCAGGCAGTGGCGAGTCCATCGACTCGTTCAGAATGCGCGTTCGGCCCAAAGGAATGATGGCTATCCGACTGCGGATCGACAACGCCGAACTGATTTCTCGGACTAACTCGCGGGCATCCTGCCGTCGATAGGCCGGGATTTCAACCAGGAGCACACCGCACATGTTTTCGGCAGGTTCAAATGGCTCCCCGTTAAGCAGACGGGCATAGCCGATGATAAAACGACCCGTGCCGGCGACCTTGGAATCCATATTCGGCCGACACCAATTCTCCCGAATCTTCTGACAAAGCGTCTCCCGTTGCGGAACCGTCAAGTCATTCACCAGTTCGCAGAGGCTCGCTCGGACTTTCGACGTGAACTGATCGTTGCGGAGTGGTTCTGCCAAAGCCGGCAACGCCGCATCTACCCCCGACACGAACTGCTCGGTCTGCTCTTCAGACATTTCGCCGTCGATCAGTTCGAACAACTCAAATTCGATTTCGATAATCCTTTGCAGCAACCGTAAAGCGGCAGGCAGATGCACCAAGGCAATTTCGGCTTGCCCAATTCGTTGCCAAATCAAACTCGACACCATATGAGTCATCAATCGCTTTTCCAACTTTGTTTTGGCTGACTCTTCCGCGCGTTGATGGTAAGTCTCCGCCGGTGCGGCGGACGTTGCAACAGGTTCGGTTTCGCCCACGCTTGAGCTGTTTCCTGGGAGGTTCGGCGAGTCGGCTTGGCCCGCTCCTTCTGGACTCCAATCCAAGAGCAATTTGGAAATTCGATCGGCATTGACTTGGAACAGTTCGACCAATAGGTGGACAAACACACCGACCAATCCGTTCCAGAACTTGTTTCGGTTCCGTTCGAGGTAGCAGGCATGGAGCAGCTCCAAGATCCGAGATTCCATGATGGCAAGACGTCGGGTGATTTCTGGATCACCTTGGCGTTGGCCGGCCGAATTGGTGAGTCCAAAGTACAAATAGGGTGCGACTCGTGCGGCGATCGACAACTGGGTCAAGATCGCTGCCTCCGGTTCCGACTTGCGGAAATAGCAATGGCTAAGGAACAACTTCATGACATCGTCACCCAGTGGTCCGGCAACCGCCTCCTTCATGGCCTCGCACACAATCTCCAATTCCGAACTATCTGGCTTTTTGATGTTCTTCAAAATGGAGGCGACGACCAATTGGCTAAATTGCAACCAATTTTGCTCGCAGATCCGGGCAATAGTTTTGCCAAGTCGCGCGTACCGACTCCCGGTCGTATCGCCACTGGCATGTTGGACCAGCTTCTCGAGCGCCGGAACCGTCTCCCACAACAAGGATTGATAACTGGGCAGTTCCCGAGCAACGAACCGTCGGTAACTTTCGCTAGAAAAACAATATCGATCTCGAGCCAGGTCTTCGCTTGCTTGAACCACTTCCAGAGTGCGGCTGAAACTGTCGGACAACGGATTGGAAAACTGCCTCGGATCGTTGGCACGCAGGCGGGCCGTGGTTTGCCAATACACTTGTTGCACGATCTCACGTGGTAGATCGCCCAACAGTTCGATGAGCAGTGCCAAGAGCTTTTGATGCGGTCGCAGCTTCTCGAACCATTTGACAAAATAGCTTGGCGGCTGCTGGCCGATTTGGCTGACAATCGCCTCAACCGTCTGTTCCAGCTCCTGGGATTCTTCTCGGCCCACCGATTCGTAGAGTTGTCGATACAGCAACCCTAGTTGGACTGGGAAGTGCAGATGCTTGACCCGCGACTTCAAGATGCTTGGCAGTCGGTCGCAAACCATTTCCGACAAACGACCATTCCGCCGAGCGGAAATCGAATAGGCATCAATCGCGCGAGAGAACCACCTCTCGGGGTCGGCCAACGCGGAAGGAATTTGTCGCATCCATTCCGGACCGATTCCGTTGACCGCATTTTCTCCGATCAAAACCCAGGTCATATCCTTCGAGCGCAGGAACGCTTGAAACTCGGCTAGCTCGCTCTCGCTGACACCGGCCAAATATCTTCCCGATTTGCTTTTCCCGGAACAAATCAAGACAGACCCCGCCCAGTCTCGGCCGCTCGACTGGATCTCCTGGATCAATTCACGTAGGGATGGCGACTCCAACTCGAACCAATAGCAATGTTGGTCGACCGACCGACCTTGAACATCACAAATGGCCTTGCCCAATTTCAACGCACTGAACCATCGCCCCGAATTGGGCGGTCCAAAAATAAGGAAGATCCGATCCGTCGGCGTTTCGCCTCCGTCCAGACCTTCAAGTACGGTCGCCAATTCACGGTTCGGAGCAACATAGCGATCGTCCAAGTCAACGGTAAAGTCATAACGCACCAATTCAATCTTGGCATGCAGCGAAGCCTTGGATTGAAATCCTGGCGATTCGACTTTGGCGTAGTCTGCAAAATGTAGTTTGGCCGCTTGAGAGTTTTGTTGCTCCTTCTCGGCGCTACTTGCGTCCGAATCTCGTGGGATCTTGGGCACGTGTCGATCGTTTTCACCAAACTCCGCGTGATTGTCTGTTTCTGATCCAACTAGATTGTTGGCTTGTCCAGCTCCACCTTGATCTGCAGTTGCAACTTGAGAGTTTGGCGGATCGTCATTGACGGCAACCAATGGGCTCTCACCTTTATCCCACCGGGACGGATGATTGACCGATTCCGCGCGGGACGGTTCGTCGGTTCCTGCCGCCGAGTTTTTATCGCCTTCCAACATAAACATCTCCCAAATTTCAGCCGATCCCCAACGGGGTCTGACCCTCCCCGACGACGTTATAAAAACACGACCACTTTAACTTCGCCTCCAAAAGGGCAGCCCCCTTCTGGGAAAGGCCCTTAGGCATTTCGCGGAGAACCTGATACGTTCACACCCGAACTTTAACGACTCGAAAAAACGGTCATCAAATACTGCAGGACGTTAAACGAATAACAACCCAGCCACACATACAAGCCGTACAACCAAGCCGCGGCAAAGCCCAGCGACACCAAAGCTCCGGCCAAAAAACTCCCCTGCAAGCCCAGCAAATAGGTCAACCATCGCCCGACTCCCAAAGCCAGCATCAGCAGGAGAGCCGACAGGAAGCCGATTCCCAAATTCAAGTAATAACTCTCCGGCGGAAACATTCCTTGCTTCCACACTTTATCCACATTCGCCTTCGAGACCGCTTCACTGGCTTCGGGAAATAAGCCAAGAATTGGCTGCCGAATCAATTCGGGACTCGCTGCATAAAGCAACGTGAGCACCAGGCTTAACCACACGCTGACACCCGGCACGGATAACAAAACACTTGACCATTTCGAATCCGGTTCGGTACAAAGCACAAAGCCGATTGCCACCGAAAAATACAGACCCATGATCAACGCCGGCCACAATATCGCCGGGAATCTCCAAGCCACCTCCCCGCTCTGGCAGTTGAGCACAAACAGTGCCTCGTCTTCGCCGCTGGTCCGACTTTCGGAACCCTGGCCCCGACTCACTGCCTGGAATCGCAAGTGTCCATGGCCTTGGCAACCACTCGGCTGCAAGAAATGCGCCCGCACGCGAAAATGTTGTTCGGCCCCAGGCGCCAACTCAAGGCCGCTGAGCAAACTCTCTTCATTGACGGGCTGTAGTGAAACCCAGTTCGGGTTGTCCGTCCCCGTCAAACGCCAAGTTTGGGAAGAGTTGTTGCGAACAACAAAGGACCTCATGCCATCCGCCCCAAAGTCGATCGGCTCCAAGTTGCTACCCAGCGGTCGATCGTGGACCGTGTAAAACGGCCCCGGCTTTCCCGTTATCGGAATACGAGGACTCACTTCCAATGGTTGAACAACGCGTCCTTCCAAGTTCACCGGAGCCAACTCCGCCACGTCACAACCGTTGACGCATCTTTTTCCAGCAATCACCGACTTGATGTAATACGTCTTGCAGTTTGGACATCGAACAGCCGCACGTTTGTTTGCATCGCTGTGCTGGGGATCGATGGTCTCAAAACTCCACCCGCAGGCAATTCGTTTGATCCGTTCTGTCTTGGTCCCATTTTGCGCTTCAGTGTTCATGATTTATCCTGATTCGGACCGTTTAATATCGCGTAACGGCCCGTATGCAATCCATAGCTTTCGAGCACTTCGGCGGTCAAATCCGAGGCTTGCTTAGGACCACCCAACTTCAAATACCAAACTCGCCCAACGGAGTTGCGAATGAATTGCTCCAGTCCTCGCCGTGAGATCCCGGGACAATTGAACATGCTTATCGAGTTCAGCAGCGGAAACAATGGTACCTGAGCAAAAATTCGATCGTCAATCTTCGCGCAGCCATCCAAAATCAACTCCCGCAGCTGGGGATATTTGGCCAGTTGCGCGATTTCCGCACATGAGATGTCGGTACCGCTCAGGTCGACTACGCGAACCTGATGGTCCATGACTCGCTCCAGTTCAACCGACCAGTGCTCTGAGGGAATTTCCCGATTCACCCGACGGACACGGTCTTTGTCGCGTACCAAGTAGGGGCGATGGTTTTGGCCCATCGCCGCTCGTTTCGTCGAACCAAGTAAACTGTTGGCAAACTCGGCAACACTTGCGAATCGATCAGCGGGCGATATCTGTAAAGCCCGTTCAAGGACCGGAGCCACGCGGGCATCCAGCGAACCAGAGGAAATGCACAGGCCACCTTGGTTCGTTCGCGTTGGAATTTCTCCACTAAGGCAAGAATAGATGGTTGCCGCCAGTGAAAACTGATCCACGCGCAACCAGCCTTGTTCACCCTGAGGAGACTTCGATTGTTCGGGCGCACCGTACGCGCGCGTTCGCCAACCATCCAAGCTCCCGGCCGGTGCCATGCTCCAGCGACTCAAGCCCCAATCCGCAACGTATGGCTTGCCCGAATTGGCTTCCACCAAGATATTGGCCGGCTTGATGTCGCAATGCAGAAAGCCTCGCTCGTTGGCGAACGAAACTGCTTGACAGATGTCGTAGAAAAATCGTGCGGACTTTTCGCCCCAGGACCAGGGAAACTGGTGCTCGATCCAGAAGTGAATCAGGTTCTTGGCCGCCGCTTCCGTGCACGCTGCAACACCGACGTCTTTCAATCTCTGCAAAGCCGCTGCCAATGCGGCTCGCAATTGACCTTGATCACCGCCTTCACGCGGCAATCCAGCGATCACTTGTCGCACCGTATCCAACGAGCAGCCCTCGACGTAGCTCATCCGCATGGCCAAAAGCGGGCCAAAGATCTCAAAATCTTCGAAGAGCAGAATATGCGGATGTCGCATATTCAGCAGTCGGGTCGCTTCGTTCTGGAGCGCCGTCGCAGTCGCTGGTGACGTTGTCGGCGCTAGTCGCGTCAATTTCAACGCCGAGACTTTCTCAGGAAGATGTCGCAATCGCACTTGCCACACCTCGCCCATTCCCCCTTGTCCCAAGCGCCGAATCAAATCGTAACGCCGCTTCACGTCCGTCAACAATTCCTCCGGTAAAGACATCCGCAACTCCGAAATACGCCAAGGGCTAACCAATTTTCTGTCGTCCGGGTTTGCCTAGCCGCCTATTGAATCCTGGCCCACAAGATTCACGGGACCTTCGTTCTCTCTTGTTCTCGCTCCAAGATGCGACACTCCAATACATATGAGGGTTGGAGTCGATTGGCCCCAACTTCAAACGGCACTCCATCAACCATAAGCCGAGCACCAAGCTTTAGCGGGATCGGCCAAAAGGCAGGGAAGATCGATTGGTCCGATCGGGCATCACGCACAACACTCGGCGATTGTAACCAGTACTCTCCCCCCATAAACCAGATGAGCGAATGGCTTCTTAGCCCGGGATGCGCGAGAGCGCAGTCATCTCGTGGCGGACCGACCAGACACCGCAGTGGCACCAATACCACGACCTCCGCCCCATCGACATTTTCGCCCCCCGCGCGTTCCAGACGCAGGGCAACTCGGCCGCTTTTAAGATCACGCGAGTCCGCTAAGAAGTGAGCAATCTGTTGCATGGGTCCGATTGGGTTCGTTCCAGGTATTGATGACGTAAACAGCCGAGCGATAAAGCCGAGTGACACAAAGTTGATCGCACCGGCCTTGCTGGCCATGCGCTCCGCATCGAATCGGAATGTCTCACCGTCCTTCGTCAATTGAACGGTTTTGCTTGGCGAATAGCCGACGGTCGTACCGTAGGTCGACGTGTCTTTCACGACAAACCCATCGGACTGCGACACAATCACAGCGTGGTTTCTACTGATCAGTTCTTGCCTTTTCGCGCGATTTTTATCCGACTCATCCAACTTTCTCAACACAACGCTGCAGGGCAACACGTCCGCCTCCGGTGTCCGGTTTCGCCCGAGTACCACCGGCTCGTCCCCTCCAACCAAATAGTAGCAAGTTGGACGGTCCACATCCCCGATCCGAAGATTTAGCTTACGCGACTCCGGATCGGACTTGAGGCTCACCGACAGCTCTTCCCGCCATACCAACCCTTGCGAATACCAATCACTAACCTTAACCGATGAAGTGCCTTGGTAGTCCGAGATTTCGATAGGGCTGTAAACGACCGCCTGGTCCTTGGCTTGGTTGACGATCTGGATTCGGTCGCCATCTCTTTGGAACGTCAAGTACGCAGAATAGGTACAACCCCAAAACCACAAGTAGACGTTCAGCGAATCTTCAATCAATACCTGCTCCTGCCAACGATGTTGCTCGGGCGCGACGACCAACCAATCACCGCGCAATTCCATGCGATTGCTGTAGATTGCGATTCGGCATGAATCAATCGTTGAGCAAAACCCTGGGAACCGCACGGAAAATCCGAGTCGACGGATGGACCCGTCAACTTCCACTTGCAATCGTAGTTCTGGGATCAGCGCCTCACGGCATTCCGGGCATCGCGCCGACCGCGAAAATGCGAACGATTTGCAGCCACAATTTGGACAACATCCAAGATAATGCACAGACCAAAGCCTTTCTCTATCAAAATGAACGAGGCTTGTCGACAAAGCCTCGCATCTTCATTTCAAGAAGTTTCATGATCGAAACGTGCCGCTGTGTGACACTCCGCTCCAACCTTCTTATAACGTTCCAATGGTACTCCGCCGAGGGAGCGAAAGCAATCAAATGTGCCTTCGCTCCACCGACCTTCGGCTACGCGGTAGTATTGGCAAAATCTGGGCCATGGGACGACTCGGTGTTCGCCAATGTCGCCTCGCCGGAAAACCCTTTATCGCCGGCTGCTAACGACATAGCCTCCAGGATGTTGGTCAACGTGGCTTCCGACTCTCGGTCGTGAGATCCATCCGTTTGCAACATCTCTTCCACCACTCGGGCGTTTTGATCCAAGCGATCGATTTCCAAGCGACTTTCAATCAACAACTGCTCCATGTTCTGCAACTCGCGCAGATCAACACCGCCGCTGACTTCCTTGATCCGAGCCAGCTCCTCGGAAAACTCCAATTGCCCCTCGATCATGCTGTAATGTTGGATTTGTTTCTCCAAAATCAACGCCAATCGCTCGCGACCTTTGAACTGGGATTCCAAACGTACGATTTCGCGAGCTTTTTGACGACGCAGATTTTCGTTGGGCTGCTGAACGCCCGACTGAAACAACTCTTGCTTCCGCGACTCCAACACCCCGATTTCCCGGCACAAACACCGCGAGCGATGTTCCAGTGTCATTCGTTTGCGGCGAACGGTCTCCATGGACGGCAAGCTTGACTGTGTGGCTTTTCTATTGGCACCAAATTTGAACATGCTATTTTCTCCACTTGAAAAAAATGCGATGCCCAGGGGCATCGCAGACAGTAAAACATTTGGCGTTGATTCACTCGACCAACGCCGTTAAACACATGACGAACGATCGATCACCGAATTTGCATCCGTCCCGACATTCCTAGTGCTTTGTCACCACTTGATTTTGGGGACGGACTGGTAAAGGGGTCAGGAGTCCATTGTGCAAAGCACCCGAAGGGCCATTCCGGCAATTGACTATCACGGTCATGCACCAAATCAACAGCTCGCTTGTTCGACAACTACAAACTAAGCCGTCAGTGGTCGTTTGATCGTCGCCAGGGAATGGAACTGGCCACAGGCTGTGTCGCCCGCTATCGCCATTGAACCAAGGACCGGCGAAACTTCGGACGCTGGCTGACGTGGGGCAGGGCAGTCGACCGAGTTCTTGCCGGCCGAAATGCTAGCCGCCAAGATTTCATCTAGTCTCTGTTGCTCGGTTTGGCACTCCATCGTTTCGCAGATTCCCGTCAACCCTTCGTCCAACAGGGTCGCCGACTCGATCAGGTCACGGGTTTTCTCCTGGACGCGAGCGACGCGATCCAAGGTCTCCTCAGCGGTTGGCAGCAATACACCACCGGGAGTCGCCAGTTCTTCCAAGTCCGCAGCACCGCGCAACACCCGCACGACGCGAACCAATTGATTGATTTGCGCGTTTTTGAGCGAGATCTTTTGATTCAAGGCGTCGATTCGCCGAGCATGCTGCAAACGCAGATGTGGCTCTTGAATCGTGTCTAGTTTTCGCTTGTGCGTGTCAAGCTCGCGATGCAGAACGTCCAACTCTTGCTCGGCGTATTGGATCTTTTGGTCCTGAGCCATCAGTGACTGTTGTCGATCCAAGTTTTGCTCGGGAACAGCCAGCCCAAATCGCTGGACAAGCCAAGCCCAAAAGCTGCTAAATACGAATCGCATGTTCGATTCTCCTTCAAGGAAGTGGAGGGATGGATTGGAAGGAATGATTCGGCGAGCGATCGTCTGATACCGACTCGCACAAAATGAACCCCGACCGGTGGTGGCCTAAAGAGAATAGGAAATGGTGGCTGAATTCCTTGCGAAAAAACTTCGCAAAGAAGAGCGCACCGTGCCGTGACGATTCCTGAACGGAACCACGCTTATGGGAGCGGCCCGCCTATCAGACCACGGTGCTGGGCGGTGCCCCGCCCATCGATTGCCGTCCAAGACGCCGGTCCATCAGGCAGGAACGCGAGTCGCGAACTTTTGGATCGCCGCCCGAAAGGCTTCGTCGTTGCCGTTGGAAAGCGACCCCGCCGGAGCCGAGTCCCAAACTTCGGGCTCCGCCGCAACCTGGGCCGATTCTTGCCACTGCCGAGTCTCTTCGATTTCGATGCTGGTCGCCGTTTCCAGGAAATCATCCATCCGTTGCTGATGGAGATTGGCCGTGCTGAGTGCGGTCGACATCCCCTCTTGGAGTTTCGCCAATTGTTTGGGATTTGCCTCGCGCATGATGACGTCACACATGCCCTTCATGGCCTCGACGAAGTCTGCTGCGACTGTGATTTCGTCGCGACGCAGTTCGAGAACCTCGATTTTCAGCAGGAACCGCTCCAAGCGATTGATGGTGCGGTTGGCATCGCCGTACATCCGCGCGCATTGATTGAATTGTTCCTGATCATTCAGACGAAAGGCTCGGTGAGCTGTTTTGTAATAGGCCTCGGCCTGTCCGCGACATTTGTTGATTTGCCGACGGATCTTCTGCTTTCCCGCCTGAACTTTCATTCGAGACTCTTCGGCGGTTACTCCGCCAGCAAACACCAGTTGAATCAAGCTGCTCAAGAATTTCACGACCATGATGGAAGGTTCCTTGTGGGTTGGTGGTTAGGCTTGGCCTTGCTGCCAAGCTTGATAGGGTTGCAAGTCCAGGTTTCCACAACGCGGCATCTTT
The DNA here is from genome assembly GCA_041741535.1 of Pirellulaceae bacterium. Classification (GTDB taxonomy): domain Bacteria; phylum Planctomycetota; class Planctomycetia; order Pirellulales; family Pirellulaceae; genus M30B19. The sequence continues at coordinate 44,974 of JBGSJV010000170.1, forward strand.
TCGATTTGACCCAACAATTCTTCCCGACGAATCGGCAGGGTTCGCAGTTGGTAAGCCTGACAATCTTCCAAAGGTCGGTTTACTTGCTTGAGGTCGGGGTTGGCTCGGCGCAACATCTTCTGAATAGCCGCGCGGCACAAATGCGATAAATCGCGACCACTCCAACCATTCGTCAAGCGAGCCATCTCGTCCAAGTCTGTTGACGGAACGGAAAAACCCCGTCGTGGCAGCTCCAGTTCCAAAATTTGTCGCCGCGTTTGTTCGTTCGGTGGCGGAATAAAAACCTGCTCGCCGAATCGGCTCAGCAACGCGGGATCCAATGCCCACGGCTCATTTGTCGAACCGATGGTCAAAACGAGCGGACATCCCGAACTTTTCGCATGGAGTCCCGCCATTTCCGCCAGCAGGCTACCCATGAACTGAGCACTGGCATCCGACCGATTTTCGCCACTGCGACCACACACCAACTTGTCGATTTCGTCGATGAAGACGACACTCGGAGCCATCTGCCGAGCGACCTCGTACAAGCGTTCCAGCAACTTGCTGCTTTCCCCGTACCATTTGCTGAGGATGTTGCCTGCACTTACCTTGAAAAAGGTCCCGGCAACCGTGTTGCTGACCGCCGCAGCCACCAAAGTTTTGCCGGTCCCGGGTGGCCCATACAACAAGATCCCCGACGGTTCTTCGATGCGTACACCTGGCGGTCGCTGGGCCAATGACAAGTTCAAGCGGAACACGATGTCGTCGCGCAGGTCGTCCAAGCCGGCTATTTCCGTCCATTTCACATCGGACTTGTCAATCATCGACATGACTTGGGCCGTCAACGAATCCTGATCGTCCGGAGAAACTGTGCGCACGCGATTGGTCTTGTCTGTCGAACTAGGCTTGTCGTTCGATTTGGGCTTGTCTTTGGACCGGGAAGACTTTGCCGCTACACTGGCCGCACGATAACGCTGTGCCAATTCCAAATAACGTTGTTTGGTTTGGGGAACCACGGCGTTCTCGCTATAGGTTGTCGCCAGCAACGCCGCGTCATGATAGGCTCGCGCCGCTTTATCCGTTTCGCCGTTGATTTCAAAATCTCGGGCTCGCTGGACAGCTCCTTCCATCAACGAATGCAGCGGTCCTGTCAAATTAACTTTCATGATCCTTCTTTCCTTATCGATTCCAGATGGTAGAGGTGAAGCCTGCAGCATTACGTGGCGTAGATCGCCACGGGTGCACGGGGGTTGAGCCGTAGGTCCATCGGCGAAACTTGCGTGGTCGGCGCTGTCGCTTCCGGCAACGTTGGTAATGTTTCTGCCTTGGCCATTTGCTCCAACCAAAAACTCACGGGGTGACTTGTCTGAGAGTCCGTCGGAAGCACATCCGCCTCCCAAGCGGCTTGTTGATGACTGGCTTGCGCCAACTGCTCATGGAGCTGGCGGAATTCAAGTTGGTTTTTCTGCAGCAACTCTTCCGTCCATTCGCTCGCCGGTAGGCCGTTTGCTCGCAGTTCGATCATCAATTCATATTGACCGGCCTGACAGTGCAGCAAATGGACTTGCCGTTCGATCAGATTGCACAACTTCTGTTTGAAGCCGATCCGTTGTTCGATGGCCGCGATCAAACCAGCTTGAATGCGACGAATCGCGACGCTTTTTGTCGCCAATCCGTCTTGGAAGCAGCGTTGTTTCTCGCGTTCCAAATCTTCTACTTGGCGAACGTAACGACGGCCGTCACTTTCCAACATCAACCGACAGCCGTGAATCTGTTGGAGTTTCTGCGGCAACGAGGGCTCCGCTGGATTCCATCCCGGAAACAGTCCCATCAACCAAGACCAGAACCAATTCTTTGTCATCATTTGAGTTTTCTCCATGAAGAAAGGTTTGTGATTGGGCAGCAGCCCATAAACGCTTAGCAAATCGGCGGGAGCGGTGACTGGCGTACCACGCCCGACGAAAAGGGTTAAGCGAAAAACGACGCTTGCGAGTGCCATCTGGCATCGACGAGACTCCTAATCTGTTTCAGCTGTAACGACGCTCACCAGATCGTGGCGAGTCTCCACCCCGTCGTAGCGACGCTCGGCAGAGTGTGGTTGCCATCCGCCCCACTCCACGCTCCGGCGAGCGTCACTCCGGAAGAAATTGAACGGCATTAAAGCACTAGGCTTTGTCTCCAAAGGGGTCAGGCCCTTTCGAGAGCATGTAAAACCTCGGACAAAACCGACCCGACCAGAGCGGGTCAGTTCCCGTTTGAGACCAAGCCTAATGCGATGGCGCGGACGCCAGACAAACGGCATCGGCACATTTCCGCAGCAGGTCGCGGGTGATCTTTAGCAACCGCTGGTGTTGGGGAACGGACAACTCAAGATGCTGTTGAAGAATACCGGTGCCGAACACGGTGATTTCGGCATCGTTCAATAGCGTTCGGCACTGGGATTGTTTCACATCACCGACCAACACCAACAAGTCTTGAATGGCTCGTTTGAGATGTTTGTAGTCGGCACCCAAGTTCGAGTTGTCATTCTCAAAATCCAAGTTCGCGGCGACAACACGCTGCCACCGCTTGCGTAGCTCCGGCAACGGCCGAACCATCTGATAGATCGTGCCGACATCCATCGCCCAGTCTGGGCCATGTTCCGATATCATGGGGTGAACGACAACGATCAGCTCACCGCCTAAGAATCGCCTCTGATCAAAGAGGGGCTCCATGAAGTCGTACAGTCCCGTAATCCAGGCAGCGTCGGGATCCAGCGACCAGGCCGCAGGAAACGCCAGGTCATGGGTGACCTGACGTGTGTAGCCCGTCAACCCAGCGATGACACGTCCCCAATCACCCGAGTAAAGGTGAGCGCGAAACTGCTCCAAACATTCTTGCAGATGGTGCAATCGCCCGAGCGCCTGGGGACCAAACCCGGAGATGTATTCCAACGTCGGCAGGACACGATCCATCCAGATCTGCAGTCGGGGCATGACCTGCTCGTAATAGTTCTCACTGGAACACCCACCTTCCAAGAATTGGATCGTCAGCTGTTGCATTGGTTGCAAGAAATCGCGGAGCTGGACACTGGCTTCAAATCCCATGACTTGTCCACCAGTCGTCAAGACGTGTTTTAACTTGTGGGAAGAATACTTTTCGGCTTCTCCCAAAAAGACCAACTGCTGTGCCTGCTGACTTTGTTCCAATTGGGTTAAGAGTTCATGAATCCAGGCCTCCCAATTTGCCGCGGTTGGCAACAGCTCCGACCATGGATTTGGCGCTGGCAATCGAGTGTTGGACGGTGGGTTCGTACTTTGTTCGTTTGATTTCATCGGGGGCTCGTTCTGAATCAAAGCGGGGCAGTGAAATGTCTGGGCATGAATCGAAATCCGATAGTGGCCAATCCGCTCCGACGGCGTTCACGCCGGTATAGCAGCAGATCGACCACCACGGACGACTCTGATTGACTGACAAGTGAAGACCAATGAACGACCTAGCTATTTGCCCATTCGCAATAAAATTCGAACTGGTACGTTTGCAGGGTTAGAATCGCCAGGAAATACAACCACCAGGCCGGATCGGTCCAGTAGCCGTGAAACAACCAGAGGCCCAAGCCAGCCATCGCACCCAACAGGAACAACTCCAACCAAAAGAGGAGGCCCATCGATTGGGCGCGCACCCCGCGCCGCAACCACCCCATCGTCAGCCAGGGGAGAAGGGCGATGCCAGTGAACCAGAGGGCGACCATCGCCAACTTGGTCGGGACAATCGGTACGGAAACCCAAATTTCGCGAGCCGGTTTGTGATCCAAGAAAATTTCGGGGCGGGAAAGTTCCCGCGGACCGTTGCTGATCGGGTCAGGACTCGTATGGGCGGTCAACTGCAACACGATGGCTGGCCCGGACGGCTGGGCCAACTCCAGTTCTGGTGCGTTTGCCTCCGAACCCATGTGAAGCAGATCGACGAAACGCCCCTGGTCGAAGGCGTCGTTCGCCAACCACAACAGAGCAATCAATAAGCTGGGTAACAACCAAAAAAACAAACGGGGCATGACTCATCTCCTCTTCGCAAGTGCAGGAACTCCATCGACCGCATTCGGTCACCTGTCAGAGGTAGGAAATACCGTGGGAAGAGTTTGCGAGGAAATTTAGCTTTTCTCGATGAGCCAAGTATAAATCAGCGAAATGGGCCACCAAAGGGTGATGATCATCTCAAAGAAAAGCCAAGAAATTGCCCCAAACACCAATTTCTCGGTCACTTTCTGCCCCAGCAGAAACATGAACAGACTGAACAGTGCCCCCCCGATACACAGCGCAACTACGGCCTCAGAGACCCACGATGTGGTAAATGAGGAACCACCGACAACCATCGTCCAGAACCACACGATCCGCCGATATCCAAACCATGTAAAACTCAACGGCAAAAGTGTTAACACGATGAACACGCGGAACGCTTCCTCGTCCGACTTCAACCCAAACGGTCCTCGCTTTTTGCGAGCCGAAACTTTCGCGGAAACCGCCACTCGATTCCGATTGTTGGCTCCTAATGTTCCACCATTCTGATGCAGGTCGGCTTGGGAGTTGATCGCTGCGGACTGCCCCTCCGCTGCACGAATTGCCCTTTTCGGTTGATTCGATTCTTTGGGCAACGCCTTCCACTTGTCCGGGAGTTCTCGATTGGGCTGCAGACAGCTCAGCTCAAACAGTAGTATTTCCACTCGATCGAACTGCTTGTTGCCCAAGCGAGATTCAATCTCGCTCTCCAATACTTGGACCCGTTTGGCCCGTTCGATCGCTTCCCGGTACAGCTTTTCGTCACGAAATTTTGACGGTAGTCGCTCCAATTCAACGACCGCTTCGGCATAGTCGCCTCGTTGATAGGCGGCTTGCCAAGAAGGATAATAGCCATCTGGAAAGAGGTAATCCAGTTCGAGAAATTCGTCGAGTGCTTGCTGTCGACTTTTCGCCAAGTCGTAGAGCGCATGATCTCGAACCGCGACAGGCACTTGCTCCAACAAGGCGATCGATTGTTGATAGTTGCCCCTTTGGATTTCAAAGGTCGCTTTCTTCGTCAGTTCCAAATGCTCTTGCTGCAGCTTGATCGCCAACTGAGCCTTCCGAGCCTCGACTTGGCGGAGTTCCTCAAGCAAATGACTCAAGTCCGTTCGTTGCGGAAAGTACTCTAACAATTCGCTCACGAGGGTACTGAGTCCGTCGAGCTGCTTCGAGTTCAATCGCTCTTCAAGTTCGCGTTCGAGGCTCGCTGTCCGAGCCGCACGAGTTTGAGCCATTTCATAGAGACCACCGTCACGCGTGTCCTCCGGCATCTTCTCTAACAACTCCACCGCTAACGCGTACTCGCTTCGCTCGACCGCATCTCGAGCGTCCTGCTCCAAGCGTCGCAGTTCGCGCTGCGCCTCCAAATAGCGGGCCGCCGCGGTAGTTGCCGACGGCACCGAAGAAGCAAAACTTTGGGATTGCCTTCGGGCGGCATCTAGCGCGCGAGAGAAATCTGTGATTTGGGAAAATCTCAAAGCGGGATCGTCTTCCAACGCTTGCTCCAACACAGACCGAACCGATGCGTCGACGCGATCGGGCCGGATGATGATGGGCAAGTGTCCGGTCAACATCTGATAGGTTGTCGCCGCCAAGCTCCATTGATCGCTGCGAGCATCCACTTTTGAAGCATCTCGCCGCTGCTCGGGAGCCATGTAGACTTCCGTCCCCAAAGTATGGTTGGAGCGCGTCAATCCTTTGGAGGCGACATTGTGCTTGGCAATGCCAAAGTCAATCAACTTCGGGCGTCCATTCTGATCCAACAGGATATTTGCCGGCTTGATATCCCGGTGAATCACGCCGCCGGAATGCGCACAACTCAAGGCGTTGCATAGCCGCATCGTCATTCGAATCGCTTCGTCCAATGGCAATACTCGGTCGCGTTTCAAGCGATCTTCCAGTGTTTCACCGGCCACGTACTCCATGACAAAATAGGGACCCGCTTCGCTTTCTCCCATTTCGTAGATGTGAATAATTCCCTCGTGGGACAGGGCTGCAACGGCACGCGCTTCGGCCAGAAATCGGTGATGAGACTCTGGCCCGTATGACAGATCCGTTCGAATTTGTTTGATCGCAACTTTGCGCGGCAACTGTTTGTCGTGCGCCAAATAGACGACCCCCATGCCGCCCTGTCCCAACTGGCGTTCGAACACATATCGTTCCAAGCCAATCATCGGGGGAAACAAGGCGGTCTCCGCATTTCCATTCGGTGGTACCGTCATCAGACCGGTCGGTCCTGCCGTGTTCGCGTTCAAGTCGCTTACCAAGCGTCGTCGCACGTTTAGATCCGTGTCGCGATCAAGACCTTCGAGTGGTTCCGCGGTGTCCGGGCTGAGTTTTTCGGTCATATTCGCACGGCTCGTTCCGTCGGCTTGCTACCAATCTCACCTGAACCCAAAACCTTGGCACTCCGTACAACACGATCATGTCGACTCTTTACTCGAAATCGACAACGAACAGGTCGCCCTGTTCCAAAGCATCTGCTGGATGGATGGCGACGACCCACAAGCCGGGCGGGAGCTGATCGAATCTCACTTCCTGATCTTGCACCGGTTGCTGAGCGACGACGCGGGAATCCGCAGCAAACAACGTACCTACTAACGCGGCCTTCGGCGGGAATAGCGAATCGACCACTTGGATCGACAGACGCCCTCGGGACTCGGTCGATCCCTCGGTCGCGTCTGTTACATCCAATAACGAAAATTGCAAACGATAACGACCGTGCTCTTTCACCAACTCGCCACCAACCTGTTCGCCAATCGGTTGTTCGGTGTCCGCCGAATCACGAAAGTCGAAGGCCAAATTCGGACGCTGAACTGCCGAGTCCAACAGTTCCACCAATCCCTCGGTCGAACGGACCCACAAGTCCTTGGCAGTTCTTTGGACCGACTCCAGCGCGGCAAAGACCCGCGCGAATATCGGGTTCTTGGTCTCGGTCGCCAAGAAGTCGTCAACCCGTTGCCGCAGTTCTTGCTTGGCCACCGCTGGCGCCGACTGGAACTCCTCTTCCATTCGCGTACGCTGAACTTCGGACAACAGGCGGCTCAATGCAAACATGGCAGCCGGCTGGGACTGGATCTCTTCCAACAGCGCGGTCTCTTCGTTCGAAGTCATCAGGCCTTCCGCAAAGCACCACAGTTCGGTGTACATCGCTATGTCGACCACCGGATCACCCGACGAGACGACGGGGTCCGCAAAGTTCAGGTAGCGCAACAGCTGAGCGGGTAGGTTTAGCGTGTTCTCGTTATCCATGGTTTGCTTTTCTTTGGTACAGGCGTTCCAATTCACCGACGATGAATTTCGTCACGCGAGACAAGTCTTCCCCCACGGATTTACTCCGCTTCCCTAAGACCTCGGCCATTTCTTCGTTGTTGGGCATCGGCCCACCTCCCGCGGTCGTTTCCAAGTTTCGGATCGCCGCAAGGTAATCGTTACGTCGCTCTTGCAAGCGACGATAATGCCGACAGTACTCGCGAACCACCGGCCACTTCTTTACCAACTCATCAGTCGTATCTGAAATTTGCTGCAACGTCTTGGCACTAGCCCACTGCTCGATCGCGAACAACCGCCCTCCATCGATCCCCAAGGCGTGCAATTGCTTTCTCAAATAGATTGCGTTGTTCAGTTCCTGCCGCACCAGAAAATTCTTGGCTCCGACTTTGTCCGAAGCGGATTTCAATTGCGCCCGATGCACATTGTTGCGGTGTTCGACATGGCTGTTCAAAATGTCCAGCCGATGATCGATCATCGATTCCTTGTGTGACCCTTTTTCGTCGGACTTGGCCACATCCAAAACCAAGTCGTAGTGCTCGCGGTACATGACGTTACTGACGTAACGCAGCAATTTTTCATCCGACCATGTAGCTAGAATCTGCTTGGATTCAGATACAAATTTCAAGTAATACAACACCGCCACCGCACGCCTGGCTCTCGAATCTACGGATCGGATCGCCGCCCGCACCCTATCGAACTCCCGCGGGCGAGGTGCCGGGTTCGATCGGCGGGCGGGCGATCCTAGTTGGAGCTCTCGAGGCACTCCGTCAACTTCAGACTCGTCCGCCGCCACCGCATTCTCCAGCGGGTCGCTAGTTCCAGACGACGAATCATCCAGGCGCAAGTGATTTTGCGACACCATCTGATCCCGCACTCCCTTGCTTTTCAAACTGTCGCGCGCGTGATACACCGCGCAACGGGAGAGCCATCGCGCCAAGTCACCAATTTCTACATTGTAGGGCCGCATGATCGATAGCAGTTCAGTGACCTGGATCAGTCGCAACTCAAATGCTCCCCAGATGTCGTCGAACAACGGTCGCTGGTTGACGCTCGACAGGAACTTCCGCAACTTGAGTTGAACGATTCCGATCAAGTAGCGATCATTAACGAGTCTTTCAATCGCGGATCTTTGTCGAATTTCGTCATCGCTAAACAGGTCTGTCAGCCACGGCTCAACGGGCCACTTGCTCTGATCAACCGGGAGCTCCATTCGACTCATGTATCGACTTTCCAGCGTGGTTTGGCGGACTTTAGTTCGTCCGGCAATCTTAATCCGGCCACGAGCTGAAAGCAACCGAATGCGTTTGCCACTCTGGCTCGCATGGCCGTTTTGTCGAGGTCATGTTGCCGGGACCCGCGATTGCAATGCCGTGACAACCCGGTCACGTATCCAAGCCAACCCTGGCTCGACGATCACGAAGCTGCGACCACGAAGCTGCGACCACGAAAAGGAGCCAGTGAACCCGTTCCTAACGATTTCCAAGCGAGTTAGGTTTTTCCAAAATCGGCACGCCGCACGAGGGACAAAATGTCGCTCGCCCGTATTCCTTTTGGCAACTGGGGCAATAGCCCTGTTTCGCCGACTCGAACGTTGGTTCCGACTTTCGAGCGGCGGTCGCACCATGATTGGCCGACGCGATATCGCGGTTGGTGTCCAAAGCATGTTTACTGAAATCAACCATCGCAGTTCGGGCTTCGGTGTCTTTCCGACGCTCGGCCTCCAGCTGCGCCTGGTGGTCCTTGATCCGTTGTTCCGACTGGGACTTCTGTTCTTGGAGGCGGGCCTCGAAGTGCCGTCGTTCTGCTTCGGCCAAGTCTTTTTGATGCTGGGCCGCGTACTTCTCCCGCAAGACATTCGCGGCATCGGCACTGGCCGCTGTCAGCATGGCCAGCGTCTGTTCGGGATCGCTTTGTTGGCTCGCCGTGTGAGCAATGGCCATGCCAGCGATCAACCGACCTTTTTCCAGATCCGATACGGCAATTAGCGATCCAGCTTTCATGCCGGCAATCGTCTCCAAACGTTTTTGCTCGGCTTCCTGCTCACTTCGGCGCCGCTCCTGTGCGATTTCCGCACGAAGCTGCCTGCGGTTTCCGTCCAAAGCGGCAAGTTCGCGCATGATGGTCAACTGGCGGTCTGTTGTGGCGGAGTCCTTCTTGGTTTGGAATTCGCACTCGATTTCGCGTTTCTGCTTCTCAAGCTCCAGTTGTTGTCTCTGAATCTGTTGCTCCTTGTCGGCAAACCGAATTTCTTGCCGAATCGTTTCATCAAAGTTCTGCCGGTTTTGGTCCAATTCGATTTGAAATCGTTGAGCAGCGAAAGCCAAGTCGGCTTCCAGCTTTTGACGAGCCGCTGCGATATCGGCATTGCGACGAACAGACTCCAAGTTCGTTTGGGTGTTCAGTTTCTGGAGTTGTAGCTCCGATTCTTGTTCCAGTTCCGCCCGTTTGAACTCAAATTCTTTTTCCGCAGCCCGGTCGCGAGCCTTGCGTTTCAATTGCTGCAAACGAAACGAACTCCGGATATCTCGCTCTTCGCGTGACGAATCAATTTCGTGCGCCAGTTCGTCGAGTTCCCGCGCCTCAATCAAGTCTTTTTTCTGTAGCTCGTTGCCGTGTCGGCGTAGATCCGCCTTGAGCGACTCCAAGCGTTTGGCATCCGCGGCATCTTCCTCAGCCGTTCGCAATCGATTCATGCGTTCCAGCTTTTTGTCGGCTTGTTCGATGTCACCCATTTCGTGTCGAAATTCTTGCTGCGCCCGTTCCTTGACCAGCTGAGCTTGGTCGGCGAATTCAGCCAACGCACGTTCCAAGTTGAATTGTTCCTCTTGAGCTTCGAGCTTGTCGCGAACGGGATCGCGGACTTCGACCAAGAGGTACCGTTCGTCTACTTCGATTCCGATTTCATTGAACCGAAAGTAGTTGGTGAGGTCAAAAGTCAAACGTTGGACCAGTGACGGGTCATGGATCGTTTCCTTCGATGACACCTGTCGAAGGATCGCTTGGCACGTGGCAAACACGGCATCCGCGGTGGCATTTTCCAAGTCTCCAACCGTCAGATATTGCTCAAACGACAACCGGCTGACCAACGCGCGAACATCACGAATTCGGACTTCGCCTTCTACTTGAACCACCACGGAGCCCGCCCCAGCGAGACGGCACATCCGTGAGCCCCAATACAATCGCACAGCAGCCAACGAAACCAAAATGACCTGCACCTCGGAACGGCCCTTCACGAGATCGATGAGCGTGCCAGTCCAGTCTTGAACAGGATGTTGGCCAGGTTGGTCCAAGATCGCTTCAACCCGACCTGACCTTAGCACGACCGCTTGCATACCTTCGGGAACCGAAATGGTTTTATTCACTAACCCCGTGCACTCCGCAGTCGTCAAGCGAATGGCAATAACCCCCGACTTGCTGCCGGGGAACGAATTTGGCTGCGTGTTTTGATTGGTCATTTTGAACTCCTTGCGATGCGATTATGGTTTTGCCAAATGGTCGATTGTATGATTAATGTACGCTACTCGGTTGGGGACAGAACCCAACCAAACCCAACAATCTGGGCCAGCTTTAGGTCGTTCTCGGCGGCCACCCACCGCGCGGCAGCCAAGGCCTCGTCGGGCTTGACTCCCTTAACCTGAGCCCACTGCCCCAAGTTGACCGTCCGTGGCAGCGGCAGCATCGACTGCAACTCGGCAATCAATTCCGGCAAACTTCGCTCCGGCTTCCAAGACTGCCAAACGTCCTTCATCGCAGCAGCCGGCAATTGCTCGGAGCAATACCGCAACTGATGACCAAGCGTGTCGGACAAGACAACGGCACAGCCTGGTCCCAACACGTCGCTCCACGGCTCCCCCTGCAACACGTTTTGCATAAGTTCTGTCGGCCAACCATCGATCGCTGCTACCAGGAATACAGTGGGACTGGCCGCTGTTTGGACCGACGCCAGCCGTGCCTTCTTCATCCAGCGAATCAACGCGGAACGAAGCGCGGAACCGTACGCGTGACGGTCTTGGTCCGAATCCATTTGGATCTGACACACCAACCACTCGACGCGAATTACTTCGCGGTCGTTCGTCGTACGTGCTGATGAACTCCCGGTTCCAACCGCTCGAAACCCTTGGTGAACGGTGGAGTTGATTGGTTCGAGGACTTCCGCTCCTAACTTGCTTGGCGCCAAAGCCTGCCATTCCACATCCACCAGCAGGCCACTGGGCACGTCGCGAACTTTGCTTGACTCGTGCAGACGGCGACCTAACAAGCGAGCAAAGTCATCGACCCTCGACATCAACTCGAAGGAGACGAAGGCCGATGAGTAGTGATCTGGCTTGAATTCGGCCTGATCGACACGAGTCTCGCAGGCTGCCACCAGGGACGGTGCCGTAGGTGACACTTTCGGCGACAAAGTGGGCTGCGATTGTCGCGGCGCGACCCGATCGGGAAGCGGTGGCGGGACCACGGCAGGAGCCGCTAATGTTCCAGCAGGGACCGATTGGTTGGTCGTCGCCGTACAACGCACACACATGACTGCATGACCATCCGCCGACGGCACTTCGCGCCCAACCATGAACGGTCCCATGATAGAGTCATGGCACTGACAGCAGGCAACTGGAAAGTTCGCTGTAGGTTTGTTCTGAACGTTCGCAGTTGTTCGTTTCAGGAAACGGTCACGGGACGATATCATATCGGCTTTCACGGTGAATAAACGCGACTCAGGGGAACCATACAGCAAGTAGTTCAATCCCCACACCGCCGCTGCCGGGAAATCGGTTGCCAATTGCCTGCGAGCCTCCAGCAAGGCCATTCCAATCGGCATTCCGAGCATGAGGAACTCGTAACAAAAAATCGCAAATCGACGACCAAACTGATCATGATGCTGGCACGCGGTGCCCACCACGAGCTTCTGACGATCTCGACAAAGACTACGAACAAGACAGGTGCTTGCCTCTCGTTCCACGATTTGCAAAGTGCCACATCCATTGGCAAAGATTAACTTCGGCCAAACGCCGGCTCTGCCGAGATCTCCTGCATCCAAAAAACAAGTGTCACCCATTTTCCATCGCAGGAAATCCACCGCCGATGAACCGGTCGTCGAACGTCGACGCAAAACTTCCGCGTGACCGGCGAAATGAAGCCAGTCGTGCGTCTGCAAAAGTTCTTGCAGGTCCGCGTGGGATCTTATTTCACGCGGCGACTCCACATCCAACTGCTTGACACGCTGCAAGCGGTTTCGGATTGCCATACCCTCGCGTTCGGCACCTGACAGGGAAAAGTCTGGATTCGCCAAGATCGCGACTCGAATTTTCTCCGGCGATTGGTCGGGACTCGAATCCATGTCGGCTGGCCTGCCCAGCAATCGTCGCCCGACACAGCAGTGCCGAGACAATGGCTGATCGCCGATCATTGCCAATTCCCACGGGACGTCCAACAAATCCTCGGCGACATGTAGTTCCAGAAACGCGTGCGCCGACTCGTCAAGGTGCGTCGCAATCCGCTCACCAAATCCCTGCCGAATCTCTAACCCTATCTTGTGCAATTCGGTGACGCATTTTGATGGATTGCGACCGTCCCGCCCCAATTGCTCAAAGACCCGCCGCTGTTCTTTTCCTAGTCGCAGCAAGTTTGTCGCACTTGCCGAGGCGTAACACTCCACCAGCTCATCGTCAGAATCAGACAACCGGGCTTCCACCAAACGATCTTGGTTCGTTACGAGTTCTAAACGCATCTTATTTGTTCCACGAATGCATCTGACGCGACACCAGCTCAAGGTAAATCAGAAAGCCCAAGAGACCAATTCCAAGTATCCAGCGTCCAATTGAATCCGAAACGTAAGGCATCCAACCGACAATGGCCACCCAACAAAGTATCAGGAAATATCCACCGATCGCTACCAGCAGTCCCGGTCCCAACGGTTGGTCCATCAGTCGCACGATCCAACGAGAACACAACCACGGCAAACCCAAGCCTAGGCCCAACCAAATTGCTAGACGCCACAGGGTTCCATACGCAAACTCGCTCGTTTGAGATTCCGGCTCGACGTTCGCGCGAACGCGCGCTGCTTGGTCATCCATCGTTGGAGCGGACTCGGTCCAGGACACGTTGGCCAGCAAATGCGGACCCCCAAAAGTTTGGTATGTCAGATAAAGGCCGGCTCCCATAAGCATCAATCCCGTGACCAACGCCATGACGAACCCCCATTTGCACCAACTGAAGAACATCCGCAACATTCTGAATTCCTTTCCTTCGCCCCACTGATCTGAGGACCGCCGAGACGGTCGTCCTATTGGACCTAGGAATTCTTGAACCGAGCTTTTGCGAAAATTCGCTCGACGGGCGTTTGGACTGGCCCGAGCAGGATCAAAGAGACGAAGAGAATCGGCGCTCGAGACTTTGTTTGGAGCCCACGCGGCCCCATTCCGGGCCCCCCATGCCGCACCGCCCGGGCTCTAACGACGACCCAGTCGCCAAATTCCCCGCAATCGCTACAGCCGTTCCAGCGATACCCGCGAATCGGGGCAGTCTCCGCCACTGCACCTTTTTCCGGTGCTAGATTTTGGAGAAGACGAACGGCTCGTCGCTATTTCCTCGCCCCAGTGATCGGCGCTCCCTCATGGCTAAGAAAGAAACAACTGCTCCCGCTGCGGACCTTGCTGCCCCAAAGTCCGGCCCAGGACTGATGGGCAAAGTCGTCGGAGCCATGATTATCGGAGCAATCGTGCTCGTGCAGGCAGGGCTGGTCTACTTCCTGTTGCCCAATCCCGATGTCATCGCTAACCGCGTCCGCGACGAAGTCAAAAAGGAACTGGACAGCAACAAAGAAACGACGCCCGATGTCGTGGTCGCCGAACAACAGGGAGAACAGGCCGAAGTCGAATTGGGCACCTTCACCTTGGCCATCCACCAACCAAGCTCCAACACCACCCTCAATCTGACCTGTCGAGTGATGGGTACCATTGAAAAGGCCGAACAGCCCGAATACGACAAATTGCTCGAGAACAACAAAAACCGGCTCCGCGAACGTATCATCATCGAATTCCGCAGCGCGGAACTGGACGAGTTGACCGACCCCGGTTTGGGCTTGCTAAAGCGACGCATTTTAGAGAAAAGTAATCAATTGTTGGGCAAACCACTGCTGAAGACCATCATGTTCCCCGAATACAACTATTATCAGCAGTAAGCCAACAGCGATGGTGGGCAATTGCTCGATTCGCTACCCCGAATCACGCCCCGTGCCTTGAGTTTGAAATTGGAACCCGTCATGGATGACACTTCCGGATCAAAATCCTTCAAAAGCGATGCCGGTTCGCGACATGGCAGCACCCCTCCGCCTGTTTCCGTGGGGGACGATATCCAGGTGCTCTTGGAACAAGCCGAACGAGCCATCTCGTCGATCAACGAACCCGCCCAGTCCAAAGCGGCGGGAATCCGTCCGTTTGAGCTAGCAGAATTGGCGGGCTCGGCACCGAATCAAGAAAAAGCGTCCCTGTCGCTGCTCCGTGACGTTGAGCTAGAACTCAAGATCGAACTCGGGCGCTCGCGGATGCCGATCGAGGACCTCATGAAATTGCGAAAAGGCTCGGTCGTTCCGCTCGATAAGATGGCGGGTGACCCGGTCGATGTCTTCGTCAACGGACGTTTGGTGGCCCGCGGTGAAGTGTTGGTCTTTAACGACAACTTCTGTGTTCGGGTCGCTGAACTGGTTTCCGGTGACCAAAGCTAGCACCCGGATCTCACTGACCCATGATCGAAAAAAAGAAGCGAGCCAAAGTTTCGACATTGGCTCGCTTCCGTTAATTCCGCTTGGGGCGCATCTTGCCCGCAATTACTCAGCCCTTGAATCCACCAAACCGAAGGTCGAGGGCCTGGACCAAGTCGCCGCCCAGAGAACCTCGAAGCCCAGAGAACCTCGAAGCCCAGAGCACCCCGCAGCCCAGAGCCGTATCGCGTTTCGCTTAGACCGTCGCGACCGAAGGTTCGAACCACGATTCGGCTTCCGCAACCCACTCGCTTCGGTACTGGTTCAAGGCTTCCACTTGCCAATAGACTTCGCGCCGCGTGGAGGGATCGTCTTCTGCGATGGCGAGCGAACGACGCTGGCTGTACGGTTGACCATTGCGGCTCGGCTGAGAAATTCGATAGTCCGAGGTACGCTCCGCCACTTCTTGGCCCACGAGTTCCACGTTGCAACCGTCGGAGAGCCCGTTCGTATCGGTGTCGGTCCGTTGGTAGTCGAGCTGTTTGCTAATCACGGCTGGGCCGGACCCATTCTCGCGCGCCGAGTTGGGGACGACAGCGCCCGGATTCAGTTGGTGGCGCAGTTGGCGGAGACGGTGACGAGCGGCATCGGCCACCGTTCGCAAATGGGGATTTCCCGACCCGTTCCGTCGTAGTCGGGGCAATTGACCCTCGTTCCTGCCGGCCACCGAATCGATTCGACTTTGCAGCGGAGCTTTGGGAGTCAACTCGCCCCGCACGACACGGACATTCGCCGGAGCCGCGATTCCAATCCGAATCTTATTATTGCTGATTTCCAAGATCTCGATGACGATTTGATCCCCGATGACGATGCTTTCGTTGCTCTTTCGGCTCAAAACTAACATGGCGTGTTCCTCTCGCGAGTCCAACTGGGTTGCAAAAACCGGCACTCGTTGCCGGACTAGCGAACATCATCGCGAGAGCCGTGACACATGAGGTCACAGCGGTTTGGGACGGCTATTTGGCGGAAAAGGATGAGCCCGAAGCTCACCATCGGGCTTGTCCCGATGGAAGCCTGACTGGCCAGCTACCAACGCCCCAAAAACAAACCCCAGCCAGCTCACTATCGGGCTTGTCCCGATGGAAGCCTGACTGACCAGCTACCAACGCCCCAAAAACAAACCTCAGAACAGCTCACCATCGGGCTCGTCCCGATGGATGCCTGACTGACCAGCTAAAAGAAGTAAGATTCAACCTAATGTTCTGCGAATTGCCTCGCGGTCGTAAGACCCGAACGCGCCAACATAATAGCTATACTCAAATATGGCCTTCATGCCGTTGGCAAAAGCTAAGTTGTTCATCAACGCTAATGCAACCTCTTGTGGCGATTCATCCACATAACAACCCACCAGAATGTGCATGTGATTGGCAACCATGCCGATTCTCCCGAGCAAGTGTCTTTTTTGTTGACAGCTCCGGATGATCATGAGTCGAATCGCCATTAGTGCCTTCTCGTAAACCATGTTCAAATGGTCGCGGGTTTCCAGAACGATGTGCAGGCTATTCAGAAATTGCCCATGCGAACTTAAACGTGAGTCCTGCAACTTGATCGATTCATCAACATACTGCAGCGACTCAAAGAGTTGCTGAACTTTCGGGTCGGCCATCGGATGTCGTGTGGGTTGCTTGGCGACGTACGCATCCAGACACGAATTGTTGGCGGCGCCGACGCTCAAGACCGAATAGTTGCGACGAAACAACTTGGGAACAACATCCTTCACCACATACTGCAGTCGTCCTTTGACGCTTCGAACAATCTGATCTGGGGAGACCTCCGGTTGCGTGCTGACAAGAAACTGAATCGTGAATGGATCTTGTCGACGATACTCCAGCATTCGAACCGCATCAGGTTCTGTTGCCGACTTGAGCGATTCGATCGATTGCGACTCCGGCGGAGCAGGCGCTCGAAGAAACAACGTCAGTGACCAATTTAGTTGGTACGCCGCTCGAGTATTCTCAATCGTGTAAATCGGCTCTGGCTTGCTCATCGCAGGGACCGGTTTGAGATGGGAGGACACCATTCCGGCGCGATTCTATACGGACGACGAATGTGGAAAAAGTAGCTGGCCAGGCAGCGCTCCCCTGGCACGAGGCCAGAGGTGGCGAATCCAGGCATTTGCGTTTGCTCTGGGGTTTGTAGCCGACCAGTCAGCGCTCCCCTGGCACTAGGCCAGAG
This sequence comes from Pirellulaceae bacterium, assembly GCA_041741535.1. Lineage (GTDB taxonomy): Bacteria > Planctomycetota > Planctomycetia > Pirellulales > Pirellulaceae > M30B19. The sequence continues at coordinate 62,191 of JBGSJV010000170.1, forward strand.
GTGGCGGAGCGTTCGAAGCGTTATTGGGCGGCGGCCCAGGATGGCCGACGGGGAGCAACTTTACCAGCTGATCGCCGCGCCATCCGAGCAATTGAATAACTTACGGATATCGTCTTCGGACGCTGATGAAGGTATGTTCTTCACGGAGCCGTCGGCCATCGCGACGGTCAAACCGCCTGCATCAGAACAGCTCTGGATCAGGCGCACGGCTTCATCGACGCTGACGTCCCGTGGTTCCGCCCAAGCGATGTCCGACTCGCGGAGTTCCAACAGCATCGCGGTATTGGACGCCCCGTCAGCGATCTCGCGCATTTTTCGCGGCCCCTCAACTCGCAACACCGTATCCGTATCAACCACCGCGACAAAAGCTGTACGGTTGGTGCCTTCCGTATCCGGGCATCTGGGAGAAGTAAAAGCCCTGACGGTTTCGTTGGTCAGCGTCACATTGGCCGGATCGTCCCAGGCTTTATCGCGTTGCAACCCTTCGTAAATCCGGGCCTCCTCCAGGAACGGCAAGATCTGGACTCTCCAACTCAGCAATGGCTCGGATCCAGCACCCGTGGATTGGGCGGCCGGCAATTCGCGATTAGTCATTTCGTAATTGAGCAAAGCCATAGAAATCTGCTTAGCAGAGTTCTGAACCATGGCTCGTTGAGCAGCGACCCTCGCTTGCGAAATCGCCGGCATCAACAGCATGACCAAGCCTCCAATCACACACACGGCCATCACCAACATCACGGCAAGAATGATCAAGACAATCAGCACGACGTTGCTCTTGGCGCCCCCAGATGGAGCTGCGGGAAACTTGGCGGGGTTGGCATAGGGAGCGGACATGTTTGATTCCCTGGGAAAGCTCCACGCCGGACATCGACTGCCGAGCCGATCCAATTCGGAGTGGACGGATAATGGGCGCGATTCATCTCGCGTGAAGCCTATCCTAACATACCTCGCCCGCGGAAACACACCCAGCAACAGACTAACGCCGGGCGCCAAAAAGAAAAAGGGAGTTCCCTGAGTCTGCCGAACCGCAAAATGGTTCTCGCTGGACAAGCGTATCCAGCGAAGTACAATAGCGGCCGTGGACCGTTGGCCGCTATTCCGAATAAAGTCCCCCGCTAAGCCGGTGTCGGTCCATTATCATTGGCCGTCGTCATAGGCCAACGACTTCAAAGAGACCTGGCACCAAGACAACTATGGTCGACGAAGCACATCGGGTACTCGCGGCCTTGCATCCGGTCGAAATCTGGAATCTCCCGGATGACGTGTTATTGAAGGCGGCAGAACGCCTCGACATGGCTCGCTCGCCAGCAGACCTTGCCACTTGGCTCCACGCTCGATTGCGCGAACACAAGCGCCTGCCGCGCGAACTACGATCGGTCCCGCCGGTTTGGCCGCGTGGTGTTGCGTTTCCTTTGGCCGGTGAGCACGGCGGAAAGATCGGATTTGTCAGCGCCAGTCCTTATGCTTCGTTTCCGAAGCGTTCCCACCTATCCCCGCGCGCCGCCATTGCCGATCAACTGCGCGAGAAGGACCACGGGGCTCCGATTGAAACTGCCGCAAAAAAAATCGTTGATTACTTCAATCGCGATTTCAAATTGAACTTGCCGACCTCGGTTTGGACGCCCGAGCGTGCCGATGGTGATTCGATCGGGCTGGCGACGTTAGCAGCAACGTTGACCGCACTTTTGGAAGAAACCGCCGGACTCCCCGCGTTAAGATATCCGGCCGCTTTTTCCGGAGTGGTCCATCTTGAACGTGGCGAACTGAGCCCGGTCGATCCGACAACCCTTCCCGACAAAATCAAAGTTGCCGCCGATAGTGGTTTCAAGTGGCTCTTCGTTGTCGAGGGCCAGGAAGGCGTCAAGTCCTCGGCGATGATCCGCGTTCGGTTTGTGCCGCGCCATCTTCGCAGTGCGTTGGCCATGTTGATGAGTGTATTCCAGGCCAGCAACCCGCGAATTTTTCAACACTTCAATAAAGTACAACTCATCGCACGAAATCTCAATTTTCCCATCAGCAGCGCCGACCGCTTTTTGCCTGGTGTACTCGCAGCACTCGTCTCGGACCCCGATGAGTTGCCCTCGCTCCGCCGCGAGATGGGATTGGGCAACGACCCGGTTGGTGTTGGTGTTGATGCTTGGACGCGGTTCACCAATGAATACGCACCCGACGGTCCCAAACGCGGTGAACGACTCGTGCAACTATGCCACGTCATGCTCGAGCACCATGCCAACGACCTACAACGTATGCCCTTGGTTCACCTGACTGTGCATCTCAATCGCAGTCAGTTGGATGCCTTGACTTGTCAAACCGCGTTAAAGGAAATCGACAAAGCGCACACCGGCACTCCGCAATCACTGCACGAGAATTATCTGCAACTGCAAACCATTGCGGGAGCCGTCCAACGCTCGCATCAATTCGACTTTCTCCGCGAATTGATTGCTAGGAAAGACGAAATTCTGACAACCCTGGCGATTCTTAGTGCGACACGGCTTTATGATTTGCCACCTGACGACTTGAACACGCTGCGCGACTTGCTTGGAACGACCATGAACTCGCGGACTTTGCCGCCCGACTCACCGCTGCGGGAGCGTGTCCCGATCGAATGTCGTTCCGACTTTCGTTCGCTCTTCGGCTCAGCCGATTTGGGAAACTTCGCCGCCCAGTGCCGCGCCCGCGAAGCAGAGATGTGCAAGTATCCTGTCACCAATCTCGACTTCGAGTGTTTTGATCCCACGCATGTGCGGTCCCGCTATGCCTCCGACGATGAAAGTCCCGTGGTTCATGTTACCTGGTATGCCGCGTACAATTTTGCGTTCTGGGCCCGTTTAAGGTTGCCCACTCGATCGGAATGGCTTTCGGCCGCCGTTCCGCTGGGCTGGGCATCACCGTACCAGTATGATGACTATCGTCTTGCCAAGCCAAATTTCGATTCGGAAGGAACCTTGCCGGTTCGTCGTCCGGCGACAACACCAAGCCATGCGGGCTGTGTCGACATGACGGGCAATGTTTGGGAGTGGGTCATGGACTGGTGCCCAGCACGTTCGGCACAAAGTGAATTGGACGAAACTCGCAGGGCACTTCAATGTCGCATGACGTTGGGAGGAGGTTGGCGGAATCCTCTGCATGATCTTAATCTGACGACTTTTGCGCCGCTGGCTCCCGGCAGCCGCTGTGTGGATGTCGGCTTCCGTTGCATCAGACTCGGAAAGTGATGGCACGATGTCCGAAAAACACAACGAGCCGCTTCCGATTCGCATCGCCAGCTTCTTCCCGTGGCCAACGACATTCGGCATTTACCTGACGCTGGCGGTCATGACTTTGGCGGTGTTTGTTTTGTGGCAGGAACATGGCAATGCGTTGCCATGGAAGTCCGTCCCGCAACAAGTTCTGGTCGATGGTTGGTTGCGTGGGGTGATGAACGAAGCGAACATTGGGTTCGCCTTTCAGATGTGTCTGATTCTGGTGTCGGGCAGCGCTTTGGCGCAGACCCCCGTTGTCGAACGACTCATCAAGCGACTGGAACGCGTGGCAAGTCTCAAGCGGCCGATGGTTCCGGCCATTATTTTGCTCTCCCTGGTCGCGGTGGTGACTGGTTTGTTGAACTGGGGTTTGTCGCTGGTATTTTGCGCGATTCTCGGCCGACGGGTCAACGACGTTTTGCGACGACGATCCGCAACGGAGGAGGGATTTCACCCGAATTTTGCCGTGATCGGAGCTGCGTGTTATCTCGGAATGCTCGTTTGGCACGGCGGATTGAGTGGAACCGTGCCCCAGTTAGCCAACGATGAGCAAGTCATGAAACGCTTGGAATTGGTCGCTCAAAAAGCCGATCCTCCGTCCGAAATGGACTCGACCCAATCGGACCTCCCGACACCTAACGCCAGCGACCGTATCAGCCCCGAACAACCACCAAAATCACCACGAATTCGGATCGAAGAGACCACTTTCTCGGTTGGGAATCAAATCGCTTGTGTGTTGCTTTGGCCGATTCTCGCCGCGTGGCTCGTGTTGGCGCACTGGGTATTCTTTCGCAAGAACCACAGTCTCCCGCCGCCTCCGCCGACGGAGCCTGTTGCGGTACCACCAAATCATGGTTCGATCATTAGCCTTTGGGCCACCACGTCCGTTGCCTTTCTGGGCCTGTTCGCGGTGGGCATGCATTTGGCGTCAGCTGGTTGGGGAGGTTACACTATCGAACTATTTGCCTGTGCCATGTTATGCCTCAGTTTGATCGGGGTGAAGCCACAGCAACACGTCGCAAAGCTGAGCCGGACCGCCGGCGAGATCATGCCGCTCGTTTTGCAGTACCCACTCTATTGTGGCATTTTAGGCATCATGCAATCCGATGACTTGCAACTGGTGAGCTTTCTGGCCAGACAGGGGCATCGATGCTTCGAATACTTGGGGCTGACGAGCGAAGCGGCGTTTGTGGTCTTCACCTATTTTTCGGCTGGTCTGATGAATCTCTTTGTCCCATCGGGCGGCGCTCAGTGGCTGCTGCAAGCTCCGACATTTTTGGAGCTCGCAGGTCCTGATGTCGACCGAAGCAAGATCGTGATGGCCATGGCCTACGGTGAACAAACGACCAACATGATGCAACCGTTTTGGGTGCTGACGCTCTGTACCATCATGCGACTACGTCCGTGTGATATATTAGGTTATTCCGCTCTGTGCATGATCCCGGCCGCTGCGGTGTTCCTGGTTTGTTTGCTCTGGTTTTGAGAGAAGTGGACGCGATGGACCCACGATTTGAGAGACTTTATATTGAAGCGCGAGAGACGTTTGTCCGTGTGGCTTACGGCATTACCAAAACGATGGAAGATGCCGAAGAGGCGGTACAGGAAGCCATTCTCAGTCTAATGCGTGTCGACGGAACCAAGCTCGAAGACGCCCGCGTCCCTGCCTATGCTTTTGTGACCGTCAGGCATGCTGCACTGCAATTGCTGCGTCGCAAGAATCGGCAACCGGAAGTCTCCATTCCCGAAATCGACGAGTTGGCTGCGGATTTCACGGGTCAGGAGCCCAGGAATGACTCTACACACTGGGACGAGTGTCTGCGCGAAGCCATGGAGCATTTACCAACTGCGGAAGCAACCATCATCAAGATGTTGCTGGCCTACCCCAAGCCCAAGGAACTGCTCGATGCATTGGTCCGAGCAACGGGCCAATCTCCCACGGACAGCCTGCGGAGAAAAGTCAAAGTGCAGCTTTCGATTGCCCGCAAACGATTGGAGATGCTCGCCAAACTCTGCGATATACGTAGAAACTCTCACTCGCCGACGCTTCATTCACTCGTGGAAATCACCTATACGGGGGATTGTGTTTACCACGACATGCAATGGGGACTGCGACACTACCGCAAACTAGCGGGAGTCCCCAAGACGACTTTGTTCGATCTTGTTGTCTTCACACGAAATATTCACCTCGCCCTCAGAGCTCCCAAAAACATCAAGTTCGAAAGTGATCGACGCGCTATATTCGGTATCCTTACAACGGAGTCGCCTTCGACCCGCCGAATAAGGTTAAAGAACGAAAAGGAAAAAGTGCGAATAACCCTGACGGTTCTCAAACTTCTCCAGAAAGACGGTGATCGAGTTCGATTGGAGGCTCTCCGCGAGGAGTTCAAGGGTTCGCACTTGGCGCTGCGTCGTTGGCACGAAGAGAAGGCAACGCAATCATGACCAAACTCCAAGATCTCGACTGGGCAGAAGCCATTCAGTTGTATCGTCAAGGCGATCTGTCTTTAGGGGATCTGTGTGAGTACGCGCGGAGTGCTCGATTATCTGCAGCCGCCCAAATCGAGTTGCAAACGACGATTGGGCTTGGCCGCGCGTTGGAGCGAGAACAAAATCGCCAATCGTTAAAAGCGCTCATGGCCAAGTACGACGGACAAGCCGTCAGGCAAGTCGCCATGACCGTGTCGCTTTCCGAGGTGGTCACTCGTCTCGCCAGCCAATACCGGACCGAAAAAGCCGCCTTGGCGGCAGCGACGGCCAGACCGTCCGCCAACTTGAAAGCACTTTGCGATGTTCATTGCACGTTGCAATATGCGCCGCCGGGCGGCGTGGAACAGTCACTCGAACTCATTCGTTTCTTGAACGATGACTGGAAGTTGGTGGTGCTTCCTCCCAGTTCCGACGTCGTCGCGATTGCAGTTGGCGGTCGACCGTTAACTTCAGAGAAAGGCGTGTTTGTTCTACCACTCAAGCCAGGCAGTGGGGACGACGGCAGCGAGCCACTACCGGCCCGTGAAATCGCGGATCTTGTGTGCCGCGAAATGCTAATCACTTTCCGGGAAGGTCCTCAGTTGGCAATAATTTTTGCCTAATTTGCAACGTGCCCAAACTATTGCGGCGACATCACTTACGACCAACTTACCAAAACTTTTTTTCTGGTCGCTGCCGCTTCCGACGATTAACCGCGGCGCGCCGACGGCATTATCTGGGTAGCGATTCGCCGAATTCACTGCCCAGCGCGGGCGACGGCGAGTTGCCGCCTTCAAAGAACGTCGTCTATGTCTGCGGCTTTCATGAGGCTCGAGCGCCAGATCGAAAAGCGGCTGGCGGCCCAACAGCTTTCTGCGCGTGCCGTCGTGAAGTGGGCGAATCGTGGTCACGTACCCCTGGTGCCAGACCACCATTCTGACGAGGGCTACTTCGGCATTTGTGGTGCCCTGCAGATCGAACGTCCGTTGGTGGAGATCACGCTGACGCCGCAGCGGCGAAATCGTCGTCAGGCTCTGCAGTGGTGTTCGACCGGCACCGGAGCGTCGATCGTTGCGAATGTGGTTCGCGCTGGCCTGGGCATTCATTTGGCGTGGAGGTTGGTCTACGAAATTCCTTTCGGTCGCAGCCGCGAGTATCTCGTCACACCCCGCTTTGGCGAGGCTCGATTTGACGCGACGCGCGCAGCCAATGGCCATCTTCGATTCAAAGATTTGCACGGTCCATTGAACGCGCAACCCCAAAGTGTCGTGGACCGTTCCTACGGTCCAACGAACGCGCAATCCCAAACTGTCGTGGACCGTTCCTACGGTCCCACAAACGCGCAATCCCAAACTGTCGTGGATCGTTCCTACGGTCCCAACTATCCCAAGGAGTTGAACATGGCCGCTGAACCGCACGTCGATGCACTCACCCAGGCTCGCTTGCGTTGGCTACAAGCGAAAGGGCTCATCGATCCCGAATCCTCGCCCCATTTGTGGCAAGAGTTTACCCAATTTGATGTCGATTTGACTGCCCGGCACGTCCAACCGGACGACTTGATTACCGCCAAGGCCTGGAACCACATCGTCAATCGCATCGCGGCGCTGGAACGCTTCGGAGCCAGCTGTAACGACTCGGGAGTGTCCGCGGAGTCGTCGGCCTTTCGCACGGGAATAAAACGTCGTCGCAGCGCGGACGATTAACCGGAACCCAACTTCGGCATTGTATTTGAAGACCGGCGCGGTGCCGGTTTTCTTGAAACCACTTAGGAGATTTAAAACGATGGCTGTGCGCACGGACATAATCGAAACCGGGAATTTTTCTGACGCAGAAGAAGTCCCCAAGTACCTCTACCCATTCAACATTCTGCTGGTTTGCCGTCTGTTGACGAAGGACCATGGCCCGGGTCATCCCAGCCTGATGCCCAAGCAAATTCGCTCCATGGAAGACGTCAAGGATCTGAAGCCTTCCCAAAACGTATGGCTCCAAGATGAACATGGCAACGAGCGTGAGTATGTTATCGACTACACCTTGGATGTCGTCAGCGGGCAGGACTTGATCGACAACACCTCGCCCGCTCGTCTGGAAGCGATTCTCGCACCGGCCGATTCAACGTCGCGACACGAGCTTGGCTTGCTCGATCACCTGTCCCATCAAATTGCCGTCGGTCATTGCCTGACTCAAGCGATCGATCGGGGAGTCGAAATGGATACAAATCTGACAGCTCGAGTCGACTCGGCCGAAAACTACTTCGTCGAGTTGCTTGACGAAATCGAAGCGATTACTTCCCAAGCAACGATCAACTAACCCATCCAATCGAGGAGTTCCAGCAAGATGTCCACAGCAATCGAAAATACTTTTGTGGCCCCGACATTTTCGGCCGACGAAAACTTCACGGCCCTCCAGCCGAAATATGACTACGACTTGATGAACCAGAAAAAAGGCGGGACTCGCAAGCTGTCCCTGCCTGGAGTTTCCGCGTTGTTGCCAGCCTCCATCCAAGGCCGTGTCAATTCGGTACTGGCGGATCGGAAGAAGAACGGCATCACGCCCAACAATTCCGCTCAATTGCGACGGATCATGCAGGATGTGAAGTCGCAATTGGCGTCGGTCCGAGGCATCAAGCAGTTTCTCGCTTGGGCCGCCAAGAAAAAAATCAAACTCAGCGACCGTCAAGCAGTCAAACAAGGCCTCCAGGACTGGACTGCTCAGCAAGAGAACTGTCGCGACCATGCGATGACCAAAGTGTTGGCGGCAACTCGGTCGCAGGAACGGGCCTTGCGCAGTCTGCATGCGTTTTTCGACGTCAGTGGCTGTGAGGGCGTCGTCCGTTCGGTGTACTTGGCGAACATCGATCCAATCACCACGGAGCTTACTCGCGAACGAAAAGAGTCCAGCTTCAAAGAAATGCCGCGCGAGTGGTACGTCGGCGATTCGCGGCCCATCCTGCGAGCTGCCGCTCAGGAAGATGGCACTCCGTTCCCCGTCACCTTGATTCCGTTGGCCGAGAAACTTGTCTTTCAAACGCGTACCGCGATCGTAGGATTGGGAGTGGATCTTGACGGTTTGGTGGACGCGCAGTGGTGGGCGACCACGGCCTCCAACGCGGGCGCCTTGGCCATTGGCAATTGTTCCCTTGAGCACATCGGCGGCACCGCTTGGTCGGACGAAAAAAAGGCGAAGGTCATGAATGACCTCTCTTCGGAAGATCCTGCGATGAAGTCGTTGTTGATCTGTGGCAATCATCCGGTAACACGAGAAGCCAGCGACTGGGAGTCGACGCCGGTAACGGTTTACCCCAGTTTGGTCTATGCGGGGCTTTTGCTGCGAAACGAGGTGACGCGGAAAGATCTGTGCTTCAGTGTACCGCCGGTGAATCCCAACCGAGACAAGATTGTTGGCAAATGGTTCATCCGTCCCATCTGCGCAACCCTTCGCGATCGGAAGCAACATCTCTTGGAAATGCCAATGGCCGTGATTGCCGAAATGAGCAACAAGCGATTAGACGATATCGTCAAGGTCTTTTCGTCGTCGCGCACCGCGTACAGCCGAAGCTGCCATTCAGCCGAATTGGAACTGGCGGTGAACTTGGCACGGAGTATTGTCCAACATTGGCTGCTCATGCAGAGCGGGATTAGCGAGACACAGGACGAAGCTCAACGAATTGGTCGCGAATTGAATGTCCTGTTCAAGTCGCTTTCATCCAGCAAGTTTCAAAACAAGCCGTTCTTGGCAGCGGGCTGCGACAGCAATCTCTGCCGACTGGAAGACCAACTGGCACGCAACGACAACCACGAAGTGATGCTCGACGATGCCACGGGCGAACCTCTACGGACTGGCCGCAAGGTGATGGTCTTTCCCCTGTGGGTTCGGTTTCGCAAGGGTATCGAGAACTTCGAAGTTCATTTGTTGCAGGAATAGGCTCTCGCTTCAAAAGGCGCTGCCCGGCTTGGCAACGCTGTGAAGCATTTTGACTGGCGACAATAGGCCCGAATGGGCCGAAACAACCCAAGCCGGTGTGCGCGAGCCACCGGTTAGGAGGCCGCACGTACAACAAAAGGCCTGCACGGCCGACACAGCGACACTGGGTACGCTGAAAAAAAAGTGCTTCACAGCGCTGCCCGGCTCGGGGAGACGATCCGTTCGCGAATAAAGCGCTTCCTCCAATCGGACTGGCCCTTTGGAGCCCTGACCAAGAATTGGCACGTTCAAGCGGTGCTCACTTTTGAGCCCTGGCTTGTTCGACGACAAACTGAAAGGAACGAACAATGAGTGTGGCGGTGATTCTGAATTCGAACAATGGCTCCGTGAACAACGGCAAGATCGACACGGGTGGCGGGGAGGTGCTGGACCGCATCCAACATCTTCACGCACGTTTGGTGCTGGTCCCGGGATTGGCGGGAACCGTGACGACCGCCTTGGAGCTATCTGTGACCCGCGACGCCAGCCAAGGGACAAGTGCCGACTCGCTCGCGCTGAAATACCACTCGGGCACCGGCGGTCGTGGCGAACGGAACGTTTTTCCGATGGACGTGATGATGATCGACGACGTACGGGCCGGACAGATTAGTCTGATTGGCAAAATCGTGTGCCGCGACGCCTACATCCATGGGCATCAAACGGAGTTTATCGGAGAGGACCAAACGCAGTCCGTGACGTTTCGCGCGAATCGATTCTCGCTCTTCAACGCGATCGACGGCGCGTCGCTGCCGTCCGCACCCGTGGTAGTCCCCGGCTTCAACGACGAAGACGAGTCAGATTAAAAGTCGAGCATCAAAGGAGTCGGCCCTTCTGTGGCCAGTCGATGAAACCGCAATAACGTAGACCTCACCCTCCCAAAGATCAGACCCCGTTCGAGCGAGATTTCGAAGTTTTAAACCCACAACTTTTTTGAAAGGACATTCGCAATGCACAAGTTTCAATTTACCAGTGGCGGCACTCAAGTGAGCGGCGGCGATCAGGCTGCCGAGAAAGTAATGGTCCATCATGGCATGGAATCCCATATCGATGATCGTGGCGTGTTTCGTTCGCGACCGCGTCACTACGGCACGCACCTATCCCGCAAAGTACGGCGAACCCATGGCGACTTCCATCTGTTTGAGATCGCCGTGGCCGGTTTGGAAGCCAATGTATTGGCCTACGCCATCGACCAACACGCCAAGTTGGAGATCACCACGCGGAAACAGGTGGGGCGAAAGAAAGTTCCCCTGCAACAGGTGCAGCTAAAACGGGTTCAGCCCACGATGTGGACACTCGTGTGGGAAGGCTCTGGCAGCGATGGTTTGCAAGGCGCTGACTTTGTGGAGTCGCTGGACCTAGTCGCCACAGCCGGCGCCATCACCAACCTCTCCGACAATAGTGCGGTGTCGTTCAACTTGGAATAGTCCGTGGCTCCCGGAGAATCGTGATGAAACTGTCTATCAAAGGTGTGGCGGATCCGACTCCACTGATGCTGCAACTCCAGGAAGGGCTCAACCAACATGCGGTTCTATCCGGTCGTCTGGTGGTGCAGGGAGCGCGCCGCCGACTGGGCGAATTGGTGGGCACCGAAGTTTGCTGCACGCTGTCTTCGTTGCACGGTTTGCAACGAAGTGGAGTCGTCTTTCGCGGCCGCCTGCACTCGGTAGAACAAAGCGGGAACGAAGTAAGCTTTTCGGCTTTGGGCGAAAGCGGTGAACGCGACCGCGCCATTTGCACGCGAATGCTCGGCGGACCGACACCGACGGAATTGCGGCGTTTGCCGGGCATGGAGCCTTTGCTCAAGCAGGTTGAAGGCACGCCGCTTCTGTCGCCGCGCGTCTCCTGTTTTTATCAATTTGCGGCGACCGATTACCGCGCTTTGTTGCACCTCGCGGAACTATCAGGTGCGTACATCGTGTCCAACGGTGTCGGGCCGATAACGTTCGCCAACAAACCAAACACCAGCGGCAAGGTGATCCAATCCAAAGAGATCTTGCCGGGCAGCGAGCGGTTGTCATTCGTGCGATCGGTAGAAACCGCCACGGTCTTGTCCTTCAATCCCGACCGTGACGAAGCTCCATCGCAAGGAGCAACGGCCGGTTCGGCCCGTGACCTTGGTCATCAAATCTATCCTGCGGCTTGGGGAATGGAAATTTCCGACGCGCAGCGCGCTCGGCGCTGGCAGTTGGTCGAAAACAGCAAAAAAGTGCGCTGGTCAGCGACGCTCGCTCCTTCGCTGGCTGATATCACCGCGGGCGATGCGGTGCGTCTGAAAACCGACGTTGACGGCGCGCCGGAACAGTGGCTCGTACACCGACGGACGCTGTCGTTTGATCCACACGCTCCTGCCTCGGCTGGTCAACTGACCAACTTTATCGAATGCGGGCCTGTGGAGGCTCCCCCCGTTTCCGCAGAGCCATACGTTCCCGGACCCGTCGTCCTCTTGGTCGGTCGCGTTGCCCATGTGGTCGATCCGCGGCGGCTCGGAAGAGTCAAAGTGGCGTTCCCCTGCCACAATCGACATGGAGCACCCGAATCTTGGGATGGATTGTGGTGCCCCGTTGCTCGTCCAGTGGCTGGTCACAACGGCAGCAAGACCCACGGGTCGTTAGATCTCCCGCGCGAGGGTGATTGGGTACTGGCGACCGTGGATCCCAACGGTTGCGAGCCGCCTCTTGTCCTAACCTCCTGCTATCGAAACCAAACACCGGCCCTCGCGCAACCCAAACACGAGCGAATCCTGTTCTCCACTCCCGATGGCGTGGGAATGTGGGTCCGCGATGCCGCCGACGGCAAACCCGCGTCAATTGAATTCAAGATCGGCAACCATTGTAGCTTGACGATGGACGCCAACGGCAAAGTCGTTTGGCAAACGCAAACGTTTGACGTCCATGGCCAGGCCTCGATCAAGGGCGATACAGTCGTCGATGGTCAATTGGACGTCACTTAGTTGAGAGCCAATCCGTCTGGGGATTGGTCCATTACATCAAGAAAGCGGTCATCTTCATGAAAACGATTCGGCACAAACAACAGCAAAAAAAATCGTTAAGCCGGTGCGCCCAGCGGATTGGACTAATGGAATTGACACAACATGCATTTTTCGGTGAAGGAGGACTTCGGTTCTTGGTTGCCCAAATGCTCGACCACGATGCACCATTCACGAACTGGCTCACCGAGCCCGTGCGCGATGAGCACACCGGCGTCCTCCTCAGTCCGGTCGCGCGACGGTTCTGTCCCGTGCCGACGAATGACCCTTGCCTCAAATTGTCGTCATGCCAGGATAGCGTAGTGCTCGAAATCGAACTCGATCCAACGGACGCGATCCCGATCAGTCCACTGAGTGAGCTGTCCATCTACTGCGACGCGGATGGATCTGGAGGGCGCAAAGCCTTGGAAGCGTTTTCACTTCTAGCGGCCGGAGTGTGGCCCGACCGAATCGCCTTCCCGCGTCATGGCGACGAAAGTTACCCCCGAATGGGCACGGGCCCTTGCTGGGAACCGAGTCTAGCGTGGGGTAGCGCAGCAAATATCTGTCCACAAGTTGTGCATCCGTTTATGCAACGATTCTTGCGCCTGCCGTTTGCGGAAACCATCGCGAACCGCAACAACTCCGGCTTGCGGATGGAAGTGAAAGTTGGCGCTGATCATGCGGCAGAGATTGCCGCTGCCTTGAACGGCAAGTTACTGCTAAATCATCTGCTGATGTGGAATCGATTGATGGAGCGTATCGAACCGGAAACCGTGCGCCGCGACTTGCCGACACTCGCAGGTCCCAACCCCATCATTCTGCAATGTACGGACGTGCAAACGGGTCATGAGTTTGTTGATTCACGGTTCCTTCCTGCCGGCATGGACCCAGCCTGGTCCGTCAAAGTTTCGCCGCCACAATTGGGTCAAGAATGGACGATCTCGTTTCCCACGGAGCAAGTGGCCTCGCGTCATCTGCGACTGGCGTGGTTGCGAAGCGTGGACTGGACGGACTTTCACGTGCAACCCGGTCGAACGCGCCTGTTGGAAGGTCGAACGCCGAAGTACTTGGTCAAGTCGTGCATCTTCCCAGAGGAGGACGGTCTCCCCGATCGCGAAGTCCGTGAGATCCTGTCTGCCATGCCGCGGCAGTTCGTGCGAGACCCCTTGGGCACTCCACCCGAACGAATTGCCAAACTGGTTTGGTTTTATATGCCGGCGGGACTGCGGCGTTGGCTTTTGACCGACCCAGGATCGCCACGACCGTTTGGACTCGGCATTCAATCGCAAGTAAGGGCCATCCCTTCTTATGGTCGACCGGATGGGATGAGCCCCAACGCCGCCACGTTAACACACACGATTCAACTGGCGCTGCGTCCGGGCGTCGAGGCGACCGATCTGGCCATCTATGTCCAATGGTTGGAACGCGCGGTAAATCTGCGCCTCGATCCTCCCGGGCAATGGCTTCGTATCGAACTTTGCGCCTATCCCCAAAAGGCAACGCTGTGAAGCATTTTTTCTGACCAAAACAGGCCAGAATGGGACGAAACAACCCTGGCCGGTGTGCGCGAGCCACCGGTTCGAATGGGCTCTCATTCAAAAACGCCTGAAAGGCCGACACCAGTGCTGAGCACACGCATTCAACAATGTTTCACCGCGTTGCCCAATCGGGCTGACCCTCATCGGAGACGCCGTGAAAACACGACCAATCGGACTATAACTCCCAAGGATCAGACCTCTTTGGGGAGAAGCGATTAACGCAGGAAAACAATCATGAGTGAATATCTTTCCGACGGTGCTGTAATTGTCTTCGAACCCGTTGGCCCGTGGAAGTGGTCGGGATGGGACGGCCGCGGCAAGCTTTCCGTTGCCGACCACAAGTTTCGTGCGGCGGGCAAGCCGTTGGCGTTGGCCAGCGACATCGAATCTCTTTTCGCGCAATTGATCGGCCAGGCTTACACAGCCACAGGGTTTAGTGATGTTCCTGGTGCCATCACGATCGCAAAGGTTGCGGTGACATCCGCAACGTTGAGCGAAAAGAGCGCCATCGGGGGCGAGAAACTTGCCGTGGCTGCAACGACCGGAGAGTTCTCGGTCCAGTGTATCCCGTCCTTGAAGGCAGCGAGCCCGCCCGTGCCAGATCCTCGGCTCGTGAAAACAGGACGCTGGAAAGTTGAAAGCACGAACCAATCCAAGGCTCGGTCCACATAGTTTCCGACGGCTCAAGAATACGGCACCGCGTTATGTCCATCGACTGGACCATTGCAATCCGTCTGTTGCATCAGGGCAAGTGGAGCACCGTGGAGCTGCAGCAATTCTCGATCAGCTTTCAGGATGATCCGGCCATCGCTCGGGCGCTGCAGATTGCCGTGGAACTGGAGCTGGCTCTAAAACGGGCGAGTTTGCAATCCCGAATCGAAATGGTCGAAGAATTTTCGAAAAATCCAACTTCTGGTCGTCCGCACGATTAACCGCAGCATCATCCGAGCATTAGAGATGGGAGCGGGCATGGAATCCCACCGTTAATGTTTTCCCTTTCGAAAGATCCAATGATGAACAACCTATTGTCGCAGCCTCCCCTTGATCAAACGCTGATTGAAATTGCCGGGCTGTATGATCGGCTGCTGGAGTTCCGCGGTCCCAAACGCAGCGGAAAAACGACCTTGCTCGACGCGCTGGGTTGTGCGATCCATGGACGACCAACGTCGCGTTTCACTCGCACTTCAAAGTGGGCCTTGGATCAATTTCAACGTCGCGTCCGACATGGCGCGCCGGTGCCCACACCGAATTCGTTTGGGCCTGAACAGGAGCAGGACAAGAGCAACTCGCGTCCAATCGAATGCGTGAGTTTTTTCAACGGCAGTGAGAAGACCCTTGCAGTCGCCTACCCGCACGATCCACGATCACTCGATAGTCAATCGACCGCACGGCTCTACCGCGAACAGCCCCAGCGGATTTTCTTCCCCGTCATTCAACCGATCCGAGCGCATGCCGGAATCTGCCGCGATGCCTTGCTGGACTTGTTGGCGGACATGCCCCGTGCAACCGGCGACAAGGCGGACCTACGCGATGTCTTGCGTGCGGCCTTTGATTGTGCCTGTTCCGGAAACCCGTGTCGAATCGATGACCTGACGACCGATGGCCTCGCGGCAATGTTGGCGGATGAACGACTGATCGGCGCTACCGTGGATCGAGCGCGCACGCGGGGCGGATACCGGTTCCGCTTGAAAGGCAAGAGCTTGACGGACGCGGTCGGTACGACCTACTTGGAAATCATCGACGCCGTAGCCCAGGACGTGGCACGAGAAGAACGTCAGGACTTGCAGCCTCTACGCGAAGTCCTGCAAAACTTGGCGGACCCGCGAATCGTGATGACGCATCGCGACCTCGCCAAAGACCTCCACGCCGTCTGGTTGCACCAAGAGCGATTCGACGAGGTTGCGTGCTGGCTACTCGGTCACGCAAATCGAACGGCTCACAACGTTCTGTTCACCGGAAATCTGGATGTGGAACTGAAACCGATTCCGCCCGGGGCCACCTCCGCTCCGCAATACCGGCACGACATCGACACGACGGGGGCCGAGACATTGTTGGAAACGAGCCGAACGCCGGAAGAGGCCCCTGAAGTCAACGACCTACGTTCGGATCGACTCCCGGACATCGAACAGATGCTCGGTGAGCCAAAGCACGAGTCCGAATCCGAAGCGACGACGGCAATGCAACTTGTTTCGGAATCGTTGTATGGGTTGGGAACTTTGTGGCCACTGTTGGTCGCGGTGGCGTGGTTCGTCGCGGTGACCGGCTCCGCAGCCGAAGCGGCGATCTTTCTAGGTTGCAGCACGCTGGTCTCCGCTGTGGGATGGCTGTGTTATGTGGTCGCACGAGCCCAATGGGGTAAAGATCGCTGGGCAGTCTTTACACCAACTCAAGTGACCTTGCGCAATGCGTTCGGCCAATGCGTCTCGACGACGGCGGACTTGCTCCATGTTCATCAGTCGTGGCTGGGCAAAATCTGCGACATCTCGTGGGTGACGGTTGGCAAAAACCAGGTGCGACGATTCTCGGTTCCACAGTCTCGCCGTTTTTGGGCCGCCTGCGAACTTGGCGAAGTAAAGAAACGTTCGGCCCGAATCACCAACGGGCTGCACGTGGTTGCGGTATTGGCAGCCATCGGCCTGATGGTCTTCGCAGTATTTGCCTAACACAACGTTGCTCCGTTTTTAGTTAGCCGCATGGTCACGCGAAGTTTGTAATTCCGCGTCGCGCGGCAACGCGTGGCGCGCACGTCCTTGCCTGAATAGATTGTTGGAGAGTTCATGATGGATCAGCAGCTGGCTCAAAAGTTGGGACACTTGGCGCATGACTGCGTCGATCGTCAGTATCGACGGCGAAACAATCATGTGTTGATCATTGACCAACACCTAGTTTTGCGGAGACAAAAAATTCATCTGGGTCGACGGGAACGTGGCGATTTCCGACCGGCGACAGCGAGTCGTTCCGCGGTGGTCAAAACCGGAAACCATTTTCGACCCGGACTAGATCCCTACTACGCCACCATCCAACTTCTCTTGCAAACGGCTAAAGAGGGACGCTGGTGGCTGGAACCGTCCCTCCCAGGGGTCAGCCGGCGTCCGGATCTGGCGGATGTGGACCTCCACCAAATCTGGGAAGTGAAGCCGAAAAACGCTGCGGCACTGCGAACCGGTCGCCAACAACTGCGGATTTTCCGTCGACTGTTGCAACAAGCAGACCGTGAATTTCGTCTTTTAGCCACGCACAAACGTTACGCGAGTGACCTTGGTCGACAACTGAGTTCAAAACCTTGGACCTACGGTGTTTGGGTGCCCGACCCGGAAAACGTGGCGCTAGCCGATGGCACCACGTTTCGCATCAACTTTACCAACGAAGCCGGCTTGATCCTCTGGGAAGCCACGAAGCTGCGCTAAAGGCAATTGTGTTCTTCCGCCAAGCGAGTTGAGCCACCGGCGCGAACATGAGATCGCGTTTACGACTTCGCGACCAGTCCTCCAACCTCCGGCGCATGAGAACGTTTTCCAGGGCGTGCCGCCAAGGCACAACGCTGGATCCACCGGACTGCCCAACAGAACGTTGCTCAGCCAGCCCCGCTGGTTTCATTCACTGGATGATCCCTGGTTCCGCCGACTGCGGAATTCCGGCTGGACGAAGTGCCACTCGGAAGCCGGAACTACTATTGCGATTGGCCGGGTCGTTCGCGCTGCGATTTGCTGCCCTGCAATTCTCAGCCCAGCCACGATAACTGCCGCCACGATACACGCGGTTCGAGCCCTCTTGGGGGCCGCGAGGATCCGTGACCGCACCTTGTGGGTACTCACCCAGCCAATCCGAACACCACTCCCAAACGTTGCCATGCATGTCGTACAAGCCCCACGCGTTCGGCTTCTTAAGTCCCACCGGCTGTGGTCGCCCCCCGCTGTTGCCGTCGTACCATCCATAATCGGTCAACAGCTCCACATCGTTTCCAAAACCATACGAATCTTCGTTCCCCGCCCGACAGGCGTATTCCCATTCCGCCTCCGTGGGCAAGCGATAAACGCGTCTCGCCGCTTTTTCCTCGGGTAACTCCGAAAGCCGCTGGCAGAACTCCACGGCGTCGTCCCAGGAGATTCGCTCGACGGGATGGTTGCCGGTCTCGATCGCGATTACTTTTTCTTCTTCAACGGTTCGGCCCGTTTGAGGATCTTTGTTAGCAGGAATTCGTTGCACCGCTTTCTCGCCCTGAAAGGCACTTGGATTGTTACCCATGACCTGTTCAAACTGGGCTTGAGTCACCTCAAACGCTCCCAGATAGTAATCCTGGCTGATCGTGACTTCACGCGGTAGCTCGTCGATGCCTGCGCCTTGTTGTTCGAGCGGCGATCCCATCGTGAATGTCCCTTGGGGAATCAGCACCAGTTTCATGCCGATGCTGTTCGTAATCTCTTTTGGCACTTGAGCCACCGCTGTACCAACCCCACACAGGCCCACTGCCAAAAGTAACGTTAGTGTTCTTGTCCATCGACTTCGTTGTATCACTGTTCTTCTCTTCTTCCACATAAAAGCACCCCGCAAGACATGATGAACGAATGCGGCCACCTCCGCGATCGGAAAACCGTCTCCTCAGATCTGGATGGTATAGTCAAACGTCCCGGCAGCGGTTTCGAATTTCACGTTCAACGGGTTCTGCTCCGCTGGCCGATTGGCTGGCATCCAATTTCTCCCTACCTGCGGGATCAGGAACACACCTTCAAAGTCACCGCACCACACAAAGTCATCGCGATAGATGCCACCTTCGACCAAATCAATTTGAAATTGACGGATCAATTGTTCCGCAAACTGTCGAGGGTTCTCGGCCGGCATCCCAATTTCATTGAGTCGGATCACATCACGGATGGCGAAGTCCGTTTGTTCCGGATGCCCCAACGACGGTCGTTGAATGAATTCTGCCAAGTTGCCGTCCCCGTCCCAAAAGTAGACCGCCTTCCCATTACCAAAATCAACCAGTCGTTCTCCCTCGTACAACAACGGCTCCAACCCACGTTCGTCAAGAAAGTCTACAACCGAGTTGAGGCAGCCCGGTGGAATCAGAAAACAATAGTGAAAGTAAAATTGGCGCTTCGCTGCCACAAAGTTCAAAACGTTGGCGCCACACTCGATACGCAGTTTTGTTTCACTTTCTCGAGTGCACGAAAACCCGAAGGTATCTTTGTAAAGCCGTTCTTGGCGATCAAGATCGGTGCTGGGTAGAGTTAACTCAAGAATTTTCATAGGACAAGTGTCAACAGTTCCCAAGTGAATACGGATAGCC
This sequence comes from Pirellulaceae bacterium, assembly GCA_041741535.1. Lineage (GTDB taxonomy): Bacteria > Planctomycetota > Planctomycetia > Pirellulales > Pirellulaceae > M30B19. Next base: position 81,652 of record JBGSJV010000170.1, read on the forward strand.
CAAGAAACAGTCAAACGGCGTTGAGTGATGGTTGAGGATGTCGCAGCACGAGGCCTCCGAGCAACCGTTGGCAACGCCTCGTGGTTACGATTCATTTCTTGTTTGGGTCGTCTCCGGTTGCTTCACGAGGCAGAAGGTGCGGAGCCGGACTGTCTTGAAGGCCCAGGATAACAATCAGCGTATCGGCTTTGGTGCATTGGAGGTAAAAGGCGTCGGGCATCCGGCCAGAAACCGAAATCAGCACCGGCGTTCTTTCCTTGAGACGTGCCTCGACTTCATCGCGTTTTAATCTTCTGCCCTTCAAATCAACGATTCGATTTTGTGAGTCTTCGGACAATTGCGTGGCGGCATCATAATCCAGCGATAATTTCAGCACGGCCTCCGCCACATCGACCTCGAGCTTGGGCCACTCACGTTTTGGCCGTTGTTCACCAACCACCTTCCAAGTAACTGCTGGGACCATCAGTTGAACCGACCATGCCTCGGAATCACTTGTCGTGATCGCGGTGCCCACAACAGGCGGAACATCCTTTGGCCCCGCGACGGGTTCATCGGCGAATCCGAGCCCACAGGGTAGGGCGATCCAAAGCAGAAGTGTCCAAAGCGTTTTCATGTTCGATGTTCCTTTTATTGCGCAATCGTGATATTCAGTGAAAACAAAATGCCATCTCGACGCAAGTCCACACGTCCGACCAAACACGACGCAACAATTTTTCTTGGCATTGTGCGACAGGAAACTTGTGTCGACCAAACCACTAATCTTTGATTCGGGTGAGGGTAATCGGAACTCCCAACAGCACGTTCGGCGTCATCGTCAATGAATCACCATCGGAGCTAAACTTGATGTTCCATTCGTTCTCCGTTGTACCATACAATAATCCTGGAGATGTGGACCGCATTCTTCCATTGCCCAGGATCTCGTACTTACTGTCCACCGATTTCAGGCTTCCCGTTTCTCGTAGTGTTCCGTCAGCGAAGAACTCGAGGGTGTTGGGTAGATTGGGAAACTGCCACTTGCCAATAATCAGCGTGCTTTCCGAGGGCTTCGATATTTTCGTCAACAATTGCTGGCTTTTCGATAAAAGGTCAGCCCCGATTTCGGTATTTGTCGCCACGAAATAGACCGCTCCCGCCAAGATCGCCAAAACAACCAAACTCCCCAGCCAAGACGCTCCCTGTGGCGGTGGTGTCGTGACATAGACGGTGTTGGGCGGAGCGACGATCGGCGGACTCGCAGCAATCGGCTGCCCACATTTTGGACAAGCACTCGCTTGCGAGGATGTTTTGTTTCCGCATGCGGGACAATCAATTAGGCTCACGGATAAAACTCCCTTTTGCTAGGTTCGGAAAATGAATGGATCCAAGGTTCAGGTTGGGAACAGCCAACCGTACGAGCGACATTCGACCGCCGTGCCATGTTTGGTGCAAGACCATCTTGTTTGCTGACGACGGCTGCCGCAAGATTGCAATGACTCCTTCGCTTTTCGCTCGGCGTAACACAATACCGTTAAATTTTCGTTTAACCGCGACGCAAAGCAATGCTGGGCGGTGACCCACTTTGCCCAATTGTTACTGCACGTCGCCCAGCATTGCGTCGCTGAGCGATTCGGAAGTGAAATAAGTTCTTCGTTGAACGGTATTGCGGCGTAACACGCCACCCCATGAACCGCAGCACCCTCAGGGTGCCGGTCACTTCGCGGGACCTTTGGCGTCGGTGTAAAATCGCCAGAAGGCTTCTCGCACGCCCGCCAATTCTACATCGCTTGGCTGGTGAGTCTCCACCACCCGAATGATCTGGCTTTCGTACGGACTCAAGTCAACGTTGTCCGACTCGACAGCAATGAGATCTGAAAACTGACGATCCGTCATCGCGACGAACGCGGTGTAGGGCCGATCATGCAACGTATATTTGATCAAACGCAATCGCATCCCTGAGTCCCCGGTCGAAATTTTTTTCCGGAATTTGACAAATTTGGCCGCCAACCGCGACCCATGAGGAATGTAGGCGGGATGATAGGTCGCCACAAGCGGCCAATTCTCCGCCAGCGACATCGTCCTGGTTTCCGTGGGCGAATCGCCGGTCAATGGCGGACGAAGATCCATACAGGAGCGACTACGGTGGGCGCCGCAACAACACCCCGGGAACAACCGAGTATCACTTCAAATCGACAAGCCAATCGGAACGATTCGAAATTCCCCATATCGTCCCGGACAACGTCGCGTTCTCAACCTGCCAACCAATTGGGGGGACCGTTTGGCCGCTGCGAGGCCCGACCGCGATCACGTAGATTTATTTGATTCATTCAAACTTAACTTGCAAAGACGCCTTCGATTCTAGAGAATGGAGATTTGTGTCAGCGCTCCGCCCGCTTGGTGGAACGGGGCATTTGTGAATGGTCGCTCGCGTTTGGTTTCACAAATTTACCAAATGTTCGGCGCGACATCCCATGATGTTCCACTTGGCATGAATTCTGAACCGATTGGAGATCTCGATACCATTTATTGTCCGTTGTCCAAACTGTGCGGTTCGACTCCATGCAAAAGAGACCATGATTGGCAAGTCGGTTCCCTGCCCGAAATGCAAAACCGCCGTTTCGATTGTGGCCCCCGCTGATTCCAGCGAACCATCGGCGACGCAAACGTCGAGCGTCCCTCCTTTACCGTCGCCGTCGCCATCTCCTTCGCCGTCGTCGTTGCCCGTGACCGCGGACGTAATCCCGCCAATCGTGCCGTCCGCCGCTTTGCCGATCCCAGCCCACAACGGCATGGCGTCAAACACCGCCGCGCCTGAAATGCCACCCGCGTTCGCCCCTCAGAAGTCGTCCATGTCGATGGTCACCATCGTGGCGATCGCCGCCACCATCGGGCTGGCACTCTTTGTGGTGGTGCTTGTTCCCTTTGCAGCGTTTGGTTTTCTAATGTTGGCGAACGCTACGAAATCAAACGATAGCGCAAATCCACCGCAACCGTTGGCGTCGACGACCGATTGGAATTCCGTTCCATCGAACACGTCAGAACCATCGAACGAACAAGGGCAGGGGAATGCCATGGTAGACGCTCAGCGAAGAGCCGATGAACTGGCGGAGCAAGCTCGCAATGAATCGGCTAACCGCAACTTGGCAGCCTGGAAAGAGATGCGTCAATGCGACAATCGATTCGAACGACTTTCTCGGGAATCGCAGATCGAGTATTGGGAATCGATGCGGCAAGGCTACGGTGCGATCGACACCCAAGGCGTCGACTTCGAGTTCGTCAATTTACTGCAATCCTACCGGGCCCTGTTCTTGACCTACGCCAATACTCATCGCGAATGGGATCTCGAACGCGCGCCATTGGTCAACGCGTTGAATAGCGTCGAGACACCCGAGTCGTTTGGCGAAGGTTTGTTGGTTGGCTTGGCGGGAGGAGTGACCATCGCGGTGGTCGAAGAAATCGACAAGAAGTACAACTCGCAAATTGCCGACCTGAGAACCCAATTGGAGGCACTTCAATTGCAAGAGGTCGCATTACGCGACACGATGACAGAACGCTACGGCGTCGCGTTTCCCTAATGCTTTGTCACAACCAAAACTTAGGGTATGGTTAAAAGGGGCAGGAGTCCCGCCTGACTGACCAGCCACAAATCTCTAAAAACAAAACCCAGCCCGCTCACCATCGGGCTCGCCCCGACGGAAGCCTGACTGGCCAGCTACCAAGCCCCAAAACAAACCCCAACACGCGCACCATCGGGCCCGTCCCGATGGAAGCCTGCCTGGCCAGCTACCCAGCCCCAAAACAAACACCAACACGCTCACCATCGGGCCCGTCCCGATGGAAGCCTGACTGGCCAGCTACCAAGCCCC
>JBGSJV010000171.1:0-19962 GCA_041741535.1 Pirellulaceae bacterium
ACTCCTGAACGTGAGGAAAAAACACAAGCGACGACCAAAGCCGCCGCAACCGCACTCAGGAGAAGAGAAAAAGTTTGACCAGGCAACCAACCCCGGGTAGAATGCCGCCCAACCCGCCGCGATAGCGGCTTACTTGAACAAGATGTTGCATCCGTGCCAGGGCGAAAAGAACTGGCAGACGTGGGCGGTAGGGTAACCTGGCGGATGGATAATCCCGGGCTCGCTCGCGGCAGGCCCGGCGTGGGCCAAAACAAACGTGGCGGCGGCATCACAAGTGGTCAGTGGAAAGCGATTGGCATCGACCGGGCAAGATTCGGTACCGGGAATCACTCCCACCCAAGTCTTGTTCGAAATCGACATGTGTTCACCGACAAAGACGGTATTGCTGAGCCCGTCGCGAATCTCGGCGACGCGCGTGCGTGAATTGCGGTAAAACGGTCCGAAATAACGACTGGTTGGTAGCGACTTCCAATCGGCAACGGCGTAGACCCATGGCTCATCCTGTCCCACGTTGGCGACGTAATGCGAACGTCCAAAGACGCCCACCACCGTACCGCTCGAGTCGGTGATTTGGATCGCGTCGAAATCGCCATCGGCCCCGGCACTAAGGAACGACGAGATCTTTGTGCGGACGGCTTCGGCGTTTTCGGGAGCCCAACAGGGGAGCGTTAGGTTCAACTTGTCGTAGAGACCGCCTTGTTCCAGATACGGCAGAATCATCGCTCCCCAACCCCAGCCGGGTCCCGCATCCATTGTGTCGGCGAAGGGTGTAAAGCGCACGGGGTCGGAGGTGTACGCGGCCGGATATCGCCCCCGCGCGGCTTCGTAGTTTGTCAGCGCAAGCCCAATCTGTTTGAGTTGATTGGCACTCGACATGCGGTACGCCGCCGAGCGCGCTTGTTGGACGGCCGGCAACAGCAAGCCCATCAAGACACCGATGATCGCAATGACCACCAATAACTCGACCAGCGTAAATCCGCCTCGAGAAACCATTGGGCACCGATACAGGTCACGAACTTTGGGCATCAGAATTTCTCCGAGCAATCGATTTCATTTAGAAACGTCGGCAACAACGGCGACCCCTGCCAGTCGAGCAGCGAATCTTAAATGTAGCCAATGCTACACTTTTTCCATAGTAGACCCCGTGCAAGTGGTTGTCAAGCACGAAAAGCCTGTCGTGCCGATTGCGTTGCCCGTAGCGGCGGCAACAATTGTAGGAAACTGGCAGGTCGGCACTCCCGGGACAAAATGACATCGTGGCTTTGCCCGACAGGATTCACCCTGGCAACTGCCGATGATGGCTCGGAAGCCTTGAGGTTTTTGTCATCGCCTCACGGCCGGGTATCGCGGGAGTCCAAACCATGTATGAAAACCAACCATCAAGCTGGGGGCGACGGGTCCTGATGCAGGTCTTCGGTTGCGACCCTCGCGCGCTGGCGCTGTTTCGGATGGGATTGGGGCTGATGATTATGCTGGATATCGGCCTGCGTTGGCCATATTTGGAAGCGTTTTTGACCGACGCTGGACCGGTGGATCGGGCGATGGCCGCGAGCCTCTTGGAGTTGGACTACGGACAAGTTGCGGAGTATGTTTGGTCGCTCCATTTCTTATCTGGCGAGCTGGCGTGGCAACAAGGCTTGATGGTCGTCTTGGGAATAGCCGCGGTGGGTTTGCTGATCGGTTGGCAAACGTGGTGGATGACGTTGATCTGTTGGGTTTTGATTGTCTCGCTGCACATGCGTTGTCCGGTAATCTTGAGTAGCGGCGATACCCTGCTGCGCGGCGTGTTGTTCTTTTCGATGTTTGCACCGCTGGGTGCGTGGTGGTCCGTCGACGCGGCGAGGTCAAAGTCGCGGTCAGGAACCATGCTGGATGAAGCGGAGGTCCCCGAACCGGTGCTGACGGCCGGAACCGCGGGTTTGATCACGCAGTTGTTTTGTATGTACTTCTTCGCTGGGGTGGCCAAGTGGAATGTGCACTGGTGGGAAGGCGACGCGATGGAGTACGTCTTTCGCTTGGACATTTACGCGCGACCGTGGTCCAGTGTCTTCTTGCAGTACCCGTTGTTGCTGAAACTCGTGACTTGGGCGACCCTGTTTGCCGAAGTCGTTTTGATTGTGTTTCTGTTTGTGCCTTGGCAGAATCCGTGGTGGCGCACGATCAACATCTTGGTTTATTACGCGTTGCATCTGTCGATTGCCGTCACGATGGAGATTGGATTGTTCCCGTATATTTCGATGGTCGGATGGCTCCCCTTGTTTCCCGCCGCGCTCTTCAATTGGCTTGGCCGCCAAGGTTCGTACGCGAGTTGGTTGCGCTTGGGTGAAGCCGATCGTGGAACGCCAACCATGACGACCGAAGTGGTTGGTCGTGATTGGATGGGAGGCCTGCGATGGCTGGGCCAGTGCTTTGCGGGCCTGATGGTCGTGTACGTGGTGCTTTGGAACACGGCCAATATTCCGGTTGGCTATGACGGCGACTTGCGGCAACGATTGAACCTAACCAAGGAGCAATTCGTACAGTACAAATCGCCCCGCTTGTTGTTTTCGTTGGCCATGCCCACCGGGCTGCGTTGGGTGGGAGCCGTTACGGGTCTTGGACAACATTTCCAGATGTTCGGGGTGCCGCCGTGGCACAGTCCATGGTTTGTCTACGATGCGACGTTGGAAGACGGTGTTCGGATGGATCTGCTGCGTTTGGAACCGGTCAGCTACGATCGTCCCGCTTCGAGTTTGCTGGCGATCTCGGGACACCATTGGCGAAAACTGCACGACAACATGTTGGGCTACGGAATCAAGGGCTTGCAACAACGGGTCGCCGAATACAAACTGAGGCAGTGGAACGCCAGTCATCGGGCTGGCAAACAAGTTGTGGCTCTGAAAGTGATCTGTTTTGCCCAGCAAACCGGACCTCAATATCAAGGCCAGCCGCCGGTGATCGAAACGTGGTACGATTGGCGAAAGCCGCTCGATACCATCCAAGACCTGGAAAAACTACTTGAACGGAATCCCGATCTGTTACCAGGCATCTAAGGGTTGCTTTGCTTCGCAAAATTGTTGCTTCGCTGAATTGTTGCTTCGCTGAATGAAGGAGTCGTCGCTCTTGTTTCTCTACTGCTTGAGTATCTTTCTGGGTGCGTTTTTATTGTTCTTGGTCCAGCCCATGATGGCGCAGTTTATCCTGCCTTGGTTCGGTGGCTCCTCGTTGGTGTGGACCAGCTGTATGTTGTTCTTTCAATCGGGGTTGGTGTTGGGCTATGCCTATTCGCATCAACTGACGCAGCGGTTGTCACCGTTCAATCAATGGTTGTTGCATTTGATCGTCTTGTCGGCAGCGATTTTGTTCTTGCCCATTCGGCCGGGATTGGATTGGAAACCGGAAGATGGTTTGTATCCCAACTGGCGAGTTCTGGGATTGCTGGCGGGGACGATCGGCATTCCTTACATCGTGTTGTCAACGACCGGGCCGTTGATTCAACGTTGGCAGAGTTTGTCGCACCCCAATTATTCGCCGTATCGGTTGTTTGCGCTATCGAATCTAGGCTCGTTGTTGGCGCTGGTGGGCTTCCCGTTTTTGATCGAAAGTTATTTGACGCTGGATCAGCAGTCATGGTACTGGTCGGGTGGTTTGGTCGCTTATGCTTTGTTGGTGGGCGTGTGTGGCTATCGTTTTCAGAGATTGGCTGTAGCGGCAGGTTCCTCGTCGTCGGCGGTCACCGCGGAAAATGTGATCGCCAAAGAGACACATGACACCACGAAGCCGGCCGGTGCATCATTGGGGCCGTGGGTGGTGGTGTTGTGGTTGTTGTTGCCGATGTTGGCTTCCGTGCAATTGTTGGCCACGACGAGTTTCTTGACGCAAGAAGTCGGTGCCCATCCGTTCTTGTGGATTTTGCCACTGGCGTTGTATTTGATTAGCTTCATCGTTTGTTTTGAATACGAACGCTTGTATGTGCGGCCCGTGTTTTTTGTGGCCTTGTGTGGTTCGGCATTGTTTGCCTGTTACGTGTTGGACAAAGGTCTGCACGAGATCTTTCGTTCCCAGATCATTGCCTACAGCAGCGTGTTGTTCTCGGCGGCGATGATTTGCCATGGCGAGTTGGCTCGGTTGAAGCCCGACCCGTCGCGATTGACGGCCTTTTACTTGTGTATCTCGGTGGGTGGAGCGGCTGGCGGTTTGTTGGTGGCATTGATCGCGCCTTTTGTCTTTAACGATTACTACGAGTTTCACTTGAGCTTGATCTTGATCGTCGTGTTCACGCTGCCATTGGTGTTGGTTGAGGTCTACCGCGAGTTTTTCAGCAAGACACGCAGCGTTGTCAAACTTGTTGGTTCGTGGTTGACCTTGATCACGGGCATTGTGGCAGCGGGCGGGGTTGCCACAGCGGCCATCAAGATGTATAGCGACAGCACGGGCGAAACCGTGGTTGGTCAATACCGCAACGAGTACGGTGTTTTGAAAGTTGAAGACCGACCTGGCAAGCGTTCGCTGAGCCACGGCAAGACGATGCATGGCTATCAAGTGACGGATCCCGCCTGGCAACATCGCCCGACCAGTTATTACAGTCCGGGCAGTGGCTTGGGACTTGTGATGCGCTTTCTGCAAGGCGAATTAGGTGGAGCGCCCGAGGCGTTGGAAGGTGCTGACGCGCCGCCTGCCGCACCACTGTGCATTGGTGCGATTGGACTGGGCACGGGTACCGTGGTGACTTGGGGCCGTGAGATAGACACGGTGCGATTTTTCGAAATCGATCCGAAGGTGGTGGCCGTGGCCAAGAACCATTTCACTTACTTGAGTCAGGCCAAGGCCAAGAACGATGTCTCGTTGGGAGATGCGCGAGTTCAATTGGAACGCGAGTCGGAAAACGACGAGCCCCGCTACGACGTCTTGATCGCCGACGCGTTTTCGAGCGACTCGATTCCCAAACACTTGTTGACGATCGAAGCGTTGCAAGTGTATTTGAGTCGCATCAAGCCCGATGGCTTTTTAGCAATTCACGTTTCGAATCGGTTTATCGAATTGGCGCCGCTCTTGGAACGGCAAGCCCAGGACTTGGGAGTCCACGCGATGTATATTTCTTATTCGCCTGACCGAGACGACCCTGCCCAAAAGTATCAGGACCATTCGTCGTGGGTCGTGTTGACCGAAAACGAATGGTTTCGCGCCAACCCGGTGGTTCAGTCGGCCGAGTGGAATTTTCCGAAACAGGACACCAACATCCGCTGGACCGACGACTTTTCACCTTTGTTGCCACTGCTCCGGAAAGAACAACTTTACGGACGAGAAGAACGCAAAGACGACTAGTGCTTCGTCAACGTTCTGAAGTGGGATCACTGCTGTTGCCTTGATGCGGATACTTCAAGTGGTATCACGCTTTGACAAGCGTCGTGACGGGTAAATTAAGGTTTGACATAGCACTAGCCGTTGGGCATCATGTCGGGCACAATGGGTCGGTTGTTTCTGGGGCAAAGTTACAGGACCGACGGATGAAGTTTTTGTTGACCAATGATGATGGGGTGAATGCCGCTGGCCTGCGGGCTGTCGAGTATTTTTTGCTGGATTTGGGCCATGAGGTGTTTGTTTCGGCCCCCTCGGGGGAGCAGAGCGGTGTGAGTCGCTCGATCACGTTCCTCACACCGTTGTTTGCGACCAAGGCCTATGACGGCTTGAGATTTCGGGGCTATGCGGTCGATGGCACGCCGGTGGACTGCGTGAAACTGGCCCTGTACGAACTTTGCCCATGGCGGCCCGATGTCGTGATCAGTGGGATCAACGGTGGCCTGAACGCGGGAATCAACATTCACTATTCGGGCACGGTCGGTGGAGCGTTTGAGGCGGCCGTATCCGGGATCCTTAGTTTCGCGTTGTCGCTCGAGTACCAAGACGATGCCCCGTACGAGCAGGCCATGGCCGTCCTTTGGCCCGTCATGCAGCCGATCATCGAGGGCCACTGGAGCGCCGGCGAGGAAAAGCCGCTGGCAGCCGAACAACACAAATCACATTTGATCTACAATATCAATGCGCCCACGCTGGCTTTGCATCAACCGTGTCCCGTCAGTGTGGTTCCGATGGAGAGTCGGCGCAACGGTATCGAGTTCAATTCGGGGCATTGCCCCAAGAACCGTCGGTACTACTGGGCGACCCATGACCTGTTGCCCGAACAGCCCAATCCACCCACTGATGTGTTTGCCTTGCGACAAGGACACATCACCGTGACGCCGCTGGAGATCAACATGACCAGCGACGCCCAACTACATCGCTTGCAGGAACAACTGCAGGGTATTCACTTGCAATCGTAGGACGTGCTCACACGACGACGGAACTGCCAAACTGTTTGTGACAAGGAACCGTGCCCATGAGAGTTTCACTTCAGCAACAACCCGTTCCGCAGCAAAAAACAATTGGCCGGACAATGGCTTGGATCTGTCTCGTATGTTGTTGGTACATGCTGCCCACGACGACTCAGGCCTGGGACGTGGACGACCAAGTTCCGCGTGAGGATTTCTCGGAGTCGTTCGCGCCGTTGCTCGAAGTGATTTCGGGGGCCGCTGGAACCTTCGAGTTGACCGGAACCGTATCCGGACCGGTCGATGGTCGCGTGCAAACTTTGGATATCCGTTTGGCCAAGTGGGACGATCAAGCTTTCGATTTGGAGCTAACGCATCCGGAATACGCGGTCGGCATTTTTCGCCGACCCCAGCTCACCGCGTTTGCCTTGCCAAAGCACCGCGTGGTGTATTTGGCCAAAGGTGACTTGGCGGGTCCCGATCATTTGGCGTTACCGGGGATCACCGACCGCTTGATCAGTCGCGGATCGGTGGTGGCCACGTTTGCGCCCATGGTTTTTTGCGGCGACCCCAAAGCGCTGGCGGGTGCCGTCAAAACTTTATTGGAACTGACCCCGGGGGACGAGCCGCTGACGTGGGTGGATGGCGAAGGCACGGAGCTACGGATTCGCCAGAAGGTGGCCAAGGATGCAACTCCCCATTTCGAAATTCAACATCGCGAATGGCAAGCTGCCTTACAAGTTACTGCACCGGCGGCACAAGTGACGCCACCGCGCGACGAAACCCAACTGCGTGAACAGTTGTGGGCCGGTTGGACGCACGAAACCCTGGAGCGTGATGAGCTGGAGCGGACTTTAAGTCGCGGGCTCCGCCGCACGTTGGAGGTGCTGTTGCCATCGCCCGCGTTGATCAATCCCCGGCAGACAACCGCCAAGGTAGAACACGGCGAATTGCGTTGGGTCGATGGTCAGCGGTTGGTGCTGTTGTCGGGCACACCCGAACAAATTGGTCACGCGCATGGGCAGTTGCTCAAGTCACAATCGATGGCTTGTATCGATTCGGTGCTGCATGCCTTTGGGACGGTTCAGACGATTCAGACGGGACGCTGGTTCCGCCGTGATTTGGCCGTCGCCTACGAGCGTCTGCGGGGCCACATTCCCGCGGATCACTTGGTCGAGACCAGGGCGCTGGCCAACAGCTTGGAGATCTCCACCGACACGATGGAAGTTTTGAATGTGTTTCCCGAGTTGTTTCACTGTTCGGGTTTTGCCGTGTTCGGCGATGCGACGCTAGACGGAAAACTCTATCACGGCCGAGTCCTGGACTACATGACCATGATCGGGCTCCAAGACGCTGCCACGACCTTTGTGATCGCCGTCGACGGCAAGATCCCGTTTGCCACCGTGGGCTACGCCGGATTCATCGGCAGCGTCAGCGGCATGAACCACGAACAAGTCTCGTTGGGCGAAATGGGCGGTCGCGGTGAAGGCCAATGGGATGGCGTGCCGATGGCCACGTTGATGCGTCGTGGGCTGGAGGAATGCCACACCCTGCAAGAGGTCATTGATCTGTGGTCCAACAACCCGCGGACCTGCGAATATTATTATGTCTTTGCCGACGGCAAAGACCGTTCGGCCGTGGGTGTTGCCGCGACGCCCGAGAAGATCGAGTTTGTTTACCCAGGGCAAGGGCATCCGCTGTTGGGCGATGGCATCAAAGATACAGTGCTTTTGTCCGCCGGAGATCGTTTGGCCAAACTTCGGGCGCGGGTGCAGGAGTCTTATGGAAAGATCGACAAACAAAAAGCGCAATGGCTCATGAGTCGCCCGGTGGCCATGAGTTCCAACTTGCACAACGTGCTGTTCGTGCCCGAGGACGGTCTGTTCCAAGTGGCCAATGCGAGCCACAACGGTCCGGCTGCGGACCAACCTTACGTCGAGTACAACCTGCGCGCCTTGGTGCGCGAACTAAACAGCGCCACCCAACCGGTCCTGGCGAAGTAATACCAAAGGTCAGGTTCATGGCTCTCGAAATTTGCACTCGGCAGACACTCCCATTTTTCGTCGATTTGCCGATGATCGAAGCGTCGGGAGCGGGACCGGCTACGGCTACCGAGTTGCTCGACCTGCAACGCCAAGTGATCCGTTTGGGAAACCAGACGCTGGAGTTTGGCGACTTGTTCGCATGCCACCATGTTGGCGAGCAACCAGGCGTGGTTTGGTGCGGCGACACGGGGCGGCTGAATTATGTGGCTCGCAACTTACGCACGGGGCACGTTCGCGTGGAAGGTCCGGTGGGCGACCATGCCGGCTGCGAAATGCGCGGAGGTCGATTGGAAATAGCGGAAGATGCAGGACATTGGCTGGCCAGTGATCTGAAAGGCGGCACCATCGTTGTCGAGGGCAGTTGTGGACAGTATGCAGCGGCTTCCTTGCCGGCTCGGCGCCGCGGCATGACCGGTGGTGTGGTCGTGATTCGTGGTTCGGCCGCGGGTGGTCTGGGGCGACGCATGCGACGCGGAATGGTTGTGGTGGAGGGCGATTCGCAGGAACCAGGACCCGAGATGTTGGCCGGCACGATCATATTGGGTGGCAACGTGACGGGCGGTGTTGGTACCATGATGAAACGCGGCACGATTGTTTGTCTGCAAGGATTAGGCGAACCCCAACGCATGAACTTGTTGCGGGGAATCGTTTATCGGCCGCTGGTGTGGCGCTTGATGGAACGACATCTGATCGAACAAAACGCCGGACTGCGGCAGCCTCCCAGCGGCACGTTCCAACTCTACCATGCCGCCCCCCACACGGAATCCCGCGGCGAAGTTTGGACCGCTTGTCCTCAAGCGGCTTGAGTTTGTTGCCGCTGACTTGGTAAGGTTTTGAACACGCGGCGACGCGGAGTGCGCGGAAGAGACTAGAGCCCCACAGGATCGTTGGTGCGTCCCCCGTGCAGCTTTTGATCGGATCAGCGTTCCGTCCCGACATCCAATACAATCTTGCCCATCAAGTCCGCGGTTCTTTGGACGGTCGCGGCTTCTTGGAGTTCATGGGCTTGCCGCGCCTGATGGAGTGGTAGTCGTCGGCCAATCAAGCCGCGGAGCACACCGTCATCCAGCCAACGACTGATGTCTCGGCCACAAACTTCCATCTCTTCCGCCGTGGCCGCGAACATCACAAAGCCATGCAGCTGACAACCTTTGACATAAAACGGGCCGACGGGGAAAACGGGTCGAGCGGCGCGGCCAGCCATCAAGATCATGCGTCCGCGCGGCGCCATCACGGCCACGGCAAAATCAAAGCTCGGTTCGCGGCGGGTTTCCCAAAACACGTTGACGCCACGTCCCTCCGTCGCGTCCAAGATGGCTGTTTGTAGATCGGTCGTGTGGTAGTTGAAGACCACGTCCGCGCCCAAGTCCCGGCAATGTTGGACCTTGGCGTCGGAGCCGGCACAGGTCAGGACTCGAGCGCCGGCGATCTTGGCCATTTGGAGCACCATCGATCCGACGCCGCCGGCACCGCCCATGACAAAGATCGACTCGCCCTTTTGCAACTTCGCTTCTCGAAACAAACCCAAGTGCGCGGTGACACCGACCAAGGCCACTGCGGCGGCATGTTCGAACGGGACTTGGGCCGTCATCGGATAAACCCAGGCGGCATCGACCACCGCTTGTTCGGCAAACGTTCCTTGTCGTCCTTGCAATCCTTGATTAGTACACCAGACTCGCATGCCCGGCTGCAGGCCAACAACTCCCGGCGCGACTTCCAAGACCACTCCGGCCAAATCGCTGCCGAGGATATAGGGATTGGGCAGCGGCCAATAGTTGGCGCCGTTGCGGATGTAGGTATCGATGGGATTTACGGCCACCGCCCGAGTCGCAATCAGTACGGAGCCCGGTCGCAGCTCTGGCTCCGGCAGTTCACCAAACTGAATAACCTCCGGCCCCCCGGTTTGTGTGATATAGGCAGCTTGCATGGTGCAAATTTCCGATCGTGACTTGTGAAGGATTTTGGTCCGTCGTTAGCTTAACGTAATCCGCTCGCGTTTTGCACCATGTTGGACAGTCGCAGGAGTCAGAATCCTCTGCGGATGAAGCCGAGCCTACCAAATGCGAGCAACCACGAAAAACACGAAAAGCACGAAACATGAATACCCGCCACTCTTTTCGTGTCTTTCGTCACTTTCGTGGTTACCGTTTACGACACGAACGTGAAGTAACGAATGGCTCTCTTATTTAGCCTTTCTCGTATCTTTCGTAGTTGCATAAAACTAAAGTACCAATCGGAGGGCTGTCGCTTTCGGGTAGGCGCCGAAGTTAACCAGTATGCCAAGTTTCATACCGGTAGCTTTTAAATAGTTGATTACCTGTGCCTTGTGTTCGGGAGCGATTTCTCTTACGGCTTTGATTTCGACAATGATCTGGCCGTAGCAAATGAAATCGGGCTTATACGTCTGCTGGAGCGGCTGACCTTTGTAGTTCAATTTCAACTCGGTTTGGGCAGTGAAGGGGATATTTCGAAGTCGCAGCTCTCTTTCTAGGCACTCTTGGTAAATGGGCTCGAGGAATCCACAGCCCATTTCTCGATAGACTTCGAAGATCGCGCCTTGGATTGCGTAGCTTTCATCTTTGAACAGGATCGTTTCGCTCATGGGGCTCCTTTCGGATCGCGATCAGGGTAAAACTCTGATGTAAATGGTAACCAATCGTGGCAAGTCAAACAAATGGTGTAGATGGTAACCACGAAAGTCACGAAAAGAATGGAGGGTATTTGCTTTTCGTGCTTTTTGTGTTTTTCGTGGTCGCAGGTATTTCCGCGGCTTCTCTAGCTTTCCAAAACTCCGCAGTGACTGCTGGCATAGGTTCAAGTTCTTCAGCGGCGCACAGGAACTTTGGCGATTATGCGAATTTTGCCGAATTTGATCTGCGGGTTTTTAATGATCGAGTTCGATCTATGGAGAATAGCGCCGGCGTTTGTCCAGTTTGGCTTGGCCATGTTCTGCGCAGGTGGGATGAATCCGTAGCGAGTATGAGGTCGATTCTCTTTTCACGGCAGGGCGGTGGAATGCTAGCGAAAATGTTGGCGCCCCGATGGGCACTACGATTGCTGGGTGCGTTGGTTAGCTTGGCGACATTGGCTCCATTGGCCAACGCTGATGGGCTCAATGATGTGGAGATCGTGGAGGCGGGCTATTATCCGGTGCAGGCGGCCCAGCATCCGGCCCCGTTGTGTCTGTCACCTAGCTTGGCGGCTCGCTTGCGATTGCCTGGAGAAGCGACCGTCTATCCGCTGGCGAATCTCAGTGGTTCTTCTCTCTCGCCCGAAAACTGCCAAACCCATATCCATCGCTTTTACCACAGCGGACGCTCAAGTTACCAATGTCCAATCATCAGCGGCGGACGAACTCGGGTGGTGACCGTGCATCCGGCAACGGGCGAGCCCATCGAGTTCTTCGTGATGCTGGCCGATGGCGCCCCGCGCGTCGAATACCATCGCACCCATTTTGCCTACGTTTATCCGGACGGTCACAGCACCGTGGTGCGGTTCCCCAGCTTCAACCCGCTGCAACCTCGAGTGGTCGTGTCGCAGCCAGCTCCCTCTTTGATCAAACGACATACCCAAAGTCTGTTCGATCATTGGCATGAAAAGCACGAGGCCATTCGCGATAGCAACACGGTGCAGGCGCTGCATCAGGCTCACGACGACATCAAACAGACCGGTGCGGGAATGGCGGTGTTGGGTGATCGTGGTGTGGGCACCGTGATCGAAACGACCCAAGCCATCAGTGATCTGTTACCCGGCAAGGCTTATTTACAATCGCTAGGCGAACAACGCGCCCTGGACGCGCGCGACAACCAAATCCGCCGCGTGCAACAAGAGACGCAAGGCGAAGGACGTTTTATTCGCTGGCCCGATTAACAGCGATCATTCCCCACACTGAACCCCGAGAACTTCCGATTCGTCCTAACAGCAAGTTTCCAGCCATGAATCCATTTCTAAATATCAAGACCGTTTGTTTGATCGGGCTGTTCTTGTTGGTTTGTGCGAATGTAGTTCAAGCGCAAAAGATCAGCAAAGTGGAGGCAGCGGTACCGAGCACGATCAATTCGACAACCGCCGCAGCAACCCATACGTTTAAGATCACAATTTCGGAGGAACTGGGCGTTCCTGGTGAAGCCGACTTGGCACTACAGTTAGAGAATGGCCCGACCGTCGGCTTTGGGCAAACCATTCCCGTGACTTCCGGAACCAGTCCGATCACGTTCTCCGGAAAATTCCGAACATTCCCGGATCATTTCCAAGGCAACGGTCGCTTCGTGGTCACCTATCGACGAACGTCAACGGGCCAAGGCTTGGCAATTGAATCGGCCCCCATTCCGATCCACATCGACCTGCTGCCACCACGAATTGTGAGCGTGCGACCGATCGAAGACAACTTTGGTGCTCGGGCGTTGGTGATGACCGTGGCAGAAGAGAATCCCACATCCGGATATGCGGCGGAACTGTTCACTGTCAAATCCGTGCCGGACGCAGAGAATTTGTTGGAAAGTCCAGCGGGCGGCCAATTTTCGGTCGTCAACGGTGAGATCATGATTCTCCTGAAGAAGACTGTGAACACGTTGATTCGAGTCGAAGTAAAAGACGGGAAAAAGTCGGACCAATCGGCCGTCTCGTTTCAGGACCGTCTCGGAAACGTCATGGGACCTTTTGAGACGACGGTGTCAGTAACCGGGCAACGTCCAAGTGGCCCGGCGGTCGAGTACCCGCCGTTTGTGGTTCCCGCGGATGCCGGTCGGCATTCGGACAACAACAAGGTCCGTCCCTCCGGGCGCGTGGTCACGCGAGTCGTGAAGTTGTATTACTATCGCGATGCGGATCGCGTGGCCGAGATCATCAATCGTCGAGCCCAACAATACAATTTGGCCAATGTACGGGCCAAAGAAAGCCGCGCCCAAATAGCCGGCGACAAAGCCGAAGACGCGACGGCCAAACGTCGGGCAGCCCAGATCGATGCCGAAAACGCGGCCCGAAGAACTCGCGAGGCCGAACAGGAACTAGCCGCTCTGGCCACCAACGCCGAAGAGGCCCAGTCCGTCATGCAGCAACTCACAGGCGTGCCCAAAGATCTGTTTGTGGTTTCCGATGGGTCCGGGCGTTTGGCATTGGTGTCGGAAGCCAATCTAGCACCCGGGACCGACAATACCAAGCTCACCAAAGTCAGTGACTTTGAATCGCAGCTCCAACAAGTGGTCACCGACTTCAATCAACGTCGAGCCGACGTCGCGGACCTGCGACTCAAGGAACAAGAACTCAACGACTTGGCCCGGTCTTTGGACAACCAAGAGTCACGTTTGATCCGAGCCCAATTCTTGCGCGAACTGGACGCAGCCCAAGAAGATCCAAACACGTATGCGAAGGGTGATATCGACTCCTTTGACCCGGTAATGCAAACCAGTGTCAGCGTGATTGGAGAAGGCACCATCCAACTGCGCGGTCCGATTGAAGGCATCAACCAAATTCGCCGCATGATCCATCAGATCGATACGCCGGTGGGCCAAGTCAAGATCGACCTGCAAACCATCCAAATCAACGGTGAAAAAGGCGAGCAGTTGGAAGAGACCGTGCAGTTGGTCGAAGGCTACATCAACGCGGGTCGCTTTTTGACGAATCAATCGTTGGTGTTCTTGTCGCGCAGTGTATCGGAGGTGGCCGCGGAGGTCGCTCAGGAAAATGGCCAGCCTTGGGAGCGCGATCAAATGGGCCGCGACATGCGGTATCTGTACGGGTTCTTTGGCCAAGATTTCGTCGACACCCTGTATCGTATGGACAGCGAATTCCTGCATACCGAAAACCAAATCTTGTCGTTGCACTCGATGGATTCGATCTCGCGCAACCGTGCCTTGTTTCTAATTGGACTGGCGAAGAACTCCGTGCGGCAACGCATCTTGGAACGTTTCCAGCAATACATCTTGAACGACTTGGCGACCATGGAGTTCGAGTACCGGATGATCAACAAGTCTATCCCATGCCAGTACTTGCCGGACTGTCGAGAAGAATGCAAACAGAAAATGCGCAGTGTGTTCCGGAAGCATCAATGCGAATGCCCGTTGTACACACCCGAGATGGCGGTAACCAACGCCGCCGATTTCTACAAGTTCCTGAACTTTCAGAACTTTTTTGCCCAAGGCGATTGGCAAGACGCGACGCTCAATCCCATGCAACGCGAGTTCATCCGCTTGGCACAGATCTACAAGAGTCAGTTGATCGCTGAAATCGAACTCAAGCAACGGATTGTGGAACGGGGGTTGATGGATCAACGACTGTCGGAAGACGCGGTATTGGAACAGAATCAGTTAACCAAACTGCGAACGGAAGCGATTACTTCACGCACGGAATTGTTGAGCAGAAAACGTGCTGCCAGTGAACAATTGGGTGAAACCTATACAAACCTATTGGCCTCCATCTCGAAGGCGCAGGTCGCTCAGGCGGATATTGTTTCGCGAAGAGAAACACAATCAAAGTACAACTCTTTAATAGAGTCCTATAGTTCCGCAGTTGATGCGGAAAGCACGGATACACCCGTCGATGAATCACAGCGATCTGTTGACCGAAACCGTTTTCGAACGGAGTTACTAGAGCGAATCAACCAACTACTGGCTGCGGAAGAGATGCTCGCGGGTTTTGTCATCCGAAGCGACACGACGCTACGACTGCTGGCTGAGTTTGATCGCGTTAAACTAGAAGAGACAATCGCTAACCTAACCAATAGCGACGCTCAGATGGTTAACTATGGCATAAGCACGGCCGGTGTGCGAATTCTAGATGGCTATGAAAAGTTGCAGGCCGTTAGCGAACAAAGCCTCAGAGAATCGGAGGCGATCAAAAATGCCTATCGCGAAGTGGCCGTGGCGTCAGGCAAACAGGCGGCCGACTACGAACAGATTCTGATGACGCTCCAACAAATTACGGACCTGATTCCGCAAGGTGCTGATTCTTGGAGAAAACAACATGAATCGACCGTCGATACGATCGTCCATCTCTTGACCGCAGGCATTGCGATTGACGCCAACCAACAATTCCTGGCCGAAAACCGACAACCGCTGCAACACTTGAAGTTGCTGGACCACTTGATTGACGAACACGAAGAGAAGTCGATGGACTTGTTGGAAGGCACGCGTGCGCACATCAGTTCGATCGATAACTTTCTCAAGCGAATGACCTTTGCCTTGGAAGACGATTTTCAAGTCCAGTTCTACGATCCCAACTTGGTTTGTATTCGTACTGCTGCCCGCGGGCATCAAGTGGCGCTGAGCCAAGTGGAACGCACGACGGTGTTGGGCAATAACCGGGAGTTGCTGAAGGTCCTGCCGCAGGCGACGATGGAGTTTGATCTTCCCAAACGCCAAATCCGCGTCGCCGAAGCCATGCAAGGCGCTAAAGCGTTGGTCGACGACTATGGAGCGTTGTTGAAAGACCCGACCTTCTTGGCCGCCTATCAATTAAGTGGCGGTGGAGTCCCCGCGGAATCGGTGCGGAAGATGCTGCCCAGTGGCTTGTCCGAGACCGCGCCTCAGCAGTTCCACGCCTTGTCGGCCACCCAGAATCCCGAAAGTTTGGGATCCAATTTGCAAAGTCTGGTCCCTGATCCCGAAATCTATCAGTTCGAGACAGGGACAGGATTTGAAGTTCGCCCAGTGATTCAACCGGATGGAGATTCTCTGGTGTACGACTTGACCTACTTGTACACCACCGAGTTACGTGAACCCGTGCGAGCGGACGAAAAACATCTTGGCCGCGTCAAACGTCATTTTATTCACACCCAAGTTCAAACCTCCAGTTTCGAGCTGCGCGAAGTGGGCCGATATCAAGTCGCGCTCAAGGCCGCTCGAACATCACGCGGTGTGCCGATGTTGGAAAACGCGCCGGTGGTGGGTGGACTGTTTCGTCCGGCTCCTAGCGAAGAGTCCAGCATCCAACAAAACATCATCTTAGGGCGCAGCGTCGTTTATCCGACTTTGTACGATTTGATGGGCTTGGCTTGGGCCCAGCACGTCGCAGAACTGGGATATGACGATATTCGCAATGCGGGTCATGTAGCGCGCGGCCGTCAGCAAATGGTTCGGCAGCACGTGTTTGACGAATCAAGTCGCAACGTGGACAACTTCCTGCAGATCACGCCCGAGGACGAACATTACCGACCTGACCTGTACCGCGAACACTCGTTGCCGTCACCCTATCATCCGAATGGATACGTCTATCCGGACTTGAACGATGACGCGGACCCGACGCGCCGAGGATTCAGAACTCCGGACCGTCGCCCAGAAGCATTTCGTTCGATGGGTTCCGACGGCATCCCGGCCGAACCATTTGATGATCGCTTCCGGAGCCCGTTGCAACCTCGCACACAACTTCCGTGACTTCCATTAGGCATTAGGCCCGTAGGTCATGTTAGGGACTGTCCGAGTGTTTTGTCAAATCCAAATCTTAGGGTCTGGTAAAGGTGTCAGGAGTCAATTGTGCGAAGCACCCGATGGGCCGTACCGGCAATTGACTCCTGACACCTTTACCAGACCCGACCCGAAATTTAGACGTTGACAAAGCACTAATTCGACTTTTTGGCGATCCAGCCCGTCAACAGGGCAATCACTTTGCCGGAGGCGAACATGACCGGTTTGGTCGAAGTTTCGCCAAAGTTTGTCAGCGAAACTACGCGAGCCAGGCTTAAACGATTTAGTTTGTTGCCAGGAACAAGGTTGTTGAGAACATCCAACAGTCGTTGCAGGTACTCCTCCTTGAATGGTTCGTTGGCGACGTTGCGGAGTTTGCCATAGGCCGCAACCAACAAGCGAATCGGAAAATCGGGCGCGTTGACATCATGTTCTGCTGCGGCCACGGGTACAAAGTCCGTGTTCCAGATTTGCTGCTCCCAACTGATTGACCCCGTAGCCAAAGGAGCAGCCGATGCCACGTCAGTCGCTGGTGGATCGACTGCGGCAGGAGCAGTCGCCATCGCCACCATCGGGACCGGACTTGGCTGGCCCGAAGCAGTTGGCAGAGCAGGGGGTATTGGTTGCGCCGATGCTAATGACGAAACAAAATTCAACCAAATCTTATCGTGCGATGCCTGAACAAAACCATCTTGGATGGCAATTCGCTCTTCAATGCTCTGGTTCACTTCGGCAGCGGTACAGGAAACACCACTGCGAGCCAACGCCGAACTAATGATCGTGACAAGTTCACCGACCGTCCGCCCACGTTCCGGTGAAAACGCGAGGTAGAAATTGAGATTAAAATGCAATAGCGATTCCACGTACTCATCAAACACATTCATTTGAATCCCCCTCACTCGTTCACAAATCGAATCTGTATTTCCGAAACGTCCGCAGTGCAGGCGTCGTCCAGCTTGACTCCGTTGAGTTTCAACTTGACGTCGGTCAGACGAATCGTGCCTTCGGCGGCATTGCCCAAACGAATTAGGTAGGCAGATAGTGGATGCTGGTAAATCGTGTTATCGGTCAACAACGGATTCTGCAATTTGACTTGCAGGCTGAGCCCCGTTTCTTTCAGCACCAAAACTTTGTGTTTTGGATCATTGGAAGTTGGCAGACTTGCGACATCCACGTCCAGTTCGAACCGATCCGAGCTTTCCTTCGTCAAGACAAACGGACCGCCGGGCGCGTCGACTTCCAATTTTCCGTGCAGTGTCCATTTGTCAGTCAATCGCTGTCGATCACTGTCTTCGATCGCGATTTGGCACAAGCGAACGTTCGTTAACGCTTCGGCAGGCAGAACGACCAGATTCGAGGCAAACGAAATTCGGAGTCGGTCCGAGAAGACGCTTGGATCAAGATCCCGGCAACGAATCAGGTTCGAGATCGGGTCACCGTCGTTCCGTTCTGGTTGAATGGTTGGGGCAACGTTCGCCGGTGCGGCGACCGGTAGCGCGTGGATTGATTCTTTCGCGGGCTTCGGCAGGTCGACCAACAGATTTGTCTTGACCATGTTGCCGTATCCCGTGTTACCGCCTGCTCGAGCAAAGTCGAAATCGACCGTTTGATTGGACACCAAACGCACTTTGGCTTCGAACCGCTGGGTAGGGTCGTACAAGTCGAGACTGGAGCGCGCAAAATACAAAGTGATTTCGCCTTCGGCATGAAGACTTGAAAAGCAGACTGGGGCCAAGCCCGTTGGATCCGCGTGGCGAATGGGTTGTGGTTGCTCCATTTCGTTGGACAAGACCCAGACGCCGTAAGGGACATTCCATATTCGCAAGTCGTGCCAAGGCGCAAGCCCATCGAAGCCGTGCGGTGCAAACATAGGTCGCAGCTCCGAGTAAGAATCAGGAGCTCGCGGATCGGGAAGCACCGACGCGACGGCATGGTTGGCAGCGGGAGGCAGTTCTTCCGGCAATTCTTCCAGATGCGTGGCGGGGGCAATCAGGCTGTCGGGGCCCGTCAGGTCCACGGTGGCCTGGTCGGCTCCGTCTTGCGCCGACAAAGAAGGAGTTGCGATTGGCAATAAAGCGCCCAACAGCAAAAGGCACCAAAAGGAACATGACTGGATCTTCATCGAAATACCCACCGCGTGCATTGCAACCCTACCAGGCAAGGCAAGCCGCCAAGGGACTGGCGACACGAACTCCACAGCCCGCAAGGACTCAAGTTGACGTCAAAATGCGGCCTTCCCTGCAAGTTTCAATCTTGATTGTAAACGGGGTTCCCAGAAAGTCGTGCGTGAATTCTCTATTCGGCCGCGGTTTTTAGGGCTTTTCGGGGATCTGTTACGAACAACTTGCTCAGATTTTTATTGCGGGAACCGATGGGTTGTGATAGGGTTGCCAGTGTTCGAACGACGCGAACTGGGGTTGAAGATCGATCAAAGGACCAATGGATGAACCAAAAACGACGACGAAGTTGGCTGGGGACTTTGAGCCGAATCTCCTTGAAGATGTCGCTTGTGTTGGTCGCCGTGGTGGCGGTGGCGATGGCCTGGGTCGCGGATGCCTGGCATCAGCGGCAACGGGAAACCGCATTGCTGAATCGTATGAAACAATCGCTGTCGCTTACGTTGAGCATCGAACGTCCGACGTTGGATTTTGCAATACTTGGAATCACGTGAAGTCCCCCCAATAGGGTAGTGGTCGACTACCGCGGTCCAAAATTCTTGCAACCCTTTTGCCAGCGATGGAATCTGGATCTGTTCGATCGAGTGGTGGAGATCCAGTTATTGGAAGAGACCCCCTTGTTGCAAGAGTCCGTGCAGAACTGCCCGGAGTTGCAAACCTTGACACTCGCGCCGCGTTTTAGTGCCGAAGACTCCAATGCATGGGTCAAAGTGGCCAAACAAGTGCAGGACTTGCCTGTGGAAGCCTTTTTGAACGTTTACGAACGCGAGGGCAAGTTGTTTCCGTATAACTTCGTTGTCTTGGGTGCTCGCCGTTCCGAACCCTGGGCACCCCACACAGGTTACCGGCGCCACTCGATCGCGGAATATTTGCAGGACCAGGAGCTCAAGCTAGCCGAAGTCGTGAAGCAGGCTACGGAAGCAGCCCAGCGGGACTCGGTGATTGCGACCTGCGAATTGAACTCCGGGCTGTTGGCATGTGCAGCGAAGTCTCCAACTCCTTAGTGCTGTGTCACCATTTAATTTTGGGGTCGGGCTGGTAAAGGGGTCAGGAG
>JBGSJV010000172.1:0-3345 GCA_041741535.1 Pirellulaceae bacterium
CTCCTGAACGTGAGGAAAAAACACAAGCGACGACCAAAGCCGCCGCAACCGCACTCAGGAGAAGAGAAAAAGTTTGACCAGGCAACCAACCCCGGGTAGAATGCCGCCCAACCCGCCGCGATAGCGGCTTACTTGAACAAACCGTTGCACACCGAGCCGCGGGCCGAGCGGGTTCTGATATCGATGTCGTTCGCCGCGGCCGGGTGAACGGTACCGTTAGCTGACTGAGACTCGTTTACCAAAGGAGCAAAACATGCGTCGATGCACTTCACCACTCGCCCTTGCATTCCTGCTAGTTCTTGTCGTGGCTGTGGCAGGGTTTGTTTTCAGCCTGGCTTTCGCTCCGGATTCACATTCTAGTTCCGGAAGCGAACAAGTCGGTAACGTCACGTTGGTCGAGTCGAACGACAAGGCTCGGCGTCCAGTGGTCATGCCAAAGATCGATTGGCAACCCGGCGAAGCTTGGCCCGGCGAGTGGATCACCTATCCGGCTGACAGTCAATTGCCCATGGGGATAAGGTTTGAAGTCGCTCATGATGTTATTACCTCTATCGCCAAAAATGAATCCGACAAACGCGACTACGAAATTCTCGGTACACGGTATGTCGTGGGTGATGTTGATGCGACCGATATTACTCCTGCGCTGTGGCGATCGCTTGATTTTGAGATGCGAAAGCCAGACGGAAGCATCGCTGAACTAACGGTCCTACGACCGCTCTGGTGGATTGAAGAAACGGGCGCCAAACTTGGCGCAACTGTCGATTTAGGGATGCATGAGCTAGGTATCTCGGGAATGGCACGGGTGTTGAAAATTGGTCCGTGCGATGTCGACTCTCGTGATAACCCAGATGGTTCGCAGATCGTAACCGGGACAATTAAGCACCGGAACGCTGAGGTCTGGTATCTGGTATTCAACTATGACACCTCTAAGCCCCTGGGGGTAACCGCTAACCACCCTATCTTTTCGTATGATCGAAACGACTGGGTTGCGGCTGGCGAGCTACGCATTAACGAGAAAGTTCAGACTCTCGACGGTACGGCGTCCTTGACCAGTACGTCGCAACGCCCCGGTCGGCATACAGTGTACAATCTCGAAGTTCACCGTCACCATACTTATTACGTTTCGCAGTTTGGAATCCTTGCACACAATAGTAGTATTCTTGATTGCGGTTCGATTCTTAAGCCAAACGGTGCAAAAATTGGAGCGGCGGGATCGAGTGACCGAATTCGAATTGTCAAAGGTGGTCTGAAAGACGCGAAGGACATGTTCCTGGAATTGGCCATCAAAGGCAAAGGGAAGGACATTACCCCAAAGGGTTTTAACGGCATGGTTGTTCAGTTTCCGGACGGCGGCAAGATTCATTTTCGCCCTGTATCTACAAGTGGTCCGCCGACGATCGACGTTTTAATTAAGGGGCTTGGCATTAGTGAAATTAAGTTTATACCATGAGCACAATCCTGTCAGAATCAGAAATTAAACGACGCGCAAGCATAGAGTTCCTAAGTGATTGCTCGGATGATGAATGGGCCGAGGAGTTATGGAAGTTAATTTGGATAATTAGATACATCATGAATGGCGACGAATACCCTACGGATCAGGCAGAAGTAGCCAACTCGGTGGTTGTGCAACGAATTGCTCTCAATGTCATCGAAGAGTTGCTTCGTTCTGGGCAAATACAGGCATGGTTTACGAATTATCCGATTACTGACACTTATCAACGAGAACCTGCAACCTCGTCGGTAGGCGAAATCTTGAAGAGAATCGCAACCGAGTGGGACGCGTTGGGACGTGAACCCAGTATGTGTGAGATTGCTGCATTCTCTGCCGCGCCCAACAACGCAGCGAACCAACCGGTGCAACCGAGTGCTCGGGACACCGTGTCCCGTACCCCAAATCCAGACCATCGCACCGGTTGACCTATTCCGTTCTGCCTCTGAAATTACGACGTGACAACAGAACAACTCGAAACTTGGGAACGACAACATTACGTCGCCGGTGGCGGCGACCCGATGTTGTTCTATGTCGTCTACGGAGAAATCGACTCGTCCGCTCCTTTGTCGCGCGGAAGTTATCGCTCCAATGGCGCGCCCGATGGCATCGATGTCATGTCGTTCGGCCCGAAAATGCATCCTGGGGTCCCCGGCAGCTTCCGCGACGGGTACCTCTGGGACGAGTTTGCGGCGACTGATCCCGAACTCGCTGCAACCGTCGGACGATGTGAGCATTGCATGATCTTGCGTGGCACACCGACCGAATCTACGACGCTAAACTACCTACGAGACACCGTCGGCCTGATCACGTTCTTGATCGATCAGGGAGGATGTGCGGTCTACGATCCATTCATGTTTCGCTGGTGGCCACCTTTAGAATGGAAACAACAGATCTTTGAACCTGCTGCTGCAGTTCCACGACATCACACGGTGCTCCTCTGCTCTGAAGAGACCGATCCTTCATTGAAATGGTTTCACACTCGCGGCATGCGGAAGTTCGGCCGACCTGATGTCAGTGTTCACAATGTCGCATCCGAACTCGAAGACGGTGTCATTGACCTTTGCAACCGCTTAATCGAACATCAAGCGTTCGGTCACGTTGTCCGCGATGGCCAACAAGTTAAGATGGCTTCATTGCCATCCGGCGGCGTCATTCGGCATCGCGGCGATTTGGATGATCCCGATTTCAACAACGTTCACCTGGATGTGAGCTGGCAAAATCGCGGCAGAACAAAGCGGTGAACGGGAGCCGCCGATGACGCGGGTTTTTGAATCATAGTTTTTTGGCGGCGGCCCCGTTACCGCTGCCATTATGCCACCGCCAGTGCGCGCGAGCTTGCGACTGACTGTTCGACGCTTGACGCGTTCTAACTCCCAAAACGTTGCCGGAGAATGTGGACTGGGGGGCAGATTGGTCCTCACTTGAATGGATTACGCTCGCAAAGTTTGAACTCTGGTTCGATGAAATCGCGTTGGACCTCCGAGTACTCGAAACTCGGGTTTCGGTACTACCAAAAACCGAACCCACTGGACGAACTGCCTGTCCTAAAATGCAACCGTCGCACGACGAAACTTGCGGCTGAATATTGAACACTGGGCTGGTTGCAACTGCCGAATGGTTGGAAGACAATGTGGGCAGGGGTCTGCGGAGCGGTCACCCACGTGAACGGAGTTCGCTCGCAAAGATTCAACATTCGGTGCCAAGAAATTGGCATAACCAATAAGGCTTTGACTTCGCGGAGCGACGGTAGGAGCGGAGCCGAAGGTCAAGGCCTTTGTTCAACCAATAAGGCTTTGACTTCGCGGAGCGACGGTAGGAGCGGAGCCGAAGGTCAAGGCCTTTGTTCAAGAAGC
>JBGSJV010000173.1:0-2309 GCA_041741535.1 Pirellulaceae bacterium
AACTCCTGAACGTGAGGAAAAAACACAAGCGACGACCAAAGCCGCCGCAACCGCACTCAGGAGAAGAGAAAAAGTTTGACCAGGCAACCAACCCCGGGTAGAATGCCGCCCAACCCGCCGCGATAGCGGCTTACTTGAACACTACGTTGCACCAGTCAGTTTTCGCGATTTCAAAACGCACACACACAACAAGAATTGACCCACTCCGGTCGTCCTGACTCATCGAATAGCGGGTGAGTTCTGCAGGTCACTATCTCAATAGCAGAAAAACCGCGTTGACCGAGCCGCCGCCAATCAACATGAATCTCAATAACAACGCGATTGGTGGCTCCGCGTCCGACCCAGTGTAATTTCGCACCGAATTTTGAGTCGTACCGATGCTATCCATTCGAAACAAAATCCTTCAGGCTTGGTTTTAGTGCTTGGTAGATTGGAGAAATAATCTCGGGCACATCCAATTTCGCGCGTGTAGGCCCGGCAAAGCGTGGGTTACGCATGATGACATGGATTAGCGCAATCGCAGGCTTTATTTTGCAAGCCGCAACAACTCGTTTGAGAGCTGTCAATTGTGTTCCATTTTCGATACATCGGTTTCCGTTTGCGAATGCTCTCCATTCGGTTTCGCTATCGGTGCCTGCCATTGCAGCCTGTATGTGAAGCTCGTCAGTAGAGTCATGGAACCACCAAAGTCTGTCCGCATTATTAGCGTTGGTTTCGTTCGCGATCTCGGTGGCAAGGTCTGCAAGACCGCGGGGCGCGATGAAATTCAAAGTCGGCGTTTCAACTCGAAACCCAGGAAACAAGTAAGCAGCATGCTTGAGTCGATTGTCAATTCGCTGCTGGCACCAGTCGACCGAAAACAACTCGCGGTCGATTGTCAATCGAAAGGTGGTACCACGGTGGACCAGCCTCGGAACAACCTGCGGCGGTCCACTCTCGATTCCTTTTGAAAATGCTTGTCGCCACACAACTCCATTACGTGAGCTAATAACCTCGCAAGTCCCAGTCAAGGCAGTGACAACACGAAGTCCGCAACCCCAGCCTCCAATATGCACGTGCGGAGTGTGTCCGTCGGCAGTTGGTAGGTTTCGACGAATTTGCGTGAGATACTCGTGCGCGAGGGATTCCAAACGAATGCCAGGTTCGTCGAAGGGCAGGCCGGGTCCATCGTCATTGAATACTAGGGTCGAGCCCGACGTCGATACGTTGACCGCAGTCACTTGCTTCGCAAGAAACTGATCGATCGAGTTGTCGAGTAGTTCGTTAAAAAGGTGATGTAGCCCACGAGCAGCCGTATCGCCAATGTACATCCCCGGCCGTTTGCGCAAATGCTCAAGATCTGTCAAGTCTTCCATGGCAATCCTCGTTCAGGAACCTCAGGCTGCACTTACAACGCAACGGCCGCCGTCCCACGGCCCGCGAGCAACGCTTCCATGTCTAAAACGGCCAATCACGTGCTCGGCGTTCACGGCGTTGTTCGCCTCGTCGACTTTGATTGCGGAATCAGTCTGGGAAGCGTTCGCCCCAGTTTATCATCGGCACGAACGAATGGAACGTGTCGTGATTTTGCCGGTCGCGAAAATACCATTCGTTGCATCCAAAATCTTAAACAGTCTTCGGGAACCAGCGGTTACACCAAACTCCCTAATGTTCATGTTTACCCAAATCTAAGCAACAATGATAGTTGGATTGGAGCTGGAGGCATGGGTCGTCTTTGGGGCCAAACCTCTCCTAGTACCAGCGATTTGCAAAGTCCATTTCTGGATAGGCAACCTTCTGCATCACTGCAAATGGAAATCGCAAAAACAAATGACTTCGCTCTTTGTATGCGCAAAATCTCTCATCCGGATTATCGTTCTCCCATCCGAATTACGCTTCATAGGAAGACAGTTTCACTGTGCGGTATGGCATTTTAGATGGGGCGAGCGTCACACGTCACCGAGTCGCGGCAGTCGCGGCGAGTGACGCACCATTGCCAGCAAGCACCGCCGGCGACTTCGGTGCAAGTAATTGGTTCGCCGCTTTCATTCCCAGCGACGCTCAAACTCCCGGATTTCTCGGGGACTCAAACCGATATCGAGACGAGGCTGAAGATTGAAAACGCCAATATCGCAACCAGCATCAAATGGGAACTTTCCGCGGGCGTCTGGCCAGAAGGCTTGAACTGCCCCTCTGTGCCAATGACAGTGAGACAACACTAACGTAGAAATTAGTGTAGAGGGCCGGGAGCGCGATGATGTTGGAAAAAGCCGAGAAAAATCTAGGGAAATCGCCCGAGGTGGTCGCGAAAGCGACTCGGAGGCGGTTTA
>JBGSJV010000174.1:0-25035 GCA_041741535.1 Pirellulaceae bacterium
TTCGAATTCGAGATTCGACATCTATCGTGAAAAAAAGCTGAATCTGATTGTTTTCTCGACCGCGCATTCTTCTCTCCATGATGTGACCTTGGTATGGTAACAAATCCGAGACTTTTTCAGCACCCTGCTAGTGCTTTGTCACTACTTAATTTTAGGGCGGGTCTGGTAAACGTGTCAGGAGTCAATTGCCGGAACGGCCCTGCGGGTGCTTCGCACAATTGACTCCTGACACCTTTACCAGACCCCCATTTTTAGCTGTGACAAAGCACTAGCAAGTTGCACCAACGCCGAGACGACTTGGGGAGTTGTGCGACGATACTCGACGTTGGGAAACGCCTTGATCCGGCAGGCACATTAATCGACGGTGAGGCGTTCCGATTGTGAACCTCGCCGCGCTACTGCCGGGATTTCAGATAGGCGCGGTCTTCGGCGCAGAGTCCTGCGGGGTCTACTTCAATTACCGAGCCATCGGGTTTTTGCAGCACGGCTTTGCCGTTTTTGATTTCCTGCAACTTCGCCTCGACGTTGAACTTGCGGTCTTCGCTAAACCAAACTCGGAGAACATTGGTCGTCGCCCCGTTGGTTGTTGCCCCGTTGGTTGTTGCTGTGGTTTGTCCCGCGGAAGGCTGGAGGCCCGCCACACCAAAGCCGCAGATTCCGTCGTTGTCTCGTTTACCAAAAAATCCCACGACCATGGCGCCTTTGCCATCCAATTCGATGACTTGCCCATTGGAACGTCCGACTCGTTCCGAATCGTATTGATCGAAGACGTCCAAGGCGTTCCCGCTGGCATCGTATTTGACAAAGCGAAGTTGCAACGCCAATGATTCTTGGTTGGCAGCGACCAAGGCACCGCCTACCACGTAACCCGGTTTCGCCAGCACCAGTTCGCGCGTGTCACCCATGGTGCCGACTATGGAGCCCGTCACGTACTTGTCGGCTAATTGATAAATGGGTTCGAGGCCGGTGACTCGGCCTTGGTTCGTACCGACTCGCATGCCAACAAGGACACTTCCGGCCGGACCGTGACCGCGAAAATCCTGGCCGGATTCGACCCCCGCAAAGTCAGATTTTTGTGCCTGATCCAATGGGTATTGGAATACCGGCAATGCCACCTCGGCTGTTGCCGGCAAAACCACCTCAGGTTGGTTATTTGTCCGACTTGGTGGTAGGCGGACGTCAACGGCGTCCTCAGCATGAGGTGGTTGCGAGGGCGCTGGACGCCGGATCGCCGGATCCGGTAGATCGGTAGTACCAAGTGACGATTGAGAAGCTCGACCTCCAATGGCTCGATCGCGATTTGGCTGCCGCACTTCGACTTCATTATTATCAAACCGAGAGTCAACCCGAGAATCAAACCGATCTGATGGACGTATGGTCGGCGTTCGGCCTGGTTCGAAGTCTTCCGGAGTCGGGTGATTCGGCCGAGACGCCATGTTATCGGCCGTTCCATACCCGATGGAATTTGGGTCCTTTTGCGCCTCCGCAAACATCAGCAAACTAATAACGGAACAAAGTCCCGCAAACAGAAAGTACCCAATGCCATGGGCAATCGCACCACCCGCTTCCTCGAAGGACGCACGCCGATCCAGCGTCGCAAAGTAATAAAAACAGCGAGCGGCCGTGATCAACGAGATGACCGCGACAATGAGCAACACGACGCCCGCAATCATGGGATCGACGTGTTTTAGCAGCTTGAGTCCTCTAGCAGCTAGAACGCCGAACAATACGGTTGTTTCCATTAGCTACGCTCCCCGCCCGTTGGGTGGCATCAATTAGAAAGTCAACGATGAACTAGCGTCCTAAACTCGCCAACACGAAGCCCAGAAACGCGCCAATAAACAGGCTGATGGTAATCGCTATGGGGAGCACCGTCCAGAACACAATGGGAGAGATCCCGGACGGCCGTTGCATTTCTCGGGGCGACATTCCGCTGGGCGGAGGAGGCGGGGACTCGACATTGGTGTCGTCTCGTCCCCATCCGGCAAAGGTTGCTTCAGAAGCCTGGCTGCTGATACTCGCACTTGATTCCACCCCATGATCCGAGACATCGCTTCGTTGATGACCGGCGAGATCTTCTTCGTGACTATCCTCACTAGGCGGTGGTTCGGACATCCATCGCGAACGAATCAACTGATCGTTGCGGAGGGGACTGTTCTCACTGGCCCATGGCGCCAAGCGAGCCGCCACTTCCGCCGCCGACTGGATCCGATTGGCGGGATCCTTTTCCATCATGTCGCCGATCAGATCGACAAACTCGTCGCTGACGTCGGGATTGAATCGACGTGGGTGCCAGGGGGTTTCGCTGAGATGACGCCGCGCCTTGCTCTTGGCGTTGCCTCCCGGAAATGGAACTTTGCCGGAGATAGCGTAATACAACGTGCAGCCTAGAGAATAGATGTCGGTTAGCTGAGTGACTTCCGTCGGAGTCTGGATTTGCTCGGGCGACAAGTAATCGGCAGTTCCTACGATCTTGCCCGCCCTCGGATCGGTCGAATCGTTGAGAAAGGCCGCCAAACCCAAGTCCGATAATTTTGCGACGCCGTCCGTCGTTACCAAGATATTCCCCGGCTTGACGTCGCGGTGGATCAATCCTCGATCGTGGGCATGGGCCAATCCCATGGCGGCCTGCATGATCACGTTGGCGGCTCGCTGGACGCTTAACGCGCGCTCCGCGCGAACCAATCGCCGCAGATCCGTCCCGGGAACGTATTCGACCACCATGTAATGAACGTTGCCGTCCATGCCGGCATCGTACGCGCGAACCAAA
This sequence comes from Pirellulaceae bacterium, assembly GCA_041741535.1. Taxonomy (GTDB): domain Bacteria; phylum Planctomycetota; class Planctomycetia; order Pirellulales; family Pirellulaceae; genus M30B19. The sequence continues at coordinate 2,771 of JBGSJV010000174.1, forward strand.
TTGGGATGATCCAATTTGGCTTGGGTGCGAATCTCTCGACGAAAGCTTTCGATCGCTTCGGGCGTACTTTTGGAAAGCGGTAAAACCTTGACGGCCCGCTCTTGTCCCAACATTTCATGCACGGCCTTGAAGACTTGCCCCATCCCGCCTTGGCCGATCCAGTCACTAATAATGTACTGTCCCAGGGATAGCTTGGTTCGGCCAGCCAACAATTGGTCCGCTTGGTAGGCCGTCAGGATCTTCATCCGAACCAATTCCGTCGCGACCAACTTGCCTTCCGGATCGCGAACTTTTTGGCCCGGGTGCGCCTCACGCAAACGACTGATCGCCTGCCGCAGTTGGACTTCGGTGACCAATCGGCTTCTGAGGGCAGCTTCAAAAAACTGTTGCATCTGTTGAGGCACTATGGTTCTACCGCGTCGATCGCAAATTGATACACTTCGATTCGAATGTCTCCTCCATTATTTCACGACGAAGACGTTTGCCTAGTTCTGTTTTTGAAATTAACGAAAATGTGCGGAATCTCCGCCCAGGAAAAGGTCGTCATGCGTAAAACCAGCCCAAACCGACCCCAAAAGACCCCGGCGATCCGGACCGCTACTGCGATTCTTCGGTAATGGATCGAGGGCCGATGGAGTGGCTCAAGAGCCATGTTCCGGGCACTCACCCACGCGAGTCGGGGTGCAGATGAGTTTTAAGAAACCTGCACAAGGCGAGCGGGCCGATCTCCTTCTTGCCTTCGCACGGAACGTCCGACTCCACGTGAACCGGGTCCAAGCCTGACCATGCATGGGGTGGTTCTTGAAAAAAACTTAGTTTCGTTTTGGCGACCGGATGCACCAGCTCCAGTCGCCAAGAATGCAGGGCAATTCCACGGCCAAACGCGACTCGACTGCCGTACTTGCGATCCCCAAGCACCGGAAGACCTCGCTCCGCGAATTGAAGCCGGATCTGGTGCTTGCGACCGGTCAAGAGCCGAACCAAAACCAGGTCGTATGCGGGACCTCGTCCCAACAGTCTCCAAGTCAGTTGGGCCAACTGCCCTTCCTCGCTAACCTCACCAAACTCACTCAATTTGCCCACTTGTTTCGTGGGCACGGCCGCCCGCCGGACTCGCATTCGCTGGGCCGTATCATCTTTCCACACGATATCCTGCCAATAAACTTGCGCCGAATCGAACCAATCCGATTCCGGACTGGCGTTGCCTGGCTCCATCCATTGCCGGTGAACCGACGGCACCGCCGCCAGGTACCACTTGACGACCGTCCGGTCTCGGAATTGATTCGTCAGGCGGGCGGCGGCTTTTGACGTTTTCGCAAACACCACCAGTCCAGAAGTCACCGAGTCCAAACGACTGACGACACCCAAATAGACATTGCCCGGTTTGTTGTATTTACGCTTTAGGTAGGCCTGAACTTCGCGTGCGAGACTGGGCTCGGTGGGAGAAGTTCCCATCGTGGCCAAACCGGCAGGTTTGTTCACGATTACCAAGTGATTGTCTTCAAACACAACAGAGATGGACATGACGAACGACCTGCCGAAAGGCGTGGGAAAGACTCAACCACTTAAGTCGGTTGATCTTTCATTGTCCCAACTTGCCGTTCCAACCACAATGCGGTTGTTTTGCGCCGTTGCGTGTAGTCGCTGTCCAACCACTTCTGCAGGCTGCGCACGCTTAGTTGCAACAGAACCGTGGGATGCGAGACAATTCCCGTTTGGACGTGTGTCTCCCCAGTCGCAGAAACAAAAACCGTGAACGGACCGCCACCTGGCCCAAGTAATTGAAAACTGACCGTCTGAGCACGCACCCGTTTTGCGCCGTTCGTGTCGAGGCTTTCTGGACCGGCCGATTCGGAATCCAGGTCAGCCAATTGCGGCAGTAGATCACCAATCTCCTCGGCCAAGCGTTCGACGAGCACCCGTCCATCCAGTGACAAATCCGGCGGGGGCGATTTGGCTTTGCCCCATCGATCACGTTCGCCAAATTCCAAATACCGGGCAATGACCGTTTGGTCCAGAATCGGACAATCTAGATGTCCGGCGTATTTCTCCAAGTTCGTTGTGTCGAAATGTGGATCCGAGGTGTCGTAATCCCGATAGATCTGGATCGAGTCAAACACCTTTGAAGCGAAGTCGTTCTCGGCCGTTCGTTGCCCTTCCAACTCCGGGCAGAACTCGACGCCAGTCGAGCCAAAGTAACGATAACACGATTGGATCAATTCGTTGGGAGTGATGCCGTGTTTCGGAGCCAAGTGAAACGTCTTGCCATGAGCCGACGGCGACTTTAGCAAGTGCGAGATCACTTGAGAAACCCATTCGACCGGGACGATGTTCCGCTCTTCCTGACCACTCATCGGCAGGCGAATCTTGGTCAAGAGTTTTCCTTGTTCGTCTCGTTGCTGTTGCGGGACCAGCAGAGCCATCGTCCGGAGATACAAGTACAGACCGTGATACGTGCTGGTATAACCCGTAATGGAATCACCCGCGATAACGACAGGGCGGTAGATGGTCGGTGGTTGCGCCAATTGGGCGGATCTCACCATTCCCTCGGCGACCCACTTGCTATGTTCATAATCGTTGCGGAATACCGGGTGCTCCGGATAGTCGTCTTCACGAACAACCGCATCTTGACGACCGGCGACGTAAGCCGTGGAGACATAGTGGAATTGGTCGATCCCTGCCTCCTGGACAAACCCCAGCACGTTTTGAGTCCCGACAACATTGGTTTGCCACGGCTCGCCGGTATGACAGGGGCCAAAGAACTTAAGGATGGCGGCATTATGGATAAAACGCCCCACATGACGCCGAACCCACAACGCTTGCTCTGGTGACACGCCCAAGCCCGGGGTTTTAACGTCGCCCTCCAAGATAACTGGGCGAGGCAACGGCACATGGAGTGTCGCTTCCCATCGCTGCATGATCGACTCGATCCGCTGGGGAGCCAATTCCTTCTTGTTGGGACGAACCAGTACCGCGACGGGAAACCCCGCGATAAGAAGGTCCTTTAAGAGATATTGGCCGACCAATCCGGTAACGCCGGTTAGTAACCAATAGGGGCGGTCGTTTTTGCCATCGTCAAAATTCGGCATAGCAGCGCAGTACCTAAATCCGCAGCTCGGACACTCTCTGGACAGAACAAAACCACGCCACTCCGCACGCTCGCTCTCGCGATCCTCAAGGTTAGTTCCTAACCACCCAACCCGGAAGGCAGAATTGCTCCAAAAACCTCGTATTCAAACGCGCGATTGAGAAATGACCATTGTAGGAGTTATTCCGTCAATCGGTGTCGGGCGGCGAAAGCCACAGCGGTTCGAAGCGTGGTGATGCTAGCTCTCCAATCCGGCCATCGGGCAGGCTTTGCCGGTTTTTCCGGAACTTCCACGAACCATTGATCGAGACCCCGCGTAATAAGGCTGAGAAACAACCGTCACTGCCCGTCAGGGGCGGTTAAGAGCTTGCTCCACGATGGGGCAAAACCTGGCCCGGCACTTTCCCGCCGACCTTTGCACATGAGGTGCTCGTCATGCCGTCACTTTCCAGTCAACCCCAACACATTTTTAGCGGTCGTGACCGCTTGAGTCCAAACCATCGCGATATTCAACAGTGTCAGGGAGACATTCAGGTCACTCACCGGTCGAGAGGCCCTCCCCAACTGCGAAAACGCAAAAAGGAATGCACGAAGCCCAACCAGTTCTCAGCAACCGGTACTTCCTGTGGCGACCGTGCAATGAAAGGAATCGAATCATGGCCAAGTTCTACGTTCAATCAGGTTTGGTATCGCAATTGATTACCGCAAACGACGCATTTAGCGCCGCTCTATGGGCGATGCACCTGGTGATGGAAGATGTGGTTCCCGTTGAAGAAGTCGATTGGTTGGACGAAGCGAACCAACCCGAACACGGATTCGCGGACGGACTCATGAAATTAGGCGACGAGGTCACCGTTAGTGAAGTGGGATTCGGCCGCGACGAAGCAGGGCGATTCGACACCGCCGACACGCTGGCGGAATGGAACCAGTTGATCATCGCTATGGCTCGCCTGGAAGCTCGATTGAGCGAAGAACCTGTCTCGCCCAATCGCATGGTGGCATTGGGTGTCCTCTGAGGCCGGCCACCAGATCCTGCTTTGTCCGTCAAAGGTGAACCAGACGATGGAATACAGGTCCGATGGTGGACCGCCTAACGTGAGGCGGTCCACGGCCAGATGGCCAAGCGTCACACGAAGCAAACTTCATGGGCCAAGCTTCACGGGTCTAGCATCGCGGGCCAAGCTTCAATGTGTCCCTTTTCTTAAGGGAACGTAGGCCCATTGAAGGGCCTGCAACATCCGAGACAAACAGACATGACCGGAGCGGGCGCACTCCTGTTAGGACGAAGCCTTGTGCCTGTTCACGTTGAACTTTCTCAAAAGGTCAAAGCTTGAATCCGTGAGATCGCTTCGACCACATTTTCGCGGGAATTGAAGGCGCTTAATCGGAAGTAGCCTTCACCCGCTGGGCCAAACCCACTGCCAGGCGTTCCCACGACGTGGGCTTGTTGCAGCAACACGTCGAAGAACTGCCAACTGGTTTGGTTCGCAGGGGTTTTCAACCATAAATAGGGAGCGTTGACACCGCCATAACAGCGCCAACCCAATTGGGAGATTCCCTCGCGCAACAAACGAGCATTTTCGAGATAGAACCGGATCAACTGCGTCACTTCCGCCTGACCCGCCGGTGTATACACGGCGGCTGCTCCGCGTTGAATAATGTACGGAACGCCATTGAACTTTGTGCTGTGGCGACGACTCCACAAGCGATGGAGCGAAATCGACTCGCCCGTTGCTGATCGACCATGGAGTTTCTTCGGCACCACGATAAACGCACAGCGAGTTCCGGTGAACCCTGCTGTTTTGCTAAAACTTCGGAATTCGATCGCGACTTCGTCCGCGCCTGGAATTTCGTAGATCGAGTGAGGCAGAGCGGGGTCCGTGATGTAGGCCTCGTAGGCGGCGTCGAACAAGATGATCGATCCATGTTGTTGCGCATATCGAACCCAACGTTCCAACGTCTCGCGCGTCGCAACCATGCCCGTCGGATTGTTGGGAAAACATAGATAGATCAAATCGACCGGTTGTTGGGGGAGGGGAACTTCGAATCCATTCTCCTCCAAGACGGGCAAGTACTCGATTCCCGCATAACGGCCCGCTGCATCGACCGGTCCGGTGTGCCCAGCCATCACGTTGGAGTCGACGTAAACGGGATAGACCGGATCGGTGATTGCGACCCGAACTTGGTCACTGAAGATATCGAGTATGTTGGCGCAATCACATTTGGACCCGTCCGAGATGAAAATCTCATCGGCCGCGATGGGGCATCCGCGATTTTGGAAATCGTGTTTGGCGATCGCTTCCCGGAAAAAATCATAGCCCTGTTCAGGGCCATAGCCACGAAACGTTTCTCGCGTGGCCATCTCGTCGACGGCGGCATGCATCGCCTGAATCACGGAGGGCGGCAAAGGTTCCGTCACATCGCCGATGCCCATGCGAATAATCTTGTGCTGTGGATTTGCTTGCGCGTAAGCCTGAACGCGTCGACCAATCTCCGGAAACAGGTATCCGGCTTGCAGTTTCAGGAAGTTGTCGTTGATCTGGGCCATGTTTCAACCGTTGTGGAAAGAACGCGGGAAATAGTTCGCCGGGACAAGATACAAAAAAACTCCTACGGCGTTAAGTGTGGAGCTGTCCAGGAGTGGAACTGTCCGTGAGTCATCCCGCAAGGACGGCGCGAAGTCGCCTCCATACGCCAGTAGCCAGTCCAACGGCGATGTGTTTTCCCCAAACCGACCGCGATCTTGATATATTGCCTTTCCCGTGTCAGAGAAAGGACGTCCGTACATGCCAATTCGACCCATAGCGTTGGAGAAGGCGGAGGACAAAAAAGATCGTCTTGAACGGCCGAACGAACGCGACGAGTTTTGAACACACGCCTCTTGGAGCAAAGCGGGCTTTATCTCAAAAGGGGCCTGCTCCTTTGGAGAGGATCTGTTGAGACAAAGCCTGGTAATGCCGCGCGATACTATTGGAGCAAGAACTTGCTCCGTTGCTCAATAAACGTGCGCAGGTTGCGCGATGGTGGAACGGGGCGCGAAGTCCCTTCCGCAGAATTGCCAGGTGTCTTGGTGGCCGAGCCCTCAGGATCCGTCGCCGCCAAAAAAGATTCGTAGGACGTTAGCTTGCGGGTATCCAACTTGACTTCGGGTTCCAACATCTCGCGGAGCGACGTCACGAATGGCCCCAACTTCTCCCAAGTCAACGATTCTCGAGCGATCGTGCGAACGTGGTCCAAGTACTTCTCACGTAGTTCGGGAACCGCCAGCAAGCGACCGTAGAGTGGTGTGCGCGGGTTGTTCATTCCCGTCAATGGATCCAGGTTTGGCTGGCCGCCACCACCGGGACCACGCGGACCGTTGGGACCACCTGGACCACCTGGGCCACCTGGGCCAAATCCATCTCGTCTGCCGGGCCCTTCATTGCGTCGGTCTTCGCCTCGTCCCGGTTCGCGGCGTCCGCCTTCACCAGATTGACCGACACCGGGTCGACCTTCACCAGGCCCGCCGGGACCACCTGGCCCACGACCTCCCGGACCGCTCATCGGCGGTTGAAACGACTCGTTCATGTCGTGTGGGAAAATATGGAACTTGTTGTTCTCGTCCATAAATAGACTGTAGTCACTGGCGCGAACCCAGTAACCGTCGTTGTTGATCAATGCGTTGTCGAGCGCCAGGAACCACAGTGCCTGATCGATGTCGAGAATAGGTTCAAGTGCCGCTTGAAGTTCTTCCGTTGGTGTTTCTTCAAGCACTCGGCAGAGGTTGACCAGATGTTCCCAGGCTTGGGGGCTGTTGGTCTTCAAGTCGTAGTGTTGGTGATAAGCTTCTTCATCGGGGCCTAAATACTCCAAGCCGCCGCGTCCGTTGGGCCGCCCGGAGACTTTCCAACGGGCGCCTTTGGTCGATGCGAAATGCTCGGACAAGAATTCTTTGTTGTATTGTTGGACATTGGTGTAGATGCCCCATGATTCGCCATTGACGACCACGCGAACGAAATTCGCTTTGGGTGCCGGGATATACTGGTTCGCAACATGCGAATACAACACGGTACTCATGAGCGACGGGTCGGCGTTCTGATTCAAGAGGTTAAGCGTTTTGTAGCCATGGATTCGTTGGCTGTCGTCGGCCATATCGACGGTCAGATTGAACGAACGTTTTGAACCGCGCGGGATCATCATATATGACGAGGCGCCGCGAAAGCGGATGCCCACGTTGGCATAGTTTTCCCCGTCAACAATCACGGTCGCTGGAACATCGACGTCCGTGCCGTGAAAGAGCTCCAGTTCCTCCTCCCAATCGGAGTTCGTAAAGTTGATGAAGACGGTGCGGAGGATTGAAGTGTCGTAAAATTCACCTTCAATCGGTTGAACGTCGACAGGACTAACGGCTCGGCCTGGGCTCGCAGGTTCGACCCGTCCTCCTGGTCCTCCTGGTCCGCCACGGCCACCGGGTCGACCACCAGGACCACCTGGGCCTTCATTCCCGGGACCACCTGGGGGTGGGCCAAATCCGGGACCACCTGGCGGTGGGGCAAATCCGGGAACTCCGGGTTGTCCAAAACCCGGGCCGTCAGGCGGTCCAAATCCACCTGGACCAATAGGGCCAGGTCGACCGGGTCCATTCGGTCCGCCGGGTCCGCCCGGGCCACGACCGCGGCCTCCGAGGTTTCGGCGTGGATTCTCGTCGCTCTCCAAGAACTTCCGGGCGTCAGCTCGCTCTTCGTCATTGAGCCAACCGTTGTCGTCTTTATCGAACTTTGCCACGAGCTCCAAATCGGGCGCGTTCATACCGAACCCACCTGGGCCACCGGGACCAAACCCACCGGGACCGAACCCACCTGGACCAAACCCACCGGGGCCAAACCCACCGGGGCCAGGACCTCTGGGACCACCAGGTGCTCCTCCAATTTCTTGTGGGGGTTGCTCTTGCGCGGAGACCTCGTGGCTCCCGTCGGGAAGTACACCCATAGATAGAACAAGCAGCACGGGAGTTAGGATTCGTTTCATTCGATGATCTCGCGAGGTTCAGAGGTCGTTACCACCGGCATTTTGACTAGCGTTTCGTTCGCCACCAACATTTCACGCGTCAACCGGGACCGTGCACTGCCATAGAAAAAGGCAAAAAGCCAAATTCTCGATCTTGGAAGCTGGTGGCCCCACGACAACCGCCGACCTTCCAACCGAACGGAGCAGGTTCACCAATCGCGGGCGGCAAGTTGGTTGGCAGGTCTGTTGGCAAGTCTGTGGATAAGTCGATTGTGACTGATCCCCTGGTGTGCTAGGCTATGTCCCCAAGTGGGCTCCCCAAGCAGTGCTCGAACGAGCCAAATGGCGATACCAACCGACAAGGCTGGGCGGAATATCTTTTGCTTTCTGACGCAAGGAAATTGATCGTGACAAGAATGCGACCTGCATCTCAAGGGCTCGGTGGAAATTGGATCGCGAACCCAAGCGGACGAATTCGGAGCATTCTTATCTTGTTGCTGGTGATGATTGCCGGAATGCCCTCCGTCGCCGTAGCAAACTTCCCATGGTTGCAAGATTCGGAATCGCCAAAAACGGCTGCCAATGAAGCCGAAGTCAGTAAGCCGGCAGACGACAAGCCCTTCTATGCGGATCTGGATGACCGGATCGATGCGGCGGTCAAACCCGCGGCGGATTTTTGGGAAGGACTGGTTTTGACCCCGATTCCCTTTACCGGTGTCCCGGCCGTCTTGATACTGCTAATTTTTGGCGCTGCGTATTTCACACTGTACTTTTTCTTCCCGAACATTCGCTATTTCCCGATAGCCTTGAGAACGGTCGCTGGCAAGTACGATCACGTCGAACGGCATACGGCCGAAAAATCCGAGGTCAACGTGGTTGCCGGTGATGTAAAGCGCACCGCAGCGGACGAAGGTAAACACGGGGAAGTGAGTCACTTTCAAGCACTAGCGACGGCCGTTTCGGGCACGGTTGGCTTGGGGAATATCGCAGGGGTTGCCGTCGCGATTGGTGTTGGCGGTCCTGGCGCAACGTTTTGGATGATCGTTTGCGGATTTCTTGGGATGTCCACAAAATTTGTGGAATGCACGTTGGGGGTCACGTATCGCGATGTCGACGCAAACGGAGTCGTTCATGGTGGGCCCATGTACTACTTATGGAAGGGTTTTGCGGAGCTAGGCCTGGCTCCTTTGGGCAAAGTCTTGGCGGTGATCTTTGCGATCCTTTGTGTGGGCGCTTCGTTTGGCGGCGGCAACGCCTTCCAGTCCAACCAAGCCACCAAACAGATCGTTGAGATCATGAACCTCGAAGGCGGAAGTGCCGGATTCATCATTGGGGTTATCATGGCGATTGTCACGGGATTTGTGATTATCGGTGGCATCAAGAGCATTGCCAAAGTTACCGAAATGATCGTGCCGTTTATGGCAATTCTCTATATCTTGGCATGTTTGGTGGTGATTTTGACCAACATCCAGCACTTGCCAACCGCCATCACTTTGATCTTTTCCGAAGCCTTTACACCACGGGCCGGGCTAGGTGGAATTATTGGCGTCATCTTGACGGGTTTTCAACGGGCGGCTTTTTCCAACGAAGCGGGAGCTGGTTCAGCCGCTATTGCCCACTCGGCAGTCAAGACACGCTATCCCGCGTCCGAAGGCTTGGTGGCGTTGTTGGAACCGTTCATCGACACGGTCGTTATCTGCACCATGACCGCCTTGGTCATCGTCTTCTTCAACCTGACCAATGCCGACATTGAGGGACAACCGTTAACGTTTAACGAGGAAGCGAATCGAGCCAAAGCTATGGCTACCTTCGAATCGGACACGATCAACAATGATCAAGTTCTGGTGTTGGGACTGAAAGATGATTCAGGGCTCGTGTTGCTTAAGAATGGCCAAGGCGGGCTCAATGGAGTGGGACTGACCTCCGCGGCTTTCCGGCATTCGGTTTCCTGGTTCCCGTACGTCCTCACCGTTGCCATTGTGTTGTTTGCGTTTTCCACGATGATTTCATGGTCGTATTATGGGCTGCAGAGTTGGAAGTTTTTGTTCGGAAGATCGCAAGCAGCGGACTTGTCGTTCAAAATCGTGTTCTTATTGTTCATTGTGATTGGAGCTTCGGCGAAGTTGGACAGCGTGATCAAGTTCTCCGACGCGATGATCCTGGCCCTGGTGTTCCCCAACATGATCGGCTTGTTTGTATTGGCACCACGGGTCGGCCGCGAAGTCCGGAAATACCTGGCCGCCATTGGATCGGGGCCGAACGATCAACGCGGGTAAAAAACGGATTCCAAGATCGAATGCCCGGCGACGAACAGCGTGATTCCCTGGTAAGGTCAGGAGTCGCACCCTGTTTGGTGTGTCTGTTTGTTTGGCCACGCCAGGATGGTTGAGAGGTCATTTTATGTCGCAATTTAATAATCCCTATCCGCAGCAGCCGTACGGACAAAAACCCGTGTCGGGCCCGCCCTACGATCCAAGTCCTCCTCGAACATCGTCGGGCACCAACGTGATTCTGATAATCCTCGGAATCGTTTTGCTGATTGTTGTCCTGTTTGTGGCGGCCTGCGTGGGGCTTGGCTTCATGGCATCCCGTGCAGTTTCGACCCTTGGCAAAGAAGTGGAAGGGATGATCGTCGAGCCGATGGCCAACGAAATGGTTCAACGATATCAAGACCACGCTGCCGTCCAAGAACATATTGGAGAGATTGAGACCTATCACCTTGAGAACCCAGGGATCGATGTGGTGAATCGTCCGGTCTTGCGACTGGAGGTTGAGGGTGACAAGGGGCAAGGCAAGATCGTGTTCCATCGTCGAATGGGCCGTCCGCAAAAAGTCATCCTGGAAGTTGACGGCCAAGAAATCCTCTTGGACGACAACCCGAAAGACTTGTTCGGACCCAACGTGGAAGTCCCGGAAGACGCGTCGGCTCCCAAGGTGGAAGCCCCCAATTTTGATGAGCTGAATGATGGAAGTTCGTCCAAGGACGCTGAAGTGACCCACGGCACGTCGGAATCAACATCGACCAGCACTGATGACGATCATTCTAGCGATGATCATTCCACGGATGACGATTCCCATCGTTAATACTACGAAGTACCGAGACGAGCTCGATTTGGGCTCGTGCTCGACGCCAAAATTGGGGCCTTTTCGGCGCGAAGTTGCCGTTGTTGGGGTTGGCTAAAGATGAACCCAGAGTTTGCTTGGTCCTGTTGATTGGCGGCTAGGCTCTGTCCCCAAAGGGGTCTCGCCCTCTCCGGTCATGCCTGTTGTCCGGAACTTTACATGCCCTCCAAAGGGCCAGACCCCATTGGGGACATCGTCTCGTCAGCGACAACTTACAGCAACCGCACGCAACCAGCAGGGAAAGCGTTCGACTCTAGCTAGATAGGCAATTAATCTTCGCGGTCCAAATCCAGCGGTTTGAGAATCTCGCTTAAAACGATGGCGGAAGATATTGAAGCTGGACTTTTAAACATCTGGATAACGCGATTGGCCAACGCGGCTTCCGCATCGCGGCTGCTTTCCGAAGGATTCATGGAACCCTCGCCATAATTCGCAGTTTGCGCCGGAACCATTGGCGCGACCGTCGGCTTCAAGGCAGGGACGTTGGTCGGTGCCGGAACCTTGGACTTCGCCTGCTGCTTTGACTTTTGTTTCTGCGGACGCGAGACCTGCGTCACGGAACTCGGCGGCGAGTAGGGTGTGGGATCGTCCAAGACGGCGTCAACGATCTCGGAGTCGCGAGCGGAGGGCTTTAATGATGACTCGAGCGGGCGACGTTCAGGTGCGGGGGCTGGTCGTGGGGCCGCCTGGGCCGCCTGGGGTGCGTTTGGTGCTTGGCCACCTTGGGCCTGCCGACGACGTTCGGCCGCCAACTTCAAGAAGGCTTCAATATCACCCGCCATTTTTCAGTCCTCGCCAAGGCCTATGGTCATGATTGGATCTAGGCTCTGACCCAAAAGGAGTCTGTCCCCAAAAGGGGCTGACGCTCTCCGGTCATGCCTTATTGTCCGAAAGTTTTACATGCCCTCCAAAGGGTCAGACCCCTTTGGGGACAGAGCCTAGGTCGCTTGTCCGCTGGACTTTGCGATGCCTTTTCTCATTTCCGTATCGGCCTGAATGTTTCTCAGCTTGTACAGATCCAAAATCCCCAAGGTGCCGGACTCCAGGCTTTCGGCGACCGACAGTGGAACTTGGGCTTCGGCTTCCACCAGCTTGGCGCGACTTCGTTCGATCTCGGCCTTGTTTTCTTGTTCGGTTGCCACCGCTTCCGCCCGCCGCCCTTCCGAGCGCGCGCGTGCGACTTGGGTGTCGGCTTCCGCTTGATCCGCCCGCAAGCGAGCTCCAATGTTTTGCCCAACGTCGATGTCGGCGATATCAATGGAGACAATCTCAAACGCCGTCTCCGCGTCCAAACGCCGCGACAACACAGTCTTTGAGATCATGTCTGGATTTTCTAGTACGGCTTTATGGCTTTCAGCCGAGCCAATCGCGCTGACGATACCTTCGCCGACACGCGCCATGATCGTTTCTTCGGTGGCACCACCAATCAACTGCTGCAAATTGGAGCGGACCGTCACGCGGGCCGTCACCTTGAGTTGGATTCCATCTTTGGCCATCGCGTCCAAAGTTGCCCGGCCACGAGTCTGCGGCGGACAATCAATGACACGCGGATACACGCTGGTCTGCACGGCTTCCAAGACATCCCGTCCAGCCAAGTCGATAGCCGTTGCTTCGCGGTAGGAGAGTTGAATGGTTTTGGCCTTATTAGCCGCAATCAAAGCCCGAATGATTTGCGGAACATTGCCACCCGCCAAATAATGGGCTTCCAGGTTCTTGGCTGTTATTTCCGGGTCGGGTAATCCCGATTGCACGGCCATTATCTTGGACTGAACGATGATTCCAGGCTTGACCTTGCGTAACGTCATTCCAATCAAATCGCCGAACCCAATCCCGGCCCCCGTCAATTTGGATTGAATCCACAAGGGAAAGAAGTAAATCACGATCCCCGCAAGAATCATGCAGAGAAATATGGCAAAGCCGATCCCAACCACGGTGGCAATCATTCCCATTCCGAGCATCCTTTGGCGAAGCGGTGTGGGCGGGGGCCGTCAAACATCAAGGCTCACGCCGCGAATCGAGATGTTAGTTTAGGTCAAGTTCCGACCCAATCATACCCGGGACTTGGAGCCAATTTCGAGAACGGTTCATCCCGGTTGGCCGTTGCTGGACCATCCCAAGACGATTAGAGTGGGGGGATGGCAAAACGACTCCCGGCAAAATCACAGCATAACCGTCCCAAAACCAATCGACCCGCGGGCCCGGCAACCCAACTGCGCATCATCGGTGGGCGGCATCGCGGGCGGCAATTGGTTTACTCGGGGGACCAAGTAACCACCCGGCCGATGAAGGACGACGTTCGCGAATCCCTGTTCAATTTGGTCGGCGGCTGGATGGAAGGGAAATGGGTGATTGATCTGTTTGCTGGAACCGGTGCCGTTGGCCTGGAGGCCGTCAGCCGTGGGGCTCTCGCGGCAACACTGGTCGAGCGGCATTTTCCAACAGCTCGCTTGATTCGGGAAAACGTGGCAGCCCTGCAGGAGCAACAACGCGTCACGATCGAGACCAGCGACGCTCTGTTTTGGTCCCGCCAGTTTCTAAAGTCACGGCAACAACCAGTTGCGGCGCCCTGGGCGGTTTTCTGTTGCCCCCCATGGCCGATGTTCATGCACCAACGCGAAGAGATCGTGGGCTTGATCGACTCCTGGTATCGAGCCTTGCCGCCGGGAAGTCTGTTAATCGTCGAAGCGGACGTTCGCTTTGATCCCAAACACTTGCCAGATGCCGACTCGTGGCGAATTCGCGACTATCCACCCGCGCGAGTCTGCGTGATCCGACCGGCAGGCGAAAACAATGCCGAGAACTACCTCCGCATGTGGGAAGAATCCCAAGAACAGACTTGATTGACTCCTATGCGCCGGGCCGCCGAAAGAAAACCGCGATCACACTTGCTGGTGTATCGCAGTTCGCTAACAACTTCTGAGTGAAGCACAAAAGTGTCCGCGCTTTAGTCGGTATTGGCACGTCGACTTATGTCGCCCGTTGGACGCCCGATCGTCCTTCTATACAACGCGATCTCAACCCGAGCCTTATGTCGCTAGGCCCCAGTTTTGAAAGTTCGGGCTTTGCAAAAAAGGCTTGAAGGTCCGATGCAAGCCTCCCTGGCACAAGCATAAAGATTCCGTAACCGTTCACGCCCAAACGCGGGCCGCCGCAATTTTGGCGGTTCGAGTTGTTTCTCGACGCCACAATGGGATTCGCCAAATTTGCTTTGGCCACTCGGTTAACCAACTCTCCCAGATTTGAGCGTGAACGGTTACAAGATTCCATAGGTGGCAGCACCTCCGCCACGCATCGATCGGTGTTGCGCGGCAGCATTCAGAATTTCGGCAGAAACCGGCCGGTGCGCTTCTTGTACTCGCGATAGGCATCGCCAAATTTCTGAATCAATTTGGCTTCTTCCTGCGGTGTGCGGATGGCCATCACAATGAAGGCCAAAACTCCAAGCAACATGATGAACCAGTTATCCGCCAGCATCCCAAAGGAAACAAAGAGCGATGAACCGATGGTGTACAACGGATGCCGCACCCAGCGATAGATTCCGTCCGTGACGAGTTGATGGTCCGCGCGCGTGGCGCTCACTGGAGTAATCCCTGTGCCGATGCTGCGGAACAGCCAATAGAGGCCCGCCACACAGATCACACCCATTGCGGCTCCCAACCAACGCACGGCGACCGGCAGTCCGATTTTGGACCAAGCCATCCACGCAGGGTTGATCAAGTACACAAATGGACTCAACCATAAAACCAAACCACCGTAGCGGATGATCCGCATCAAGGTTTTCCCGTCCGCCGCGCGCGAGAGTTTTTCGCCAGCGGCCTTATCGGCTTGGAGCCGGAAATAACACGAAATGGCCATGCTTGTCACCAAGATCACACCGGCAAAGACTCGGAAAACGTTCTCATTCATGGATCGACCTCGAAATCAAAATGGCGTCCAATCGCCTTGGCTTCGATCGAGTCCTCGCTTGATCGAACGTTGGGGCAGTCAACACGATCAATAATATACCGTTTCAGTCCATTCAAACTGGCTGGAAGTGTTGAGCGAAGATCCGACGACCCAACGAAATACACTCCCTGCACGTCACTGCCCAGGCTCAAATTATCAGTGAGTCGCAATTTACTAAAAAATAGTTGAAATACGAATTCCTGCTGGCTAAACTCGAAGCACTGTCCGTTTAGCCAATATTTCCTACCTATCAAATTTGCGAGCAGAATTCATGTTGTTTGTTCATGAAAATTCTGAGTTCATTAGCAAGATCGTTCAGGACGCAGATCTGGGATACAGTTTTATTCCGTTTGTTGGCAGTGGCCTTTCCAGTCCTTCTGGCATTATTATGGGCGTGGAGTTCACCAACTACCTCGCCTTTACAACTTATTTGGTTCTGGCCGATCCAAACCAAAGACCAAAGACCCATGGTGAGAACGAACCCCATCGTTGGAATATCGCCAAGAAAGGTTGGCCACCTCTGCCAACCAAAGACGAAGTGGACCTCGCTCGTGAATGGATCCTGAAGCGTTTTGTTCATCTGTGCGAACGGCTGCAACTTGATGTCGCATACGATGCGGGCGAGCCCAAACGGATCAAGACGCTTGGCTTTCATGTTCGCCAATCACCGGCACAAGAACTCGTCTCGGTCCTAAGCCAACCCGCAATCCCCAACATCCTTCGTTCCAGTGAAGCGGAACGGACCGACAACAAGGCGCGTTACTTCATTGATTTTTTAGCAAAAGGAGCCCATCGACCGAATATTTATCCCGGTTCATTCGCCATTGACGAGATGGTTCCCAGTCCCCACAAGTCGTATCATCAACGAATCGAAGAGATGGGCATTCGCTCGCTGCATGACTGGCGCGAGACCCTGTCGTTTTTGGCATCGGTATCCGTCAAAGAGACTCGTGATGGCACTCGCTTGGTATATGAAACCCAGCGCGATACTTCGGTAATTGATTCGTTTAATACCACAATCACTCGCGATCGCAAGCCAAACCTCGGTCACAAGATGTTGGCTCATCTGGCCGGGCCTTTGCGAATCCAAACACTCCTGACAACCAATTTCGACACGTTGATTGAAGACGCCTATCGCGCCCTGTCTTTGGCAATTCGCGTCCTGCCGGTAACGACACTGGGATCGTTGCCACCCGCCGCAACCGTTGCGGAGGTTGATAGTGTTGTGAAGTTGCACGGCGAGGCCCACGATACGCGAGCCGATCTCAGTCTTGATGACGAACCGTCGATCGAAGACTTGCGCACCTTTGCGGAATACCTGACCTGCGGTGGCGGACATAACTTTGGAAACAGTAGCCCACACAGCAAGCGGCTACTGGTCGTGGGTTACTCGGGCTCGGACAATCGCTGCGTGCAAATGATCAAACATTGGTTGGAAACCGCGCCGGACCAGCCGATCGTCTACTGGGTTTGCTTTACCATGGGCGACGTCGAAAATGTGCGCAAGCTGTTTAGTGCGCCCGAATACACCGGCAGAATTCGGATTACAAAATCATCGCGACCCGACTTGTTACTCTACGAATTGTATCAACGAATCGTCTTGTCTCTACCGCCCGGAGGATTGGTCTACGAGTTTTCACACAACGTGCCCCCGACCCGGCTGCGAAAATACGATTCGGACGAAGGATTGATCGAGCGAACATCCGAGTGCGCGCGTCAAACCGGCGACCTCATGGAGGCAGCCCGAGTATTGCTCGGGTTTGTCGGTTCGGCTGGTGACGTCCGGGCACTGGCTCGCGACACGATCGTTTGGGAACTTCAAAAAGTCCTGATCGACCTCATCAGTGGAAACACCTCCAAGCTCGAATTTGCGACGGCAACGGACAATACTCGACCACATAAACCCAGGGTCAGCCCATGGCAGCCCTGGTATCGTTCGCAAATGACTCTTGAGTCCGACGTGAAACTTCCGGCATTTGTCGTTGACTCGGCAGGTGGAGTCGTTCGCGCGAGTGCCATCGCGGTCGAACACGCCACCAGTGCCTTGTGGAAAAAAGTCTTCTGGATGGAGACACAAGACTACATGGATGTGGATGCCCTGATCCGGGACTTCTTCCGCGGGCTAGCGTTGCGCCTCGGGCAGTTCCAAAACCGTCATGTGTCTTTGCATCCACTTGATGAGGCGATCGCAGATACGATCTTCCCACACGGCCCAACGGCGAAGTTGCCCGACGTAGACAAATGCAAACAGACGGTGTTAAAAATCACGCGAATGATCAACAACGTGCTGGTCGAGTATCGGGTCACCGCCAGCAATTTGGTGGTCATGTTGTATGGACGAGATTCCTACGGGACATGTTCCGGCTTGGTCCCATCGATTTGGTCGGACAGCTCGCCATCGTTTTATTGCTTGCATTTGTTTATTGAGGCACTGGCTAAGTGCGGGATCAAAGTCATATACTTTCCCTTGTTGAAGCCGCGCAGTAACCACAAACGGTTGCGAACTTTCGACATTTCCTTGGACGACGATGACAGCCGGACAAATCGCAACCCGGAAATACCGCTCAAGAACTTGGATCGCGATCCCAATTCCATACAGACAATCGACTTTGGTTGGCCTTGTGATCCCATGGTCCAGTGGATCGAACGATTGACCCAAGGCCAATCGCAAACTATCGACGAAGGGTCCAAGTCTGCGCAACCCTTTGCTGCGGACTTAGGTTCCGCAGCGTCTGCCAACACTAGCCGTGCGGCGACGACCGAGAACGAGGCTGAACAAAAGGATGGACCAACCACGTTGCCGTCGGAGGCCACCTACTCGGTATTTGCGGACATGTTGCGCGCCGCAGTTGGACCTCTATTCAAGATATCGTTCGGCAATTCGGATGGCAGCGCCCGCGATCCCAACTTCAAAATCATTCGAGTCCGTGGCGGCGACCTGAGGTCATTGGGGCGTAAAGACCTGATCCGCTTGGAACGTCGACTCTTGTTCCTGTACGCGATTACACTATTCCGTCATTCCAGACATCCAGCCGCGCTCAGTTCGGAAGCGACGTTTCAATGCCCATTCCGATTCAATCAAAGCGCGATCGACAACGACTTCCTCCGATCGGAAGAGTCCGCCGAATGGATCAGCAGTCTACGTCGCGCCGCAGTTTTCCTCGACAAACCCGGCGGTTCGATGTGGATGCGGCGCGATATTCGCCTCGCGCTACGCTGCATCCTGGAGTCGATCGAGGTGGAGTCGGAATACCAAAATCAGAACGGCTCTCCAAAACATATCCGCCGGTCCATGGTCGGATGCCGCGCTCGGCTGCATTTTTGGATCGGCGACTGGTATTTTAAGGCGTTTTGTTCCAGCGGACATCTAACCCCCGTAATCGAGGCCGTCCACCATCGAATCATGGCGGGCATTTTCTCGCCATTTGCAGCGCCCAAGTCCTATGCCAATCATTTAAAGGACTGGTTGCAACATCGTACCACCACTCAGAATCGTGCCGTTCGTTCATTGGCAACTTATCAAGGTCTCATTCTTGAATCGTCGCTGCAGGAAGCGGCGAAAACGTTGCTCTTGGCGAAACCGTCGCTCAAGGTTTGGCAGGCCAGTTCCATCGACGCCTCGTGGCTGGACGCGACCCATCGCAAGACGGTCCACCATCAACTCTCGGAGGCTCGCCGAAAGATCTCTCGATTGCTGGCCGCAACCAACGAAGATCGCGACTATCAGTTTCGAGGACGTATGCGTCGGGCTCAGAAGTTGCTAATCAAGACGATGAAAGTCGTTTGTGATTCGTTTACGACCGAGGGTGGTGGCAAGAAACGGGAAGGTAAAGCGGAAACGGAATTGTCGTTGATGTCGCAGGATTCACCGTCCAGCATTCGCCCCGCTGGCGATTTCCCGTACCTCTCAAGTAGTTGGGAGGTGATTTGTAGCAAGAAGGATCTGTTCGAAAAAGAGATCAAGGCACAGTTTGGGAGCATAACGCCGCAGTTAAATATCTTCGATGCCTTGACGCATTTGAACGACGAGTTTGGTGCCATCGCAGCAAAATCCACGTGGAAAATGCACTACGCGGGAAATCGGCAGACTCTATCGAACATGATTTGGTTGTTGGCCGAAACAAGTTATGTGTTCTTGCGCCGGGCCAAGTTGCAGTACCATGCTACGGGGGAAATCTCGTTTGATCGCTGGGTAAAATCGGCACGAGCGAGTAATTTGGGACTTGATTTGTGTCGGCACCTTCCGTTTTCTCACTTAGAATTTCATTTGCAAAGTTTGGTCAAATTGCACTCGCTTTACGCGATTTCTTTGGCCAATCTTGGTCGCTTCTTCGAAGCAAATCGACACTTGAATGAGGCCCAGGCCCTGTTGTCAAAAACGCCAGGCGCATCGGCAGCCGATTTTGCCATCGTGAACCTACGCCGGGCCGAGGTTCGGTTGACGGAATGTTACTGGATTCGAATGTTCCTCGTCGAAAAGTCATCGCAACCGGACATCACTTTAGAACTACAGGCACATGGTGTTCTCAAGAGTGAGATGTTGCAGCGACATTTTGGCGAGCATACCACGATTCGCCTATTCAACGGAGATTCGATGCACGAAGGATGGACTGAAAGCCACGTGGGGCGTGCGTTACGTGATCCAACTGGAAAAAAGTTGAACGTGGTCTTTGTCCCTCCCAAGATCGCCGAGTGCTTCCGCAAGTCAGGAATTCCTCGATTGATGACGATGAAAACGTTTTTGCGTCCGGAAAAGGGTGGTGATCGATGGAAGCACAAGCTGCAGGAAAACCTACTCCGTCTGTATTCGGGTACGTTGGATGAGGCGTGGTCTTTATTGGAGCAGGCATCGGCCGGTCTGAGTGGCACTTCCCAAAGTAGTTTGTGGTGGTGTCGTTATCACACACTCAAAGTGCGAGCGTTTTCAGCCTTGACGCCATTGAAGAACACCGCCAGTGAATCGCTGGCTTTTCGGAAAGAACCACCGGATTTAGGCCTGCACGAGTGTTTCACAGCCTTGATTCGTATTTCCGGTTCCGATCGATTTCGGCAATTCCGAGCGCTTAAGTACTTTTTTGACGCGAATCACTGGCTGTCGACTTATGGTCAGAGTCTCCATCCTCACGCGTTGGATTATCGCCAAGACATCAAACCCAAAGACACGCTCATGCCAGACACATTCAAACTGGCTGTCGAAACTTTAGGTGAGTTGTTATTCGAACTCGCGAACCGCGAGCCGAAAGTTACGGTAACGAATTTGGATGGTCAAGCAGAGGATTACCCGCTCGAGAGTGCGCTGAAACAACTCTACCGTTCACTGCAGGAGCGAGGTCTCTTGCACGATATTGTCGACCACCCAGCTTTCCGAACAAGAACGATGCCGATTGACCCCCCGCGCTGGATGCATGACAACTGGGGCCTACATTAAGCCGGACCCATCGCACGACCTGTCGCCCCACCGACCCAAGCAAGGGAACGAATCATTTGCCGGGTTTGTTGGAATACGGACGGTCAAACACAACATGGGCCTTGGACGCCCGTTGGAGTTCAGCGATTGATCATCCGTTTTCCTGCCGCAAGATTTGCGCTCGGTGGTGGCAGCGGGTGGCGCGGGTGGTTTGGCCTAAGGCTTCGCAGGCTTGGGCTTTGCCCTCCAAGGCCCCGATGTGAAATGGGTTGCGGGCCAAGACTCGATCAAACTTCCGCAGCGCCGCTTCATACGATTGCTCCGCCAACAACGACATCGCTGCCGCATATGCCAACTGGTTCACCTTCACGTCGTCTGCGTGCATCTCTTCTTGCAACGCGTCTTCGTCATGCACCACCAACAACGAACATGGCAACTTCCGCAACACTCGGCGCGTGGTACTTCCCAACAACATCCGCGTCACGCCCGACTTTCCCGTCGCTCCCATGACGATCAAATCCGCGGCCATTGCCGTGGCAGCCGCCAGGATTTCCTGCGACGCCGAGCCAGTACGAACTTCGGAACTCCAATTCACACCGCCGAAGTCTGTTTTACGAAGCGCCGCATGGAAACTTTCTTCCCATTGCTGCGAGTATTGCTCATGGACGTTCGAGAACGAGCCAACCTCGGCCGCTGCCGTTATCCAATTCACTTGCGGGACCACCGAGAGCACTTGAAGCTGGGCTTGAAAGGCTTGCGCCAAACGAATGGCGTTCTTGAGCCCACGCAGCGATGTCTCCGAACCATCAAAAGGACAAAGAATTTTTTGCAGCGCCAGCGGTGTCTCCGGTCGGATCACGAGCACCGGTTGGTGGGCCCGCTGCATCACGGCCTCGACGTTGGGCCCCGACGAGACTGTACCATCGTCGTCGGGATGGCCAGCACCCAGGATGATCATGTCGGCTTCGATCTCGTCGGCCTTGCGCAGGATCTGATCGACCACCGAACCTGTCAGAACGACCGGGTGAGCGACCTCGACCGCTTCATCCGCAAACGCAGTTACCAATGGGTCCATCAGGCGTTGACCAATCTGACGTCGATAATAATCGACCAACACCGAATCCGAATGCACGTCCACCACATGCAGCGGTACGACTCGCGAACCAAACACGCGGGCCAATCGTGCGGTGATCAACATCAAAGAATGGGTGGCCGGGCCAAAGTCAGTAGCCAATAACAGCGTCTGCAACGAGCGCACGGTAGTCTCCTCCAAGCATCGGGGCTCTGCCCGCTCATTCAATGATTATAACCCGCCGGCCTACTGCCCGTCATGCAAGTGCGGCGATTTAGAACATTGCGGATCTTGGTCAATATTCATTCCCGCAATTCGATCCTGGACAGCAGGCAATCCAAAACATAAACCCCAAGCTCGACCTCATCCGGAAGCTCAACCCCCTCATCCCTACGCCGTGAAGGATTTCCCAACGCGAAAACAGACCCGAACGGGCCGAAACAACCCTAGCCGGTGTGCGCGAGCCACCGCTTAGGAATTGCCTGGAAATAAATTCCCGATTTGGGAGAGTCCGAGCTTGGTAAATCCGAGAACCGCTATCGTCGAATCTGCCGAGACTCCAGGCCTGAGCCGCCGAATCGCTGAGCCACAAAGCGGCAATGCGAGCGTTTGGAAATTCCCACGGATGGCAAAGCCGAACTGCG